>NZ_JABXKK010000068.1 GCF_017115045.1 Nostoc sp. NMS8 | reverse complement strand
TGTTAAGCATACCGCCAGCGTTCATCCTGAGCCAGGATCAAACTCTCCGTTTTGTTGTGTTTCGAGTTTGTGGCTCTGAAAAAAATATTTTTCAGAATCCTAGTTACAATTTCGATTATCTTTTTGGAAAATTCCAAAACTAAAATCTTTTGACGAGGATTGGTTTTTTCTTAAGCTTTCAAAGTATTATTTTTTTTAGGTTCAGTGGTCGTTTGCGTCTTTCGCTTCCCGACTTAACTAGAGTAACTAGTCATCCCCTAGTTTGTCAAGGGGTAAATTTATTTTTTTTCCTAAAATCGCAAATCGCTTGACTGGTAGTACTTTCAGATGAATTGCTTCAGCAACCAGAGAGAAGCGAAAACAAAGTGGCTAAACCTGACTATGTGAAGAATGCAGCTTGCTTGTCTTCAAATAGGATCTGAACGTAAGTTGAATGATTATCGAAAAAGGCAGGAGATAGTATTGCTAGAGGGATTTATCCTGAATTCTCATACTTGAACTAACTGTACTAAGAAGAGCAGAATTGTTGTGGAGCTTGTGGTTGAAGACTCCTATTCTATAGAGTGAGCCCCACCCCTGTATTTTTGGAGCGTTGGGAATGGAAGATAGGCGTTACAGTGAGTCTAGCGCTGTAGAGGGGCTTCAAAATCTATAATGAATTTTTGAGAAAAAGCTAAAAACTAGACTAGGCAATAAATACAGATGATCCGACCGCGCAAGGTCTTTGCTCAACATTGGCTCAAAAGTGAAAAGGCGCTCAACGCAATTATAAAAGCAGCAGAGTGTACGGAAAGCAATGGCTCCGCCAACGCCAAAAGCGATCGCATCCTGGAAATTGGCCCCGGAACCGGGATTCTGACTCGTCGTTTATTACCTTTGGTGCAATCTCTGATTGCAGTTGAAATAGACCGCGACTTATGCCAAATGCTATCAAAGCAGCTTGGTAAGACTGAAAATTTTTTACTGCTGCAAGGGGATTTTCTCACTCTAGATTTACCATCTTATCTGGCAGCCTTTCCCAATTTCCACAAGCCAAATAAGGTAGTGGCTAATATTCCCTACAATATTACAGGGCCAATCATTGAGAAACTACTGGGTACGATCGCTAACCCCAATCCCGAACCATTTGACTCTATAGTGTTGCTGGTACAAAAAGAAGTAGCAGAAAGGTTATATGCTAAATCAGGCTCAAAAGCTTTTGGAGCTTTGAGTGTGCGAGTGCAGTATTTGGCTGAGTGTGAGTTAATCTGCACAGTCCCAGCGGCCGCATTCCATCCACCGCCAAAAGTGGATTCAGCAGTAGTGCGATTGCGTCCCCGAAACATAGAAATACCAGCGCTTAATCCCCGACAGTTAGAGAATTTCTTAAAGTTGGGGTTTGGTGCCAAGCGTAAAATGTTACGAAATAATTTGCAATCAGTTATAGAACGCGATCGCTTGAGCCACTTACTGGAACAATTAAAAATAAATCCCCAAGCTAGAGCCGAAGACCTCAGCGTTCAGCAATGGGTAATTTTAGCGAATGAGTTGGGAGTGGAGAGTATGAAGTAGGGGACAAGGCAGATTTTTTCCCATTTCTTATTTTCCATTCCCTATTGCCCCTAATCCCCAGAAGGGGCCCCGAGTTCCCCATTCCCCACTCTCAGAAAATGCGTTCTTACAGCCTAATTGCCCCTGCTAAAATCAACTTGTATCTGGAAATCATTGGCGACCGCTCCGATGGCTATCATGAGTTAGCCATGATACTTCAAAGTGTTGGACTTGCAGACC
Source organism: Nostoc sp. NMS8 (assembly GCF_017115045.1). Lineage (GTDB taxonomy): Bacteria > Cyanobacteriota > Cyanobacteriia > Cyanobacteriales > Nostocaceae > Nostoc. The sequence continues at coordinate 270,340 of NZ_JABXKK010000068.1, read as the reverse complement.
AAATTGATGTGCGTTCCATCAGCACTGAAAATATCCATGTTCATTGCAGCCACCCACAAGTACCGACGGATAAAAGTAATCTGGCATACCGTGCGGCAGAATTAATCGTGAGGCAATTTCCCGAAGCCTTTGCTAAATATGGAGGCGTGGAGATTACCATCAACAAGCAGATTCCTGTCGCTGCTGGGTTGGCTGGGGGTTCGACGAATGCAGCAGCGGTATTGGTAGGGATAGATCTACTGTGGAAGTTGGGGCTAACTCAGTCAGAATTAGAGGAGTTGGGAAGCACACTCGGTTCAGATGTACCGTTTTGTGTGGCGGGTGGAACTGCGATCGCCACAGGTAGAGGTGAACAACTTTCTCCCCTGCCGAGTTTAGATGACATATGTATACTCTTAGCCAAATACCGCAGCTTAGAAGTTTCCACCGCTTGGGCATACAAAACCTATCGACAGCAGTTTGGTCATTCTTATATTAGAGATATCGACAACTTAGCAGCACGTGCTAATGCAGTTCATTCAGGAGCAATAGTAAAAGCTATTCTGAATAAAGATGCGGGAGAAATTGCCCAAAAACTGCACAATGATTTAGAACGTGTGGTATTGCCAGCCTATCCCCAAGTCTTGCAACTGCGGGAAATATTGGCAAATCAGGAAGGCGTTTTAGGAACAATGATGTCTGGTTCAGGCCCAACAGTATTTGCTCTTTTTGAGTCTCAACAGCAGGCAGAAAAAATTAAGCTGCAAGTTCGGGAAGCAATTGTTGATAAAGACTTAGAATTGTTTGTGACTCGGACAATTACACATGGTATTCAGGTGACATCTTCAGTTTAAGTAAATCTTTACGCTTAATTCAAATGGCTAGTAAAGATGCAGAGATGCAATTTTAAGGACGATTAGCTAAGGATATTAACAATTCAAAATTCAAAATTCAAAACATTTCATATGGGGATTTAAACACCGACTGAAATGGTTAATACATGTAGATTGCAGGTTCTTAAACCCTTTAATTTACGATAATTATTTTCTAATCCTCCAATCGAAAATCTAAAACCTAAAATCCCAAAGATTATGAATGACCAAAACCTCACGCCACAAACAGATGCTAAAGAACAGGTTACAGCGAGTCCGTTACGCTGTTTTACGGGGGCGGTGATTTCTGGAGGAATGGGATTTGCAGTATATTCGCTGATGATTGCGATCGCTACAAATTTTGCAACTAAACCTGTCCATTCAATTAATCCCTTGGTGGTGAAGATTTCTTCTGCTGTTCGTACTCTGGTTGTTGGTGTAGTTGCTCTAGGTAGTGGGATATTTAGTATAGTGGCAATTGGTTTGTTGGCTTTGGGAGTGCAATTATTAGTGCAGCAATTGACTAAGCAAAAAAGTAGTGAAAACTAGTAATTTGCTTTAGAGTAAGTAACCTCAAGGCGTAACTAGTAAACCACTAGCGGTTAGGCGATCACAACTGCAAAGCTTCAGTTGAGTATTCTTCTCATCAGTAAAGTAGATTATTTATACCTTTTAATTGCAGCTAGTACAGATACCGTTATACTTGCTGAGTCTCTGTATGTACTGCAATTCTTGACTTTAACAAATTTTGGGTTGACACTTTGTAGAGTGGCTCAATATTCAGAAATTTATGCGGAATTGATACCAGTGACACTGAAATTGATAGCAGCAACATTATTTATAAGCAAAAATTATGAACACAACTCAGAGATATTTTTTACCCTTTATTTTTGTGGCAATCGTCGTCAGCCTCAGCAGTTGTAGTTCTAACCCCACTGCTCGGAATATTGACAGTGGCAAAACATCCCCTACCGTAGCGGCAACGAATAGCTTGCCGTCTCAGACTCCCAGCCAAATTCCTAGCGTAGCTCAGTTGAAAGAAAAATCTCTTAATCAAGAACCTCCTAAGGAAAATACACCTTCCTCATCAACTTCTAAAACTGCCATTAGTAAAACTACCAACGTCACACTATACACAAGTGATGCTCAATGTCAAAAGCTAGTTCCAGAAAAGGTTTCAGTGCCAGCCGAGGAACCAGTGAAAAATGTAGTAAATAAAATCTTAGAAAAACGAGATACAAGCGACTTTAGCTTGTCTGGGTATCGTGTCAACGTCAAAAATGGCATTGCTACAGTTGATTTGCGAATATCCCCTGAGTCAAAGCGGCAAATAGCTTCTCTTTCTAGTTGTGAACAGTTTGCTCTGTTTGGTAGTCTTCGCAAAACCTTAACAAGTAATGCCCAATGGAATATTAAAGAGGTTCGCTTCACTGAGCGAGGTGAGGATATTGTTCTTTAGTTAAATATGGTAGCAAGTACCGTCGTTAACTATAGCGGTTCTCGTTTGGATGCAATACACAATAGGGCACAGCAATGCTGTGCCCCTACAAATGGTCTGTATTCTATGCAATTAAGAACCGCTATAGTTAAAAAAATTTTTCAATCTGAACAGTCACAGGACTTATGCATCAGCATCTCTAAAACAGTGTATGTTATAGCCAATTGAAAACAGCTGTAAATAGTGGTATGCTTAACTTTAAGCCTAGTTTGTGGTAGCAATTCGCGGGTGTAATTCAGTGGTAGAATGTCATCTTCCCATGGTGAACGTCGTGGGTTCGAGTCCCATCGCCCGCTTTAGAAAAAAGTATTATTTAACAAGCGTTTCAAGGATTTGCTTTGTAAACTATTGCCTTGACGAATAAGCCATTTGCTGCACTGAGTAACACTTCTGAATCAATATATGTTATTTTCATTCTTCACTACCTTGTAACCCACCTCTGCGGCTGACAAGTTCTTTTGCTATTTCATCTTCATTTAATAAAGGCTTACCAGAACCAACAATTCTAGACCGAATTTTTCGTAAGCGTACTCCCAAGGGAGGTTTATTTGCAGAGTTTTTTAAGTGAAGAAATTCTACAAAATCTAAAACTTCCTGTTGTTTATCTTAGGGAAGAGAACGCCAGTGTGTTAATAATTCTTGTTCTGCACTCATTAATATTCACTCACTAAGATTACTCATATTTCATATTCTAAATGTTGGCATCCCTACAGAAGAATTAACGGCCTCTACTGCTTCTTCTCCTTCCAGCAATATCATCAAGGCTTCTTTCAATAGAATCCCGCGTAAAGCAGCGAAAACGCCCATCTTCACCCAAGACTTGGAAACCTTCACTGTAGCGTTTGGCTTGGTGCAATGCTCCTTCAGAGACATCTTTACTCTGACACTTGGCTTTCCACTACTCCGACAATCTGCAAGCCACAGAATAAGGCATAGTCGGCTCGTCCATTAGCTGTGGGATATTCTGCGCTCGTCAACTATCCTATGAGGTATTTTATACAAAAAACAAATAAATCTTTACATAGTTATTTAAAGATGATGTAATCTCAGCGTTCAAAATCAAGGCTGTAAAGCTGAGAACTCAACGCCTTACCGTCTATCGGAGGTAGCAAAAGCAAAGGAGAAATGTCAAGATTAGAACATGTACCTTTGGGGAATGATGTCAAGCAGGTGAAATATTTATTAATATTATTAATAGGAAGTGTAAATTCAGCGATAAGAGTCTGAAAAGATTTCTCATGGCGTTATTTCGCATCAATCACCCGATTCTTCACCAACGGAGCAGAAGATCATGAACGACCAACAACCATCAGACTCTAAGAAATTCGTCGGGAATCTCAAGAATGGTATTTGGCTGTTTGGCCTATCATCCTGGGTATTTGGCATTACCGATCGCAGTATTGCTTCATTTGCAGATGGCTATCTATCTGCTTTGGATTTGACGCAACTATTTACCGCTGCGACGTTTTTTGTGGCGTGGCTATTTTTAAAACCGACATCCAGAGTTTAAATTAAGCAACTGATGAGTATCCAGGCACTCTTGATGCCAGTCTGATTAAGATGCATAAGTTGCCAATTTTGCTTCATCCTACCTCTGCATCCAAGAAAAGTGTAGTTAAATTGCGCTTTTCTCTTGCGAAGTCAGAGTTATAGCTCCTGTGATTTTGATGTATCTAGAAAAATTTTTCTAATTTTCTGGAATTGATTACGCTCATGTAGTAGTCTCTATCAGATTACCGATTTATACTGAAACCCTATAATGAACTTTCGGGGAATATAACCCCATTTCGGATTAAAAGCCCAGCCTTCATGGCTGGGCTTTTGACAAGTAATTAAAAAAATTGGGGTAACTCTGGAAAATCCCAGAGTTACCCCGAATTTTAACAGTGATGAATTAAAAACAGTTTTTAACTCATCACTTCTCATGAAATTAGGCAAAGGCGGCGGTTGTCACGTCGTTATTCGATAGAATTTCTTGCAACTCTTCAGCGTCTACGGTTTCTTTATCAACTAACATTTCGGCTATCTGATCTAAAATGTGGCGGTTACGCACCAACACTTCTTTAGCGCGTGTATAGGCTACATCTACAAGTTTGCGGACTTCTTCATCAATGGCGGCGGCGGTTTCTTCAGAGAAATCGCGCTCTGACATGATATCTCGTCCGAGGAACATGTTACCTTGTTGACGACCAAGGGCAACAGGGCCTAAGCGATCGCTCATTCCAAATCGGGTGATCATCTGACGAGCAACACGGGCTACTTGTTGTAAGTCATTAGAAGCACCAGTGGTAACTTCTTCTTCACCAAAGATTAATTCTTCAGCAATCCGACCACCTAAAGCTACAGCCATCTGATTTTCCAGATAAGCGCGGCTGTATAAACCAGTGTCCATCCGGTCTTCGCTGGGGGTAAACCAAGTTAAACCACCTGCACGACCGCGAGGGATGATGCTAATCTTCTGCACTGGGTCATAGTCTGGCATTAAAGCACCAACTAAGGCGTGACCAGCTTCGTGATAAGCTACCAAGGTTTTGCGCTTTTCGCTCATTACTCGGTCTTTCTTCTCTGGCCCAGCTAATACGCGATCAATCGCGTCATTGATTTCATCCATCGAAATTTCAGTCAAATTCCGGCGTGCTGCCAGAATTGCGGCTTCATTCAACAGGTTAGATAAATCTGCGCCAGTAAATCCAGGGGTACGACGGGCGATTTTATCCAAATCCACATCTTTCGCCAAGGTTTTGCCACGGGCGTGTACCTTGAGGATTTCACTGCGTCCGGCGTAGTCGGGACGGTCAACCACAACTTGACGGTCAAAGCGACCAGGACGCAACAAGGCTGCATCTAATACATCGGGACGGTTGGTAGCAGCAATAATGATGATGCCTGTGTTGCCTTCAAAGCCATCCATTTCTGTAAGCAACTGGTTGAGGGTTTGTTCCCGCTCATCGTTACCACCACCTAAACCTGCACCCCGTTGACGACCTACGGCGTCAATTTCATCGATGAAGACGATACAAGGAGCATTGGTCTTAGCTTGTTCAAACAAATCGCGGACGCGGGATGCACCCACACCTACGAACATTTCCACAAATTCTGAACCGGAGATTGAAAAGAAGGGTACACCTGCTTCACCAGCTACAGCACGAGCTAGGAGGGTTTTACCTGTACCAGGAGGGCCAACTAACAGTACACCTTTAGGAATTTTTGCACCAACAGCGGTAAAGCGATCGGCGTTTTTCAGGAAGTCGACGACTTCGTTTAATTCCAACTTGGCTTGGTCAATACCAGCGACATCGCCAAATGTCACCTGAGTTTGTGGTTCCATTTGCACTCTGGCTTTGGATTTGCCAAAGTTCATTGCTTGGCTACCTGGGCCACTTTGAGCGCGACGTAGCAAGAAGAATAAGCCAACCAAAAGTAATACAGGGAAAAATAAGCTGCTCAGTGCCTTAAACCAAAATCCTTCGTCGGTTTGGGGCAAAACAGAAATATCAACGCCTTTAGAAGTCAGAGTATTAATCAAGTCTGGATCGTTGACTAAGGTAACAATCCTTTTTGCTGGGTCATATTTTGGTGTAACCAGTGCTGTAGACCGATCTGCACTCAAACTGACTTTTTCTACTCTGCCTTGCTGAACTTCTTGAATAAAGCGACTGTATCGCCATGTTTCTCTGCTTTGGGGTTGTTTGTCAAAAAATGCTGTTCCCAGCGCAATGACGACAATAAACAGCAGCGCATACAGCCCTGCATTTCTCCATCTTTTATTCACTAAGGTCTATCCTCCGGTATTTTTCGCGCGTTAGCTCTCAGTGGCCGCTTTGCGCGATCGCCTAGCGTCTCTGAATCACAAAGGTGATTATTAAGAATTATGTTAACTTATCTTAAGATATAACAAATTTGGTGTGAGTGTCATGCTAAAAAAAGCTCCCTTATTAGCTGAAAACTTTGATGGTAGGGATTATATTGTAGCGACCCTGAAGGCTGATGAACGGTATGAATGGGAATAATTTCTACCACACTATTAGTGTAGGCGATCGCTTCAAATCTCTGGACTAACTCGACGCTCCAAGTTTTTTCTCGTACTGGCTGCTGATGGTTTTGCAGCCAGTTTACAAGTTGCGATCGCCCAATTCCTGGCAAAATCCCGGCTGTTAAGGGTGGCGTGTACCAACTGCGATCGTACCATCCCCAAAGGTTGCCTGTACTGGTTTCTAGCCAATTTCCTTGAGCATCGACTAATATTGCTTCTTGAGCATCTGAGCTAGTTTTTGCCAACCAAGCACTCAAATAATTTCCAGTTTTATGAGAAGGGAGAGAGCGAGAAAATTCTGAACTGGCAACAGCGCACAAAATACCATTTTTTTGTTTTTCTATCAAATTTTGTGGTAATAATCTACCAGTTATCCATTCCCGTCCATCGGGAAAGAGGGTAATTCTGAGAATGGAGAAGTGCGTGAGTAGAATTTGAGCGCCTTTGCGTAGACGGTTCCAATCTGGTTGCTGCCAACCAAAGGTTTGTAGTGAGAAGAGTAAGCGATCGCAGTGTGCTTGCCAATTAGTTAAATTACTATCTAGCGAGTTCTGATAAACTCGCAATGTTGTAAAAACAGTCGCTCCATAAAGTAAACCCGGATCGTTAATGTTGATTTCTAGGGTTTGAGAGTGAACTAATTTGCCGTCATACCAAAAAATATTATTTGTCACAACCAGATTATTTATCTCTACAACTCCATTGAAAAGTGGTGACTTGTAATACTCATACGCTGCATGAGATAAAATCTATGAGCTGCAAATCGCTGAACACCAGAATCAAGACTTAGGTGTTTACAGTCATGATTTCTAGCATATTCAATTAGCCACTGAAATAACTGTTGACCATAGCTGTGTGAACGATTAAACTCATCAACAACTAAATCATCAATGTATAAAATTTTTCCCGATGCTAAACAATTATAAATCCGAAATCCAGCGACCGCTACAGTTTTATTTTCTGCTTCCAAGAATGCAAGTTTATATCCTTCTTGCATTTGATATCTAACTTGTTCTACAAACTTAGTCTGCTCAAGGTGAGGACGCAACTGGGAAATCACAGCAAAACACCCTAATATTTGAAAGTCAGATTTTGCCAATTGTATTGATATCATTATTATCCTACTAAATCATGTGTGAGGAAAATAGAATTGATTACATTATTACTCAATACGCTTTTATTAAGGAATACTGGCAACAACTTTGGCTTTTATAAACGAGATAAATCACCGTCTGTACAATTATTTTGGGCTTGGCTGAACTGGATTGCATTATTACTAATAATTTAATCTTTTGGGGGAAATATAATTTTATTAATACCTTCAGGGGTTGTAATTACTTTTCCTCCCAAAGCTTCGATTTCCCTAATTGCGCGTGTTCGAGTTCTCTCATCAACTTGATTACCTAAAACTATTGCCCAGGTAGCAATTTGAGCATACTTACTGTTAGGATTTCGACTCAGAAATTCAGCAGTTCTTTGAGAAGTATTTGCAATCATCTGACTTTCTGCATCTGAAAACTTACTTGCCCAGTTTGCCGCCATTACAAAAGACTTTTGGGCAGCTTTAGCATCTCCCAAAAATAATAACTCATCAACTCCTTTATAACGCCACACGTAATAAGACTTGTCAGGAACCGAAGGAGATAGTGATTTTAAGCCTTTCTCTGATAGTGCGATCGCGCGTTCTGGCATGGCAGCATACAATGAAGTACTGACAGAAAGGCTGCGATACGCTGCTAAAAATCGCGGGTCACGTTCTAGAATGATTTCAAAATATTCTGGGCTTAAACTATAACCTGTTTTATCCCGAACTTCATCATCTCCAAAATATTGTAGAAAGTTAAGATACACTAAGTCTGCAATGAAGTTATTATAACTAAAACTAGGAATTTTTTGGAGAAATTTCAGACGGACATTTTCAGATCTTATTTCTTTCTCTAGAGTTTCTAAAGAGGCGGATTGTTTGCGATTTATTAGTTTTTGCAATTCGGGAAATTGAATCAAGCCAACTCCTAAAATACACGCACAAATTACAACAGGTGTAGTAATAGCTTTACGCGATGACAACAACATATCTTTCTTGTTTTCCCAGACATAAGCAACTTATTGTGTATAACTTAATTGTATATAATATGCTTTATGTAAAATTACTCAGTGATAGAGTAAGTAGAATAACATCCACAATCAAACAGATAAAAAAACCTTTAATTAGAAGAGTTTTGTGCTGATGTAGTGAATAAACAGAAGCTTTTTCAAGGTTGTAATGTTTGATCCTAAGCCGCTACTTTACTCTTTGGTAACAACTAGAAGTGAACGAGTCTATAGTAATCCTATTTAATTTACTCTCCACCATAGCCTCAGATCCCTGAATTCTTAAATAACTCAGGGATCTTTTTGTTTGTAACTCCTGCATAGATTGCTATGTCTTTTCCTAAAAAAATCTATTAATAGGTATATTATCAAACTCAGTATAAAAATGTTAAGTGTTTACTGCAAATTTAATATTTAATATTGTGAGGTATAAATTTTCCTTATTTACTGCCAGTAGTTTGAACAATAAGTTCTGAAAATTTTAAAGCTTCTTTGCTTTTACTTAGTTTTATTAAGCAAAACTGGTAAAATTTTCAACATCATATAAAATAAGATTTTGTTGAAATTTAAACCTTTTACCTCTAGAAGATTATGATAAATACTGTAATTACAGATAACTTGGAAAGTAACGGACTAGCTGTTAGTGCAAGAAACAGTGATTTTAAAACAATAGTCACTAATCTTAATGCTGATAAAAAGGGACTGGATGTTGACGAAATTATTAATGCTATCAAAACAGTAATCGTTGAAGTTATTGATTTAAAAATAACTACTTGGGTCGCAGAGTCATCAGAGCAGTCACAAAATGAGATAACATCGGCATCTGCTAAACCAGGAAATCGAATATATACTCGAATTAATCTTGTTAATGGGGATATCGAAAATGAAATTGGGAGTCAATTTACTGATAGCGGGCCCTATAAAGAAATTCGCGAATTTCATTTAACTCAAGTTAAAGACAGTCGGGAGATTATTCATAAGAATATAGAAAGCGTGGAAAAATTGTATGGATTTTTAATGGAAATAGTTAAATCTCACAAAAAACCACAACTATAACGATTATTTTGTTAACTACTCATTCCAAATAAAGCATCGACAGCAACCTAGTACCGCAAGGCGGAAGTCAAAAGAATTGTATTCTAAGCTCTTACGCCATTTGAAATGCTCTGTTTATTTACGCCGTGCTGTACTAGCAACATCTTTAGGTTCATTTGCGTATATCTTGCTATCAACACAAAGCTACAGCCAGATCAGTCAGAACTATAAGAGGATGAGACATTATGTCTAATGAGATTAAAATTAAAGACCGAAATGTTATTCAGGCTGACAACCGAAATGGTACTCGACCTGAAGATATTCAAAACAAAGCTAGAGGCTTGTTAAACAATTTAGTATCGTCTGTACAGACATTAGTTTCTGACATTACAGCTTTAGAAGTGAATACGATGATTGTGGATAGGATTAATGCCTCAAAGTTTAATGCTTGGGAGGCATATCAAGAGATTTATTCTATACATGACCCAGATTATTTTGACGCCAAAGGAATTCCAAAAGAAGATTCTCAAGCTCAAGAACTGCGTAAGCGCTATAAAAGTCTATTTGACCAACTTGAAAGAGAATATTTTTACCTTCTGCTTGAGGAGAATTCAGGTTTTTATAATCCACACGATGATAGAGTAAAACAATATCGTCAGAGGCTTGCATACGCGAAGAAATATCAACAAAACCTGGTTGAAGCTGCTAAGGAAAATGTGAAGCTAGCTGAACCAATACTACCTGCTCCAACTCCCATTATTGATGATCAAGATGGAAACAATCAAGGAGATTGGATTGAAAATTTTAAAGAAATTCAAAGGCTTTTAAATAATGATAGATTTGTTCGGACTCTGCGTAAAATGACTGAACTAAAAGCTGCACTTGATAGTAGTAATGTTACAAGTACCAAAATTGATATTATTTATGCTCAAACTGTCATGCAGATAGATGGAGATATTATCACTCGTTATCATAAAGAACTGTTTAGTTTATCTGAAGAGGCTAAAAACTTGATCATTAATACACATAATCAAGGAGTAGTTTCTGGTGAAAAACAGTGGCGTGGAACATTTAGTTTTTTGATTAATTTGGTACAAAGTATCGCAAATTTATCTCGATAATGAACGCTGATATAACAAAAATAGATCGCCAAACTGATGTTGCACTCTCTCTTTCTCTACAAGTTCCTCAGGGCGATCGCTTTGAACTTAAGGTCGAGCGAGGACAGTGTAGTTTTTACCTAAATGAGAGAGTTGTAGAACAGATTCAGCAAGCGCAAAAAATTGGCATTTCTCTATATATTCCACCAAGGCTGATAATTTCTCTCTGGTATTACGCCTGTTTCAGCAAAAATATTGTAATTGAAAACAAAAAGCAAATTACCGAAAAACAGTTTAATAAAGTTTTTTACGTTATTGTTATAGTTAATCTTTTAAAATTATTTTTGAGTAAAACTGCACGTGACAAAATAGCGTTACAGCCTGGAGTCACCTTTAATTCTTACTATCAGCAGCCTCAATCAACTTCAGATACTTATGAAGAAGACATTATTTTACAAAGCACTATTCTTCTTCATGGTGATATATTTAACAAAATTAAGTGGAATTTCATGCAGAATTCCAACTGCTCAATAATTATCTCGGCTCATTATTGGCTGACTGAACAAGTATTAAGTTCCTTGCGGACTAAATTAAATCTGCTAGTTTGGGAGCTAGCTTCGCTGTTTCCTGCTGCGTTAGTAGTCTACAATCTGTATCCAGCAAATTTGATGCTATCAATATTTGCTTGGATAGGCTTGACTATATTATTTGCAATTACCCGCTATGTACTTGTCAGTCAACTGCAAAGACGTACTTCTATCAACTCTAAATTTATAACTTGGTGGGCATGGTCGCTAATTTGTCTTATCCCTAGTGTTTTTATTGGTGCTACTAACGGCTTTAAAAATGTTAATGCATTATTATTACCACTTTTGTCACTTATCGCTCCAAAACTTGCGGAGTATATTTTAAATTTTACCGGGCCACTAGTTGGGAAACTGCTCATCCGTCGGCTCTTATCATTTTGAGTATATAAATAATAAATTTTATAATTATTTTTTTACTGTTTCAAAATTTGCCAACATTGTTGAGCGATCGCCCAATCTTCTTGAGTATGAATAACTAATACTCGTACTGCTGAATCGGGTGTAGCAATATCCTCATCCACTGGCTGCTGTTGATTCTTCTCAAGGTCTATTTTTAGTCCGATAAATCCAAAAGCTTCACAGGCGGCTTGACGAATTTCTGGAGAGTGTTCGCCCACACCTGCTGTGAACACTAAAGCATCTAATCCCCCCAAACTAGCAAGCATTGCGCCGATCGCAGAACGCAAGCGATGCACGTAGATATCCCAGGCCAGTTGAGCGCGGGAATTACCTTGAGCGATGGCTTCTCTCACTTCACGCATATCGCTAGATACACCCGAAATTCCCTTTAATCCAGAAGCTTTATTTAATAACTCATCCAACTTTTCTACAGAGTAATTACAGTGCCGCAACAAATAAATCAGAATCCCCGGGTCGACTGAACCAGAACGGCTACCCATCATTAATCCGTCTAGGGGCGTGAATCCCATAGTAGTATCAATACTGCGACCGTTTTTAATCGCTGCTAAAGAGCAACCATTGCCCAAATGGCAGATAATTAACCGCTCAGATGCAACATCTCGACCGAGAATTTGGACAGCACGTTGAGAACAGTATTGGTGACTAATACCATGAAACCCATAGCGGCGAATACCTTGTTCTACCCACTGATATGGGCCGGGATAGATTGCTGCTGCATCGGGTAAAGTAGCATAAAATCCGGTATCAAACACTGCTACTTGAGTGGCATCTTTTAAGGTGTTTTCAATTGCTTCTATGCCTTCCACTGCGGCTGGATTATGTTCGGGAGCAAGATTAGACAGACCAGCGATCGCCTTTTTGACATCCTCCGTAATTACCACACTATCTCGATAATCTTTTCCACCATGTACGATTCGATGCCCCACCACATCGATTTCTGACAAGCGATCGATTACCTTCGTAGGGTCATGATTAAGTGTATTCAGCATATAGGTGAGGTGCGCCTGTGGAGAATCACCAGAGATTGATTTTTGCAGCGTTCCACCCGTAACGGTTTTCACCTCAATTTCTGCCACACCACGATCTTGAGTCCAGTTGATTTTCCCTTCCCAAAGGGGTTGGGGTGCTTGGCTGGGGAGAGTTTCATCTGCAATTTCATACAGACAACTCTTTTGGCTGCTCGATCCGGCATTCAGTACCAATATCTTCATAGTGACAACAGAAAAAGACGATCTCTTTTGATGGTGCCATTAATTCTAGCTTCATGCTTAGTACAGTTTTGCGTAACGTAGGGTTTTTGATGCAGGGGAACGCATTAACAATGCAGGCTGACGCATTAACAATGCAAGCTGACACATTAACAATGCAGGCTGACGCATTAACAATGCAAGCTGACGCATTAACAATGCAAGCTGACACATTAACAATGCAAGCTGACGCATTAACAATGCAGGCTGACGCATTAACAATGCAGGCTGACGCATTAACAATGCAAGCTGACACATTAACAATGCAGGCTGACGCATTAACAATGCAAGCTGACGCATTAACAATGCAAGCTGACACATTAACAATGCAAGCTGACGCATTAACAATGCAGGCTGACGCATTAACAATGCAGGCTGACGCATTAACAATGCAAGCTGACACATTAACAATGCAGGCTGACGCATTAACAATGCAGGCTGACGCATTAAGAAGGCGGACTAAGTGGCTTATCAAGTCAAAGCGCGTAACTTTTTGCACAGCTGCTCATTTCACCCCTCCTTCTACTGTTCGGGGATACGGTACACAGTTTGAAGATGCAGGTTTTATCTTTACAAGGGCAGGAACTAGAAGCGAGGAGAAATAGTTGATCAGTTATCACTTCGTAGCTTAATTGGGCGGATGTCGCGGATCTTGAGGGTTCTTTTGCCTGCGTTATCGTCGTCATCAATCGTTACGAGGTATTTCACAACTGTATAGTTTGCATTTCCACCAGTTACGGTGACTACAAATGCCGAGTAACTGTTAGTGTTTGTGCCACAACCACTTCGGTCATGGAAAGTTTGATTCCATTCACCAATATGGATACCCTCGCCTCGTGGCTCATCACCACTTTGTTTAATTTCATTGAGGAGAGCTACTTTCAGTTGAGATAACTTTGATTTTTTATCAGCAAGCATAAGTTTAAGAAACTTATCGCGATTAAACTGGTCAAGGTTGTTGCCGTTGCTGCATTTATCTTCGTAGTTGGCTTCAGCTGAATTCGGACTAGTCATCACCAGTGCTGGGATCTTGGGAGACTGAGCGGCGTGCCCAGAAGTTGTTGCTAGTGCGAGAACACATAAAGTAAAAAAACCAAAGCGCATTCAATTCTCCGAGCCTAAATTAGTGTGTCCAATCAAGATTAACTGCAAAGAACACTAAAGGACAGAGTTTGCTCGGTAGGCGTATGCAGCAAAGAGGTGAAATGAGCGCCAACACTATCTGATGATACTTGTACTTCTAATAGGGGAGTTTAGGCAACTTAACGATAAAGCTTGTCCCCTTGCCCTGGGCACTTTCAACTTCAATCGTCCCCTGATGCGCCTCAATAATACTCTTTGCTAAAAATAATCCTAATCCCCATCCCGTTTGATCCCCAGCAGAGATGGTTCGACGAAATTGTTGAAATAAAATTGATTGAGCTTCTGAAGAAATCGGATTACCTTCATTGTGGATAGTGAGGCTGATATGCGTTTCAATTTGTTCAAGCGTGAGTGTAATTGGTGTATTAACAGCACCATACTTCACGGCGTTAATAGCTAAGTTTTCAATTACCCGTTGTATCTCTTTACGGCTGCAATTGCTCCTGATAGGAGTATCACAAACTACGACAAACCGATCTTCATAAGCAAAGTTTAAGTCCTCTACTACGTCCTGAACAAGACTGTCTAAACTGCATTCTTCAAATTCAAACTTTAAGCTTTGCCCTGCCCGCAGCCGACTAGCATCGAGCAGATTTTGAATCATCGAATTCAAACGCTCGACTGCTTTTAGCATTTTCGCCGCGATATTCGTATGGGTGTCTCCTTGTTCAAGCCGACGCAAAGTCAGGTGAATACCCATTTTTATGACATTGAGTGGGTTTCTAAGGTCGTGAGTCAGTGTCACCATAAATAATTCTTGAATATCTCGCAGCGTCTGGGAAAATTGAGTCGCCGCATCGTTAACGGCTTGCTCAATGGAGTCGATAATAATATCCCGTTCCCTTACCTCTAAAGCCGCTTCTTCTTCTAAAATCTGAAATATGACTTGACGGAGAATGTGGTACTCAAAGATGAGTTGAGTCATCGAGTAGTCAGCATAACCTGCCCGCTCATGTCCATGCTTTTTCCCAATCCGAGTGCTTTCTAGCTTATCCGTTCTTATTCTCGCTGGTGTCCTTTCAATCTTTGTTGACAATTCATCCACCAATTGGTTTAAATACTCAGGTAGCGAATTTTGTAGCATCAGAGAGTCCTGATGCATTGATGCACCAACTTCATCACGCGCCCGCTCCTCCCACATCTGCATAATCCTTTCAACATTTTGCTTAAGACGCTCAGACACGTGATTATACATAGATTGCAAGAACACCAAAACTAGCAAACAGTCAGCTTTAAACCACTTGACATTATACACAATTGTCTTGTGATGTTAAGTGGTTATTAGAAAAGTCAGCCTATATTGCTGTTGCTACTTTAATATGTAGTTTTCTAGTTGCTTCTAGAACTACTAATGTTGGATTTTTTGTTTTTAGCCGTTCTACTAATTGAGCAATCTCTATTGGAGTATTGTCACATGAAAAAGCTTCACCTGTCGGACTAATGTAGATATCTAAACGTTTTTTTGAAACATCAATGCCGATCCACTGTTTTATGATAACGACCTCCGCCTTTGGATCAAATCCAAAGGTTACTCGCGCTTGCGTGATGCGGGCTTTTTTTGCCCCAGGCAACTGTTCGAGTTCACTTTTGAGAGTTTAGCGACCACTGCTAAGGTCGGTTTCTTAGAACCAGCGTACATTCGGTCTACTACACTCCTTCAATATACAAGCGTAACTTTCTGTACGATTACTCATTTACCCCCAAGTATGCAAGAAAGGAAACCCCTACTGAAATCGTTATACTAACTGTGGGAGGCTGTTTATCTATTCAGCCAGATTCCATAATTGTGTTTTTTATAGCTTGTTGCACTATGTCCTTCTTCAAAACCCCGCTGATTGGTTTAAAAGCTGACTCATTTCGTCATCCATTAGACCTGGAAGCTACCAGAGCGCTCAAGCAGATACCAGGCATAGATATGTTAGTGCGAAATTGGCTCGGGCCAATGGCAGAGCAGGTTTTCTATGTGGAAAATATTGCCTCCAGTGTTTTGGTGGGTGAAAACCAACTGCCCGATTTATACAAATTGTTGTTAGATGCCTGTAAAATCCTGGACATAGATCCTCCCCAGTTATACGTTCGGCAGCATCCGGCTCCCAACGCCTATACTTTTGCTATGCGGAGTAAGCAGCCCTTTGTTGTGCTACACACTTCCCTGATTGATATGCTCACACCAGAGGAAATACAGGCAGTAATTGCCCATGAGTTGGGGCATCTCAAGTGTGACCATAGTGTTTACTTGACTCCTGTAAATTTATTAATATTAGCTGCGGCAATTGTGCCCAATGTTGGAACCTTCGTTGCTCAAGCCATACAGGCACAGCTTTTAGAATGGGTACGTTGTGCTGAGTTTACCTGCGATCGCGCCGCATTACTAGCAACCCAAGATCCGAAAGTTGTTATGTCAGTGTTGATGAAGTTGGCAGGTGGTTCTCCCGCCTTATCGCCACAACTAAATCTCGATGCCTTTATTGCTCAAGCCCGCGCTTACGATGATATTAGCAAGACCGAACTAGGTGAAATGGTAAAAGCTGCCCGTACAGCACAATTAACCCATCCAGTGCCAGTGCTACGGGCACGAGAAATTGATCGTTGGGCAAGCAGCACAGAATATCAAACTCTTTTGCAAACTCACGGACTGAAGTCTACTAATAATGAAGTTGCACCCAAAGGCGGATGGCGCAATTGGTAGAGTTACTAATCGCAACCATTTTTATACTTTGTGCAGGGGAAGGCGAGATCCTTGTCATCTACTAGACATTTCCAGAAATTAAATATGCATTATCCAGAATCCTTGTAGAAACGTAGCAGTGCTACGTTTCTACATTCTTTTTTACCAGAAATGCAGAATATTTAGTAAAGCTTTAGCAGTAGTTTTACGCATTAATTAATATATTTGTCAATATGATAAATGCAATGTCTGGCAACAAGAAGTGACTCTAGCCATTTAAAATTTTATGCAGAGCGATTTATCGCTTACTACGAACAAAAGTTATGCTTAAATTTAATGATGTCTACCTACTTTTCCAACAACGATCGCTTTCAACCCATCAACCTATTTGAGTACGAAAAGCTAGCAAAAGAGCGTCTGCCCCAAACGACACTTGATTACTATAGCAGTGGTGCTTGGGACGAAATCACATTACGAGATAATCGTGCTGCCTTTGAGCGAGTCAAGCTGCGACCTCGAATATTGGTCGATGTGAGCGATCGCAATCTAACTACCTCCATTTTAGGACAACCCCTGCAACTACCTTTGTTAATTGCGCCGATGGCTTTTCAGTGTCTAGCCCATCCAGACGGAGAAGTTGCCACAGCCATAGCTGCTGCATCAGCTGGTGTAGGCATGGTATTAAGTACAATGGCAACAAAGAGCATTGAAGAAGTGGCGACTGCATGTAACCAGTTTCCAGATTCTCTGCGATGGTTCCAGCTTTACATTCATAAAGACCGAGGATTGACTCGCGCTTTGGTAGAAAAAGCCTATAAAGCTGGCTACAAAGCACTTTGTCTGACTGTAGATGCACCTGTTCTCGGACAGCGCGAGAGAGATAGACGTAATGAGTTTGCTTTACCCCAAGACTTACACCTGGCTAATCTTGCCACCATCTCAGGATTAGATATTTCCCATGAAAAAGGCGAATCTGGGTTATTTACCTATTTTGCCCAACAGCTAAATCCAGCAGTCACTTGGCACGATTTGGAATGGTTACAGTCCTTGTCTCCGTTACCTTTAGTCATCAAAGGAGTTTTACGGGGAGATGATGCTGTGCGGGCTGTAGAATACGGAGCCAAAGCAATTGTTGTTTCCAATCATGGCGGTAGACAGCTTGATGGTGCGATCGCTTCTTTAGATGCCCTAAGTGAAATAGTAGCAGCAGTAGACGATAATGTAGAAGTACTGTTGGATGGAGGCATTCGTAGGGGCACAGACATTCTTAAAGCTCTGGCATTAGGAGCAAAAGCAGTACTAATCGGACGACCTATTTTGTGGGGACTAGCGGTAGCAGGACAAATCGGCGTATCTCATATCATCTCACTGCTGAAAGATGAGTTAAATGTGGGAATGGCACTTAGCGGCTGTGCCAAACTACAGGATATCGACCCTAGTTTATTGACCCTGCCAAGTCTTAAGCGGGAAAATTATTAAAACTGTTTGTTATTCCAGCAAAACTTTGAGAAATAATTTTCAGACTTGTTACAAAATCACTTAATTAGTGTATACTAGTTAAGGTTAGATATAAGGGCGGGTGGCGGAATTGGTAGACGCACCACACTCAAAATGTGGCGGCCTTGCGGTCATAGGAGTTCGATTCTCCTCCTGCCCACTACCAAGCAAGTGCTAGAGAGGTAAAAAACCGATGCGCCTGAAAAGATGGGAATCTCCCCGGAAAGAAGGTAGGAATGATAAAGGTAGAGGCGGTTCTGCAAGAAAGCGCCAACTCAAAAAACAAAGGCAAATGCTACGGCAAAGACTTAAAGAAAGTAACAAACCAGACAATAACAAAAACGAGAGAGCAGGGGGAGATAAGTTTATCTTCCCCTTGTTTTTTGGGCTTTTATCTAGGAAAAAAATAAAATTTAGGGAAGGGATTTTTCAACATAGAGAATAAATTCAATCATCTGTAATAGATTTGGAAATCTATAAGAAAAAGTTATTATACATTGTTTAAAATGTACTAAATTTAAATTAAACCTCTTAAGCGCATACTTACGTATCAAAATCGGTAGACTTGTCTGGCATTTTGCTTGGCGACGCGAGCATTCTGTGTAATAAATATTACTAAACCAAATACATATCTATAGAAAATTATCGCAATTATAATGTTTGTATGAACCAATCAAAAATTAATTATGAAGGAAGTATGAATTTTGTCATACTGCCCCTAAAATGCCTAACTTAAAACAGTAAGCTAGGACACAGCAGGAAACAATTACAATATTACCGATTGAGTCAAAAGTATACTAAGAAGGCAATTGCATCTCCATGTGTTAATTTCCAACGATGACACAAGCCTACAAAAAGTCAGGAGTCATCCGATGCGAACTATTCAATATTCGGAATGGTCTATGTAATCTAGGACTTACGCATTGACAGAAAAGCCAAAATAAGAGGTATAGTTTTCAAGGCTTCTAGGTAGGTTTTTCAGTCATATTTTGGCGATCGCCAGCAATCAAAAGTGACCGCCAAAAGCCTTAAACAACGTATTTACGTTAATACACAAGATAGTTTTTTTTACAGTGCGTAAGTCCTATAATCTATGGATTTTTTTCTTGGACACAGGAGTTATTAATTGTGGCGAGAGTGCTTCTACCTACTAAAAAAGTGCTTGATTTTTCTATTACTGCTTTACGCTTTGACGAACAGATACAAACAATACTGAAGTGGGCGAGTAAGCGTGAGAGTAAAAGTGTATATGTAGCAAATGTACACATGCTCATTGAAGCTCATTGGAATCCAGAGTTTGCTACCATATTGCGAAATGCAGATATAGTTACTCCTGATGGTATGCCTCTGGTATGGATGATGCGGAGGATGGGAGCTATTTGCCAAGACCGAGTAGCAGGGATGGATATTTTCTTAGCATTGTGTCAGCTAACTCAAACACAAAATATTAGTATTTTCTTTTTAGGTTCCCAAACAGAAATTCTTTCTAAGATGCGAAAAAGGTTAGAGCAGGAATTTCCGCAGGTGAAGATTGCGGCGATGGAACCTCTACCTTTTCGTCCCTTGACTGAAACTGAAGACGAAGCTTTGGTGAAAAAGATTAATTCTAGTGGTGCTACTGCTGTCTTAGTGTCTCTGGGATGTCCTAAACAAGAAAATTGGATAGCTCAACATAAGGGCAAGATACAAGCTGTAATGATTGGACTGGGTGGAGTTTTCCCTGTTTATGCAGGAATTTACAAGCGGGCACCCCGTATAGTTAGAGACTTAGGACTTGAATGGCTTTATCGATGTATTCAAGAACCACGGCGCCTTTTCAGTCGCTATGCTAAGACTATTCCACTCTTTATATGGCTGGCTACTAAGCAACTACTATCATCAAGTCGGATTGCAGCAGTCTTTCTTCACGAAACTGGGGAGTGAAGAAAAATAAATGGTGTGTTCCTGCTTAGGAGGAATAGACCTTAAGCCATTATCAAGTGAAGCATATTTTAGATGCAGAGGAAATTGCGATCGCAGAATTTTGTGCTTTAAGCCTAGCATCACCTTTATTTTTAATTTTTAGCTCCTATTTTATAAATAATAAGACTTCCTTCTCTGCGTTCGCGCAGCGTGTCGCAGACAGACGCTACGCGAACATTTAGCAATTTATTTAACAACTCTTCTAGCTTTGATAATTTAGAGCAGAACATCAAAAAGCCAAAATACCCGACTTCTTCAGGAAGTCGGGTATTTTGTATCTTGTCAAGCATAACTAGTTTTAAAATTTTTGGAAAGTGTAGAGACGTGATGAATTACGTCTCTACAAAAATTTTGCTAATCAAGCTAGCACTCTATTCTCTACTCCTTGCTCAGGGAATATCAAAAAAGTTTCGCTTGGTTCTCAAACAACTCATATTTTTCTGCAAAAATGGAATTTACCCCATTTATATTCCTAGAGTTTCTGCAAAAAAATTATGAATTCTTAGTCAATATTTTTCTTCACACCATCTTTCACGTCTTCAATCCCATGACGTACTTCGCTTTCAGCTTGCTTTGCTTTACCCTTTGCTTTATCTTCTGGATCTCCAGTGATATTTCCTAATGCTTCTTGGGCTTTACCTTCAACATTTTTAGCAGCAGCTTTTGCGCGATCTTCAATGCTCATTTTGTACTCCTGATTTAATGGAAAGCTCATTTCAAAGCTGTATAAATCACTTTGAAATAAATTCTTTGTGATTACTCTTACACAGTAGCTTAAAGTTTTTGCTAAAGCCTTCCACCACAAGGCATATTAAATAATTCATAATTCATAATTCATAATTCATAATCAAGAAAAGCAATTGTAGTAAGCATCCTAGCTTTTAGCTGAATGGAAATTACAGCCAGAAAAGTTTAGTTATCTATGCTTAAAGACATAGAACAAGCAAATATACTAGTCTCTTAGAAATCGCGGCTACACAAACCTACTCCTTTGGAGAACCCGGAGGGTAATCCGCCTACGCGGACTCAAAGAATTTGAAACCCACGGAGGTGGGTAAAGTCTCGTATAGCTGGGAATTTCATTCGCGAGGGCAAGGCGTGTTTTTACCATACTCAGCACTTTTCATAAAAGTGAAATACTCCCAACAAGTGCAAATATCGTAATCTCTACTCTCGACTCTATTAACTAAAAAACCCAGTTGCTATATGAAACTGGGTTGATAAAGTTATGGGGATGTTTTTTGTCTAATCTAGAAAACCCATCAGGCTTTCAGAATTGTCAATTTCATTTGGTGCTATGGGACGATTCCCGAAGGTGGAATAACTGTCAGAAATTGCCAATGAACTTGAGGCAATTGGACGAATCCCAGAGAGATTTATACTTTCAACAACTTGGAATGTATTAGCACCAATTGGACGAATACCCATTGAGTTATAGGTTTCAACTACTTCTAATGTACTGATGCTAACGGGACGCACCCCAGCAATTGAGAGGTGTTCAGCAACTTCTAAGTCGCTAGCGCCTATAGGACGAATTCCAGAAATGGCGAGTGTTCCAGAAGCTCCCACTGGCAGTTCAGTAACCTCCTCGACTTTATCAGCATTCAAGCTCTGGTCTTGTTGATTTTCAACTTCGTCTTTACTTGCCCCTGGAGACTTGGCATTGTTTTGCCGAGAACCGATTGCTTTGCCAGCGCTACTAATAGCCATAAACGAACACCTCTGGTTTGTTAATTGAATTTTACAATAATTAAGGAAAGATGAAATTTTTTTCCATATACCTTAGAGTTTAACCTTAAAAAACCTCATATAGATATAAGAATCTTTAAAACAGACAGATAGATAAGTAAATTTAAATAAATAATTTTTGTAAAGAATTATTACTATTTATTTGCTCTAATAAGCCAGCTAGAATGGATACAGGGCGGAATCGTCACCATGAGATCGGGTATTTCCAGCAAAACTGTATGACAGAATTTTGTCTTCAAGCTCCCTTTAGTCCCACAGGCGATCAACCACAAGCGATCGCACAACTTACTGCTAGTATCCAAGCGGGTAATCGTTACCAAACTTTACTAGGAGCTACTGGAACTGGTAAGACATTTTCGGTAGCAGCAGTTATTGAGAAAATTGGCAAGCCTACTTTAGTTCTGGCGCATAATAAAACCCTGGCTGCACAGCTTTGCAACGAGTTGCGAGATTTCTTCCCCAACAACGCAGTTGAGTATTTTGTCAGCTACTACGATTATTATCAGCCAGAAGCGTATATTCCCGTTACCGATACTTATATTGAAAAAACGGCGGCAATTAATGATGAAATAGATATGTTGCGGCATTCAGCGACGCGATCGCTTTTTGAACGCCGTGATGTCATTGTCGTTGCTTCCATCAGTTGTATCTACGGTTTGGGAATGCCAGCAGAATATCTAAAAGCTGCCATCCCTCTTCAGATAGGTATGGAAGTAAATCAACGCCAAATCTTACGAGATTTAGCAAATGTTCAATATAGCCGCAACGACATAGAAATGGGTCGGGGAAAATTTCGCGTCCGTGGTGATGTCTTAGAAATTGGCCCAGCTTATGAAGACCGAATTATTCGTGTCGAATTTTTTGGTGATGAAATTGACGCGATTCGCTATATTGATCCAGTGACAGGGGAAATTCTCAAGAGTTTGGAAGCGGTGAATGTTTACCCCGCACGCCACTTCGTAACCCCAGAAGAACGGTTAGAAGTAGCTTGTAATGACATCGCAGCCGAGTTAAAACAACAAAAACTAGACTTAGAACAAGCTGGGAAATTATTAGAAGCGCAACGCATAGATCAACGTACACGCTATGACCTAGAAATGCTACGCGAAGTGGGTTACTGCAACGGCGTTGAAAATTATTCCCGTCACTTAGCAGGAAGACAAGCTGGAGAATCACCAGAATGTTTAATTGATTATTTTCCCAAAGATTGGCTACTAATTATCGATGAATCTCACGTTACCGTGCCCCAAATTCGTGGGATGTATAACGGCGATCAAGCTAGAAAAAAAGTTTTAATTGAACATGGATTTCGGCTTCCTAGCGCTGCTGATAATCGTCCTTTGAAAGCCGAGGAATTTTGGGAAAAGGTGAATCAGTGTATTTTTGTATCAGCAACTCCGGGAAATTGGGAAATAGAAGTTTCTGAAGACCATGTAGTTGAGCAAGTGATTCGACCAACTGGGGTGGTTGATCCAGAAATTTCCGTGCGTCCCACAGAAGGACAAATTGATGATTTGTTGGGAGAAATTAAAGATAGAGCCGATCGCCATGAACGAGTGTTAATTACCACGTTAACCAAACGCATGGCGGAAGATTTAACCGAATATTTGCAAGACCACGGTATCAGGGTACGGTATTTACATTCTGAGATTACTTCTATTGAGCGCATTGAAATTTTGCAGAACTTGCGCGAGGGGAAATTTGATGTTTTGGTTGGTGTAAATTTGCTGCGGGAAGGCTTGGATTTACCCGAAGTTTCATTAGTAGCAATTATGGATGCAGATAAAGAAGGTTTCTTGCGAACCGAGCGTTCCTTAATTCAAACTATTGGTAGGGCCGCGCGTCACGTTCAGGGACAAGCAATTTTGTATGCCGATAATATGACAGGTAGCATGATTAAAGCTATTGATGAAACAGATAGACGACGTGGTATTCAAACAGCACATAATCGACTGCATGGGATTACACCACAACCAATTGTCAAAAAATCAAGTAACGCAATTTTAGCTTTTTTAGATGTATCTCGGCGGTTAAATGCAACTGACCTGAAAGTAGTAGATGAACATCTAGATGAACTGCCATTAGAACAGATTCCAGGGTTGATTACTCTGTTAGAAGCGCAGATGAAAGAAGCGGCGAAGAAACTGGAATTTGAAGAGGCGGGAAAATTGCGCGATCGCATTAAGCATCTGCGGGATAAAATGTTGGGACGTTAACGTGAATCTTATGCTCATGAATGTTCGCCTCATTAGCGTCCAACTTGCTGCCAAGAAGCGATAATGGATCAGATGCCATTTACGTTTTAAGAGTGTGGTAGCAATGACTGAGTTACTTGAGCGTGCGATCGCCCAACTGAAAACTCTACCTGTTGCCGAACAGGATGCGATCGCTGCTCGTCTACTTGCCGAGATAGAGGATGAGCAAAGATGGAAGGCTCAGTTTGAATCTACAACAGATGCTCAGTGGGATCGTCTAGCTGATATGGTACGGCAGGAAATTGCTGCTGGCGACATCACTCCTTTAGCTGACGTTTTTCCCTGTGAGCAATGAAGTCAAGTGTTACAAAGGTATTTCGCAAAAAACTTGATGAACTTCCTGCATCAGTTCAAGAGCAAGCTGCCAAAGCCTATGCTATTTGGCGTTCAGACCCTTACCACAATAGTCTTCAGTTCAAACGAGTTAGCCAGCGCCAACCAATCTATTCGGCTCGTGTTAGTTTAGACTACCGCGTTCTTGGCTTGTTGCAGGATGATCATATTTACTGGTTCTGGATTAGCGCACATGCAGAGTATGACGAGTTGCTTCAGAGGTTGTAGCGCCAGCAGCCTAACCCTTAGCTTCTCCAAGCGCGTAGGCGTAGCCCGTCGTAGAGATCGCATTAAACACCTGCGGGATAAAATGCTAGGAAGTTAACGTAAATTTTATGCTCACCAATATTCGCCTAATTAGTGTTCGAGAATATCACCAAATGGCGGAAATGGGAATTTTTCATCCTGAAGAACGCTTAGAATTAATCGCGGGACAAATCATTAGAATGTCAGCAAAAGGTACTGCTCACGAATCAGTAATCACCCGCACAGAAAGGTTATTACGTCAACGTTTGGGTGACAAAGTTTTATTAAGAATCCAGTCACCAGTGCAACTTGATGATTATTCGGAACCAGAACCAGATATTTCAGTGGTGAAGCTCAATCCATTAGATTATGAGGATCACCATCCCAATGCTTCTGAAGTATTTTTACTGATTGAAATAGCTGATTCCAGTCTCAAATACGATCGAGAAGTCAAAGCGATCGCATACTCTAAGTCAGGGATTATTGAGTACTGGATTTTAGATGTGAATGGACGCAAGTTGTATATGTATCGTCTCCCTAGTCCAGACGGCTATCACAGTGAGAGCATACTTGCAGAGGACGTGACAATTTCACCTTTAGCTTTTGGAGATTGTGCGATCGCTATTCGGGAATTGTTGCGGAAAGTTTAGGAGGCGATCGCCATAAAGCATCTACGAGATAAATTAGTGCTTGGTTAGGGTAGCAATTTGGTGGATGTGGAAATAGCGATGTATACAACAGGCTACACCTACGTCCATTTGTACTGTCAAGTGCAGTTAACCAAAGCTACAGACAATTGAATAGATGAGCGATGAGGATGAGTAGACGCCTAGAGGCATATACAGAACATTTCCGTCTATATTGACCGAAAAAGGATAATATCTAGAAAATTTCAATATTTTCACTCCCAATTAAATATTTATGCGTAAAAGTTTTGTATAGTTTTTTGATATTAGACCCATCCGAAAACTCGCAAGCCAATATTTACAAGGCTTTGAGACCAGTCCTTGCAGATTCTGTTTCAACGAAGAAATCAGGGTTTGATATAGTTACTGATAGTTTAGAGCAGAAAAATACATAATCTTGTCTGACGCAAACATAATTTTTAATTAATATGAATTATGTCGGTAAGACAACAGTTCCGATTCGTAGGCGTACCAGACCACAAACTAACAAAACTATTTCATTATAAACATCAGCATTGAGTCTAAATCTTTGTGATGCAACTTGGAAAATTTTCACAACACGTATTAAATGCTCTACAAATATACGCTTGCTAGATAGAACTTTATTTGACTCTTTTTGTTGCTCGCTTAATTGTTGTTGCTTTTTTTTCTTATGAGGTGTACTAATATTTGTACCGCCTTGATACGCTTTATCACCTTCAAATTCTTGTTCTTTATCAAATTTGGAAAGCTGCTCTCGGAATATTTTTATGTCTGCCGTTGGTCCAGGATAACCTACTTTAATATCAATTAAATCTTTTCCCTCGGGTAAGCAAACTATTTGGTTTTTGATAGTATGCTGCTTTTTCTTTCCTGAGAAAAACTTTTTTTGATCTTCGTTGTCAGATGGTCTCTCTATAGGTTGTTCTACACTATCTACTAACAACTTAAAACTAGTTAAAATTTCTTGGACAATTATTAAATCGCCTTCATTTTCTTCCACTTGTTCTAGTAAACTAGCAGGCAGAATTTGACGCAGAATTTTTCTCCAGTAATGAAAAGTATCATTCGCTTCAGTCTTTGATATACCAAATAACATTCCCAAAACCTCAAATGTCGGTATTTGTCTCAGATAAAACAAGCATAAACATACTTGTTCTGGGATTGATAATAATTCTTTACGTCCACCGCCACGGCGATGTATTCTAATTTTCCTCTTTTCTAATTTGAGTTTTTCTTCTTCATGATATTGTTTAGCATGATTTACCAGGTCGATAAATTGCTCATAACTAATTCCTAACAGTTGTTTGGTGCGCGCGGGATATTTTTGTATATAATCGAAAGTACTAATCATTTCATTACGTGGTGGTAGATAGTCAATTTTACTTTCTACCATTTTTTTGTGCCGAAATCATATTCCGGACGTGTCTATTGTCAATATCAAAAAATATTAATATCATGATTATAAGGCTTGTAACCCGTTATTTGTCTGAATCTATTAGTAGGATTTTAAAAAAATTCCGTATACTAAATAGTTAGATGCTGAAACATTAAAGAATAGGCTAATTTCATGAATCAAAATGATTTATACACTGATTACAACAACATTGACTTGGACGTTACTCTCAAGACAGGAACCATCCATAATGGACTAAAGTTAAAATGCTTTTTGCTTCGTACATACTCCGAACAATATGATGCATGTGATGCTCATGCATTAATCTACTTTTCCGAAATTAACGGAATAAGAGTTAATGGAAAAAGAATTGAGCTTACTGACTATTCAACTTTCCAAAACTCCCAAGGTCAAGTGTGGAAAATTGATAATTACCGAGAAAACTCTCCTCCAGAAGCTCCTGGACTGATCTTTCGTCTTAAAAGGTCAAGTTAAGTTTTGAGATCCAAGGCTAAGTGGATAGTCAAATGAATTTAATTGCAGTAAGTAGGTAGGCACAAATAAACCTAACAATGTGACAAAATATAAAAAGCTTATAACCCTTGCGATTGCTTCACTTCGCTGCGCTCTGTTCGCCATGACATAGTTAAAAATTTTCCCACCCACTTATCTCTTCAGCGCAGCAGACAGAAGCCGCTGGTTCTAAATTCTAGGTTATCTAGCTATGTCCAGGACAGGCTACGCCTACGCCGATTTGTACCGACAAGTGCAGTTTTAAACCGAAGACACCGAAAAATAAGATCCCTTCCAGAAATTCCCCTAAAATTACAAGTAGGAGAACCTCTAAGGAGAAATCATGGCTATTGATGCAGAAATTTTACAAATACTAGATCAAATGCCAGAGTCCCTTAAACAAGAACTCTTGCATTATGCCAAATATTTAGTTGAGAATTATTCAAAAGCTGTTTCCCAAGAGAGTTTACTACAAACAAAGCGTCGATCTGGCATCTTAAAAGTAACTTTTGTTTTACCTTTGCCTGATGACTTTGATGAACCTCTCGAAGTTTTTAAGGAATATATGGAATGAGTGCTTTCCTTTTAGATACTCATGCCTTTATCTGGCTAACTGAAAATGACTCCAACCTTCCAGATAATCTGAGGATGACGATCAATACCGCAGATATAGTTTATCTCAGCATCGCTAGTCTTTGGGAAATTGCCATCAAGTTGAACCTTGGCAAATTATCGCTTCAACAGAGCTATGAAACGATAGGTTCTGCAATCGACGATTCAGATATCCTCATAATTCCGATATCTTTTGCCGATACAGTTCAAGTTCGGAATCTCCTGCTACATCATGGCGATCTATTTGACTGGATGTTGATTGCACAGGCTATCAATCACTCCTTAATTATTATTAGCAGGGATAAAAATTCGATGCTTATTCTGTTCAGAGGATGTGGAAATAGTCATACCAAAAGAGAACGCCCTTTTTTCGCTATCCTAAAAAAGTAAATCATTAAGAGATCGCCCCAATGGTTGCTTTACCCGACAACATTTTGATGAGTGCAGAAGAATATCTAGTTTGGGAACCTACCCAAGAGGAACGCTACGAGTATTGGGATGGTGAAGTTGTGATGATGAGTGGTGCTACACGCAACCATAATCGGATTTCTCTCAATTTCTCAAAGCTCTTAGATGATGCCCTAGCAAATCGCTCCTGTGAAGTCTACATTGTAGATGTTAAGGTGCAGGTAGAACCTGGGCAAAAGTATTTTTATCCAGATGTGGTGGTAACTTGCGACGATCGCGATACCGATCCACAATTGGTACAATTTCCCTGCTTAATTATCGAAGTGCTATCACCTTCAACGGAAGCAGCCGATAGGGGGAAAAAGTTTGCCAAATATCGTCAATCTCCAACCTTGCAAGAATATGTCTTAGTACAAGTAGCTCAACCGATTGTAGAAGTCTTTCGGCGCAACGAACAGGGAAAATGGGTGTTGTCGGAGTATAGTTTAGGCGATATATTGCGGCTGGAATCTGTGGATATAGAAATAGCCATTGCCGATTTGTACCGCCAAGTGCAGTTTGAAACCGAAGTAAAAGATGCGTAGCAAATAAGAGTCTACATGCAATCCTGTTGAAGTTACTAAACGGTGCGATCGCGCTGATAAGACCAAGCCGCTAATAAACCAAAAGCACCACAAGCCCAAAGTAGCCAAAGTAAATGTAGAATTAGGTGGTTATCGTGGTTCAAGTTAACCGCCGATAGAATTAACTGCCGAAAGTGGTAGAACGGCGAGAATGCAATTAAATCTTGGACGATTTGCGGTACTGGAAGTGGAATTGAACCGCAAGCAACAGGAATAACAATTAGCGATAGGCTAAGAATGGAATCAGCACTTTTGGGATTTAGCAAGTACCCCAATGCAAGACCGAGAATCGCAAAAGGGATAATTCCTAAGATTAGGCTTAATATCAGAGCTAACCCTTCAGTCAAACCCATTCTCATCTCAAGTTGCCAGCTTCCTAATCCGAAGATTAATAAAAGGCTCACTGTACAAATGAGAAGCGAGGTAGCAATCTTAGCCGCCATATATACTGCTGGTGGTAAAGGTGTGGCTCTCAAAAGCTTCAGCCATTTTTCCAATCGCTCAACTGCAATTCGTTTACCCAATCGGTCGATGACAATTGTGAAAAGTATGATGCCAGACAGGTAAACGACTGTTTCTGTTGCCCCTTCTCCTTTCAATCCTTGCAATTTTAACAACGGAACGAATCCCACCAGTGCGAGTGTTGCAATTAAAAAGACTGGAGTGCGAAGTAGTTGAAGGATTTCAAACCAGAATTGTTGTTGAAAAATCCGTTGGATGTTCTGAGAAGAAGTTTCAGGTAAATTATTTGTATTTATAGTATTTTCAGGCTGATCTAATAAAGCGTTATCTTCTAAATTTATTAGCTCCTGAGTTAGCTGTCCTTCAGGGGGAATTTCAGTAATTTTATGAACAGTGACATGGCGAGTTGCTAAAGTACTTAATTTGTCCCAGTCGGATTTATTATTTGTCACCATTATAATAGTGACTCCTCGTTTACGGCAGAGTTTGATTTCCTGCCAAAAATTTTCATATCCTTTTTCATCTAGACCTATAGTTGGTTCATCAAGGATGAGTAGTTCGGGATTGCCTGCTATAGCAAGGGCAAAATTAAGTCACTGTTTATGCCCACCATTGAATTTAATTGCCCAATCGTTTTCTTCATCTTTAAGATTAACTTTATTCAATATTTCTTCAGTTGAAAGTGGATTAGGATAGTAGCTTATAAACAATTCAATAAGTTCCTTTACCTTAACATTTGTTGGAAACCGTATATCTTGGAAAGCTACTCCAACACGGATTTTTGAGTTAGGACTCTGTGGTGAAAGCCCCATTAGCTCAACTTCTCCACTACTGGGTTTGAGTAACCCTAAAATCAGATTCAGTAGAGTAGTCTTGCCAGCCCCATTTTCCCCGCGCAACCAGATGAATTCGCCTCGCTTAACAATCAGATTGATATCCTGTAAGATAGGAACTTGCTGGAATTCTTTGGAAACTACCTTAGAAACGTGCTTAAGTTCGATAATATTCATAGCTTGTCTTAGAGAAAATATAGATAAGATTTAGAGTTAATGGAGTGTCATTTGCATTAGAAACCAAACCGCAAAAGAAGCGGCAACAGCAGGCATTAACGAAACACCGAAAAAAGTGGTTAAAATTACGAGTGCTGCTGTTCCTCCTGCCAATCCCCAAAAGTTCATCGCAAGTGAGTTGGTGGAATCAATTGGCTGCATACAAGTGCTGAATAAGCAAAATTCACTTCCTTTCGTTAAAAGAAAGAATGTGGCAACCATTACAACTCCGAAAAATCCTAAAACAACCAATTTGTTCAGGTGTAATGGAAATCCTGAACCGACAATTTTCAAGGAAACGGCTGGAGTTTCTATAGGATTGGGATGAGATTGTATTTGCCCATCTGAACTGGGAACGACTTGCGGGTTGTTGGAGGAGGATTGCACAAGATCGGGAGATTGTTGAGGGTTTTTAGAAGGTTGCATTTTGGTTGATTACTCCTTTATTTCGTGAAATATTCGACAAAGTTGAAAATTAAGATAGTGTTACTAAGGCGTTGTCTTAATTGCAAGCCAGACTGCTGCACCAACTACTACGGCGGCAGCTAGAGGAACACCGCCAAGAATAGCCACAAGAGTTGCAACTCCAATTCCAATAACACCGCCTGTGATCTCTGGATGCTCTTTTACTATCTTGAGAACATCTTCTCTCTCTAGCAGTTTAGGTGGTGGAGATATGCTAGGTGTATAAGGTTGAAGAGTAGGCGAGGATTTAGGTGATAGACTACGATCGCTCTTTGCTATTTGTTTTTGTTCTTGAGAGCGATCGCGCCGAGTTTCAGGTTTCTTAGATGAACTAGAATTAAGTTGCAGCAGTTTAGGTTGGCACTCTACTGGGAGTGTACCAGACCAGTGAATCATGGGATGGCAAGAATGTTGAATCTGCAAAGTTTCTATGACTAAAAGCGGTGTCCAAAGTAAAAAACATCCAACAAGGATTGTTTGGAACTTATAGCGAAGCCATCGGTCGATTAAACTGGGAAAGTTTGTGAGAATTTGCATGATTTAATTTGCGATGTTTTACTTAAAGTGCGTTATTTATCTGCTCTAGTGAAATATGCGATCACATATCTCTCTCACCTTCTTTATCTCTCCAGTTTCCTATATCTCCCTCCTCCTTAGTTGACTGAGAAATTTCAAGAGCCATATTTGTATAATTCCCAAAAAACCTATCGAAATAACAGTTTCAGATTCAAAATAAGATTAGTTCGGAGGATGTTCATAATAAGATTCCAGATAAAGGTTATAAGAATCTTAGCAATCTGACCTTCCGACTGTCTTTGAATTTGATGCTATCTTCCCAAACAAGTCGCATACAATGGTAAAAATTCTGAAGAATTTGTAAATAGTTACACTTCCTGAAAGCCTAATTTTGCATTAAAGTACTTGTCTTATGCAAAGTATTCCATATCAATACCGACTGCTGATTTTGTTTTTGCTGATGGGTTTAGTTGTAGCGGTAGACTACTGGCGTAATCCCACAAAACCGACAAAATTTCAGGAATACTCGTTTTTAATAGTGTCTGGTTTAATCGGTGCTGCGTTTGGTATCGTTAATGATCAGATTACCTGTACTCTCTCACCCGCTTACTTTTATTACTTCAAAAATGTTCCTTATGGTTCTAATTTTCGTTGGGAAGTCAGTGAGGTTGGATTTCAAGCAGGGTTTTTTGCTGGTTTTTTAAGCTACGGCATATTTCTCTTGGTTAATCAGAGACGAAAGTTACCTTTGTCTTATCGTCAATTACTAAAAATGGCACAGTATCCGATTATTTGGGCAATTGTAGTTGCTCAAATCACAGGATTCATATTTGATTATTTTCAATTTCCCTTCTTTGCTGATCAGATTACGCCAGTCGTTCAGCCAACAGAAGTTTCTAGATTTATGTTGGTTTGGGGAATCCATATTGGACTTTACATCGGTGCAGTGTTAGAGGATGTTTGAAAAGTTCTCTTGTCGGTATCAAAAATTTTAGATCCCCCTAAATTCCCCTTAAAAAGGGGGACTTTGATTCCGGTTCCCCCCTTTTTAAGGGGAGCCAGCGCGGTCTTGGGGTCTCCCCAAGTGGAGCGACTGGCGTGGGTTAGGGGGGATCTAAAGTGCCTAAAGTCATAGCAAAACACTTTTCAAACAACCTCTTAGGAATTGTGCATGGTGTAGCAAAGATTCGTCGAAGAGTGCCATATCTACCACAATAACAAAGCTAACAATTCCCTTGGAGTGGACTAACGAAGGTTATCTGTTGAAATACAATCGGAAAGTTTTTGATGAGAAGCGATCGCCTGGCGCTCGAAAAGGTGGGTTTTTAAGAAAAGCGTAGGGAAAGTAGCTATTGATTAAAATGCTTGTAATCCTTTTTTTATGGGTATTGAAGCCAGCTATAGGCGTGTAACACCTCAAGAGTTTGAAAGATTGCAAAATGACGTTACCCATGCAGGTGTCTATTTTGGTGATGACTTAGAAACGGATGAAGAGATTTATACCTACTTTGAAAACCTAAGAAATAGCGATCGCTATCTCGATATCGATAGTGACCAGCAAACATTGGTAGCTTATCTAACTTAGTTTATGCTCGCTCGTAGCTTCTTATGTACCTGCGCTAAATACCACATATAATCATCAATTTTGTAATTATCAGCAGCTTTAACTATATAATCCTGAGCTAAATCAGTATTATTGTGGGCTTCGTAATATAATCCCAAGTAAAGATGACTGTAAAAATTTCCTTTTATCTCTTCTGATTGACCAACAATTAAAATATCATCTGGTGTACAATTCCCAGAATACAAATCATATACGCGCTGCATAATACGTCGAGGATCATTTTTCACAGTGAGTAAAGAATTACGTGCCTCTTCAACACCTAAAGAACGAGCTATGCAGAGATATCGCCATACTGTTTCTTCTACATCTTGAGCATTCACTGTCAAATCTATTTCAAATTGTTCAGCGCCTTCAGCAAATCTTTCTGCATAATAATACGATAATCCCCGTTGCCAGAGGTAAGGTTTGATACGATCATCCAACTGCTCCGCCATATCAAAATCTTGAATAGATTCATCAATCTTGGCTAGTTGAAAGTTAACCATACCCCGGCGAACGTAAGCATTGGGATTTTTCGGCTGATTGCGAATGGTTTCGTTCCAGCGCTGGAGTTGATTTTCCAGAGAATTTAAAAAAAACATGGGTTTGCTAACTAATATGCATTAAATAGAATATTTTCAGGCTTTGGGAGAAATCGTCAACCCCTAAAATGAGTCAAGTTTTGTCATACTAAATTCTTGACGTTATATTTCTACTTTTTTATGACCAGTGTGATTGAGTTTCCTTGGCAGCAAGAGGCTATTATTCTCCACAGTCAATATCTAATAAATAGTTTTCAGCATTGGACAGGAAATTGTTTGCTAGATGCCAATGCTTCTGAATTTGAAACAGCAAAGGCGTTATTTGAAGCACCTTTTGTCTTAGTTTCTCACGGCACTGAGTCAGATCCAATTTTCAACTATGGTAATCGCAAAGCGTTGGAACTATGGGAACTTTCTTGGAAAGAATTTACCAAAATGCCTTCCCGGAAATCGGCTGAAGAGGTTGTGCAGGAAGAACGCGATCGCCTATTATCAGAAGCAGCAACTAAAGGCTTTATCAATAATTATTCCGGTATCCGCACTTCTAGCACTGGTAAACGCTTTTACATAGAAGATACCATCCTATGGAACATTTTAGATGAACAAAATCAGCACTGTGGTCAAGCTGCTTTTTTCTGTAACTGGAAATTTATCGCATGAAACCTACTGTTTCAGGGGGAAATCCTACAATAAATCTTAAATATAAAACTGAGATCCATCCATGAGGTAGAAGAAACTACTTACAAGATTCAGTATTCTAGAATCGCTGTCTTAACAAATCAGGAAAAACGCCCGTGGTTCCAATTAGCGATAATAATCCGACAAAAATCACGCCCTATGTAACTTATGGGCTGATTGCTGTCAATGTCCTCGCTTTTCTGTATGAAGCTAATCTTCCCCCACAAGCATTAAATGGGTTTTTACACCTTGCGGCTGTCGTTCCACGAGAACTGACTTTAAGCTTTGGTGGTACTTCTTTACATCAACCGGTGCCAGAGTGGGCAACTTTGATTACTTCACAATTTTTGCACGGTGGTTTCTTGCACTTAGCCGGTAATATGTTGTTTCTCTGGATTTTTGGCAATAACGTTGAAGATAAGTTAGGTCATGCCAAATATTTGCTATTTTATTTATCTTGCGGAGTTTTGGCATCTTTGACACAGTGGTTCTTCGCTCAAGATTCTAGCATTCCTTCTTTGGGTGCGAGTGGTGCGATCGCAGGTATTCTTGGTGCATACATTCTCCGCTTTCCCAACGCTGAAGTTCTCGGTGTTGTACCTTTAGGGTTTTTCTTCCCAACTTTCCGCGTCCCCGCATATTTCTTTTTAGGATTCTGGTTTCTCGAACAAGCCTTCTACGGACTTGCCAGCCTTGAAACACGTACTAACATCGGTATGGAAAGCGGTGGTATTGCCTACTGGGCCCATGCGGGGGGGTTTATATTTGGGGCAATTCTTGGCCCACTGTTGGGTTTATTTAGCGATAAATCCCAGGAAGAATCTTGGTATAAGTAATTTTTCATAGGATTGTAGTGGCTTTCAATTATACTGATTGATTTAATAGATGAAATTATCTAACGTTCGCAACCGCTAGCCATGACAAGCTATATTGCAGTTAGTCAATAATTTAGGAAAAACACCTGTGTTTCCCCTCTACGACGAAAATCCGACGCGAATCACCCCGTATTTCACCTACGGGTTAATTGGCATGAATATTATAGTTTTTATTCACGAGGTGAGCCTGTCAAATGCACAATTGAGTCAGTTTTTGAGCCAGTATGCAGTAGTGCCTCAAGAGTTAAGCACTAATTTGAATGGAGAGTGGATAACATTATTTACGTCGCAATTCTTACACGGCGGTTGGTGGCACTTAATCTCAAATATGGTGTTTCTCTGGGTTTTCGGTAATAATATTGAAGATCGTTTAGGTCATGCCAAATATCTGGTTTTTTATTTGGCGTGTGGTGCTTTAGCTGCCTTGTGCCAATGGTTTATTGGCATGAATTCTGAGATTCCTTCCTTGGGGGCAAGTGGTGCAATTTCTGGAGTTTTAGGTGCGTACATTATCCGCTTTCCCCACACTAAAGTTGTCACCTTAATATTTTTAGGGTTTTTCATTACCACAATTAGGGTGCCAGCACTAGTAATAATTGGACTTTTTATTGTCCAAAATGTCATATCCGGTCTTGCTGCCCTGCAAACAGCCGCTAACATGACTGTGGAAACTGGTGGAGTTGCTTATTGGGCACACATTGGTGGTTTTGCTTTTGGGATAATTCTCGCTCCCTTATTTGGCTTGTTTCGGCGAGACTAAATTCAGCATTTCCGAAAATTCGTAACTAAACAATTACTACTTCTCAATTCTCTGCGTTAAAGTTTGCACATTTTACAACTTTAGTTTTTGTTAGCACTTACCGAAACTTCTTCAGATTCTTCTACCTCAGATGTAAATGTTGATGATTTTACAACTTCTTCAGGTGCGGAAACGATGATATCAGCACCATTGATAATAGCTCCCAATAACCCTAGTTCAGATTCAACCAATTGATCGATAGCTTCACCTAGCATATTTTCTTGTGTATAGTGTGGTCGTGCCACTAGTACGATCCCATCGCTGTAGGGTTGGATTAACAAAGGGTCATTGGATATACTGAGTGGACTAGTATCTAAAATTACTAGATCGAAACGTTCGCGGACATCTTCCATCAGCCGCCGCATTTCGCTTGATTCAAGAATCGCAGCAGATTGCCGCACCGGGCCAGGACTGGGAAGAATATATAAATTTTCCACATCAGGAACTAAACGGATACATTCACTCAAATTAGCGTAATAACGCAGGGGTTCAATACCGGCTTCAGGGTCAGGAATTACTTTCAGGGATGCACTACGGGAAGGCGATCGCAAATCTGTTTCGATAATTAAGGTTCTTTTACCAGCACGGGCTGAAGCAACACCCAAGTTATAAGCACTTGCCGTTTTTCCCTCTAAGCTACTGGTGCTAGTAATCAACACTACCTTTAAGGTTTTACCACCAATCCGGCGCAGATTACTACGGAATTTTTCATAAAATTCTAAATAAGGAGAGTCGCCGGAAAGCACCACTGGCACAGCGTCTTGATCCAAATCATCAACTGGCATTAAAGGCAATTCTCCCAACACTGCCACTTCCCGTTGCTTGAGGCTCTGGCGGATATCCTCTCTGGTTTTGAAAGTTCCTTCCAACGCTCCTAGCAAAAATATCACCCCGCCACCAATTACCACACCTAAGAAACCGCCCACAGCAAGGGTAATAGGTACACTCTTCGGAGGTTTGACATCGACCGTGACTGTAGGGCGTCTGGCAATGCTGAGACTGCTAGTAGTTTCTGCCTCTGCGGTTTTAGCATCGGTTAGCTTCACCTGCATTTGATCGTAGATAGCTTTTTTCAGTGCAACTTCCTGTTCTAAACGCGATCGCTCTAATTGCTTATTGGGTATCAGAGAATACTCTTGTCGTAGTTGCGCTTCCTGGCGGATTTCTTGAGATAGTTGTTGTTGCAGCGTCTCCCGTTGGGTTTGCAAAGACACCATTTGGTTTGCCAATTGCTGGCGGGCTGGATCTAAGCTACTTTGGGTGCGAATACCTGCAACATTACCCTGAAGCGGAGCCGCTGCGCCATCACCACCTAACACCTCAGCCGCACGTTGTTGCAGCAATTCCTCAGCAGCTTGTTTCTGACGCATCAACTGAACCATTGTTGGGTGTTCCGGTCGCAAATCTTTTCTGAGTAGAGCGATTTGCGACTCACTTTGATAAATTTGCGCTCGCAAATTACCAATAATTGGATCGGCACTCAAAGCCGAAGAAACATACGCCTGTCCGACTGTTAAGCCTAATTTATTTTGTAAACTGCGAACTTGACCATCAACCCCAGAAATAGTTAATTGAATTTGCCGTTGGAGATTTTGGCTGGCAGTGATAGCGCTTAACAAACTACCATTCTCTGCCGCTAATATTGCTGTTCGCTCGATGCGATCGTACTGTTCCAACTTCTTCTCAGCGATTTGCAACTCACGTTTAGTTGGTGGTGTGCGATCGTTAATTTTTTCAATAATTGCTTGTAATCGCCCAGTATTGATATCACTGCTCAACTTGATCATTGATTGCATCAATTCTGTCAAGACCTGTACACCTCGTTTGGGATCAGTATCTACATATTTCAATTCCAAAATACTAGATTCCAATTCTCCACTCCTGGGGTTTTTTTTCGGAATAGAAAGTACGACACTAGCACCGAGCTTTGCCGGTTTGACACCGACTTTTTCTGCCACTGCTGCAACTATCTGGTTTGAGAGTAAAACTTCCTGACTCAATTCCTTTCCTTGCTGTTGGATCTCAGTACCAGTTGCAGAGAAAGAAACTGGTGGCCCACTATAGGTAAGTGCGGCAGATGCTATATAGCTAGCAGGTGGGTCTGGTTGCATAGCGACCACAGTTGACCCAGCGACAACTAAAGCAAAACTAGCTAATCCAATCCACTTGTACTTATCAAAAGCAATAAGATAGCGCTTAACAATTGGTGGGGTCATGGTCGCTTCACTCCAATTAAAAATTAAAAATTAAAAATTAAAAATTAGGAAGCACCAAACTAAAGATAGTGGCTTTGATCCAAGGACGCTATCAACTTCCTACTTTATATCTTGGTTGATATCTTTAATATTTTTCCATTAGTGAATTCAAAGACAAGTTGGAGATGTGACTTTCTCGACTTGAAACTATGTCCAGCTTGTATCCTTTTTTTAGAGTCACTAATTTGACCCACCACCGAAGTTGTCAAAAAATCGGAGAAAGGATTGAACATTGAAGAAAGGTTGAGTAATGGTAGTCAGTAAATTGGTAATTCTACCAATGAGATTCCGACCAACAACAATGACATCATTATCTTGAAGTGCCACATTTTGAGAAGCATCACCGCCTAGAGCTTTTTTAGCATCAAGTTTTTGGGTAACAGCTTTACCTTGTTCAGGATCAAAGCGAACCAAAGCGATATCGCGGAGGTTAGCGGTGTCAAGATTTACTCCTCCCAAAGCATCTACAAATGTACTACCGTTAGGCAGCGCTTGAGTGGAAATACCTCCCGCAGCGTAGTTTAAAACCCGGACTCTAATCTGTGGCACAGCCAAGGATGAACGTGCTACCAAATTGCGGTCATAGCCGTCATCATTACCAACTTCACGACGGGGTACGAGTATGGCATCTCCATCTTGTAAGCGTAAATTCGGAATTGAACCGCCATTTTGCAGTGCTGCATATAAATCAATAGTTTGTGAAATCACAGAACCATCCATTAACTTGCGGCGTACTTGCACCTGTCGTAAGTCTGCATTCAAGGTTGAACCACCAGATATTAGCAAAGCATCAGCAACGCGAGGTGTTGATGAATTAATCGGATAAATTCCTGGTCGAAATATTTCCCCGCTAATGGTCACTTGAACTGGTCGCGTCCCTAACAAAGATACTACTACAATTGGATCTGGGAAAAAGCGACTCAAACCCAAGCGAATTTTTTCTTGAGCTTCTTCCAAGGTTAAACCTTGTAATGACACTGTTCCTACTTGCGGCACTATAATATTGCCTTCTGGACTAATTACAGCTTGAAAATTTAAGTCTTGACGCTGCGCTGCTAAGGCTAAAACTATCACTGGATCAACCACATAACGATTTAAACCCAAGCGAATTTTTTCTTGAGCTTCCTGCAAAGTTAAACCTTGTAAGAAAACTGTTCCCAGTAACGGCACTACAATATTACCTTCTGGGTTGATTAAAGCTTGAAAGCTCAAATCTGGAAAGCGCT
Organism: Nostoc sp. NMS8; assembly: GCF_017115045.1. Lineage (GTDB taxonomy): Bacteria > Cyanobacteriota > Cyanobacteriia > Cyanobacteriales > Nostocaceae > Nostoc. Next base: position 230,938 of record NZ_JABXKK010000068.1, on the reverse strand, counting down.
GAACCGAAACGCTAATTCCATCACCTATACCTAAGCGGTATGGGCCAGGGGGGCGCTGAAGCACAACGCCAACTCCATCTCCTGGCCCCAAGAGGTAGCGGCTGAGTTGTGGAGAAATTTCGTTATTTGCACTTGGGGGTACAACCTCAGTACCAGGCACCGGTGAGGGAGGTTGCCCTGGTGATTGTCCTTGAGGTGGAAAAGGCTGGGCAACAACCAGTTGGATAGGTGTTGTTAAGAAAACTCCTACTTGAAGACTGACAAGACACAGGGCGCTGAATCCACGCATATAATAACTGGGATCTATGAACATCGTTGTAGAAAATACTGATATAGAAATTAGTCGCGCCGAGTCGTTATTTTACTCTAAAAATGTCTTATATGTCTCTTTTGTATGCAAGTATTTACCAAGGAAAAGAGAAAAGTTTGGAGTACTTGTTATGCTAAATACGTCTGCCAATAAGCTTAAAATCCTTGCTGGGCTATAATAACAGCCGTTAATATTAGATTTGAGATAAAATTTATGAAATTGAAGCTACAACTCCCTGTAAGGCTTGATTTTCAAGGCAAGTAAAGAGCTTTATTTAAAAATAGAGCATAATTAATTATGTACTGAAGAACCAAAAGTTTTACTAAATTTTATTTCCAACTTCATCTTTTAGGATTTCAGCTTGAACGCAATTTCATCGAGATACTTTTGATGAATCTCTGCACAAAGGCATCTTTAACAGACTCTACAAAGGGCCTGCCATTAATGTAGCTTGCACTGTTTCCCCAATAGACTGGGCTACAGACCAAGATGTTTCTACCTGTCCCAAAGGTTCCATTGGAATTAAAATACTGACGCCCACCCAAGGAGTGCGTTGCTTACGCCACTGTGCTAATTGATCCGCTACAAACCAGTGAAAAGGCGATGAATTTCCGCCGCCTGGCATGGCGTACCATTGCAAGACAGCAAAAGTTTGTTGTGGTGTGGAGGCGCGAAAGAACCTAGCTTTTACTTGAGTTTTGACATTAGAAGCCAACTTGGCAGGTGGTTTGACAGTAAATTCAGCAGAACGAGATTGAGCTACATCCCATTTTCCCCAACGCGATCTTCCCCAGCCGTTAACGTCTGTCCACTCTACCTCTGGTTGATCCATAGGCCCATTTTGCGGTAACAAAAGTAGAATTGCCTGGGATTCAGAGCCTTCTTTTTTAATTATCTGCAAAGACCATCGATGTTCGCCAATTTGTTGTTGTGCTTGTTCAATGGTTTGCCAACCAGGAAGGGTTAACCCAGTCTTGTGGATCTGTTTTAATTGTCTGAGGGTAGTAACAGGGGGTGGCTGTTTCCATTGCCAGTGTCCTGTTAGGTATCCGGGAATCCCTGCAATTGCCAGTAGCAGTAGCAATAACAAGAGTGCTGCTACTTGACTCAATTGGTTTTCCTTGAAAAACTTGGAGAAGGAAGTCATCAGTAAAATTTGCAATACTTACGCAAAATTTTACTTTATAAAATAACATTGTGAGTTCAGTAATATTTAGGACTTACGTATAAGGGATGAAAAATTAAGGAAGTGGGCAATTTGGAGATGGAGAAGCAGGGAGCGGGAGAAATGACCCCTGACCCCTGCCGTGGAATGAAGGGGAGAACATATTCTTACGTCCCCCAATAAGAGTTAAGTGTTTCTCGAACAGGAATAGGTCGAATCCCCATCTGAACTATCACACTTGCTCCCTGCTCTCTGCCCCCTGCCTCTTCTTCAATCCCCAATCCCCAGTTCAACTTTCTGCTTCTTGCTGAGTTTCTGGAGATGTCGAGAAATAGTTATTAATCCAATTCAGTAAGGGTACTAATGACACCAGCATACAAGCAGAGTAAAGATCGCCACCCCAACCCTCATGTAGCCATCTAAAGGCCGCTTCTTGTCCTGTGCCGTGAAAGAAAGTCAGTAAAGTATTACGAATGATATTGGCACTAGTACTAACGATCGCAGCAATAGATAAAAACGATATAGTTGTGGGGCGTGAAGACAAAGCATCTGTCCAATAAAGCAGCATCAGACCGACGTAAAGAGTAGTAAATAACATTTTCAACCCCGCACAATAGGGGGCAACTTCTACAATCCGTCCTCCCACATACAGATTTATCTCATCTACAGTTACTTCCATACCAAATTGATTTAGTATGAAACCTGCCGCACCAGCGATAAAGCTCTGGAGAGGCAAAGTATAGGGTGCAATGAGATAGGGTAATGCCGTTGGGGTTGCCAAAAATACTAGTAGCAGGGGAAATCCTTGCAGTCTCAAACCTGATATTCCCTTAAACCACAAGCATAATCCTACTAATATAACGGGCAAGGAAAGGTTAACCCACTCTGTAACACCGCTAAGATAAAAAACTGCTCCTAATAACAAGAAAACAGCGCCCAAAGGATGGATGGTATCTGGTAAACGTCTCCATTTTTTCCGGTTTATCCAGCCCAGATAAGCCGCGAATGGTAGACCAATAATCCCGTGGCTAAAATATTCGTGTTCTGTACTAATATTTTTGTATAGCCAACCATCCAACCAATGTAGCAATATCGGAGCATAAAGCAGCAGCAAAACGCCTAAAATAGCTAGATTTAACAAGCCTGATGCGTTTATGTTTTTAACCTGTTGCCGGAGTGCCATGATTTTCAGTATTAGTCATTGGTCATTGGTCATTGGTCATTAGTCATTGGTTTTAAACAAAGGACAAATGACAAAGATTTAGACGTAAATTTAGGTATGAATTAACTTCAGGCTACCACGCTGCTAAGGTCAGCAAGAGAGAGTTCATTTGCCTCATAACTTGCTGAGACTGAATTAGCGATCGCAGCTACAACTTCTTTAACTTGGCTACTGCTCAAACCAGGATACATCGGTAATGATAATATTTGCTGTGATAACTTCTCTGCTTGGGGAAAATCTCCCGGCTGATAGCCTAAGTTGCTAAATGCTGGCTGGAGATGACAAGGAATTGGGTAATGAATGCCAGTTTGAATCCCCGCTGCTGTGAGTTTTTCCTGGAGTTGCTGGCGTTCTATTGGGCAAGAATCATCAACTTTAATCACGTAAAGATGATACACATGTCCTGTATCACTTTGGTTTTCTATAGGAATAATCCCAGCAGTGGCTAAAGGTGCTAGTTCTGAATCATACTGCTGGGCAATAGTCAAGCGATCGCGATTCCACTTTGGCAAATATGGTAATTTTTTATGTAAAATCGCTGCTTGCAAAGTATCCAAGCGGCTATTTGTACCTGGTTCAGTATGAAAATACTTTTGCGATGCACCATAATTTCGCAAGCGCACCATCTTCTGGGCTACATTTGAATCCCGTGTCAGCAGCATTCCTCCATCTCCAAATGCTCCCAAATTTTTGCTGGGATAGAAACTAAAAGCTGCTGCTATTCCTACTGAACCAGCATAATATCCATCTCTTTGGGCAAGATGTGCTTGGGCGGCATCTTCAAAAATTAGTAGTTTGTAGGTATCGGCAAAATTAATTAAATCATCTGGTGATACCATTTGCCCATAGAGATGCACAGGGATAATAGCTTTAGTCTGAGATGTAATTGCCTTTGCTGCGGATTCTAAATCAATTAAAGCTGTTTGGCGATCGCAATCTACCAAAATGGGCTTGGCACCAGCGCGTAGCACCCCGATTAAGGTTGCGATAAAAGTGTTTGCTGGTAAAATTACTTCATCGCCAGCACCGATATTACAGGCTTGTAATCCTAGAGCGATCGCATCTGTTCCTGATGCAACACCAACCCCGTAAGCTGCTCCAGACGCTACCGCAAATGCTGCTTCAAAATCTGAGAGTGCTTGCCCTAAAATAAAGTCTCCCCGTTCCAATACAGATTGGATTGCATCTTGCAATTGCGTTTGTATTGGTTCATGTTGTAATTTCAAATCTACAAAAGGAACTCTAATAGTCATTTTATTCATTACCAGTTGTCCTCAACAAATATTTTCTCGTATGCCAAAAATAGAACCGCCCGCCTAATTTTCAGTGTGAAATTGTAATAGATTTAATCTATTGGATCGGGAGTTAGATCAACTATCTTGTAGACTAGGGATAATTCAAAATCATCCCCTATTCATTTGCTTCCTCGAAGTTACCATCAGACTTATTCCAAAATTGCCATTCCAACTTCTCTCAAAATGCAAAAAGCTTTTCAACTAAGCTTTTGACTAATTTGTAGCTTGCTTCCCCATAGAAATATGCTTAGTCTATTTACGTCATACTGTACTAGGATTATCATTTCTTGGTGCTAGATGTTATCGGTAAAAGTGGCTATATATAATTACACTAATATGCTAGTTATTTTCAGTAAATTTACTTTAAACAAGTCAGTAAAAGTTTTCGCTTATATAGATCGAGAATGACACTGCCTTTACATTCTGTCTCTAGAATTAGCTTACCCTAGCTGAATCCAAATCTAACGCGCCTGATTGCAAAATCTCAAGCAATAAAGACTACACCAGCGATCAACAAAGAACATTCAGCATCAGTAAGTAGTAACTAGCGGACACACTTCGCCGGCTTAAGGGAAGGGATAAAAAATTTTTGCCCTAAATTTGTTTGTCGGAGGCAAAATTAGGGAATGCTTAAAAATAGCAATTGATAACCTAGAAATAGAGCTTATATCAATTACAAAATCGAGAAATTATTAAGGTAGCAGTGGCAATGATAGAGCCTGAAAACAAATTATTTGCCCTAAAGGATGGTTGGGATTCTCATGAATCAAGAGAACAACAACGCCTCAAAGCTTTGTCAGATTTAGGTTTGCGGCAACCAGAAACGATTCCAGTTTTTGAAGAAGCCACACAGACTGCTGCCCACTTTTTGGAAGCACCAATTTCCATATTGGGATTTGTGGATCAAGAACGTCACTGGTTCAAGTCGTCGGTGGGCTTATCTAGACTGGGATTGATGAATCATTTGGCACAAAGCCGCCAACTGTTACGCCGGGAATCCTTTTGCACTCAGGTAGTAGAGAGTTTACAAATATTTGTAATTAATGATACACATAAGCTTACAGATCCAGTACTTGCTAGCAGCAAGTTAGTGCAAGATTATGGTATTCGTGCTTACTTAGGAGCGCCACTGATAGATGCTGAAGGACATTGTTTGGGTGCATTGGCGGTGATGGATTTAGTCCCACGCAATTTTACAAACCGAGACATTGAGTTTTTACAAATCATCGCTCGTTGGAGCATGAGTGAATTTGAGCGTAACCGACTCCTACAAGGGAAACTTGAATCAAGCACTCCCAAAAACGCTCCAATATTTTCACTCAATGACGAACGTAATACTGAGGTTAAAATCACCGCATCTACTAAAGATAGCGACTCTATTTCTACCAAGCAACTGAAACTAGAACTTTTGGGTCAGCTAACTCAGGAGTTACGCACGCCCTTAACATCTGTACTCGGTATGGCTAGTGTTTTAGGACGTGAGATTTATGGCCCTTTGACAACTAAGCAGAGAGAATATTTAGAAATCATCCAACACAGTGGTCGGTACTTACTTTCTCTAGTAAACGAAATTACCGAACTAGGAGCTATGGATGAAAACTCAACTGCGCTAAATCTAGCTCCTGTGGATATTGAAATGCTGTGCCAACAAGCTATCAATACCCTAGAAGAAGTGGCTAACCGCCGCGAGCAAGATATTCGCCTGTCTATAGAACCGGGACGCAATCGCATTTGGCCTTTAGATAAAGACAAGGTGCGGCAAATCCTCTATCACCTGGTTTTTAGTGTAATTCAACTTTCGGCTACAGGTAGCATTGTTCGCATTCATGTTTCTTACAAGGAAGATACGCTCAACATTACTATTTGGGTTTCCCATCCTTGGCTGGGAGATGGCATCACTGAGGTTGATCCCTATTTTCGTCTTAATTCCTTGTCGCTGCTGGAATTGACAGGTGAGGTAGGAACTTACAATCCTCATGCAGAAGGCCAAGAGCAACTAGATGCTTCATCAGTAGCGGTGGATAATTCCAAAAATTCGAGTGATTCCCACGCAAAATTCTTTGCTACTAGTTCCGGTATAAATTTAGCTAAATCACATGGAAGTCTTTCTCGTGAAAGCTTGGGTCTATTACTAAGTTGTCAACTGGCAGAATTGCATGGTGGACACATTTTGATTCAAGGTTCGCCAGAATCAGGATATCGTTATGTGCTTTCTTTGCCGCTGCAAGTGGCGACTCCTTCACAAGCAATTAGTGATGTCTAATCTTGGGGATTGGGGATTGGGGAAGGTGGGGCCCCCTCTGGGGATAAGGGGTAATGGGGATTGGGAACTTGGGATTGGGAAAGACGTATTTTTTATCTATAAATCATTAATTTGTAGCGAATTCTCTGTGTGCCTTGGCCCTTGCCTCGACGCGGCGGGAAAGCATACCCCTACGGGGAAGCAAGCTACGCGTAGCGTCTCGTAGAGAAGCGTATCGGCATTAAAATTTCAACCCTCAATTCACCACGATTTTACGTAAAGTTGTACTAAGTACATGAAAAACTATCTTAACTTCCTATTGACTAAGGTGGTTTTAGATTAAAGGTAGTGATTAATGGCTAGGAATAAGAGCGCCATAGACGATGTACAATTTCCGTCATTACCTTTTTATAGAGGTATGCACTATGATCAATTCCAAGTTCTGCGTCGGCAGGCTAATTGATCGCAATGTTTTTTATGAATTTAGTCTGGCAACGATTTACTTTATCATCTTTACCGCTCAAAGAATATCTTGCTAGCAGTTATGTACACCGCTCTCTGGTGGGACTGTTAAGTTCTTGGCGGCAAACCAGCATCTTGCTCCAGTGGGGAGATGCGATCTCAACTGCTTTACTCAGCTTAATATATGCTCTTGCACCTTTTGCTTCGAGTACGTTGGTGGGTTTGTTGCTAGTGGCTTGTGCCGGATTTTGGCTGTTGTTGACTCTTTCTGATGAAGTCACAACAACAAATGTTTCGTCAGTCACTCCGATTCACTTACTGGTATTGCTCTACTGGGGAGTTGCCGCAGTTGCAACAGCATTATCACCAGTAAAAAAGGCAGCACTTAATGACTTGGGTACGTTGACCTTGTATTTGCTACTATTTACCCTTTGTGCCAGGGTATTAAGGTCGCCTCGCCTCCGGTCTTGGATTATCATTCTTTATCTGCATGTATCGTTAATTGTCAGCGTATATGGGTTGCGACAATGGTTTTTTGGAGCCACAGCACTAGCGACTTGGGTTGATCCAGAATCTCCTCTGTCTAAGACGACAAGAGTCTACAGTTATTTAGGCAATCCCAACTTATTAGCTGGATACCTTTTACCAGCAGTAATTTTTAGCCTAGTGGCAATTTTTGCATGGCAAAGCTGGCTTAAAAAAGCTCTAGCATTAACAATGTTAATTGTCAATACTTCCTGCCTGATTCTGACTTTTAGTCGTGGCGGTTGGATTGGACTAGTGGTAGCATTTTTAGCTGCGATGGCATTGCTAGTTTATTGGAAAAGCGTGGAAATGCCTCGTTTTTGGCGTACTTGGTCACTGCCGATTGTCTTGGGAGGTTTGATTGGGGTATTAGTGCTAGCAGTGATATTTGTAGAGCCAGTGCGCCTGCGGGTATTCAGTATTTTTGCCGACCGTAAAGATAGTAGTAATAATTTTCGCCGAAATGTGTGGGATGCTGTTTTTGAGATGATTCGCGATCGCCCAATTTTCGGCATTGGCCCTGGTCACGCCTCTTTTAATAAAGTTTATCCACTCTACCAACACCCTCGTTACACTGCTTTGAGTGCCTATTCGATATTGTTGGAAGTGACGGTAGAAACTGGCTTTGTTGGTTTAGCCTGCTTTCTCTGGCTCATAATTGTCACATTTAATACGGCATTTTTGCAAGTGCGACGATTGCGACAAGTGAAAAGTGTTGAGGGATTTTGGTTAATTGGAGCGATCGCTATTTTGTTGGGTATGCTAGCTCACGGCACTGTAGATACTGTCTGGTATCGTCCTGAAGTTAATACCCTCTGGTGGCTGATCGTTGCCTTAATTGCTAGCTACTGGACACCTTTAGCTCAAAACCAGACAAATTCAACTAATTCAGAACCAGCAGTAAATTAACATAAATAAGTTGTCAGTTGTTTTCTTACTGGACAACCTGACAACTTTTGAATTTTCCATGAATAAACTTTGAATTGTCTAATCTCTGTAGGTAGTAGCACTTGGGGCATTAGGGTCGCGATAAGCAGTCGCCCGGTCATCACGCTTCTTACCAGCCAAACCACCTAAACCTAAGAGACCAAGCAATCCTAGCCAACCCCAATCAAAATCGTTGCGATCGTCAGTAGTCGTTGTTGGAGCAGTAGTACTGGCTCCGGTATCATTACTTGTCTGAGCTTGGGCAGAGAGGGATAAGGGTAAAATTCCCATACTCAAGGTGAGAACGCCAGCGCCAATAGCTGCAATGAAATTACTTTTCATAAGTTGTGAAAATTCTTGGTGTCGTCTGAAGTTACCCACCACTGTATCGAGTCTCAACCTTAAGAAAATCAATCTGCGGCTATAAACTAGACATTTTCATAACTCACGCTGTAGACATACAACATGGTTTTCACAGCAGTCTGTTTCTCACTCTGGCTGTGGTAGTTTAGCAACACTAAATCCTCAATAACTTTTCATTGCCCGTTGAATGTCACGCTGGTCTTGGCGTCGTTTCAGGTCTTCTCGCTTATCATGGAGCTTTTTACCTTTGCCAAGGGCTATACTCACTTTTAGCCAGCCTCGTTTGAGATACATTTTCAACGGGATTAAAGTTAAACCCTGCTGTTCGACTTTGCCAATTAGCTTACGGAGTTCTTGACGATGCAATAATAGCTTGCGTGTACGCCGTGGTTCATGATTGAAATATTGTCCACTAGCGTTGTAAGGCGAGATATGCACATTGATCAACCATGCTTCGCCATTGCGAAGCAAAGCATAGCCATCCTGGAGATTGACTTTCCCCGCACGAATTGACTTCACCTCTGTTCCTGTCAATTCAATTCCAGCCTCGTAAGTTTCTAGAATTTCATACAAATAACGGGCTTGACGGTTGTCGCAAATAACTTTGTAACCTTCGTTCTTGTCGCTCATTGATAATTTTGTGTGCTTTAAATGTACCTAAAAAATTATTTGGATTGGCTTGTAAATTATAGGGTGTATCTTAGAACCGCTATGAATGTTGAACCACATATCACTAATCTAGCTTTTTTAAGTTCACAATTAAGAGTTTTCTAGCAAATTTAAGTTATCGAAACAGAATTTAGGAGTCAGGAGCAAAGCCGGAGACGTTTCCGTTAGCGCCGATCAGAATATTGATGAGTTGTTACAAATTACAAAGGTCTTTGTGCCTCTCAAGCACGGGTAGTCAAAGGTGAGTTAGACTTCATTAACCTTCCTAAGGATTTAAGATTTTCTTTATAAATCAGCCCTAAAGGCAGTAATTAGCTGATAATCCTGTCATAGTATGAAACATAAGAACACTATTATTGTTTGTGTTCACTCATGGAACACGTAGAAGTAAATTTCTGAGTAAAAAAATGCTAGGGGTGTATTATCCATGCCCTTGACGATCCTTATAGTGGATGATGATTTGGGCACTCGTCTGTCTGTTAGCGACTATCTTGAACTGTCTGGCTACTCAGTGATCACGGCTAATGACGGTCAAGAGGCTTTGTTTATGGTGGATGAGTATCATCCTGATTTGATTGTCACGGATATCGTTATGCCACGGATCAATGGCTATGAACTAGTGCGTCGGGTGCGTCAGCAACCAGTGTTTCGTTTATTGCCTGTAATTTTATTAACGGCACGCATTAAGACCCAAGAAAGAATTCTGGGCTACCAGTCAGGGTGCGATTTATATCTACCCAAGCCTTTTGAACTGGAAGAGTTAGCAGCAGCAATCCGCAATCTTTTGGAGCGATCGCAAATTATCCAATCAGAGTATCGTTTTTCTCATAGAGAGAGTTTGGGTATTTCCGCCTCTACAAAAGCGGGGGATGTCCATAATTCTCTGTCTACTCAAATTCAGACATCCCATCTGCACTCACCCCTAACTCATAGAGAACAAGAAGTCTTAGAGTTATTAACTCATGGTCTTTCTAATGCCGAAATGGGTCTTCAGCTACACCTGAGTCCTCGAACTGTAGAAAAATACGTTAGCAGTTTATTGAGAAAAACCTCAACTAGCAACCGAGCAGAATTAGTGCGTTTTGCGATGAAGCATGGTCTGGTGGAATAAAAGTTAGGAGTTAAAAGTGAGAAGTGAGAAATTAAAACTCCTAACTCCTAACTCCTAACTCATAACTCCTCACTTTTAACTTTTGTCAGTAAACCTTCACAAGCATCGATCAATAAATCAATAACCTGATTAAATCCCTCTTCACCGCCGTAATAGGGATCTGGAACTTCCTTTAGAGTGTGTCGAGAGCAAAACTCGCACATCAAACGCACTTTATGCTTATATTCCTGAGTGCGATCAAGAGTGAGGATATTCTCATAATTTTCTCGATCCATCGCTAAAATCAAATCAAAGTCTTGAAAGTCTGACTTTTGAAACTGGCGTGCCCGTCCACGCAGTTTAATTCCCAACTTTGCAGCAGCCGCAGCACTCATACGTCTGTCAGGTGGGCTACCAATGTGATAACTAGATGTCCCAGCAGAGTCACAGAGGATGCGCTCGCTCAAGCCAGCCTGCTCAATTAAATGATTCATGATATTTTCTGCCGATGGCGATCGGCAGATGTTACCTAAGCAGACAAACAGTAACTTGTAAGGCATAGATATTATTTGTCCTTTGTCAATAGTCATTTGTCCTTTGTCCAATGACTAATGACCCTTCGGGTGACGCTCCTACGTCGCTAACGCTGCGCTAACACCAGTTGCTCATGGGGGAAACCCCCAAGACCGCACTGGCTCACCAATGACTAATGACCAATGACTAAAATCCAGGTAACTCCAACCCACTGGTTAATTCTTCCATACGTTCTCGCATGGTTGCTGTGGACTTGTTGTAGGCTTCTTTCATTGCCACTGCTACAAGATCGGAAAGTACTTCTGCACCTTCTGCTAAAGCTTCTGGAGAAATTTCCACCCGCTTGGGTTCTTGGTTCCCACTGACAATCACTTTTACCAGACCACCACCAGATTCTCCTTGAATCTCCATTTGCTCCAATTCTTCTTGGAGTCGCTTTGCACCTTCTTGAACTTGCTGCGCTTTCTTAAAAGCTTCAGCCAATTCTTTCATTTTTCCTAAGCCGAAGCCAAATCCCTGTCCTTTTCCTGTCATAATTATTTGTACGCGTGTGCGTTGAATAACAAATCAAATTCAATTATAGATGCGGTAAGTAATTTGACTCTTTTTTTACCAATAATTAATGCTTCATAGAATGGGAGTAGGGAATTGGGCATTAGAGATTGGGCATTGGTTATTAATTCTTCCCCATTCCCCATTCCCCACTCCCCACTCCCTATCCACAAGCACCTTGAAACTCTCCGATAATTTTGACTTCTGGCTCTAAATTAATAGACCAACGTTCTTGTACTTGATGTTGGATGTGGCGAATGAGACAGAAGATATCACTAGCTTTTGCTCCACCACGGTTAACGATAAAATTAGCATGAAGTAGTGCTACTTGCGCTCCGCCAATTTGGTAGCCTTTCAAACCAGTTTGTTCAATTAACCAGCCAGCACTGTAAGGTTTGGGATTGCGGAACACACTACCACAACTGGGGAAGTTATATGGTTGGGTGCTTAACCGATGCTTTTTGTGTTGTTTGGTGATTGCTACAACTGCTGCTGGGTCTGCACCTGGGGCAAGTTGTAAGGTGGCTTGGGTGACGATGCGATCGCCACCCTGCAATGATGAAGTCCGGTAGCTATAACCTAATTGATCGGGGGTAAGAGTTTCTAGCGTCCCATCGGGTGAAAGTACCTGGGCACTAACTAACATATCTGCAATACAGCGATTATGTGCCCCTGCATTCATGACTACTGCACCCCCGGCTGTTCCAGGGATACCAACAGCCCACTCCAAACCTTCCCATCCTAATTCCGCTGCTGCCCATGCCAAACTAGGAATTGATTCTCCAGCAGCAACGGTTAATTGACCGGTTTGGGGGTCAAAGTTGCTGAAGCGGAGATGACGAGTCGCAATGACTAAGCCTGATATACCACCATCGCTTACCAGCAAGTTAGAACCTGCTCCCAGCGTTGTCACCTTTAAATCACGTTCTTTTGCGTATTTAAGACTTGCTTGCAGTGCTTCTACATTTCGGGGGGAAACGTACAACTGTGCTTCTCCCCCAACTCTATAGGAAGTGAACGCTGACAAAGAAGCCTGAGACTTGATTGCACAATCAGTATTGGGTAAGTAAATTACTTCACTCTCCACCGAATTAGCTGTTTGCTGTTTCTTTGTATTCAAAGCAGAAACTGTGCAGACGTTTCCAGCGGCCTGGGAAATGGTCATTTTTACTTTTTCTTGGTAAAATTTTTACATTTATTTACCGCAAAGATACGGTAATGGAGTTAACTTCTGAAACCGTTACTAGAGGGTCGCTTTGCTCAGAAATAAAACTTTGCAAAGTCTTCACTTTAGGATGTGGCTTTAGCAGGCTCACAAAGTGTTGTAATTACTTCAGGAATCACCTGGTTCAAGTTTCCAGCTCCCAAAAACAACGCCAAGTCTCCTGGGCGTAATGTTTGTAGCAAGTACTCACACACTGCGGGTAAAGTTGGTTGATAAACGACAGAAGAATGCTGTTTAGCAATCTCTGCGGCTAGACTTTCACCACTAATTTGTCCTAAATTTGGTTCACCGGCACTGTAAATATCAGTCAGCACAACCAAATCAGCATGTGCAAAAGACTCGGCAAATTCTTCTAAAAAGGTGAGTGTACGGCTATAGCGGTGAGGTTGGAAGATGGCAACCACTCTTTGCCCTGGTCTTGCCTGTAAACGGGCTGCGGCGAGAGTAACGCGAATCTCGCTCGGATGATGGGCATAATCATCGATGAAGGTAATGCCATTGACTTCACCTCGGAACTCAAAGCGTCGTCTTGCTCCTTCAAAGGTAGCGATACCTTTGGCAATTGCTCCAAATTCTAAACCCAAGGCGCGACCAACAGCTACGGCGGCTAGGGCATTGCTGAGATTATGCCGACTGAGCAGCCGCAATGTCAATACGCCCAAAGCTTTGCCTTTTTCCCAAACCAAAGCAGTGGTGCCATCAGCCCGATAATCAATATTGGTGACGGTGTAATCAGCGTTGGTATCTGAGTGTAAGCTGTAGGTAATTGTGGGTTGTAAGCGATCGCGCACTGTCGCACAGTCAATGCTACCTATCAAGGTTTTACAACTCTTAGCAAATGTCTGGAAGATGTCAATGACTTCTTCTAATGTCTCGTAGTGGTCAGGATGATCGAGTTCAATATTGGTAATGATGCCAATTTCAGGAGCGTGTTTTACCAGGGAACCATCTGATTCATCTGCCTCGGCTACCAAATATTGGCTTTGTCCCAATCTAGCATTACCGGACCATGCATTGACTTCGCCACCGACTAAAATCGTTGGGTCTAGACCTGCTTCCAAAAGCATATAGCCAATCATACTACTGGTTGTCGTTTTGCCGTGTGTTCCTGCCACTGCAATGCTGTAGTACTCGGCAATTAGAGCTGCTAGTACATCTGAACGATGTAAAGTTGGACAACCTAATTCCAGCGCTGCTTTGTATTCTAAATTATTAGTATTAATTGCTGTTGAACAAATGACTTGAGGCAATTTCGAGTTAGTATCAGGAGTTAATTGTTCTTGTGAATTTAATACTACTGCATTAGCCAATACTTGAGGTCGAAAGAATTCAAGATTGCTTGCCTCTTGTTTACCAAAAATATGAGCGCCGATAGATTCCAACTTGCGCGTAATATGGTTTGGACGAAGATCCGAACCTGATACTGGAAATTGACGCTTTGTGAGAACGTATGCCAGAGCAGACATACCTATGCCACCGATGCCAATGAAATGAAATGGTCTACCACTAAAATCTACAGAATTAGTCATTTCTTGCTCCTCTTACACCACACCACACCATAATCACAAATGACACGCGTATCATAACAGGAATTTGATTTTTACCGTAACTACTCCTGTATCATGTTCATGTTTGATGTCCAAATGATGTTTCTGCTCTGGTTTTCTTTGTTCAGAATGATTTTACCTTGGTTAGAGGTTTTTGCTATTTTTGAACTGTTCTTAAGATTATTCTGAAAATTTTGGCCGCATCGGGAAAGAAATTCTTGTAATGTCAAATACATAAATTTGGCTGCCTTACTGTAATTGGCTACATAATACATTGTTTAGTGAAACTGATTTGAAATTGCATCAAGTTTAGGCGTGAATTGAGTAAAATAGTACATTGGTAATAAAACTATTTTTCAATTGCATAAAACCCAGGCATAACTGGATGCAGCAACTAGCAATTTTTGGTGGCACATTTGATCCAATTCATTGGGGACACTTGCTTGTAGCCGAGACAGCTTTGCATCAAGTATGCCTTGAAAAGGTAATTTGGGTGCCATCCCTAAATCCTCCTCACAAAGAAGCAGCTTTGTTTGAGCATCGTGTACAAATGCTGCAATTAGCCATAAAAGATAACCCAGCGTTTACTGTCTCACTAGTGGAGACAAATCGCTCTGGGACTTCTTATGCCATTAACACCCTGATTGACTTATCTGCTTGTTACCCAAATACTCACTGGTGCTGGATTGTCGGCTTGGATACTTTCCAAACCTTACCCCGTTGGCACCGTGGACACGAACTAGCGCAAATGTGTGATTGGTTAATCGCACCCCGACTGCTAGGTGGTGAGACTATAACTCAAAGCAAATTAATCTGCAAGCAAGTGGAGCAACAACTTAGAGAGCAATCGTCCACCATTCACTGGCAACTCTTGGATATACCTTTAGTAGGAGTTTCGTCAAGTCTAATTCGCAAATTTCGCCGCGAACGCCAGTCAATTCGTTATTTAGTACCGGAATCGGTCAGATCATATATCACTAACAGCAATCTCTACTCTCACAAATCTGAATAAATTATGTGTTTTTTTATTGATCTAACACTTTATGGTTATAAGTGCCCCCCCCCTTTGCGATATGATTGGGGTCAACGATATCAACATATAAGCATAAATACAGAGGGCAAGGTACTGTGATTAGAGTTGCAATCAACGGTTTCGGGCGGATTGGACGTAACTTTGCGCGTTGTTGGGTGGGTAGAGAGAATAGTCAAATCGATCTTGTCGCGATTAATGACACGTCAGACCCCAGAACTAATGCTCACCTGCTCAAGTATGACTCAATGCTAGGGAAGATCAAAGGTGCTGAGGTTAGTGCCGACGATAACTCTATCATTGTTAACGGCAAGACCATTAAGTGCGTATCCGATCGCAACCCCGAAAACTTGCCCTGGAGAGATTGGGGAATTGACCTAATTATCGAAGCAACCGGGGTGTTTACTAGCAAAGAAGGGGCGCTCAAGCATGTGAATGCTGGAGCCAAGAAAGTTCTGATTACCGCTCCAGGTAAAAACGAGGATGGCACTTTTGTGGTTGGTGTGAATCATCACGACTATGACCACAACGTACACAACATTATCAGTAACGCTAGCTGTACTACCAACTGCTTGGCACCAATCGCCAAGGTGTTGAACGATAAGTTCGGCATTATCAAAGGTACGATGACCACCACCCATAGCTATACAGGCGATCAGCGCTTGCTAGACGCTTCTCACCGGGATTTGCGACGGGCAAGGGCCGCAGCGATAAACATTGTACCTACCTCCACTGGTGCAGCGAAAGCAGTGGCGCTAGTTATCCCAGACCTGAAAGGCAAGCTAAATGGCGTTGCCTTGCGCGTACCAACCCCGAACGTCTCAATGGTAGATTTCGTAGTGCAGGTTGAGAAGCGTACTATTACTGAAGAAGTTAACCAAGCTCTCAAAGATGCTGCCGAAGGCCCACTTAAAGGTATTTTGGCCTACAGCGATCTAGAACTGGTATCGTCTGATTATCAAGGTCATGACGCTTCTTCGATTGTTGATGCTAGCTTGACTTTGGTCTTGGGTAATGACTTAGTAAAAGTCATGGCATGGTATGACAACGAGTGGGGTTACAGCCAACGAGTTTTGGATTTGGCAGAATTAGTAGCCGAGAAGTGGCAATAATTTGTCATTTGTCATTGGTCATTAGTCATTGGAAAAATCACAAATGACAAAGGACTATTGACCAAAATGTTGAAATCCCTGGCTAAGATTCAGAACTTGGTCAGGGAATTTTTTTTGCTCGTCGTGCAATATTACTGTCGATCCGGCTGTAATCCTGCCTGCGATCGCCGCACCTTCTCCAAGATGTTGCACTAAGGCTGATGCTAATTCTTGTGGTAAACATAGGACTAATTCAAAGTCTTCGCCACCATATAGAGCATATTTTAACGCTTGCTCTGGTGGCAACCAATGATTAAAAGTTTTTGGTACGGGAATTTGTCTGTGTTCTAAAACAGCGCCAACACCACTGGCGCGGCAAATTTGGATAATCGCATCTGCCAAACCATCACTGCTATCTATACCAGCAATGAAGAGTTGGGAGTTAGGAGTTAAAATTTTCCAGAGGATTGGTAAGACATCTAATCGTGGTTGTGGACGTTGATGTGTGCGGATTAGAGCCGTGCGTTCTGCATCTTTGAGGTCTTGGCCTAATTCGGGATGTAAGAGCAGTTCTAAGCCAGCGTGGGAAGCTCCATGAACGCCTGTAACGACGATCGCATCACCCACAACAGCAGCAGAACGGCGGATAATTTGACTATGGTTAACTTGACCAAAAGCGGTAATTGCCAGAGTAGTCACAGGCGATCGCACTACATCACCCCCAACAATTGGGGTATTGTATTTTTGCAGGCATTCTGTCATTCCCTGGTATAAGCGTTCTACCCAACTCACCCTAAGTTCACCGGGTAGTCCCAACCCGACAGTGATTCCTAATGGAGAAGCACCCATTGCTGCTAAATCTGATAAATTGGCAGCAGCAGCTCGCCAACCTGCATCTTCTGGGGAAGTGGTGAGGTTACTAAAATGAACGCCATCAACCAGCACATCTGTAGTCACTACCAAAGATTGCCCTGGTGCAGTCTCAAGTACTGCGGCATCATCGCCGATAATTTCTGGAGGACAGAAACGCTGTAATCTTTCTAAAAGACCTTGTTCGCCAATGTCTTTTACGTGTTGAGAAGATAACTCACTGTTCACAATCGGTTTTCCGTGTTGCAAAATTACGAAGAAAACTGATGATTACTTTACTGTTTAAGATAAGGGTATCGTCTAGGAGTCAGTTGGAATGGTAACAACACCAGTAACCAGCATCACATTTGAGGAGTACTTAACCTATGATGATGGTAGCGATTTTCATTATGAACTGGTGGATGGCAAGCTAGAGCTAATGAACCCACCAACTATTGAACACTTCCTGATTGCCAAATTTCTTGAGCAATTACTGGATGCAGAAATCAAACGTTGTAACTTTACTTGGCTGTGTTTTCGAGAAAGTGGGGTGAGAACGGGTAGAAATAAATCTAGGTTGACTGATTTGTGTGTAGTGACACTGGAGCAAGCCAGAGAATTGTTAAATGCTTCAGCAGTATTTGAGTCACCGCCGTTACTGTTTGTCGAGGTCGTTAGTCCAGAGTCAGTGAAACGGGACTATCGTTATAAACGCTCAGAATATGCCGCTTTAGAGGTTCCTGAATATTGGATTGTAGACCCACTACAAGCAAAAATTTCAGTGTTACTACTCGAAGATGGATTTTATGAAGAAACAGTTTTTACAGACAATCAGCAAATTGGATCACGGACTTTTCCAGAAATAGCGATCACAGTTGATCAGGTGTTCACCGCCGGAAATCTGAATCAGGGGAGACGCGATTAATCGCGTCTGTACAGGAATTATTCTCCCCCTGCTCTCTTCTTATGCAGCTTGCGGTTCAACCAGATTTTCTATCCCTTGAACCACTTTTGCTGATTCGATTTTGTCACCAGCTTTCAGTTTATCCAAAACTTCTCTGCCTTCGGTGAGATAGCCAAAAACGGCATAACGACCATCCAATAGGTTGCGTCCGGCAGGAGTGAGTTCTGGTTCAAACAAAAAGAAGAAAAATTGTGATGAACCACCATTGACTTCACTTTCAGGACGAGCCATCACTACTGCACCAAAGGCAGAAAAAGGTAGAACTGGCATATCAACGTAACGACCAGCTTCTTCTAAAGTAATGCCATAAGTAGGTGCTTTATCTCCTTGAACTAAGATTTCTAAGGGAATAGCGCGATATTTGCCCGTTTTGGGGTCAATGAAACCCACCTCTTTCCCAGTTGGATCTCCAGTTTGGAGAAAGTAAGATTCTTCAGAACGGGTAAATTCTAAACCATTATAAAAACCCCTCTGCACCAAATCTACAAAATTACCAGCAGTCACGGGGGCGCTGTAACCATCCACGACAAGGGACAAATCGCCTTTGTTGGTTTTGATTTCTACAGTGGCACGACCTTTAAGTTGCGGCAGATTACTATATTCAGCAGGGACTTCAAAGGGGAATTGTTTCACCATTGACTCTTCTAGCTGAGTAACTAGATTTAGCAGTTTACCTCTCTCTTGCAGAGTTTGTTCTTTATCTTTGTTGTTTGCCAATTCTTGCAATTTACCCACCCCAGATTTCAACTCGGTAATCCAAGCTTCGGCTTGGGGTTGGCGTTCTGCGGGAACGCTTGTTAAGATTTGGGAAGGTTTATCGAGAATGCGGGATGCTTGGCTGATGTCTTTGGAAATAGCACCCCAACGCCGATTCGCCCGCAGTTGGGCAGAGATGTCCTCTAAACTGCCTTGTAGTTGCCGCACAGGTTTGTTATCTATCGGGAGTGCATACCGCAACAAAGCCTTTCCGTCGGTAATTGCATTGCCGGCTGGCAGTGCGGCGCTACTGGAGGGAGTCCACCCAGCTGTAGTTATGCCTAAAAATATTGTTACCAGCAGTATTGCCATTAGGCTGTTCTTCAGCCAGGATTTTAATAAGTTAAGCATGGGATAACTCAAATGCAGCAGTGAATTGTTGACTGGACGTAACCCATCAATAATCTTCCCACGTTAGGTGATGAGTGGAGCAGAGGTCTAGGGCAGAGGATAAATAACTAATGACAAATGACAACTAACTCAATGACAAATGCCCAATGACGACCCTAGAAGGGTACAATAAATGCCGATTGTCTTCCAAAATTTGAAAGTTTCATGATCTCCAGTAACGACTTTCGACCCGGTGTTTCAATTGTATTGGATGGGTCTGTATGGCGAGTGCTTGAATTCCTACACGTCAAGCCAGGCAAAGGTTCCGCTTTTGTACGAACTAAGCTAAAAAATGTCCAGAGTGGGAGCGTAATGGAAAAAACGTTCCGCGCAGGGGAAACAGTGCCGCAAGCCACTCTAGAAAAAAGCACGATGCAGCATACCTATAAAGAAGGCGATGAGTTTGTCTTTATGGATATGGAAACATACGAAGAAGGTAGATTGACTCGCGCACAAATTGGCGATCGCGTCAAATACCTGAAGGAAGGTATGGAAGCCGAAGTTATTAAATGGGGCGAACAGGTGCTAGGAGTAGAATTGCCTAAGTCTGTGGTTCTAGAAATTGTCCAAACAGATCCAGGTTTAAAAGGTGACACCGCCACAGGTGGCTCAAAACCAGCAACTCTGGAAACTGGTGCAGTTGTGATGGTTCCTTTGTTTATTTCCCAAGGAGAACGCATCAAAGTTGATACCCAGGAAGATAAATATATCAGCAGGGAATAACTTTCATCTCTATGGAGATGCAAGTCCCGATTTAAATCCCTACATAGGGATTAATCCCCTGCCACACTTAAAATACTAATTTACGGATAGGTCGAGGTAATAAAAACTGTGCCATTGGACTTTAATGAAATCCGCCAACTTCTGGCAACTATCGCACAAACAGATATTGCAGAAGTCACGCTCAAAAGCGATGATTTTGAACTAACAGTCCGTAAGGCTGTGAGCATTAGCAATCAGATGTTGTCGGTAGGTCAAGGGACTTTAGGCAGTGTGGTAGGTTCAGGCTTGACATCAGGTTCATCTGGGGGAAACCAGGTGAGCGGAAGTCAGGTAACGGAGGTGTCCACATCTCGTGTGTTTGAGAATACTGGTACTAGTACGCAATTGCAGTTGTCAGTAAGTCCTCCCTCAACCATTGACCAAAGATTAGTAGAAGTACCTTCCCCAATGGTAGGAACGTTTTATCGCGCTCCTGCGCCTGGAGAAGCGGCATTTGTGGAAGTGGGCGATCGCATCCGCAAGGGTCAAACGGTCTGTATCATTGAAGCCATGAAGCTGATGAATGAAATCGAAGCCGAAGTCTCTGGGCAGGTGATGGAAATTCTTCTACATAATGGCGACGCTGTAGAATATGGTCAACCTTTGATGCGAATTAACCCTGATTAAGTATTAATGTATATATGATGTGAATCATTGTTAAAATTTTCTTTCCTTGCGGGTTAACCCTGATGAAACAAACGTTGCCTTTACCACCAGAAGTGGTGCAACAAGTAGCTGAATACTTCAGCCTGTTAAGTGAGCCAATGCGCCTACGGCTGCTACACTTATTACGGGATGAAGAAAAATGCGTGCAAGAGTTGGTAGAGGCAACACAGACTTCTCAGGCAAATGTGTCAAAACACCTGAAGGTAATGTGGCAAGCAGGTATCCTTAGCCGCCGCAGTGAAGGAACTTGCGCCTATTACCGGGTGGAAGATCAAATGATTTTTGATTTGTGTAATCGGGTTTGCGATCGCCTCGCCACAAGGTTAGAGCAGCAAGCCCGTAATTTTCGTGTATTAAATAGCAAACGGTAAGTTTAAGAGAGTTACGAGTTATGAGTTATGAGTTATGAGTTATGAGTTAAAACTCCTCACTCCTAACTTCTAACTCCTAACTTTTTTAAAGGGGATAATCTTTCTGAAACTGTTCACGAGTTAGCGGTTGTTGTATCTCTACACCCTCACCGCCTAAAACATCTAATGGTTTGCCGTTCACGTCAATGTACACCTTGGCTTTGGGATTTAAAGTTGTCGCAGTGTAAACAACTTGTCCCACGCGGCCCATCATTGAGGTGCTACCGCCTCCGCCGGTAAAATCTTCAGATAAATTAACGTGAACTTCATTATTTTCCGCCTTCAGTCCCAATAGCTTGGTTCCTTTAGGGATGGTTGTTGAATCTGTCCCTTCTGTTGGGCCTGCTAACAAACTTTGGAAAGCTGCTTCTAAAGCTTGGTTGGGTAATACAGAAGCTACTTTAACAGGCTGGGGAACCAAAGTAACATTTTTGTCTTTTGGTCTTAGCCAGTAAACGTTAGGGGTTTTCTCATTACCTGGCTGCCTAGTTGATGGTTGTGCTGGTTGAGCTATTTGCCCAGAAGGGTTTGACGGTGTGGGAGTATTGTTGGATTGTGTGGTAAACCAAGCTACACCACCACCCACCGCTACAACCACTGCTGATACAGCTGCAATTACGCCTGAAGAAATACGATTAGATCCTTGTTGGTCTTTCATGTTCAAAACCTTCCTAACTGAGGGCTGATATGGTAGTTATGTGAGGAGCAGCCTGGTTAAAGACGATACTTATAAGTGGAGAGTTTCCCACAACCTAGAGGAGACTTGATGCCTTTTAATTCTGCAAGTCCCTAATCCAATTCTAGGATTTTTATTTCTAATCCGTCACCCACCTGCCAAATTATGTAAATTGTGGGGAGTGAAAAGTTAAGAGTTAGGAGTTGGGGACAAGGAAGATAAGGGGAAATTATTGAACAAGTCTCTCCCTTGTCTCCCCCCTCTTCCTTGTCTCTTCTCCATACTTATGCCGTATGCCCTATTGCTTCTGTAATCCAACCTTTGAGTGTTGTTGTCACTTCATCAATGACTATTTCTTGAGATTTACGGGTGGCTCTTTCTACAACTTCAACTTTGCCATTAGCGATCGCACGTCCGGTTACAATTCTATAAGGGATGCCAATTAAATCAGCATCTTTAAATTTCACTCCCGCCCGTTCGTCTCGGTCATCTAGTAGGGTTTCAATTCCCGCTTGATTGAGTTCTGTGTAAAGTTTTTGGGCGATTTCGATTTGTTGAGCATCCTTAATGTTGGGAATTGTGACGATCGCGTGGTAGGGTGCGATCGCAACTGGCCAAATAATCCCATCTTTATCGTAAGATTGCTCGACGGCAGCTTGTGCTAATCGTGATACACCTACACCAAAACAACCCATAAATAGCTGCTTTTCTTCACCCTGTTCATTGGTATAAGTTGCACCCATCGCTTGGGAATATTTAGTACCTAATTGGAAGATGTGACCTGCTTCAATTCCACGGGCGCTTGCAAGGGTTTGTTCTGGGTTATGGATGGCGCGATCGCCTGATCTTGACTTACGGATATCTACTATTCGCTCTGGTAACTTAAATTGCTCACCCCAATTAGCACCAACTACGTGATAACCAGCTTCATTTGCGCCTGTAACAAAGTTTTTTAAATCAACGGCTGTTTGATCTACCAAGCGCAAAAACTTGGGATGAATCTGTTTATTAGCAGTAATATACTCATCTGCGATATCCGGGGCAATGTAGCCTAAAGGCAGAGATTTAGTTGTCCATGCTTGCTGGGCTTCTACATTTGGCACATTCAAACTAATAATAGTTTTAGCACCATATTTAGAAGCTAATTTGGTCAGTTCATTTTGCAATTTGACCTCATTAACTTCCTGATCACCTCGGATGCTCACCAAAACTAACACTGTTATACCATTATCATAAACTGTTTGATAAAGGACATTTTTAACTAATTGAGTGGGAGAAGAGTTGAGGAGTTGACAGACTTTTTCAATGGTTTCTGTTCCAGGTGTATCGCGTTTTTCGTAGGTTGTAAACCGTGAGGTTTCGGCGTCAATTGGTAAAGAAACAGCCTTTTCTACGTTAGCAGCGTATTTACCGTCCTCAGTGTAGAGAACTTCGTCTTCACCCGCTTCTGCCAAAATCATAAATTCTGTGGAACCAGAACCGCCAATTGCACCAGAATCAGCTTCCACTGCGCGAAAAGCTAAACCAGAACGCCGTAGGATATTGCTGTAGGCTTTATACATATCCTGGTAAGTTTCTTTGAGGCTGGCTTCATTAGTATGGAAAGAGTAGCCGTCCTTCATGATAAACTCTCGTCCGCGCATTAAACCAAAACGGGGACGAATTTCATCGCGGAACTTGGTTTGAATTTGGTAGAGATGTAGTGGTAGCTGGCGATAAGAGCGAATCATATCACGAGCGATCGCTGTGATTACTTCTTCATGAGTTGGCCCTAATCCTAATTGTTGCTCGCGGCGGTCAATTAGGGAAAACATAATTCCCTCAGCTTTGGTGTAAGTGTCCCAGCGTCCCGATTCCTTCCATAAATCAGCAGGTTGTAATTGTGGCAAAAGACATTCTTGTGCGCCTGTCGCGTTCATTTCTTCTCGCACAATCTGGGAAACTTTTTGCATTACCCGCCACATTAACGGCAAATAAGCATAAAGACCGCTACCGATGCGACGAATGTAACCTGCACGGAGTAATAATTTATGGCTAGGAATCTCAGCATCAGCTGGATCATCCCGGAGTGTAACGAATAACATTTGTGATAGTCGCATCGTTGTTTATTCCCTTTCCAGAATCTCTAATTTGTTTATAAACCACCTCGCGATTAGAAATCGCGGCCACACAAACCCTCGTCCGCCTGGGTGCATTCAGAAGGTATCCTAGTTTTTGAACCTGCAAGGTAGGCAAAGCGCAAGCGCGATCGGCATCTTACAGCCGTTAAGATATGGCATGATATAATCTTTGCAACTATTTAAAGGTCTAGGTTATGAGTCATTTGACATTAAAACTAGACACTGTTCACCTTAGTGACGAACAATTTTATCACTTATGCCAAAATAACCGCGAATTGAAATTTGAACGCACTACCAAGGGAGAATTAATCATTATGTCCCCCGTTGGAGGTGAAAGCGGCAATCGAGAAGCAGATTTAATTATTGATTTGGGAATCTGGAATCGGCAAACTGGCCTTGGATTTACCTTCAGTTCTTCTACTATATTCAAATTACCTAATGGTGCTGACCGTTCCCCAGATGCCGCTTGGATTCAACGAGAACGTTGGCAAGCACTTACACCTGAACAAAGACGGAAATTTCCCCCCATTGCACCCGATTTTGTAATTGAATTAAGGTCAGCAACAGATGATTTGGAAATGTTGCGTTCTAAAATGCACGAATATATAGGTGCAGGAGTGCAATTGGCGTGGTTGATAAATCCCCAACAGCAGCAAGTGGAAATTTATCGCCAAAACCAAGATGTAGAGGTGCGAAATCTGCCTACACAATTATCGGGTGAAAATGTATTACCAGGATTTAGCTTGAGTCTATCCTGTTATTAAAATTTGCAAGTGCTGCTAAATCTCCATTATCTGCCCATACTTTACATCGCAATAAAAAATACTCTATAAGTCTGCGTAGGTACGCTTCATTTTTTATCGTGTGTGACTGCGACTTCAATCGTCAGGGTATCTTACAGCGGCTAAGATAGCTTAAAAGAAATCACGGCATCTTTAGGAGAAACTACCTTGGCAGATGTAATTTATCAAGCACAAGCACCCTTAGAATTTATTCCTCCAGCCTTTAACCCTTTATTGCTGCGAGTCGTTAATCTGTTGCTACCCAGTTGGATAAATTGGCAAACATCTATTACCCAAATTGAAGCGGATAACGTAGAAGTTCTGGTGGATCTCTATCGCCAGTTTCAGGAGGGTAAGATCCGTTTTATGCTGGCATTTCGCCATCCGAAAACAGACGATCCACTTTGTTTAGGTTACTTGCTGTCTCAACTTGTGCCAAAGACAGCGCGATCGCAAGGTACAACACTACAATTTCCGACTCACGCTCATTTTATCTACGATCGCGGCATTCCTCTCTGGGCAGGTTCCCACGTTGGCTGGATTGCTTCTCATTTAGGTGGGACTCCGATTCAGCGAGGTAAAGCTGACTGGACAGGGTTACGTTCGGCGCGTGAGTTGTTCGCCAATGGCAAATTCCCGATGGCGGCTGCGCCTGAAGGTGCTACCAATGGTTTATCGGAGAATATCAGCCCTCTAGAACCTGGTATCGCCCAATTAGGCTTCTGGTGTGCTGAAGATTTGCACAAAGCTGGAGACGATCAACAAGTTTTGATTGTACCAGTTGGGATTAAGTATAATTACGTTGATGCTCCTTGGGATGCGATCGCTAATCTTTTAAGTGAATTAGAGGCGGCTAGCGGTTTACCTGCAAATCCACCAGAACAGGCTTCGGTAGAATCGCTTTATCCCCGGTTGTTGGCTTTGGCAGAACATTTACTTTTGCTCATGGAAGAATTTTACACCCGGTTTTATCATCAAAAACTGCCAGATCCCAAGATTGTCAACGGGCAAATTCCAGATAGAAATGAAGCATTAGCAGTTCGTTTACAAGCTTTATTGAATGCAGCGCTGTTAATCTCAGAGCAGTATTTTAATTTACAGTCAAAAGGGAGTTTGAGCGATCGTTGTCGCCGAGTCGAGCAAGCAGGTTGGAATTATATATTTAGAGAAGAATTTAAAGATGTAAAAGGAGTGTCTGCTGTCGAAAGAGCTTTAGGCGATCGCGTTGCAGAAGAAGCGAATGCACGGATGTGGCACATGCGTTTAGTAGAAAGTTTTGTGGCAGTTTCGGGTAATTATATTCGTGAAAATCCAACGGGAGAAAGGTTTGCTGAGACGACTCTAATTTTATGGCAAATGATTGCTAAAATCAAAGGGAATAAAGCTGTGCAGCGTCCACAATTGGGTAAGCAAAAAGTAAAAATAACTATAGGCGAACCTATATCTATTTCGGAATATTACCCGAAATATCAAGAAAATCGTTTGGGTGCTAGACAAGCTGTTGCTGATGTGACAAATGATTTACAACAAGCGATGGAAGCTTTAATTTGAGCAGGATGGAAAGGACAATTGCTTTAGATACCTCAAGTTATATTGACAAAAAAAGATAAATGTGTAAGAGGTGTCAAGCAAAAGTCCTTTCTAAAAAATGCCAAAGTAATTTTATGTTTGTTTTGCGTCTAAAAACAAAACAAAGTTGTCTCAGCTGTAAAATATAAGTGTAGAGCCAGTAGTAGATTAAACCTCGGCAAAAAAACCCTAAAAATGCCAGGGTAATTTTATGCTTGTTTTGTGTCTCAGAAAAAACCAAGTTATCCCAGCTATAAAATATGAGGGTGGAGCCAAAGGTGACTAGTATTGATAATTACACTTTCTCTTTTTCAGGAGAAGTAACAATCCCCCAAGCTCCTCCTGAATTTAAATCAGGTTTTATCGGCATCGTTGGTCGTCCAAATGTCGGTAAATCTACTTTGATGAATCAATTAGTAGGACAAAAAATTGCCATTACTTCACCAGTAGCGCAAACTACACGTAACCGATTGCGCGGTATATTAACGACACCAGAGGCGCAGTTAATATTTGTAGATACGCCAGGAATTCATAAGCCTCATCATCAATTGGGCGAAGTATTGGTGCAAAATGCCAAAATTGCCATTGAATCAGTAGATGTAGTGCTATTTGTAGTAGATGGAGCGGTGGCTTGTGGAGCAGGCGATCGCTATATTGCCGAATTACTCAGTCGCAGCAAAACACCAGTGATTCTAGGTGTGAACAAAACCGACCAACAACCGGACGATTCTCAGTATCTAGATGATAGTTACGCTCAGATGGCCCAATCTCATGAATGGGAAATCGTGAAATTTTCTGCCAAGACTAGTGCAGGATTACCGCAACTTCAAGAATTATTAATTGAACATTTAGAACTTGGCCCATTATATTATCCCCCAGACTTGGTAACTGACCAACCAGAACGCTTTATTATGGGTGAATTAATCCGAGAACAAATTTTATTATTGACTCGTGAAGAAGTACCCCATTCAGTAGCGATCGCCATTGACTTAGTAGAAGAAACACCCAGCATTACCCGTGTACTTGCTACCATCAATGTCGAGCGCGATTCCCAAAAAGGCATACTCATTGGCAAAGGTGGAGCGATGCTCAAAGCAATTGGCAGTGAAGCTCGCGAACAAATTCAAAAGTTAATTGCTGGTAAAGTTTACCTAGAATTATTTGTGAAAGTTCAGCCAAAATGGCGACAGTCGCGGCTCAGTTTAGCAGAGTTAGGCTATCGCGTCGAAGAATAATAATTGGTCATTGGTCATTGATAAGGACAAATGACAAAGGACAAAGGACAAAGGACAAATAATTAATAAAAATGTCTTTAGATACTCCCTATCCCTTAAATTTACCCGCTAATGCTCCGCCATTACGTGTGTTAATTGTTGAAGATGATCCAATGATGCAACTGGGATTAGAGCAATCGTTAATGGCTCATCCTCAGTTGGAGATTGTTGGACAAGCTGAAGATGGTTATTTGGGAGTTCAAGCCGCACTGCAACTAAAACCCGATTTGGTAGTTATGGATATTGGATTGCCGCGATTAGATGGCATTGCGGCGACACAGCAAATTAAAGCGGCGCTGCCAGCAACTCATGTAGTGATGCTGACATCTCATCAAACAGAGACAGAAATTATTGCGGCACTATCTAGCGGTGCAGATGCTTATTGTATCAAAGGTGCAAGTGTAGAAAGATTGTTAAGTGCGATCGCCGCCGCAGTTGATGGTGCAGCCTATCTCGATCCCCAAATTGCGCGGCGAGTAATTGATAATCTCAAACCACCTTCACCCACTACCAACACAGCTAATTTATCTGGACGCGAATTAGAAGTGTTGAAACTCATGGTAGATGGTTTGAGTAACCCAGAGATTGCCGAAAAACTCTATCTCAGTCCCAACACCATTAAAACTCATGTCCGAGGGATTATGAATAAATTAGCAGTAGACGATCGCGTGCAAGCAGCAGTCGTTGCATTGCGTTCTGGGTTGGTTTGATTATATATAAATTAAACTTTACAAGTAGAGGCATACATATAATATATGTATGCCTCTATGACCGATTAATTCGATTAGTTCGTCGCCAAGAATTTGGAAAAATAGTCTACCTCAATGCATTTTCGTTAAAAGAGTTTGAGAATTGATTAGGGTCTAGATGCTCTGGAAATAGTAAAATTTCCTTGCCTTCTAAATTTGCCTTTTGGTGAAGCAAAATCGCTTTTCCCAAAGAACAATATTTAATTGGAACCCATCTGTCGCCGCTATAAAAGTAGACAGTTACCCGGCTCATTGCATACTCTTTCAGCGGTAGTGGAATGTACCAGGACGAGTCCACAATTTTAACTTTACCTGTGGAGTCCATGCTTTGAACCTCAGCTACTAAGTATATTTACTCTCATTCGTTATTCTTATTACTCTCACTCATCAAAGTGAATTATGGTAACTATCATAAGTAATAAGCTAATTTGTCTTTAAGGTAGAAGTTTAGGAGTCAACTAGCTTTTCGCCGGGATTGAGTCTTAGTAATTCGTAAGGAATTCTCGGATAAAGTTTGACAGACTGTCTTTTGACGCAATGATTATTTTAAAATTATCGTTCCTAAATACTGGTGGAAAAATAGCATCAAAAATCTTTGAATTTTTCTTTAATTGCCTTTCCCCAGTCAGCCTGCTTTACTTCACTTACTCTTAGAAACTCTATGTTCCACTTTACCTTAGAGAAGAATTTGGGATGGCTATTATTGATTTCGGTTTTGATAGCTACACCAGTTAATGCCCACACAGAAAAGGTATCAAAAGACGTGGGTGGAATGCTGCATATTGAACCCCATGACAATCCTCAAGCTGGCAAAACCGCTCATGCTTGGATTGTCCTCACCCGTAAAGGCGGGCAATTAATTCCCCTAACCCAATGTAACTGTCAGTTGGCTGTCTACCCTCAACCTCACAACGAAACTGATGCCCCATTGCTGAAGCCAGCCTTACATAATGTGTCAACCAAGCAATATAAAAGCATTCCCGGAGCCGAAATTGTATTTCCCAAAGTAGGAACTTATGAATTGGAGTTAAGCGGTACTCCCAAATCTGGAGCTAGTTTCAAGTCCTTTGTGTTGTCTTACACCATCACTGTCGGCTCATAAAACTTAACTGTAATCGCACTGCGATCGCTAACCTTTCACCTTCTACCCCATTCTCAATGCCCATAATTTAAAATCCTGCCAAACGATATCAAGGTTTCAAACTCAGGGATGATGAGTAATTAGCAACTAAATTGACAAAATCACACTATAAAGAGTGATATTAAGCGATAGATAGCGCTTGTAAAGGACTAACGGGCATGATTAAATCTTGGATGGTGATTGGGGGTGTGGCTTTCTTGGTTGCCTTAGCCGCGAACGTGATTACGCCTAGCGATCGCCAATGGTTCAAGCGCTTACAACGACCAAGGTGGCTAACTTTTGAGGGTGCGATTCCAATTATCTGGACTGTAATATTTATTTGCGGTGCTTGGTCGGCTTATATTGTCTGGGAAAAAGACCCAGGAAGCACTTCAACCTGGTTAATCATGGGTTTATATCTGCTATTAGAAATTGTTACCATTGCTTATACGCCTGTCATGTTTAAGCTTCGCAGTCTGAAAGTGGGCACAATTCTCGGTGGCACAGGTTTAATTATTAGTGCTTTATTGATACTTGCAGTCTTAGGCTTTTCTGGTTGGGCAGCACTATTACTAGTTCCTTATTTGCTCTGGAGTCCCATTGGTACTTATACCACTTGGCAGATGATCAGTCTCAATCCTCAAGATGCCTAAGAATCGCCCCAGGGAGTGATTAAACATCTAGCCTAAATTGTCAAACTTGCAGTGTATGACTTGACAAAATACACAAAATTTGGGTGCATTATGATTCCATCTTGGATAATAATTGGGGCTGTAACCTTCTTCATTGCCCTTGGGAGTTTCTTGATTACGCCGCGTGATGTTAAATGGTTTGCACGATTAAGTCGCCCTCGCTGGCTAATTTTTGAGCCACTGATTCCGTTCATCTGGACTGTGGTTTTTATTGGTGGTGCAGTTTCAGCTACTATTGTCTGGCAAAAAAATCCCGGAAGCCTAATTACTTGGCTATTAATGGCTTTGTATCTCGTGGTGGAAATTATCACCGTCGCCTATATACCTTTAATGTTGAGATTTCGCAGTCTCAAAATTGGGGAAATTCTTGGATTAATGGGTTTGATTTTAGGCGTTGTCCTAGCAATCTGCGTTTTACCGATTTCTCTAATGGCGGCGCTGTTACTCCTTCCCTATCTAGTTTGGACTCCCATTGGTACTTACACTACCGACGAGTTAAGAGAGTTAAATCCTCAAGATGCTTGAAGAAGTATTCAGTAGTCTGAATTCAGTAGTCAGCAGAAGAAAGTGTGGGATGAACGCTTATTTATTCCTTATGGATTCCGCAAGAAAGATTTAGCATTTAGTTCACCATTTATTCAACATTAGATTGAGCAAGTCTGCCAGTCAGACTCCAATTCAATTCTGAATTCTGACTCCTGAATTCTTTTGTAATAACGCATTTATATAAGCCGTCCATAACGTGCCGTGACAGGATTGGCTGGATTGGATTGATTATTCAGCCAAGCCCACATTTGATCGCCGACAGAAAAATGCCACCACTCTCTAGGATTGCGTTGAAAGCCAGCTTTTGACATTACATCTAGCAATAGCTGACGGTAAGCATGATACTTTTGTGCTTCTGAGTTGTCATCATTGGCATAATAATCAGGATGCGATCGCTCTGACATTTCATCAATTGGCGAACCCATATTCACTATTTTCCCAGCATCATCTACTAGCGTCACATCCACCGCCGCACCTGTACTGTGAGGAGGCGGAGTTTTTTCATCCAAACTCGGTACAGCCCAAATTGCATAAACTGCTTCCCAAATCTCTTGACGTTGGTTTAGGGATAATTGCACGTCAGTCAGTCCCCTATCCCGTACTGCTTGGGCGAAGCTGTAATCTACCATAAATTGTTGGACTGCTACTGGGCGATAAGCATCAAAAATTTGGATACGCCAGTTAGGATGCAGAACGTCAAGATAATTTTGCGCTTGAATCAAATTTTCAATAACGCTTTGACGGAGATAATAAGGGGAGCGATCGCCATAAGGCGCACCTAATTTTTCATAAGGATGAGGAGATTCCACCGCAAACAATTCTAAAGGAATTGCTATTAGCGGTTCACCACACTCGAAAATTGGGATTTGATGATAGGGTCTCATCTAGTCAGCTACACAGGACTTACGGATTTTAACGCAAGCATAGCATTGTGTGTAACGATTTTCTTGTTCCTCTGTATCCTTTGCGCCTTTGCGTGCAATACTAATTTTTCTCAAATTAATCGCGCACGAAAAATGTAACAATACCATATACCTTCTTCGTATTATTTAGGAAGAACCTTGCACGAGAAATTAACATAAAAAATAAAGTATGGCAGATAAAACCAAGATTATTTCCTTTGAACTTTCTGACGGCAAAATAATTAAAGTAGAAGTTACCCCTATAGGAGAACAACCTGTTTCTAATGAAACCAGAGTCTTTAAACAAGCAACAGAAATTATTAAATCCATTGCTGAAGATGTCGCAGGTACATTAAAAGATATTAGCGAAACAGTCAAACCAGATAAATTTAGTGTCAAAGTAGGTTTACAAATTGGAGTTGAGTCAGGACAACTAACCGCTTTAATTGTCAAAGGAACAGGCACAGCTAACCTGGAAATTACGATGGAATGGGGTAAATAACAGTTGATTGTCTTACAGTTGTGGTAATCTTTTTACAAAGATGCTGCGTGAGAGCAATTAATGGGTAACGAAGACGATTTACAACGCTGTACAGTGCGTTTAAATGTTGCCAGTAGTCAGGGAACAGGTTTCTTTGTTGCACCGAATTTGATTCTCACCTGCGCCCATGTAGTCGAATCTGCGAAAGATAACCCTGTGCAAGTATTCTGGAAAGCGGGAAACCAGAATTACACAGCTAAAGTTACGCAATCATACAAATATCCCCTTGATTTAGCCCTTTTACAACTGTACGAGGATTGTTTGGATCATCCCTGTGTTGAATTGGATGACACAGAACCAAAAACCAACGATGATTTATATATTTTCGGTTATCCCAAGAATAGCGAAGTTGATTATTCGCAGGGAGATTCGGCAAGCTTTAAATATGAAGGAAGAAGTTTTAAAGAGGATATTATTCTCTATAAGTTAAAGCAAGGGCAAGTTATCTCAGGCTTTAGTGGTTCGCCTTTGCTAAATTTACTCACAGGTAAAGTTTGTGGAATTGTGCATCTTTCCCGTGATGAGAGTAACGATTTAGGTGGGCGGGCAGTTTCGGCTCAAGTTATTGTGCAACAGTTTCCCGAAATCGCCGAAGCTAATAAACAATTTCATCAGCCAAAGCCTAAAGGTGATAATCCATTTGAATATGGTCTTCCTGTTCCTCCGCAACGTTTTTATGGGCGGAGAAGAGAGATTTTAGAGATTAAAAACCGCATTGGTGCGATTAGTCCTCAATGTGTCAATTTGGTTGGATTGCGGCGCAATGGTAAAACCTCTCTATTGCGATATATCAGAGAAGGAATCAGCAAATTTTGTTCGCCAGAACAAAAGCCTTTAGTTGTTTTCTTAGATTTAACGAATGGGAATTTTCATACTCCAGAGGGGATTATTGAAGGCTTAAGGCGAGGGATTCACAAACTAACAGGGAATTTTCCTTGGTCAAAGGAAGATAATGAAGATGGCTTTGCAGTAGAAGATGGCTTACAGGACTTAGTAGATGAAGGGTATCGTTTAATCATTTTCTTGGATGAGTTTGAAGCCATTGCTAGTAAAAAAGATAGATTAGAATTGTTTCAGGATTGGGGAGAAGATTGGCGTTCTAAGGCTTCTGCGGGTTTATTAACAATGGTAATTGCCAGCAAACGCCCTCTTAATGAAGTCTACGAAACTTTGAGTCTGGGTTCTCCCTTTGCCAATATTTTCAGTACGACTATTTTAGGGGCATTAGAGGAGGAAGCTTGGCAAAGCATCATCCAGAAAGGACAGGAAGGATTTATGCCTAATTCTGCGGTATTACAATGGGTGGATGAGTTAGCAGGAGGGTTGCCCTATTATGTGCAGATGGCGGGGGCGATGTTGTGGCAAAATGGGAATCAAGAAATTGCTAAAAATGAGTTTAATTTTCAAGCAAAGCCTCGTTTTGAAGAACTTTGGAAAGACTTAAC
Organism: Nostoc sp. NMS8; assembly: GCF_017115045.1. GTDB lineage: Bacteria > Cyanobacteriota > Cyanobacteriia > Cyanobacteriales > Nostocaceae > Nostoc. Next base: position 197,476 of record NZ_JABXKK010000068.1, on the reverse strand, counting down.
CGATGTTGAACGTTTAGCATTACGTTATGAGTTGAGAGGTGGTAACTTACCTATTCCCGATCTGGCAATTGTAGATAGGCTTCAGCGTCATGGTTTACTACAGAAGAATCGGGGTTTATTTAGCAGTGTTTTTGCAGAGTTTGTGAAAGGTCAAAGATAAAGCAAAAAGCCAAAAAATTAAACATTAAATATAGAAAATGTTGCTGTTTTTGCGAGAGACTTGGGAACTATTTTGGTGGGCAATGTTTTGTCCTTCAAGGCTTCAGCAACGAATGAATGAATGGTTTCCTCAAGAAGAAAAAGATGGGCGCAGGCCAAACACAAATTTTTGGAAGATTTTATTTTTATTTTTAGGAAACTTACGATTTAGTAGTCAGTATTTATTACTATTATTTATTTATAATATCCCTCTGATTTTAAGACTGATTGAGCGTAATCAATTATTAGATTGGTTACAGTTACCTTGTGTAATGTTAATTGCTTATACGATAGGAGTTTTATTTTTACCTTTAGGGCTGGTTATCTCCTTCTTGTGGTTAATAGTTGTATTAAATAAGCCTGATAGCTGGTTAAATGGCTTAATAGAAGCTACTAAAATTTTACCTCCTTTACTTCAAATAATGATAGGTCTTGCAGTTTTGGTAGTATCTTTATCATTAACTGTTTGGTTAGTGTTGCAACGGTTAGAAAAAAAACATCTTTCCCTTGCTCATAGTGTAATGGTGATAGGGGGAACAATCAGTGTGATGTTAGGTGCATGGTTAGCAACTGAAAACTGGTGGTTTCTGTTGTTAACCAGTGGGATGACAGGCTTTACCTTATTTTTCTTAAAAGAAAATATTACCGATATTGATGATGTGGGATTCGTGGCGGGAGTCGTGGCGGGAGTCGTGGCGGGAGTCGTGGCGGGAGTCGTGGCGGGAGTCGTGGCGGTAGCCGTGGCGGGAGTCGTGGCGGTAGCCGTGGCGGTAGTCGTGGCGGTAGTCATGTGGGGAGTCGTGGCGGGAGTCGTGGCGGTAGCCGTGGCGGTAGTCGTGGGGGGAGTCGTGGGGGGAGTCGTGGCAGGAGTTGCGACTTTACCGCTTACTTGGTTTTCGGTTGTTGCAAGTTTAATCGCTTTTGCTCTTGCACCAGCAAAAGACAACAGACTTTTTATCATCACTACAGTGATTTTAATAGCTTTTTCTGCCCAAAATTTAGGATGGCTTTCAGCATTAATTATCCCTGTAACCTTAGTCAGCTATTACAGAATATTTCCTGATTATTACTTTATCTCTTTAATTAGTTATTATATATTTCCTCATTATTTACTAAAACTTTTCAGATTTTCAGATTCAACAAATAGGCGGTTACGTCCCCAAACAGCAAAAATACTTTTTGAATTACCTCCTTACACTAGCGAACTTTTGTGGATACCTTTACCTAATCATGCTCGACTTCTTATTTCTGAATTTCGTGAAAGACCTCAACAAGCCTTAACAATCTTTCAATATACCCAGACTTTTTCCTTACCAGGATTTCAAATAACCCTGCAAAACGCCTTACCACAAATTGTTGCCGACCAACTCAAGCAAATTCAAAGTATTCCAGAACTAATCTTTACTGCCAACTCAGATCATCCCATATTACCCTTCCTGATTTCCCCCTTCTATCACCTCGATTCTGACAGCAATATCCACACTCCAGAAATACTTTTGCCAAGGGTTAAACCCGAATTGTATATCCTTCTTCCTCGCTTGCAAACTATTATTAAAGATATTCAATCTGCACTCGAAAATGAAAATATAGCCTTACGAGAACGAGGATTAGAAAAAATCAATGACAAGGTTGTTCGATTACAATCTCAATTATCCTCTCTGGGACTTAAAAGCGAAGCCATAAAACGCTGGACACCTGTACTGGAACATTGGCAAAGCGTTATTGAACTAGAACAAAATGAACAACACAAACTCTCTCAAGGCGAACTAATCAACCCGTTCCAATATGGAAATCCGGTACGACTTGACCAAAAAAACTTGTTTAAAGGTCGTCAGAGATTTGCCAATGAAGTTGTCCGTCGAGTTTTAGACCGTGACCGACCTACCCTTGTGCTGCATGGCCCCCGTCGCTGTGGTAAAACTTCCTTTTTGTATAACTTTCCCCGCTTGCTTCCCAGTGATATTCTCCCCGTATTTGTGGATATGCAAAGTTCCGCCATTACCACTAGCGAATCCGACTTTTGCTTTGGCTTAGTCCGTGCAATTCATAAAGACTGCAAAAGTCAAGGCGTTCAATTACCAAACATTCCTAAACGCACCGATTTTCAAGCTAGTCCCTATACCACCTTAGAAGATTGGTTGGATGAAGCATTTGCCCAAATCGGAGAACGGCGCATCCTTCTCAACCTTGATGAATTTGAAAAAATCGGTACCGCCATCCGAAACGGACAGATAACTTTACGTTTATTTGACCAACTACGCCACTTAATTCAACATTATGAACAACTAGGTTTTCTCCTTTCTGGGGTGCAAACTTTAGAAGAATTAGGCCCGAATTGGAGTAGCTATTTTATCAGCGTTGTCCCAATAGAAATGCTTTATCTTGAACTTAACGAAGCTGAGGAATTACTGCGTAATCCAGATCCAGATTTTGCACTGGGTTACGCTCCAGGCATTGTAGAGGAAGTATTAAAGTTTACCAATTGTCACCCTTACTGCCTACAATTATTGGGCGCATCAATGGTGAATCAAGCTAACTTTAACCATACTGATTTTATTACTGCTGAACTTTTGCAAGCTTCAATTAATGACGCATTTATTTCCGGTCAACCTTATTTTACAAATATTTGGACAGAATTTACAGGAACTACACCAGAAGAAATAGTAATTGGTCAAGAATTATTATTACAAGTTGCCAAGACAGATATTTTATTACCTATAACTACAGAAATTGCTGAAAAGGTATTAACCCGCTTGTTGCGTTATCATATTTTACAAAACATCAATGGAGGATATGATTTTGAAATTCCTCTGTTAAAACAATGGGTGAGAGAGCGTGCAGTAAGAAGCTAATTATTTAAAGTTAGGATGGTGCGTTAGAGGTTGTTTTAAAAGTCCTATTGTAGGTATCAAAACGTTCTAGATCCCCCCAACCCCCCTTAAAAAGGGGGGCTTTAATTCCGGTTTCCCCGTTATATAAGGGGGGTTAGGGGGGATCAACAAGTGCCTAAAATCACAGTCAAATAGTTTTCAAACATCCTCTTAGCCTCCGGCATAACACACCCTACAGCTACAGGCTTAACAAGACTAAAGTTCTGTTGTTGCACATAGCCTAACGTACTCTGATGGAGTAGCAAGCTACCCGTAGCGTCTGGTAGAAAAAAGGTATTGCTCCTTTAATTAAATAATTTTGTTCATGAAAACGATGTGTTTATTCATAAACGCAATGTGTTTGTTCATGAAAACGATGTGTTTATTCATGAACGCAATGTGTTTGTTCATAAAAACGATGTGTTTATTCATGAAAACAATGTGTTTGTTCATGAACGCGATGCGTTTGTTCATGAAAATCATAATTTAAGTAAAATTGTGTAGGCGTAGTCCCTCGTAAATGAGTAAGTGGTTACGCAACATTATTTATGTCATTGCGTAGGCGATTTTAGTCTTGTCACGCTACGACAAAACGGGATTTGGGATAATCAATAGTATCCAAAAATTTAATTTTGTTCATTTAACTTCACAAATGCAGTAATCAAACGTGTATAGGGTTTATTAGCGGTAGTTTCCCAGATTGTCCGCAGTCTGATTCCGTCTATGTCACGTACTATCCAATCTACTTTAAACTGTTGACCAAATTGTGTAGTACTTTGCTGAACAATTTCACCTGTAACTGCTGCTGTTTTAATAAGTTCACGCAAAACATCGACGTTTTCTAGCGTGATTCCTAAAATTTATGCGAAAACTCTGGCTTTATGTTTACCACTCGGATGTTCTGGGTTAAGACAATAACCATGAGCTTTTGCACAGAAATCTCTGCTTTCTCAGTGTTGGGTAATTTCATGGTCTATGAATATGCCCTAACAGACTTCAAATTTTATCATTGACGGTTCGTTTCTCAAAAAATGCTCAATCAAAACAAGACACCTCTATTAGATGCCTTAAAGGCCAATGCAGCAAGACCTCATGCACCTTTTTACACTCCAGGACATAAACAAGGTGAGGGAATTTCTCAACCCTTGGCTGATTTACTTGGTAAAGCCGTTTTTCGCGCTGATTTAACCGAATTAACAGATTTAGATAATCTCTTCGCACCCCAAGGCGTTATTCAAGAAGCACAACAACTAGCAGCTGAGGCGTTTGGCGCTTCGCAAACATGGTTTCTTGTCAATGGTTCTACCTGTGGGATTGAAGCGGCAATTCTCTCTACTTGTGGCACAGGCGATAAAATTATTCTGCCTCGTAATGTGCATTCTTCGGCGATCGCAGGTTTAATTCTCTCTGGTGCAATACCAATTTTTCTCAATCCTGAATACGATCCAGCTTTAGATATTGCCCACAGCATCACGCCCAACGCTGTACAATCTGCACTCCAACAGCATCCAGATGCGAAAGCAGTGTTGGTGGTTTATCCAACATACTACGGTGTTTGTGGAGATTTGAGTGCGATCGCCAACATCACACATCAATATAATATCCCTCTACTTGTAGATGAAGCACACGGCGCACACTTTGCTTTTCATCCCGAATTACCAACTCCAGCCTTAGCCGCAGGTGCCGATTTAACTGTACAATCCATCCACAAGGTACTCGGTGCGATGACACAAGCATCGATGCTACACGTTCAAGGTAAAAGGATAGATTGCGATCGCATCAGTAAAGCTTTGCAACTTGTACAGTCTACCAGTCCTAGTTATTTACTTTTAGCTTCCTTGGATGCAGCGCGTCAGCAAATGGCACTCCACGGAAAAATGCTGATGTCTCGCACTTTGCAACTTGCTGACGAAGCTAGAACGAGAATCAGTCAAATTCCTGGATTATCAGTTTTGGAAATGCCTCCCTTGGGAGAATCTCCTGGTTTTATGGCTTTAGATAAAACACGACTAACTGTCACAGTTTCCGCTTTAGGCTTAACTGGATTTGAGGCAGATGAAATTCTGGATGAAAAATTAGGCGTTACTGCTGAATTCGCCTCACTGCAACATCTCTCCTTTATCATTAGTTTGGGGAATACCTCAGCCGATATTGAGCAATTAGTCCAAAGTTTTACCATCCTCGCAAAAGAATATCGCCGAACTGATTCAACAGTTAAAAACCAAGTTTGGCAAACCCTGGATAAAACACCGAGTTATGCTTTACAACTTTCTCCCCGTGAAGCTTTTTTTGCGATCAGTGAAACATTACCTTTGCCACAAACAAATAAACGCATCTGTGCCGAAATCATCTGTCCCTATCCCCCAGGAATTCCTGTGTTAATGCCAGGAGAATTCATCACTAAATCTGTCCTGGAATACCTACAACAAATCCAGGCTATGGGGGGACTTATCAGCGGTTGCAATGATATTAGCCTCAGAACTTTGAAAGTTGTGAAATCACATCTTCACTCCTAACTTATAAATTATTTGCGATAAAAATTTAATTATGTAGTCAACAGTAAATATGCGGTTAAAGGGATAAAATAAGTAAAAATACGCAGTGATTATACTAGTTATAAAAGTTCAATGAAAATAGCAGCAAACTAATGCCATGTTTTATTTATACCCATAGGATCGTATTGATGATTACTCAAATAAAAGATGAAATCGAAAATCTATTATGTTTGGAGATTAGTAGCAACTCCGATTGTAGTCACTCTAGCGCTGGGTTTCTCAGCAAGAGCGAATGCAGTTGAGTTAGGCGCTGCCTCTGATTACAATGTATTTGTTCTGGGAGATATCACTCAAAAATATACAGATATTGAAGGAAAACTTGCTGCTGGCGGTAATGTGAATTTCGTCGGCGGACTTGGAAGCAAACTTTCTGGCAATAGCGGCAACGTAGTAGTAGCTGGAAAAAACTTAACTTTAAGCAACGGTCAAGTCAATCACGGTAATGCTGTCTACGGAGGAAGTGCCAATGTGTCTAGCAATGTGGGATTTCCACAGGGAACTTTCACCAAGGGTAATCCCATCGATTTCAATGAAGCAGGGAAACAACTACGAGGACTATCTCAATATTTGGCAACCTTAACCCCTACTGGTAAAACAACAGTTCAATCTTGGGGTGCTATTAACCTTAGTGGTAGTGGTACTGCTTTCAATGTTTTTAATGTTGCCGGTTCATCTGTCTCCAAGACAAACAATTTTGAAATTAAGGGGGACGCAAACTCGACTATTGTTGTCAATATCAGTGGTAAGGATGTGTCGCTGCAAAACTTTGGGTTCAATATCCTTGGCACAGATAAACAAAAGGTGATTTACAACTTCTATGAAGCGACAAACATAAATGCCAGTGGGATTAGTATACTAGGTAGTATTCTTGCGCCTTTGGCTAATTTCAATTTCAATAACGGTCAAGTTAACGGCAACGTGGTAGTAGCTTCCCTAACCGGAAATGGCGAATCTCACAACTATCTGTTTAATGGCGATCTACCAGATGTGCCAAGTAAATACTACACTCCGCCTAAGCCTCCTACTCGTACTCAGGTTCCAGAGCCGACAAATCTTCCAGGTTTAGGATTAATTGCTTTAGCATTTGGTTTGTTTCGCTACAAACGCAATCCAATAACTTGCTTAAAATAGCTAAAAATTTTTGGCAGCATAGCGCATGACGCGAATTTATTTAGAGATTTTCGCTCATGCGCTATTTCCTTACTCCCTACCTTCTACAATAAGGATAGACTTTATTGAGATTTGTATAGTTGGGGATCAGCTGTCATGGCTCCCGCCGTTTTCATTCAAAATTTGCAAAAGCGCTACGGCACAGTGGTTGCCGTCCAAGATGTTTCCTTTCAGGTAGAACCAGGAGAAATCTTCGGTTTACTAGGCCCCAACGGTGCTGGGAAAACTACAACCTTGCGTGCTTTGTGTACGCTGACCACACCGGATGCTGGCAAAATCGAAGTATCTGGGATCTCTGTGTTGGATAATCCCAGAGTGGCAAGACAACGACTAGGCTATGTAGCTCAGGAAGTCGCTATAGATAAGGTGTTGACTGGAAAAGAACTGTTGCAATTGCAAGCAGCACTTTATCACCTCCCAGGCGCAGTAGCCAAACAGCGTATCGAGACAGTATTAGATTTACTCGGTTTGCAAGAATACGCCAATAAAAAGACAGGAACCTACTCTGGCGGTTTACGCAAGCGCCTAGACTTGGCTGCTGGGTTGCTCCATGCACCTGATGTTTTGGTGTTGGATGAGCCAACTGTAGGGCTTGATATAGAAACCCGTTTTGTGGTATGGGATTTCTTGAGAAAATTACGCGCCTCTGGCACGACGGTAGTAATTACCAGCCATTATTTAGAAGAAATTGACGCTTTAGCTGATCGCGTGGCAATTATAGATCGTGGCGTTGTGATTGCTAGTGGTACACCTTCACAATTGAAAGATCAAGTAGGGGGCGATCGCATCACCTTGCGAATCCGCGAGTTTTCCCCCATTGAGGAAGCTGAAAAAGCCAAAAACCTCCTGAAACCTTTGCCCTTTGTCCAAGAAGTAATCATAAATAGCGCTCAAGGTAATTCCCTTAACTTAGTGGTGACACCTCAGAACGATGTTTTGATTAATATACAGCAAGCGCTGAATACTGCGGGCTTGCCTATATTTGGCATCGCCCAATCTCGGCCCAGCCTCGATGACGTTTACCTTGCCGCCACAGGACGCACCTTGTTGGATGCAGAACTTGCAGCTGTTGCCACCCGCGATCCCAAGGCTGAGAAAAAGCAGAATATGAGATAGAGAATGGAGCAGGGGAAGTAGGAAAGAAGAACTATTGATCAATGCCCAATGCCCAATCTAAAATTCAAAATCCAAAATCCAAAATTGCCATGAGCGTTACTCCTAAATCTGATATCAATTGGCAGCCATTAGCATCGCCACAAGCAGATGCTAATGTTGCGCCTAACTTTTTCGGTGAATTGCTACAAGAGACGTTGGCTTTAACTCGTCGCTTATTTATTCAGTTGCAACGCCGTCCCTCATCTTTAATTGCTGGAATTATTCAACCAGTAATGTGGTTAGTACTATTTGGTGCATTGTTTCAAAATGCTCCCAAAGGTATATTTGGCAATACAACAAATTACGGTCAATTTTTGGCTGCTGGCATCATTGTATTTACAGCCTTTGCTGGGGCGCTAAATGCTGGTTTACCAGTAATGTTTGACCGCGAGTTCGGCTTTTTGAATCGTTTGTTGGTAGCACCATTAGCATCGCGGTTTTCTATTGTCTTTGCCTCGGCAATCTTCATCATCAGCCAAAGTTTGCTGCAAGCAGCCGTAATTGTTGCAGCAGCAGCATTCTTGGGGGCTGGACTACCAGATATAGCAGGTTTAAGTGCGATTGCTCTCATTGTCTTGCTTCTAGCTTTGGGTGTAACAGCCATCTCTCTCGGTTTAGCTTTTGCTCTACCCGGACACATTGAATTAATTGCAGTGATTTTTGTCACTAACCTACCATTATTGTTTGCTAGTACTGCTTTAGCACCTCTATCTTTCATGCCTCAATGGTTACAGGTTATCGCTACTCTAAATCCTCTTAGCTATGCGATCGAGCCAATTCGCTATCTCTATTTCCATAGTGATTGGGAATTAGGTAGTGTAGTGATGCAGGCTCCTTGGGGCGATGTCACCTTTGGGGGAGCATTGCTGGTGTTGTTTGGCTTTGCCCTAGTCGCCTTACTAAGTATTCAACCCCAACTGCGGCGGACTCTGGCTTAAAGAGATAAAATAGATAAATTTTAGGTAGGGTAAAAATCCCATGAAAAAACCATTTTTACAAATTACTAGACTCTTTCTAGCTACGGCAGCAGGAATTAGCTTTGCTTCCTTGCTCATGGCTCAACCAAGTTCCGCTCAAGTCAGCAGTCCAGCAGATGCTTTCCCCAGTAATAGTACAACAGACCAAAATACCGATCCTTTCGCCCGTTCCAATTCAGACAATTTCAATATGTTTGATCTGATTCATCGGGCAAATTTCGGGACTCTCAACTGGAATTCTGACCAACAGAACGAAGAACTAAACTCAGCAGCAGCAGCCTTTAGAGCAAGGCAACAAAATCTAATTCGAGGTAAACAACAGCAAGCAACCCCCAGTTCGCAAACGATTATACTACCATCAGTTACGCAGCCATCGGTTACATCACCATCAGGTAACTGAATTCAAAACAAAGAACCCCAAGCCATAGAAGCTTGGGGCTAAGACTATTTAAAAAACCCTGAATTATCAGGAAAAAAACTACAGCCCAAGTGCAGCTAAAATATCGCTAGCATGGGTGGTGGTATTTACAGCACTGTCAACATGGGTAATTTTGCCGCTGGGGTCAATTACGTAGGTGACGCGCTTGGCATAACCGCCACCATCTACATCGAAAGCTTTGATGAGCGATTTGTCGCTGTCAGCCAGTAGGGGAAAATTCAAATTATATTTTTGGGTGAATGCCTGATGGGAGACTTGATCATCTGCACTGACTCCCAAGATGACAATATCTTTACCTTGATATTGAGACTGGGCATCCCGAAAACTACAGGCTTGTTTGGTGCAGCCTGGCGTGTCATCTTTGGGGTAAAAATACAAAACGACCGTTTTGCCGGCAAAATCAGATGACGAGACTGTGTTGCCGTTTGTATCTTTGGCGGTAAATGCAGGTGCATCCGTACCAACTGCTAGAGGCATAATTAACCTTTCCTGTTTCAGATTGTTGATGCACTTGAAATTTTACATTAATTTATAATGATTAAAATAATTATTAAAAAATAGCATAACTATACTTTAAGTAACTAATTTTGGTTTAATGGGTTATTCGTTGCAATAAAAAATATATTCTTCAATTAATCTTTTTGAGAAGAAAAATTTCTCCCCATACACAATGCCTGTTGTTGATTCGCAAAACCCAAATATTTTTGTCTATCCTCAAAGCACAGTAGAAAGAGCCGAGCGATCGCTAGTGTGTTCACCCTTTAATGTATCTTTATTTGAAGTGATGGGACACCAGAGTGTGTCATTAACTGCGATCGCTCTAGAAAATGGACTCAAGCATGGCTATACCAAGCGTCCTTTATCAGAATTAGCTTGTGATAACGCCTTGGGCTGGCTAATTCAAGTGGGTGTATTGCGGCGAGAAGTCGATGGACAGGGGATTACAGATAGTTTTCGCCTCACTCCTTTGGGACGCCAGTTAGTGGAACAATATCAAAGAAAAAATTGGCGTACTCCTTCATGGCGCGATCGTTTCTATGATGCTGTGATTCGTTGGTTACGGATACCTTTTTAGAATCAAAACCCCAAGAGTTAGGATTAGGGAATCAAAGGGAACAATATATACTGAAACATCACATCTATTCATGAAGTCTTTACCATAATCATCTAATTGAAGTTTGTTATGGTGGGCATTGGGCATTGGTCATAAGAGGCAGAGGGGAGAAACTTACTTCAACTCTCCCCTGCTTCCTGGTCTGCCGTGCTTTTTAAATGATGGACGGATTGTTACATAACTATTTGCTCCTAAAAATTAATCCTGTATCTTGAAAAACTAAGTGATAGCGACTATGAAATCAATTATGGTGGTGGGGACAACATCTCATGCAGGGAAATCACTTTTAACTACAGCTATTTGTCGCATTCTGTCGCGGCGTGGTTGGCGAGTGGCTCCCTTCAAAGGTCAAAATATGGCTTTAAATGCTTATGTGACTGCCAGTGGTGGAGAAATTGGCTATGCCCAAGCAGTGCAAGCTTGGGCGGCGGGAGTCGTGCCTTGGGTAGAAATGAACCCGATTTTACTCAAACCCCAAGGGGATATGACTTCTCAAGTAATTATCAAAGGTAGGTCTGTAGGCAAAGTGAGTGCTTCAGATTACTACGAGCAATATTTTGAACTGGGATGGCGGACAATTGAAGAATCGCTACAGCATTTAGGAACAGAGTTTGACTTGGTGGTTTGTGAAGGTGCCGGTAGTCCAGCGGAGATTAACCTCAAGCACCGCGATTTAACTAATATGCGGGTGGCCAAACATTTAAATGCGCCAACTATGTTAGTAGTTGATATTGACCGGGGTGGTGCTTTTGCCCATGTTGTTGGCACTTTAGAGTTATTAGAACCAGATGAACGCGCCTTAATTAAGGGTATAGTAATTAACAAATTCCGAGGACAGCGATCGCTCCTAGATCCGGGGATAAAATGGTTAGAAGAACGTACAGGTATCCCCGTTGTCGGTGTTATACCTTACTTACAAGAAATGTTTCCAGCAGAGGATTCTCTTGACCTGCTAGAACGTCAATCGTCATCAAGTAAAGCCCAAACTGACCTCAACATTGCCGTCATCCGCTTACCAAGAATTGCCAACTTCACTGATTTTGACCCACTGGAATCAGAAAGTACAGTTTCAGTAAAATATCTTAGCCCTAAGCAAGATTTGGGACATCCTGATGCCGTGATTATCCCAGGTACAAAAACCACAATTTCTGATTTGCTACTGCTACAAAAAAGCGGTATGGCAGAAGCAATCCAAAACTATGCTGCTTCTGGCGGAACAGTTTTAGGTATCTGCGGTGGCTATCAAATGCTCGGTCAAATCATTGCCGACCCAGAAGGGATAGAAGGACAAGCAGGCAGATTTCAAGGGTTGAATCTTTTACCAATCAGAACCGTAATTACCGGACAAAAAATCGCCCGCCAGCGCCAAGTTAGCTCAAATTATCCACAACAAGGCTTGCCAGTTAATGGCTTTGAAATTCACCAAGGGCGATCGCGCATCGAACAGCAAGGCATAGATCCCCAATCGTACCATGCCCTATTTGACGATATTAATTTAGGGTTAGTAGATAGTTGTCAATCGGTGTGGGGAAGTTACCTCCACGGGCTTTTTGACAATGGGCCTTGGCGACGGGCTTGGTTAAATCGTCTCCGTCAACAGCGCGGTTTAAAATCTTTGCCCACAGGTGTTGCTAACTACCGGGAACAACGAGAGCAGATTTTAGACTCTCTAGCTACTGAAGTAGAAAGCCATTTAGACTTAACTCCATTTTTGTCGTAAGCTAGGCTCTGATCTCAATTTGAGAGTCTCTTAATTACGAATTACGAATTACGAATTACGAATTATTATCTAATGATTGTTCGTGTCCGCTTTTTACCAGATGATGTCACTGTAGATGCTGAAGTAGGCGAAGCTCTCTTAGATGTAGCAGACCGGGCTGGGGTATTTATTCCCACCGGTTGTCTAATGGGGTCTTGTCACGCTTGCACTGTCGAATTAGAGGATGGAGAGATTATTCGCGCTTGTATCACCGCAGTACCACCACGCGAGGAATTGACGATTAATTTATTTAGCGACCCTACTTGGTAGTTTTTTAACCCTCTAAGTTCAGAATATCAGATGAGAAAGTAGAGGAAAAGAAACAAACAAGATGAGTAAACTTAAATACCCAATGCTTATTCAATGGTCTGAAGAAGATAATTGTTTTTTGGTAGCATTCCCTGATTTTCCAGGACAACGCTGGCGGACTCATGGCAATACTTACGAGTTAGCTGTAGCAAATGGAATTGAAGCTTTAGAGTCTCTAATTATTGCTTACGAAGCTGTCGGTGATCCACTTCCAGAACCAACAGGAAGTAGAGTGCGTTAACGCGATTGAGTAAGTGGTAACTAATGCTGAACAAATTGCGCGATCACGGGTTATTTTGGTTGAAATAGTATTTTTAGGTGTTATTACAGTTATTTTTTACTTACTTTAATAATTAGTATGAATAGTCTATGTCAGAATAAAAGAGCTTAAATTATTAATTTATGGCACAATATGCGATTGCTTTTGATTTAAAAACATCTCTAATGAAAGCTGACGGGATGACCCAATCCCAAATTACGTATGTTTATCAGACTGAAATACCTAGTGCATTAGCTAACTGCGGTTTTACAGCCCATCCCCAAGGTTCTCTTTATCATACCGAACTTGAGAAAGATCCAATAAATGCTTTGATGCAACTTCAAAGTATTTTAAAGAATGAAGCTCCTAAATTCTGCAAATACGTGAACTCTGTTGACGTATTCCGTATGGAGGAATGGAGCGATGTAACTCCATTAATTGCAAATCGTCCATCTGCTGATACCCCATCACCCCAAGATGAGGTAGAAGAACAAGAAATCTTTGAATCAATTATGCAATAATTCTGCCCAATTGTACTCACTACAACTTTTAAAAATCCAAATTTTTCCATCAGACAGTAAGAAACTTTTACACCTTGTTTCCTACTGCCTGGTTTTGCTATCTATATCAATTAGCTTTAACATTCAGCGCGTATTCTTTAAACCTTTCCAAATCAGCTTGAATTGTTGATTCAACTATCCGTCCCAAAAATAAGTTATCCATAATTTTGCCAATAATGCCGGGGATGGCGTAGGAAATAGTCATTTTCACAATGCTAGTATTGTGGCGATCGTAAAAGCGAATTGCTCCCTGATTAGGTAAACCATCAACAGATTCCCATTGGATAATTTGGTTGGGAACAACTTTGAGAATTCGAGATTGCCAATTAAATTCTAGACTGCCCGTCTTTAATTTCCAAAGAGATATATCTGGATTATCTGGTGGAATTTTCACCGAATCAATCCACTTCATCCAGCGGGGCATTTGCTCTAAATCAGACCAGAGGCTCCATACTAAATCTATGGGAGCCTCTACTTCTACCTGCACAGTATGCTCTAACCAGTCTGGCATTTCTCTTTTTCCTTCTCTACGAGACGCTGCGCGATCGCTGTTCGTTATTTCTTCAAACTCTCTAAAATTACTTTTGCCGCACGCCGTCCAGAAATAGTAGCACCTTCCATACTGTCAATGTAATCTTGCTGAGTATAACTGCCAGCAAGGAAGAAGTTATCTACTGGTGTTTTTTGGTTGGGACGGTACGCATCCATTCCTGGCGCTTCTCGGTAGAGAGACTGAGCAAGTTTTACCACGCTGTACCAAGTCATATTTAGCTCCCGCGATGAGGGAAACAGTTCATGGACTTGTTTGAGGACATGCTGTGCGATCGCTTCATTACTTTGGGCAATAAACGGATCTCCTGGTGTCAGCACTAGCTGTAACAAAGATCCCTGTCCTGGGCGATAATAATCAGCAGGACTAGTCAACGCCAAATCGGCAAAACAAGAAAAGTCAGCATCGGCTGTGTAAAGTAAATTATCGATTCCAGCCGCATGATTTAGCTGTTTACGTTGCTCTTTATCATTCAGTTCCGTTACCCAACCATCGAAACGTAACTGCACTGTCGCCACTGGCACTGCATCCAGTTTATAAATATTGTCAAATTCTGACCACTTACGCCACTCCTGGGGTAAGATGCGTTGAATTCCTGGAACATCACAGGCAAAAACGTAAGCATCAGCAGTAATTGTTTCTACGGTATCACCTTGGGCAACTGCTATACCAGTAACGCGGGTTTGTTCGTCTAACTCTCTAAACTTAATTTCCCGCACCTGCCGACGTGTGTAAATTTTAGTGCCTCTAACTTCCAGATACTCCAGAATGGGCTTGTGTAAATACTCATAAGGGGAACCTTCCAGCATTCGCAAAACTGAAGCTTCAGTTCTGACTGCAAATAACTGGAATATCGTTAACATACAACGGGCAGACATATTTTCGCAATCAATAAACCCCAATGCGTAGGCAATAGGATTCCACAGACGCTTGATGCTGCCATTACTGCCACCATGACTGCGGAACCAATCGGCAAAGCTAACTTTATCCAAATTGCGGATGGTTTTCATCGCCCCGTTAAAGTCTACCAATCCGCGAACTATGGGACTAGTACCCAAAGCGATCGCATTTTGCAATTTATCCTGCAACGATAGTTGGGAAGTAGTGAAAAATGCCTTTAAACCATTGAAAGGCGCACCTGTAAGAAAGCGAAAATCTAAAGCACCAGTCTGGCCCCCTTTGTTAATGAAAGTGTGGGTATGTTCCTTGAGGCGTAAGTTTTCTAACACCCCCACTTTCTTCATTAAGTCAAATAGTTGGTAGTAGCACCCGAAAAATACATGCAGCCCCATTTCTAGATGGTTGCCATCTCCATCAACCCAACTGCCAACTTTACCACCCACAAACGGACGAGACTCAAAAATCTCGACTTCACAACCAGCATCAGCTAGATCTACTGCGGTTGCTAGTCCAGCCAGTCCCGCACCTACGATTGCAACGCGCATTCCGTCGTTCCTTTTCAGTTTCTTTACAGATTGTAACTGGGTTGGTGTCGGAATTTGCTACTTAATATCAACTCCACCAGCATATTAACGCATGGCAATGTCGAGACTAAAACCTCTTTGATTACTTCTTTTAATCCCAGCAAATGACCAGACGCGTTTTTCTCGCGTCTGGATCATCTAGACAAACTCTTGTCCATAGCAGCGGACTCTCAAAAGTATCATAGATATTTTTTTGGTGGCAAAGCAGTTTTCTGGATAAGTCATGAAAGTAACTTCTTACTTATTTCCATCTTTGCTGTCGTCGGAAACAGGCAAACTTCTAATCAGTTCACGAATCACGTCAGTTGCAGGTCTACCTGTTTGCTGACAATATTTTTCTAGTTTTTCCGCTTCCTGTGTTGCGAGATTAACTGTTATGCGTTTAACGGCCCATTTTTTATTTGTCATTATCATGCTATCTGCTGTATATTTAGATGGTCGAAAGAGTCTAAATTAAAGAGGGAACCGATAAGGTTATCAGAGTTTGTCTCAGGAAACAAGTAATACCATTAATATTAAAAATGTTCATTTTGTCAAAGGATTCATAATTTTCTAAAAAAATCAAAAAGCGATACTTTATTTGTTACTATTGTGACAGCATAATTAGCACATAGTTGCTTTTGAAGATAATAACCCTACTAACAGCATGAGTAAAGACTGACAATGAAATTTGATAAATCAATTTGAGACACCTACTGTTGACCCAATGAAGATTTACAAAGTTATTCTTCATCGAAAGCACTTGACCTTCTCTCTTAACTAAGTTCGACAAACCTGTTTGGAGAGAACATCTGCTAGAACACTAGAAAGTAAAACTTCAGAATCACAATCGTGCTGAAATGCTGCCTCACAGCCGGGTTAGAGTGGTTTGTGTAGAGCGTGAATAGTCACTTATAAAGTAGGCAAATAAGCGATCGCTCCAGAAAAAACTCCATCTGCACCCATCACTGTAAGCAAGCATTTAGAGCTACTTGAATAGCTATAAATTTCGGCTTACCTCGATCAAGCTGATTGCTTTTCAGTGCCAATGTAGTAGCCATAAGAAAGGGAACAAAACTCAGTCTAATGTGTGTAGATAGACAATTATTTTGGTAAATTTTGACAGCATTATCTGTAATTTCACACAGATGAATTAATCCAGATAGACGTGATGTTAATTGACTGTTGCCGATAATAATATTTTAGTTTGATTTCATGCTTTTACACTAAAGTTCCCGTAAATATACGATTAAATTTTGCGTATTTTTTATCTTTCCTCTATCGATATAATTTGCTTTCAATCTAACAACTGCTTTGCATTTTTCCTATTGATCTATCTATAGGTTATGTAAATATTTTTTAGTCAATCATGGCACTAAAAATTCAACAGCAAATCTTCTTATCAGATTTAAGCTAAGAGATAAACTATTGCCAGAAAAATTGATTTACAACTATTTGCTATTTGGTAAGTATACCTATAAAAATAATTGTATATTTCAATATACTCTGGTAGTTTGTTTATTATAGCCATTATTTACGTACTTTAAATAATCTTCATTTAGACATTCAATAAGCTACTTTTCATGCTTTATAAAAAAATTACAAAGAAAAAGATATACATCTGAACTTTTGCTTAATGATATTGATATATAAGAAGATGCTCAAATAAAAAACTTGCTAAAAAAAAGATTCAAATATCTAAATGCATCAGTTAGGTTTGATTAAAGCAAACTTTGCAGATACTTTTTAGGACTTCGTAGCTATTTATACTGAATATATTTCAATGAGATGAATGAAAAATTATGAAAATACAGGTACTTCATGAAATTAAGGTAAAGCTATACTAATTCCAAAATTGAAGATCCCCCTAAATCCCCCGATCAATTGGGGGATTTTGAGAATTTTTTGCACCCCTTAAATCAATCAGGACTTACGCAAACAATAGCCAAAACCATTATTTTCAGGTAGGGGCAATACCCTGCGGGAAAGCACGCGGAGCTTCTCCAAGAGTTGCGGCTTCCCGCAGGGGTACGCGTCTACATTAAATTGCCCCTACCACGTGTACTTTTGCGTAAGTCCTATTAATGTGAGATTGAGAATTATGGAAATTCGTGCAACTATTCAAATTTAAGTTGGGGCATCAGTTGGAGAGTGCCAATACCTAAATCTTTAGGTGAGAGCGATCGCGCTTCAAACAAAGCCATCATATCTCGTAACTGAGGATTGCCACGGGAGGCTCCCGTTAGTCCTTTAGCAATGATTAAACCACAGTAGCCCTTAGTGTTTTTACAGCGCTGATTCCATTTTTTTCGGGCTTCGACATGAGTCGGATCTTCGTCTAAAAATTCACCAAATAGGAACAATTCGCCATTTTGAGTTTGCAATAAACCCAAGTCGTAGCGATCGCCATCAAAGGAGTCAGCACCCGGATTAAAGCAAATTGCCTTCAGTCCGCCTGTTGCTTCAATTCTTTCAATTACAGTTTTCGCCTTAGGTCGGGAAGTTTGAATTAGAATTACTGGCAAACCATCACCCACTTGTTTGATTTCACCAGCCTGATGGTAGCTGACTCCCTTTCGCAGAAAGTCCAACATTTCCCAAGACACCACATCTAAGCTGAGGAAGGAATCTTCTGGTATCAAGTCATCTTGCAACGATTGGAAATCAAGATTGTCAATCTCCTGATCGTCGATATCAAAACCTGCCATTTCCTCTAATTCTGCTGCTAACTGCGGCATGGTAGAGACTGTCACAGGAACAGATTTAGTTGATTCTTCCGACTGCGGCAGAGAAATGCGATAGCGACGGCTCAGAGTTGGGAAAATATCTTCGTGAAGTTGGCGACGGCGATCGCGAATAAAGCGGCTCAGGCTTTCGATCGCAACCAAGATTACCAATGCTTCTTCGTCATATAAAACAGCCCGTAGTCCTTCTAAGGGGTGGATATTACCGAAAGTAGGGTCAATTTCTGATAATGGCAGATCCGCCAAATCATCTCCTTGATCCTCATCTTCATGGGTTTCATCAGCACTCTCAAAAGTGAGAAACAAGCAATCTTGCTTGAGGAACGCTTCTTCTAAATGCTCTGTGGATTCTTGATCTGTTAAAACTGCGGCGCGAAATTGTTTTAAAGACTCTTCTGAACGATAAAACAAAATCCCATATTCCATTCCCAGCATTCCCATAACTGAGGCATAGAGTGTACCAACATCCCACTTATTAATCTCAATTGACAAAATTTGCTGTTCTTCCAAAAACTCCCAAGGTGCTGCTTGCCAAATTGCAAATGCTTTTTCTCGTAAGATTTGTGCATACTGTGGGGGTAAGTCGGGAGTTTGACTATCGAGAATGTCAGCAAATCCACGAAATAGTTCGTCAATTAAAGGCAGTTCTGGTGCGTAGTCAATGGCAATATCTAAATCTTGTAACACTCCCCGCAGGTAAAATTGGATCTCGCGGTCTTTGACTACAATTCTTTGGGGTCTGGCAGGTCTTGCCGGACTCTGGGGATGCTCCATAGCTTGCATTAAGGTGCGAACTATTGCTTCTGGGCCAATATCTGAGGCTACTACGTCCATGCCTCGAACGACACCTTGGGAGTAATCTACCCAAAGAATGCATTCTCCCTTTGCCTCTGAGTCTGAGAACTGGTTTGGTGATGACAACGGACGGCGATCGCCCTCCCATACAGAAGGAATTTGAGTTAATTTCTTCAACCGACGACTGGTAGAGCGATTAAAACTTGTCATAGAGATCAAAAGAAGCAATTTGGAAGTAAACTTTGGGAGATAGTTAGTCTCGGATTAAATTTTTATGGCTGCACCTGAAGGGTTGTTGCTTCTCAGGCTGCTGCAAGGCTTAGGAAGCAGGGAGCAGGGGGCAGAAGGTAATTCCGATGAAACAAGTTTCTAAAGGCTTGTATGAAAATGTTCTAGGGACTGGGATTTTTACTCAGTACGGCTTAAATGACTTGATACAATTCTTCTTTTTAAACTGAATTTTATACCGATAACTAAAGTTTTCATTCATAATTCTTTCCTCCTGCCCCCTGCCTTCTCGTATAAATATACTGAGTCTCTCAATTCTAGAATAAAAATCTTTGGCTGCTTTTAACAGAGTGTTTACAATTTGGCATCTAGCGACTTCTGAGCCGCTAGAATGAATACAAAAACACTCAAGAGCAACCTAGAGGCATTAACAAGCCAATATCAGGTAACGATTAGACTAATTAAGGAGTTTAAAAAGCAGATGACACAAGCAATTCAGGCTCAACAACGCGGAATTCTGTTGAGCGAAGCCGCATTGCACCAGGTAAAATCTCTCCGGGACAAGCAAGGCACAGACTTCTGCTTACGCGTAGGAGTACGTCAAGGTGGCTGTTCTGGGATGTCTTACATGATGGACTTTGAAGACACTAGCAAGATCACCCCCCAGGATGAAGTTTTTGACTATGATGGCTTCAAAATTGTCAGCGATCGTAAGAGTCTTTTATATCTCTACGGCTTAATGCTCGATTATAGCGATGCCATGATTGGCGGTGGTTTCCAATTCACTAACCCCAATGCCAACCAAACTTGTGGTTGCGGCAAGTCATTTGGGGTGTAATATTGTCATTTGTCATTTGTCCCTTGTCATTTATCGTTTATCATTTGCAGTTGCCCAATGACTAATGACTAATGACCAATGACCAATGACTAATGACCAATGACTAATGACCAATGACCAATGACTAATACAGTTGAATCCCTGTTTGATACAGGTTTAGAACGCTATAAAGCTGGAGAATCAGTAGAATCTTTAATCCCTGTGTTTAAAGAAGTGTGCGATCGCGCTCCTAAAACTAGTGCTGCTTGGGTTTGTTTAACGTGGTTGTATCTACTCGATAACAAACCCAGCTTGGCTTACAAAGCTGGACAGAAAGCAGTCAAGTTAAATCCACAAGATCCCCAAGCTAGAATAAATCTCGCCCTAGCAATGCTAGAAACAGGTCAAAAAGGTTTACGAGAACACATTGACATAGCACAACAGTTGATTTTTGTCAATGAAGAATGGAGTGATGAAATAAAAAATAGTATTGAAGACGGTTTAAGTAGAAAACCAGATTGGCAGAGTTTGAAAAAAGTCAAAAATTGGTTGTTTGAAGAATGATGATTGGGGATTGGGGACTGGGGACTAGGGGGAATTTATTGAAGTCAGTCTCTAAGTTGTCTCTTCCCAATGCCCAATGCCCAATGCCCAGTGCCCCACTCCCAACTCGAATCATGAAAGATAAATTGTTAAATTGGCTAAACATGGCTTTAGTCGCAGATGTTTTTTTGGTTTTGTTTGGCTTTGGCTGGTTAGCGATCGCTGCGATCGGTGATGCCGTAGGAGTAAACCTGGGCTTGGATTTGTGGCATCAACTGTGGCAACCCTTATTTAACCCAGCGATCGGCATCCTCATGGGCGGTGCTATTCTCAGCGGTATTATCAGTTGGGTTTCCAAAAAATTTCTTTCTAGTCAATAGGCTGGGGACTGGGAATTAGGGGCTGGGGACTAGGTAATGAAAAAGAAGCAGATTAGCAGGGGTAAAATTTCTCTCCTCTGGGCCTCTGCCTGTTTTGCCCAATCCTTAGTCCCCAGTCCCCAGTACCCAGTCCTTTTAATTAAGAATTTGTGTTAATGCTGATTGCAAATTAGGGTATTTGTACTCAAAGCCAGTTTCTACAGTGCGTTTTGGGATGACTTGCTGACCTTCTAAAACTACTATAGCCCCGTCTCCTAAAAGAGCTTCGATCGCAAAAGCAGGAACAGGCAACCAAGAAGGGCGATTCATAACTTGTCCCAAAGTTTGGCTTAAATCTGCCATCCGAACTGGGTTAGGGGCAGTGGCATTATATATACCTTCTATTTCCGATTTACTTAAAGCTTGGACAATTAGGTTAACTAAGTCGTCTACGTGAATCCATGAGAACCACTGACGCCCGCTGCCAATAGGCCCACCCGCGAAGAGTTTGAAAGGCGGAATCATTTTACCTAAAGCACCACCATTGCCCAAAACAATCCCAAGACGCAGAATTACTAACCTTACACCACTATCTTTTACCTTTGTTGCCTCTGCTTCCCAGGCTTGGCAGACTTGGGCTAGAAAATCGTTACCAGACAGACTTGTTTCATCAAAGGTGGCCGTTTCACTGGTGCCGTAGTAACCAATAGCGGAAGCGTTAATTAACACGTTAGGTTGGGGGTTAGCGTTAGCTATCGCTTCAACTATTTTTTGTGTGCCTAACTTTCGACTATTGAGGATTTCTTGTTTGCGTTCAGGTGTCCAACGTCCTTCACCAATGGGTTCTCCTGCCAAATTAACTACACCATCACAACTAGAGATGACACTTTGCCAAGAACCGGATGCATTTGGTGTATAGGCAACAATTTCTATATTGGGAAAAGCCTCAGATGGAAAAACCTTTTGAGCAAAGGCGGTGTTCCGAGTTAATACTACGATCTTATGACCTTTAGCGTGGAGTCGTTGTACCAAAAGATTACCAACAAATCCTGTTGCTCCAGTAATTGCGACTTTCATTTTCTATCTTAGCCAAACCTTTATTGTAAAGTTTTTGATCGAGCTTTCAGCTTACGGCACTTTCCTTGTCCATAGAACGATGTTGTTAAGAAGGCAGGAGGAAGAAGGCAGGAGGCAGGAGGAATCCTCATAAATTCAGGGGATTTAGCAAGGACGCTGTTAATATACCCTGTACCACTTGTTATACATATTTTTTTGTTTTTCATAAATAAATTTAGAGGCTTTAAACCCTTTTGGCAGAGGGAAAAATTCTTTTCTAAAACCTTCTGCCTTCAGCAAGAACTGCCCTCTGCCTTTCCGATAATGCCTGATCTCAAAAACTTTGCTTTGTTAATGACTATCTGTTTAGATGCTTCGGTATTATAGGATGGACGGAGTGTTGCAAGGCGTGGGGCTATTATGGCTCGCTATACCTGTTCATTTGTTGTTTCTGTTCCTAGTGACCATCTGTTGCCGTTACTTGTAGAACTTCTACAGGACTGTCAGTTGGATATTCAATACCACACGGGCGATTACATTATCGCTCGTCAAGTTCCTGGCAATGTTCCTTTTCCTAAATTGGTAACAGTAGAAGTACTGATTGACAAATCAAAATCTACTGAAACAGAAACCCGGATGAGTATTGTGATTAAAAACGAAGAACTACCACTTCAATTAGATAATTACTGCCGACAAATGTTTGAATTTATCAAGCAGGCTATTGAAAATAGCCGCCATTGGCATTTGATTGAAAGTCTTGCAGGATAAGCTTTGGTGATTGAATTGACACTCTCACTGCTTAAAACTGTGGGAATGTCAGACTGTGATTGTTAGTGATTGGTAGTTATAATTCACTCTCCTATATCCTCTAAATCCTCGGCCATACCGGGGTTTATTAGTGTAATGTCGTATTCACTCGAATCTGTTTGTCCTAAACGCTGAGTGTTTCTTAAAAGGTAATAAATGGCACGTACTTGAGGACCAAAAACGATCTCGTCTTCATTTTTGAGGTCGTGGGCTGGTATCTTGCGTCCATTAATCATCAAACCGTTAGAACTAGGCTTACCTTTGACATCGCCATCTACAATCCGGTAATAGTAGCTATGACTATTATGCTCTCGTGGCAATCTCACTAATGTGGCATGGCGGCGGGAGACAAATTGCGACATCAAACGGATATTACATTCGCGATCTCTACCGATAGAGTAGACGGGGTGCTCTAGAGAAAATTCTTTGCGACCTTGATCGTCTTCAATAATCAGTAGATGGTTTTCATTGGTTTCTGCTGCCATTGACAAATCGGTGGAACTATAATTGATCAAGATTTGTTTAGTATCGTATCCTGTCATTTTCGCGCACCATAAATCTGTGGTGCTGATCTAAATAAGCTTTAAAACTGCATAATACCTTGAAAGAGTAGAACATGTCCGTTCTACTCCAGTAGCTATGATAGCTTTGGTAAGTCTCTAAAAAAGGTTTGTGAGCCGATAAAACTTAAATACCGACTCAGTTTAACTAGATATGGGAGTGACCAAGATTAGTGTTGGGAAATTTTACGTGTAAGCGAATATTCTAAGGGTGATGAGCTAATCGCCGTAATAATATTGAGTTGGTGACGACGCTCACAGAGCTAAAAGCCATTAATGCAGCAGCACCAGATGGGTTCAGGACAAAACCTAAACTAGGGAATAAAACACCTGCTGCTAAAGGAATGCCAACTGTATTATATGCAAAAGCCCAGAATAAATTTTGGCGGATTTTGTTGAAGGTAGCACGACTCAGCTGAATAGATTCGACGACATCGTTTAAGCGATCGCGCATTAAAATAATTTCAGCAGTTTCCATCGCTACATCTGTCCCAGAGTGTAAAGCAATTCCTACATCTGCTTGAGATAAAGCTGGAGCATCGTTAATTCCATCTCCCACCATTGCGACAACGGATTTGGAATTGGAAATTGGGGATTGGGAATTGGGAAGAATTTTTCCTAGTCCCCAGTCCCTAGCCCCCAGTCCCTCCTTCTGAAGAGACTGTATTGCAGCCGCTTTTTTAGCTGGGGGGACACCTGCGATGACATCAGCGCTGTCTAATCCTAGTTGTTTGGCTATGGCGCTAGCGGCTTCTAGGCGATCGCCACTGAGCAACATTACCCGTAAGCCCATCTGACGCAATTTGTCTACGGTTGATTGGGCATCTGGTCTGAGGGTATCAGAAACACCAATTAATCCGGCTAAAGTTCCCCCAATTGCTACACAAACGACTGTTTTACCATCTGTTGCCAAATCCTGTGCTACCTGTTGTGCAGTTTCACTAATGGGAATGCCGTGCCAACTCAACCAGTCCCAGTTACCCAATAGCACAACTGTATTATCTACCACAGCAGATACCCCTAATCCCGGTTCCGTATGAAAGTCCACAGCTTTTGGAATAGATAACTGTTGTCGCTGTGCTTCTTGCTGAATCGCTTTTGCTAGGGGATGGTGAGTACCGCTTTCTACGGCTGCTGCTAGTTGAATTAGGGATTGGGCATTGTTTTCCTGCTCCTTTGCCTTTTCCCCAGTCCTCAATTGCTCAATTAACAGACAATCTGTAACGATGGGATTACCCGTAGTCAAAGTACCTGTTTTATCAAAAACTACGGTGTCTAGCTGGTGTACTTTTTCTAAAACGTCGCCACCTTTGATTAATAGACCCCGTTCTGCACCCATAGCAGTGCCGACAAGAATGGCTGTCGGTGTAGCAAGTCCTAAAGCACACGGACAGGCGACTACCATCACTGCGATGGCTAGTTTTAAACTAATTAATAAAGGGGAGTGGGGAGCTTCATCTGTAGCGTGGTTCATCATTTCCATACCACCAGACATGGTGATATCAGTCCAGATGTGAGTACCGAAAAAGTACCAAAAGATAAATGTTAATACAGATGCCGTCAGCACCCCGTAGGTAAAGTAACCTGCTACTGTATCTGCTAATTTTTGTACTGGGGCTTTCCGAGTTTGGGCAGCTTCTACTAGGGCGACAATTTGAGCTAGAGTTGTATCACTTCCAATACGGGTTGCCTGAATAGCGATCGCTCCTGATTGGTTTAGCGTCCCCCCTGTCACTATATCCCCTGGTTGCTTAATTACTGGCACGGCTTCCCCGGTCAGCATTGACTCATCGACTGTTGTTTGACCAACAACCACTTCACCATCAACGGGGATTTTATCACCTGGCAGCACTTGTAACCATTCACCGACACGTACCTGTTCCGCAGGAATTTCTATACTAGAAGAACCCGCTCCAACTTTATCTGGATTGGCAATCAATCGCGCTAAAACTGGCTGGAGTGCTAGCAATTTTCTAAATGCGGCGGCGGCGCGACCTCTAGCTTGTTGCTCTAACGTCCTTCCTAAGAGAATAAAGCCCAACATCATTACTGGTTCGTCAAAGAAGCACTCCCAACCCATTTTGGGAAACAGCAGTGCTATTAAACTAGCAATGTAGGCAGTGAGTGTTCCTAATCCCACTAGAGTGTTCATGTTGGGTGCATTTCGCCGCCACCCCAGCCAGCCATCTACTAAAATCGGGCGACCGGGAATTAATAGCGCCACTGTCGCTAGTCCACAGTGAAACCAGATGTTATTTAGCACTGGCAGCACTGAGCTACCAAGATTACCAAAATGTCCACTTCCCGACAATAACAGCAACACCGCAGCGATCGCTAACTGTCTTACCGAAGATTGCATTTCGCGGCGTTGGCGTTCTGCTGGGTCTGGTAAGGTAGATATCTCACCTGTTACTGTGCCACTAGCTTGTCGGGGTTGAGTCGGGAATCCAACGCCTGTTAATCGCTGTGCCAGTGCATCTGCATCTACTGCACCAACTTCTGACTCTACAACTGCTACCTCTGTGGCCAGGTTGACACAAGCACTCTTAACTCCTGGATGTTGGGTTAGCTGTCGCTCTACTGCATTCACACACCCAGCACACTTCATGCCCCCAACATCGAGAATAATTTTCTCTAGAATTGGTTCAAGTTCTGGGACTAGCTTAGTTTTCGGGACAAGTTGCATGGCAAGTGTTTAGATTCGCTACAGAAATTCAACGCCTGACTAAAAGCGTCTCTAATTTGAGCGTAGGCGAAATATCGAACTACGACTGAACGTCAACCATATTAAAATTATTAATTTATCGTATTTCGCTGAGGATTAACGACGGCTCCAACGTAGATAAGTTATATAAATAATAGCTCCAACCTGTATTGGCATCAGCACAATTAGGCTTTTTAAAAAATAGTTGACTTCCAAATTAGACATAGCACTGAAATATCCTAAGCCCAACACGAGGAACATCACTGAGGTAAGATGTTTAGGTTTAAGAGTCAGCATATAAGTATAAATAAGTGCTGTGTATACAGCAGGGAATAGGGTGGACGGGTTTCCCAGCATAAAGGAACTGGCACGGGGTATGAATCCCACCTAATTGTTCCTTCTATCTTCTGCCTCCTTCAAGAGATTTTTTACCAATTTACATGTATCAAATTTACCGGAAAACTACTAAAACCAGCCCTGCTTTTTCAGAAAGTAGGTATTTACGAATTTTTCAGGGGGCTGGTTCAAGTAGATCATGCCTTCAACTAAACCTACAAGCTGCATAACTAACAAGGCAATGCCGTAGGTGAAAGAACCCCCAACTACAGAAATCACTAACATGATAAAGCCTTCCGCAGCGTATCCTAGAATAAACTTATGAACTCCAAATGCTCCCAGGATAATGCCACAGTAACCAGATAGAAGTTGCTTGGTGGGGTGACTGGGGTTGAGATTTGCCATAATATTAAGTGTTGCTCCTTGATAAGTGAGTATAAAAATAAAGTCTTTATTGTAATGAAGGCAAATACGTTTACTTACTCAAATAAATAGATTTTTAATTTTTTCAGTATGAGTCAGCCTCAAGACGAATAACCAAAATCAGCGTGTTTTTATTTCAGAGGGAACGCTAATGAAAATTTGGCGTTCCTTCATCACGATCGCAACTCTGGTGCAGCAGTTTTGCAGATTTTTAGGTAAGACATTGATCTTGAGAACAATGAACCTCAGTAATCAGCAAAAGCTACTACATCACAACTTTTTACAAGTCCATCAGTATTGTTTCCGGATTTTTTTGGCGTAGGCGTAGCCCGTCGTAGACATCGCTAGCGGGTGTGAAATGCCATCGCACCAATGAAAAACCCAACTGTGTGGCTAGTAAAAATCTAGAAGCGCAAGAGGCATCTTCCACTTCTTTCTAACCCCTTTTTAGTTCCCGATCTCCACTTCAACGAGCGCAAAACGGAATTGCAATCCAATTTATGACAGCTAAAAATGGTTCGGGAAGACAATTAACATCTCGAAAATGGATAAAATCATCCGAATGAGAATAAATGCTTAACTAGATAGTTTGTTGCCTATGTTAATAGCATTCTTTGATTTGCTTTTGCCACGATCTCAATTTGGTTTTCAGGCAGTATTTATACCTGAACCAATTGCAACTAGTTAATTGTCTCTACTTATGGAGATAAAAGCAAATATTTAGGTTTTGAGCAACAGTATTATCTTAGTACTAATTACTACCTAAAACAAATAAGCTTAATAGTGTACCACTATTCCAGAGACTATGGAGAAGCATGGGAGCGAGGAGGTTACGCGATCGCGTGTAAACTACTCCCAAGACAATCCCTAATGCCGTCAGTGGCAGAATTTCTGACAAGCTGAGGTGAGCGATCGCAAACAACAAACTACTGATCAGAATCGCTCCCCACACAGGTAAGTAACGAGTCAGAGAGGGTAACAAAAAGCCACGAAACAGAATTTCTTCAAAAAATGGCGCTGCGATCGCGGCTGTGGAGAAAAATATGCCAAGTGCTACACCGTCTTGGCTTTCTAGGGCTAGTTGCAACAAGGGATTACTACCACCCTGTCCTTGCCATAGCTGTTGATTAATCAAAGATACCACCACAACTATAGGTAAAGCCGTGCAATAGCCTCCCAGTCCCCACCAAAACCAATTATCTTGGAAACGGAAGCGAAACCAGAATTCTGGTAATGGAAAAAAGCGCTTGAGAGAAAAATACAGCACTAACAGCGCACCTAAGGCCACTAATAGGTAACTAACCAAGACCGAAAACGCCTGAAGTCGCACATCCACAATCGGACGCGGGATAGGTAGCACCGAGATTACCAAGGGTACAAAAATTTGCCCCATGAAGAAAAAGCCGATGATAAAAACCTGCAAAACTGTTTCACCATCCCAAGGCGTTGACCAAGGGATATCAGCATTTTGAGCTAATAACGAGGCTTTTCCTTTCAACAAGCGTTGAGCAAATAACAAAATCAGCAGTATTAAACCAATTAAAGCTGCCAAGGTGGGAATAGTGCCAATAACCGCCAATTTCAACACAGCTTGAGCCGATGATTCTTGTTGTGCAGCTTTTACTGCTGATAAAGCATCTTGTCGTTGCTGGAGTTGGTATAACTTAACCAAAGCAGTAGAGCGAAACCAACCTTCTAAATTCCTCTGAATCGGTTCTTGAGC
The DNA here is from genome assembly GCF_017115045.1 of Nostoc sp. NMS8. Lineage (GTDB taxonomy): Bacteria > Cyanobacteriota > Cyanobacteriia > Cyanobacteriales > Nostocaceae > Nostoc. The sequence continues at coordinate 169,003 of NZ_JABXKK010000068.1, read as the reverse complement.
ATTTGGGAGGAGGCGAGGAGGATTGCTCCACAGTCCACTTAATACAGCAGCAGTTTGTCCAAATTCTGGATTGATATCTGAGCGTTGTTGTAATTCGCTCCAAGTCTTGGAGGCTGTATCCGTTTGTCCTTGCTGTGCTTGTAAAATTCCCAGGCGTAAATCTAATTCAGCGAGTAATTTTTGTAATTGCTTGAGGGATTGCTGTAACGATTGCTTTCCCTGTCTAGAGGTTTTAGTCGGGGGAGGAACCTCCGGTAGAGGTTTCGGAGGTGTGGGAGTTATTTCAGCTTGAGAGCGTAATTCTGCAAGTTGATTATTAACTTTGTCTAAATTAGCTTGAACTGATTGACGCGCCTCCTGATACTGCTTTGCAGCATTCTCCAGGGGTTGCTCACCAAGTATTGCTTCCCGAATCGCCTGGAGATTGTCATCGTTGCTATCTTCTGATTGCCAAGCTTGGGCTTGTAAAGCAATATTGGTTTGGTATAATTCCAGGCGACTTTGAAATTGAGGTTCTTGCCAACTACCGAATAAAGCCGAAACTGCCAACAGAACTGCTATCGGCGTCAGTACAAAAAATAAAACCAATCGCTTGAGTGTCATCTATCCCCCTTTGACTAACCAGTGAGGAGCGTGTCCCCCTTGGGAATTATCGCATTGAAGAAGAATTCAGGAGTCAGAATCAAGACGCGACTCGAAAATACTCGCTCTAAGCGTTCGCGCAGCGTCTCGTAGAGAAGGCTTTGCGCTGCGCTATCAAAATTCATTCTGTTAGCGGATAGCTAAGGTTTAGCCCATTCTGGCTCCTGACTCCTGAATTCTGTTTTGATAAAAAGTGAGAGGTGGGTAAATATCATCAATTGGGGCACTGTGGAAAGCTAAAAATGTTAATCAAGTGCTTTGTATGTGTTGTGGCTATTGTTTGCTTAAGTCAGGTTCACTTTTCGCTGTCCGGCTAAAAAGTCGATAGTATAGCGACGTACTAGTTTCCTTTAAGGGAAACAGCAGATAGGTGAGAGGATTTATTGCCACAATAATATTTCGGAAATCGCGCCGTGCCAAAAATAAGATCGCACGAGCAACTTGCTGTGCAGACATCACTCCATAAGGATTGAGTTGACTCTTAAACGGGCCAAGAATTAACTTGCGAATTACACAATCCCCATCCAAACGCTTGAGGGTAATAATATCCCCTAGCGATCGCTTGCTGAGTTCATAAAGCGGACTCAAGGCTGGAGAAACCTCAGCTTCAGAAGTGTTTACCCAAATTTCCTTCGTTGCTTTTGCTTGTGGGCCTGTGACAGTTGTCGAAAATATATCCATCAACCGCAATGCCGAAAAGGTATTCACCTCATAAGAGGAGTTAATAGCCTCCGGTGTGCGGCTGGTGTAAACATTGATTCCGTGATTGATAATTAAAATATCTACTTTCTCTAAGGTATTCCTCAAATCGGCTTCATTTCCCAACTGCCAGGGAACTACTTTCACTCCAACTTGCTCTCCTAATTTTTCTGGATTAGTTGTTAATGCCACGACTTTAGCATTATTTTTGACAAGTTCAGCCGCTAATGCTTGTCCCAATGCTCCTGATGCTCCGGTTAAAGCGATGGTTTTCCCCTTGAGAGACAATCCTGTACCCAGAATTTTATCTACTAAGGGAAAGACACCACTGTAATAAGCGTTGACATCATCAAAATGATGCCGCCAATGGTAAGACCGATTCACCCACCAAATAGATGGTATTGTCTCTAAAGGGCCGGGTAGATGGTTATAGTCTGTATCAATTTTTCCTTGAAAATACCGCACAGACGCACCATACAAGAAGGTGCAAGCATAAGCAACTCCCAACCATAACCCCATCTGCTGGATAATTAAAGCAATTACCAGCAATACCACAAGCAGTAGACTCGACTCTAAAATGTCGTGATATAGCTGGGATTCTTGATAAATTTTCAGAGAAACTATCGATAAATCGCGGCGGTAGGCGCTATGGTGCTTGTTATGCCATTTAGCAAGCCAATTGACTTTATGACACAAAGCATGATATATGTCTCTCAAAACCTCAGCTAGTAAAAGTGAAAAAAGTCCCCAACCAGCGAACTGTAAACTAGCATTTAGCCAAACCCAATTAATTTGTAATCTTGTCTCAATTCCAATCAAGTTGTCGGCTAGCATTTTTATCATGTTTGTCTATACTCGTTTTTCTTAATCATTCTTCATGATCCGATAAAGGTGCGTTAAGGTCGAGTCTAGAGCAATTAAAATCCAAATAGAGAGCAAGGCAAAAATAAGCAATGCCAAATTACGAATTACGTTAGCGCAACATTAGCAAGTATTCGAGCCTCATTACTAGAGTTGCTAGAAAAAATAAATAATAAATATTTAACTATATATTTGGTAATAACACGCTTTGTGCTTTTTGATTGGGCAATTTCTAGATGAGGATTTTTACAACAGAGCAAGCGATCGCGGGGTAATACATCATTTACGATATGGGAGCGTGTATGCAGGTAAATGTTATTACTACAACCTATTGGGATCACTGCTTGCACCGCAGGGTGTTTATGCTCAAAACACCGACACCACGAGTCAGGCATTCATGCGGGCTGCACCGACAGTGATGACATTCGACTACTTCGCTACGAAATGTAAGCAGGGTAGTGGCTGACGGAGTTAGCTGTGTACGCCGAAAGCAGTAACAAAACAATTAATGGAATTTTTAATTTTTAATTCGAGCGAAGCGAGTATCATTCCTAGTATTGATGGACAGGTGAACCGAAAGGTTCTACAATCTGACTGATTGCGGTAAATTTACCTATTGCCCAATCCATATAAGCATAGTAAAGATTTTCTAGTGATTCCGTTTGATTGCGGAAGCACTAAATTAATATAGGAAAGTCTTTGAGTAAAGGGCAGCAAACAAATGGATGTAAAGCTGATTCTAGCTGGATTAACAGTTATATTTACGCTTTCGTGCTTGTTTTTTGGCACGAAAAATGGATTCTATGATTCGGATAATTATCACGGCAATGGCTCCGCACATTGAGATAAGTCTGTAGACGCTTAATCGACTTCCCAGAGGATGAGTTGGCTAAGATAGCTCCGAAACTTGCAAAGGGAAAAGAAACAAGAGGCAAACTCCTTTGGTTTCTAGTTTGATAGCTTCTCGTTAGCCCACCTTTCCGAACCAGTGCGGGTTCGGTGGAAGCGTCCTCCCCAATCAAAAATCTGTGTTTTCAGGGTGTAGGGGCGCACGATAAAACTTACCCCTAAGTCACAAAACCAAAATTTGTGTAACTTTTGGCTTTTGGGATATGTCCATGATGATGAGGTTTGAGGGGAGGAGAGCATGAGGGATAATCTGTCGGCATCCTCTCGCGTAGATGCTGTGGAAGCGGGTAGTGAATTAGAATGTTTGCCCTATAGTGTCCAGCATGACAATGAGGGCGTGTGTTTATTGGTGAAGATGGGCCCACACCGCATTCTATTGGACTGCGGTTTGGAGGATATTTCATTGCTGGCTAAGGGTCTTACTAAGTCGGTAGTTGGAGCTAGTTTGCCCTTACCAGCAGATTTAGTTTTGATTAGTCACGCCCATCCAGATCACTCTAAAGGCATGCTGGCACTGCATAAAGCTTTTCCCAAGTTACCTATTTATGGTAGTGAGGTGACTAGCAAGTTGCTGCCGCTGAATTGGGTAGACGAAGATCCTGAGAAAATTTCCAAATTTTGTCATGCGCTGCCGTTGCGATCGCCTGTGGAACTCCAAGATGGTTTGGTCGCAGAATTATTTCCCGCAGGGCATTTACCAGGGGCAGTGGCAATTCTCCTTACCTACACTACCCAGCAGCGTACATACAAGCTACTGTATACAGGTGACTTTTTCTTATCGAACTCCCGGTTGGTAGAAGGTTTGCGTTTAGAGGAACTGCGGGGCTTAGATTTGGATGTGCTAATCATTGAAGGTAGTTATGGCACATCCCGTCATCCTCACCGCCGCAACCAAGAAAATCAACTAGCCGAGCGAATTAATCGAGCGATCGCTGACCATTGTTCTGTGATTCTTCCCACTCCGGCTTTAGGATTGGGTCAAGAATTATTAATGCTCTTGCGATCGCATCACCACTTCACCGGGCGAGATTTAGATATTTGGGTAGATGGTGCTGTTGCCACTGGGTGTGATGCCTACCTAGAACTACTACCCCACCTCCCCCCATCAGTACAGAATTTCGCCCGCCATCAACCCTTATTTTGGGATGAACGGGTACGTCCCCGCGTGCGTCGTTTGCAACCAGAACATCGTTCCAATGTGGGCAAGTCACCTTGTATTGTCCTCACCGACTCGACATCTGATTTAGGTGAACATTGCCGACTAGACACCGGCCCCTGGCTAATCCTGCTACCAGAAAAAATTGATATAAAAGTTAACAAAGAATATTTAGCACCTACCAGTCTTGAAACCTATTTATTGGCTCAACATAGTGACGGCCCTGGTACTACGCAGCTAATTCATAACTTGCGACCACAGCACGTCATTTTTGTCCACGGTTCTCCTGCCTACTTGGCAGACTTGACTAGCTTAGAGGAGTTGCAAAACCGCTACCATGTACATTCCCCAGCAGCTAACACCTTAGTAGAACTGCCTATCGGCGATACATTTTTACAACCGGCAGCACCAGAGACTAACTATGAAGGGGAATTGACAGAGTTGGGAACAGTAATCACAATCACCCTACCCAATGTGATTACTGCTGATCCGCGTTGGCGGCAATTTGCCGACACTGGTTTAATCGAAGCTCGTTGGCAAGGGGAAGAACTAGTGTTAAGGGGATTGTCTCAACGAGAACTCCTAAATCAAAATAGCGATCGCTATACATGGACAGATGTAGACTGTTGTGGTACTTGCCGACATCAAAGGGGGCAGCGGTGTTGGAATCCAGCTTCCCCATTGTATAACTTCAAAGTAACTCTCGAAGGTTACTGTCCTGCCTTTGAAAGTTTATCTAATCCTGAGTCCTGAATGCTCAACACTGAGTTAGGATTTTTTAACTCAGCACTCAGCACTCAGCACTGGTTATTTATTCTGGATTCGAGTCAGTGTAACGGTTGTGGATGCGCTCTGCTTCGGGACAATCTTCAGTCATCAGAGGTTCCACATTCCCGCGCGGTACTGAAGCCAATTTTTGCGTTACAGCACCAATGCTCTCAAGGCGAACCATTTCTTCCCAAGAACAAACTTCGTCCTCTTCTTCTGTTTCATAGCGTAGGGTAACTAAATCTCCCTCTATGTCTATGATGCGGGCGCGTTCAATCCAGCGTTGCTGGTCCCGCAAGAAAACACATACCTCGCGCCCATCGCAACACAGTTGATAAATCTTGCGGTGTAGCATGTATTGTTTCTGCCTTTTTAAACAACGTAGTTAAACCTGTCAAAATCTGGGTTCTACCCCATTACATTACACCTTTAAGAGGTTAATTTCACTCTTGAGAACAAGTACGCTTCATCATCCAATCCCAAGACTTGCTTCTAGTTGTCAAAATATCGGGAAATGTTTGGTAATGAATCAGTGTTTGCTCTCACAATGAACTAAGTCTCCCTCAGGCTCATTCTAGGGAATATCTGCTTCATCGAAGAAGTCAAAAATTCGGTACCTGTCCTAACCAGGTTTATATTTTTTAGTGAGTCATTCTTACCATTGTGTAATAAAGAATACTCCAAAACAATCGTTGATTGCGGTTGTTTAATTTGCCTACTTTTAATCATTGGCATTACTGGGAAGTCCGGGGACTTGCTTTTACTTTTACCCACTTGTATGTGATCTTAACTCATTCTCTTGCTGACCTTGATGGTTTTCTACAAGAACACCCAAAGAGTTTTGAATTTTTAAGATTTTTGCCTGATTATAACTAAGAAAAAGGCAACGGAGTTTGGGGAAAAGGCAGATAGACAAAAGAGATAAGGGGCAGAGGGTAAATACCCTGAGAAGATTGATTCTCTTCTGCTTCTTTTGTGGGGGTGTCAGCAAGATTTATCAACAGAGGCGGTTCTTGCTGTTCGTGCAGCGTGTCGTAGACAGGCTAGGAGATACCACAATCATCCAGGGTCAAATCCTCTCGGAGTTTGCTCATCCTGCCTCCTACCCCCTTCAACCGATAAAGGAAATTCCATAAGCACGTTCGACGAGGACGCTTCTCGTTTAATTTGACCTGCGCGAACTGCATTGTATAGGGATGCGAGAAAAGGCAAATCCTCTGACTGATAGCATTTGGTGGATAGCACTTGCTGGAGTAAACCCTCAGATTCAACACTAAGATATCCAGTTTCAAAAGCAGATTCAATGAGTGTGCGAATCATCTTGATTAGGGCAGAGTAAACAATTTATTATGTCAAGTGTGGAACATTTCTCTCGCTTGCTAATTGATATAGAACATTAATACTGTGTGATTAATATTACAGGCAAACAGTGATTCATATCACAGTGAATAGTATAAGTTTTGGATGCTCAGTACATTGATATACGGAGACGATTTGCATAAAGCCACCCTAGAAGCACGGGATTTTAAACCCAAATTTTCGATAACAGAGATAGAGTTTTAAGGCAGAATATTTAATAATCAGCAATCAAGCAAGAAACTGGCGGAAATCTTCATCTTTGTGACTTAATTGCACCCAATCTAGATTTAAGGACTGGAATTTTTGCACTAAGCGATCGCAAGCCGGACGTTCGGTAGCGTAATGTCCAGCATCGATTAAAATAAGATTGCAATCGCGGCTTTCTTGAAACTGATGAAATTTGCAGTCAGAAGTCAGATAAGCTTGAGCGCCAGTTTTGGCAACGGCTGAAATGTAACTAGCCCCTGAACCACCCAAAACAGCAACTCGTGAAATTGTTTGCCGTAAATCAGCAGTTGGGGAAAAAATTAAATTAGGGGGAGAAAGTCGGGTTTGAATGGTGGCGAGTAATTCCTGTAATGTCAGAAATGGCTCTAGCGAACCAACACGACCATATCCTAATCCTCCTTGTGTAGGTTCTATGGGAGTAACTTCTTTGAGTTCTAAAATCTGAGCTAAAACGTCAGCAGTCCCGTCTTGCACTTGGTCAAAATTCGTGTGAGCAGTGTAAATACCAATATTGTGGGTAAAAGCTAACCGTACCATTTCTGCGATCGCTTCACCAGTGCGTAAAGATTTGAGAGGATTAAAAATTAATGGATGATGGGCGAATATCAGATTAGCATTTTCTGCGATCGCTTCCTGCATTACCGCCAAAGTTGGTGTCAAACACACTAAAACCCGTGCTTTTTCTGGTAAAACTCCTGGTTCAATTTGCCAACCACAATTATCCCAACTTTCACACCAAGCGGGATTTGCCCATGCTTCAAACCAAGTAATTAAATCAGCAATTTTCATAATTATTTTCTTCAGCAATTTTTAATTGCTCATCAGTGTCTCTGTGGTTGAATATTTAATTTTAATGCTAATTGCTGGCGCATTTCTTGGAAAGGTTTGTTCCACACAGGGCTAGCATTCCAGTTCCATACTGCTACTGGAATAAGTTGTTCTTCAGCAAGATAAGTTAACAGACGGTATTCATCTTTTGGTTCACGAGAAAAGGTGAAGGGGTTACGGTAGCCTGTATCACAAAGTTTATAAGATACGACTTGACCATGATTAATCCGTTGTAAAAGTTCCTTACCTTTGACGAGCAAATAATCAAAAAAAATTAGACTAAAAGGCTCTATATGTGCGCGATTCTGTGGCTCTTTTTGTACCCATCTTGCCCACTCAAATCCATATATAAAATCATGAACATAACGGAAGCGCATTTCCGTTTTATTTCCGAACATCTCCGTCAAAGAAACCATCTTTGCACCAAAGGTTTTTAAGAATTGAACAGCGCCTTCATCTGCGGTTAAAGCCTGTCTAAGCATACTACTTACAAGAAAATCAAAATCCCAGAAGATATTTTCTGGGAAGTTTTCCAATTGAGTACGAACGATACTTTCGAGAGTTTCCTGGAGGGTTATGATAATTTTAATACCAGTGTTTTCTTCAGTAATGAAATTTCCCAATTCTGCAAAACTGGTAATTAATGTCTTTTCGGGACTAAGTGACAATAAGTTAACAGACTGCTGGGCAAGTATTTCATCAATAAATTGAAAATTATGAGTTTGTATCAGTTTTTGCTTCATAGAAATAGCGCACACAGCTTACACTAAATATTAGTGTATATCGGCATAAGTAGATTATTTAATAATCACAAATAAACTTAACTTTTGAATTTACAAATATACACGAATTATTTAGTATGTGTCTGGTTACTTTTGTATCAATAATTTTTATAATAAAGGTATCGCGGCAAAATTTATTTAATGCATATCACCACGAGTTAAGGAGATTATACCCAAAACTTAGGCAGTATAACCAGAGTATTTAAACTCTATCTAATTCTTAAATAAAACTTGGAAATTGGCTATCCAGAAATGTGAATCACCAATTCTCTAGAATGACTACGCTGGCGGTGTTCCCAAATATAAATTCCCTGCCAAGTTCCTAGTACCAAATGACCACGATTAATGGGGATATGTTCAGAAGTATGGGTAAGTGCAGTACGGATATGTGCTGGCATATCATCGGGGCCTTCTGCATCGTGAATGTATTTGCCTGCTTCTGGGACGAGTTTCGCCATAAAATTAGCTAGATCCACAAGAACATCAGGATCGGCATTTTCTTGGATAACTAAACTGGCTGAAGTATGGCGTAAAAATAAAGTACAAAGACCAGTTTCAACTCCCGATTCTGCAACTGCGGCTGCAATTTTTGCAGTGATGTTATAAAAAGATTTGCCAGTTGTGGAAATTTTTAGTAACTTTTGGTAGTGAGTCATTTCACACAGTAATTATTGATGACAGTAAAAGCTAGTTAGCAGTTCAATCTACTTAATTTGGTTGTTGGTTTGCCCTTGGTTGATCACTAGATTGAGTACGGTTATTATAAATCTTTCTGAAGTCAGCTAACATCTGTAAATTGTATTCTTGAGACGTAGATTTATTTATCTATGGTTAGAGATCGTATGATTACATTGATGTTACTTTGAATAACTTTATTTTGTCTGTAAATAATTGATCACAGCTTTAGCGATCGCTTCATTACCATCCTTAGCAATTGGTTGAGATTGCTTTGCTAGTTGGGGTAACTCATGGAGAAAATTCCAAGTCCCTTGAAAAAACTCAGATGGGGTGATGATTTGATGCTGGTTGTAATTAGTTATACCTTCTACGATAAAAGTTGCTTCGGCAAAGTCTTCGCGCGGTATGGTGACAATTGGTACTCCTAGTATTGTGGCTTCAGAAAAAGTACTGTACCCAGGTTTAGAGACAACTCGCGCACAAAGAGGCATAAAATCTACAGGGCGGTATTTGCGATTGCTAATTTTCACTAAATTAGGTAAATCAGGTGCAGATTGATCGAATACGATAAATTGCCAATCTGGAAATTCCCCCAAGTTATGATAAGGGATTTGCTGTAAACCCAAGCCGCCAAAGGTCAACAAAATAGTTTTTTCGACTGGTGCAGTTATCCCCCAAAGAGAACGTAAATCATCAGCAGAGTAACGAGGGTAACCGCCTGTTAAGCCGACATCTGTGATATTATTAAAAGCTGGCATTGGTTCATGGAAAGGGAGACGAAACAGGCGATCGCACTTTGAATACCAATCACTAATCCAATCTGCAACTGCGGTAAATTCGCCTCCCCAATCCCGGTAGATCAAGTCCCAGCCAAAGTTACTCATCATCCAGCAGGGAATATTTGCAGCTTTGGCAAACCCAGGAGCAAGGAAGGGAATATCTGCCAAAATGAGATTAACGCGATTTTGGCGGATGAAATTTACTTCTGAGGCAATCAGCGAATTTTGATGCTTCTTAATATCGAGCAATTTTTCTAAAGTCGCTACTTTATCCATTGTCAAACTATCCGTTTGCACCACACCCAAATCAAATGCACGGGGACGATAAATAAAATCACCTTGTATGTAGCACTCTAGCAACCAGCGTGGGGCAGTACTCGCCAGAATTAGCAGAACCTCTGGACATAATTTTTGAATGGTTGCAGCTACAGAAGCCGTGCGGGTAGCATGACCAAAGCCGTGGTTAGTTATGGCTATGTATAAGATTGGACGTTCCATTTTTATGTTAGGAGTTAGGAGTTAGGAGTTAAAATCATAATTTCCAGACTTATAACTTACAACTCCTAAACTTTTAATTAATTTTGTTTGTCAAAATTTTGAATCGCCTCAACCAATAGGTCAATTTCCGATTCTAAAGTAAAGTAATGAACACTGGCGCGTATACAGCTAGGATCGGCAATTGTCCGAGTTAATATCCTTTGTGAGTTTAAAAATTGCACCAGCTTCAAATGAGCTTGAGGCTGATTATTTGCAAGTTGAAAGGAGACTATACCGCTTTCGGGTGGGGAAGTTCGCAAACATTTAATATCGGGTAACGCCGTCAATTGTCGCCAGAGGTACTCGCTGTTATGGCAGATTTGCTCGTAACGTTCTTGTGAGGTTCCCCATTGCTGATGAATTGCGATCGCTTCCTTTAACCCAAGATACAACGGATAAGATAATGTAGACACTTCGTATCGTCGCCCGTCTGGCAGCCAATCTACAGGCTGAGATTGACTATCCACAACAATACCACTCAAGCCAATAAACGTAGGTTTCAGGCTTTCTCGTGCTTCTGGGCGGACATACAAACCACCAGCACCCGCAGGGCCACATAACCATTTGTGACCAGTGAAAGCATAAAAATCTACTCCCAATTCAGTCAAGTTTAAAGGCAATAAACCAGCAGATTGGGCAGCATCTATTAATAGTGCAGAATGATTATTTCTACATACTTCGGCAATTTTGTCCAGAGGTAAAACTTGACCAGTATTCCAGAAAACATGACTTAATATTACAAGACGGGTATTGGGGCGTAAGTGCTGGGCAATGACTTTTATGGGATCGCCCTCATTTAAAGTTGCTTTTAGAGGACAGGTGGTAACTTCTACTGCGAATCTACGTGCGATTTCTTGGGATGTGGCAATTACACCTGGATGTTCGCAGTCAGAGAGTAGCAGATGGTCGCCAGCCCGCCATTCAATACCCCACATGGCGATATTGCAGCCAATGGTGACATTTTGGGTGAGAGTAATTGTTTCAGATGGTGCATGGAACTCAGAAGCGATCGCAACTCTAGCAGCTTGAGTCTGAGGTGCTATCCAGCTATATGCCTCATTGCCGAAGGGGCCTATTTGCTGAACATAAGCTTGAGTTTGGGCCATAGTATCCATTGCCCTTTGGGGCATCGGCCCTTGTCCCCCATAATTGAAATAAGTTTTATTCGCTAAAGCCGGAAATTGTTCTCGATGGCTATGCAACCTGGTTTGTGCAACAGAAGTACTAGTCATATCAATTTTGGATTTTAGATTTTAGATTTTGGATTAGCATTAGTTTCTCATCTCCCTCATCTCCCACTCCATTATTAATTGTCTGAGTTACTCCCAGATTGTGCTAAATCTTGTTAACTTAAAAGGATGCTAATTAATGCTGAACTCCTACTGCAATACCAACGCTGTAAACGCCGACCTTTTCTAGATATCCGCGGTGACAAAAGTCAGCGCGATGCCCCCAATGAGTTGCTAAGGAAACTGCAACAGGACAAAATCGCTCATCAGTTGAGTATTTTGACAAAGGTGACTTATCACCAACCAGATTATTCTTATGGAAACTGGGAAAGGGCAGAGAAGGCAACTTTAGAATTGATGCAGCGTGGGGTTGAGTACATCTATAAAGGAGTGCTGTCAGCAACTTATTCTGAAGCAGATACCCTGCTAAGTCGTCCAGATTTACTCGTGAAACAAGCGGGACAATCAAATTTTGGAGATTGGATCTACGTCCCAGCGAATATTGAACTGGGTAAGCGCCCTAAGCAAGAATATCAGGTTGTCGCGGCATTTCATGCCCAAGTGCTGGCATCAGTGCAGGGAGTTGCACCTGGAACAGCTTCACTCATATTGCGAAGTAAAAATACAAATTATGCAGTGGATCTATTTAAATGGATGCCACGGATGCAGCAGATTCTAGAGGAGTTTATTCAAGTTTTAGAGTTACCAAATCCGCCAGAGGTGTTTATTTCTCGCCAAAAGTGCAATTTTTGCCATTGGTATAGTGAATGTTATGCGATCGCTCAATCTGAAAAACATCTCTCATTGTTACCAGGTGTAACACCCATTCGCTACACTCAACTCCAAGCTTTAGCCATTACCACACTGGAATCTCTTGCTAATACCAGTCCCAGCAGCTTAGAAAATCTACTTGGTTTTGACAGCGAAGTAGCACCCAAGTTAGTAGTGCAAGCTCAATCTGCACTAGAAAAACGACCCCTAATCTTACCCTACCCGCTACCGACAGAAGATATTACATTTACAGCACCTATAGAGCTTTATTTTGATATTGAGGCCCAGCCAGACTTAGATTTAGATTATCTCTTAGGGGTTTTGGTCGTTAATAGACAAGCTAATACAGAACAATTTTATTCCTTTTTAGCAGACAAACCAGAAGACGAAGAATTAGTTTGGCAGCAATTTTTGGATTTGGTTTGGCAATATCCTGAAGCGCCAATTTATCATTTTTGTGTCTACGAGTTTGATACAGTCAAACGGTTGGCAAAACTTTACGGCACTCCACACTCCTTAGTGCGTCCTGTACTGAATCGATTTGTGGATGTGTATGAGCAATTAACCCAAAGTGTAGCATTGCCAATAGAAAGCTATGCCTTGAAAGCGATCGCTCGTTGGATAGGATTTGAGTGGCGTGATAAAGAAGCCAGTGGTGCCAAGTGTATTTACTGGTACGATCAATGGTTAGAAACAGGCGATCGCAGCTTACTAGAAATTATCCAACGCTACAATGAAGATGACTGTCGTGCTACTCATCAAGTGAAAGATTGGCTTGTCAATTTTTTCCAAGATGAATATGGTTTGCGACTAGCTTAAGTAATTTCCTATTTTCTAAAGCTTTTCAAATTAAAAATTAATTAAAGCCTGATTTGATAAAGCTTATCAGGCTTATATTTGTAATTTAACATTGTTTCTTCGTTGGTATTATTTATAGAGACGCACAACTGGGTATTTATAACGTCAATACAAACCATCATGTAGAGACGCGATTTATCGCGTCTTAAAAGACCAATTATCTACACCAACAACCCTTAACTGAACCATATTGGTTCATAACGCATATTTGTTTAACAAAAAAATCTATGCAGCTAATTCAAAAAATTTTTGTATTCCCACGAATTATTTACTTTTTGCTCCCAATTATAATTCTTAGCCTTATATTCACAAACTTAGCGTCAAATGCTGTTGAAGTCAGTAGCATAGAATTTATTGGGGAAGCCACCTTACCCAAAGGTTCAATCTTTGAAAAAACGGAGATTGGAGGTTTATCTGGAATTACATATAATGCCAAAAACAACCTTTATTATGCTATTTCCGATGACCGTGGACAAAAAGCTGCCGCTCGTTTCTACACCTTGAAAATCGACTTGAGCAAAGGGGTTCTACAAAAAGGTGGAATTACCCCAGTCAGCGTTACCGCATTACTAAATGAGAATGGTCAAACATTTAGCCCTGGTGAAACTGATACAGAAGGTATTGCCTTAAGTAATAAAGAAACTGTATTTATTTCTTCTGAAGGTGATGCTGTAAAATTAATTAATCCTTTTATTAAAGAGTTTTCACTATCTTCTGGCAAAGAAATTGTAACACTCCCCATCCCAAACAAATTTTTGCCAAATAAGAATGGTCAAAAAGGTATTCGTAACAATTTGGCTTTTGAAAGCCTCACCATCACACCCGATAAAAAGCATCTATTCACTGCTACCGAAAATGCTCTAATTCAAGATGGTGTCGCAGCTAAACCTAATATTGGTAGTCCCTCTCGGATTTTGCAATACAACTTACTCAACAACCAGCCAGAAAAAGAATTTCTTTACCAAACTGAAGCAGTTGCACCATTTTTGAATCTGATTGGCAAATTTGCGAGTGGATTACCCGATTTACTGGCTCTAGATAATCAAGGACAATTCCTAAGTTTAGAAAGGTCTTTTACTGGTTTAGGATTTGCTATTTCCCTGTTTCAAGTTTCTTTAGAAGAAGCCGATGATATTCATAATATTGATAGCCTTTTAGCAGTTGATTCCAAAAATATTAAACCAGTTCAGAAAAAACTGCTGTTAGATTTAAGAACCCTAGATGTACTACTAGACAACATTGAAGGCTTAACTCTTGGCCCTAAATTACCCGATGGTCAGCAATCATTAATTCTCATCAGTGATAACAATTTTAACTCCCTACAACGCACCCAAATACTAGCCTTTAAAATTAAAATTGAAACTCCGCTAATGAGATTATTACGCCGTTTATTCCCAAATCTTAACCTTTAACCGCACAGATATAATACTGCTATTCTTTTTTCTGGTTATTTCTGTGTATCCACGGAATCTACTAGATAGCTTTATCTACCCTGCTTGTAGTTTACGTGTTATTTCTCAACCGTAATCCTTAATAAATATGTTACACAATGTTTAGGAGATTTGCAGAGAGTTAAGCATATTTACAGCATATAATTAATTTTTTCAAAACTTGGATATTTTTTAGATTTCAATTTAATAATTAGCTAGACTTAATTAAAGTATTTTGCCAATAACATTTTTCATAAATGATTTTTATGCCAGAAAATAAAATTGAGAGTATGGTAGGGCAAAAAGCAGAATTAGACGATTATATTGGACAATTTTTAAACAATCGCTATCTAATCAGAGATTTGATTGGCAAAGGGGGGATGGGTAGAGTTTATCTAGCGGAAGATACTGCTAAAGGTGGTATGTCTATCGCAGTCAAAATATTATCACTTAGTTTAGCGAACCAACAAATGTCTCAACGCTTTGCCAGAGAGATTTTTATTGGCGCTCAATTGGGTCGCAAAAGTAAACATATTGTTCGCATCTTAAGTTATGGCGTTACTGAAGATAAAACTCCATTTTATGTAATGGAATATCTTCAAGGAAAAAATCTCAAACAAATTCTGAAAATTCAGCCCTTAACAATCTCGAAGTTTTTAGATATTTGTAATCAAATTTGTTTAGGTTTACAATGTGCCCACCAAGGCATCAGCCTGAAAGGAGAAATTTATCCTATTGTCCACAGGGATATTAAACCAGAAAATATATTTCTTGCTGAAGATAGTAAACAAGGAGAAATTGTTAAAATACTAGATTTTGGTATTGCTAAATTTCTCACAGAGCGAAGTGGGATGACTCTCACAGATTCTTTTATTGGCAGTTTACCTTATTGTTCTCCAGAACACATGGAAGGGCGCAAACTGCTTGATGTGCGCTCTGATATTTATAGTTTGGGAGTATTAATGTTTGAAATGCTGACAGGGAAACATCCATTTCAAACAAAAAGTAACTCCTTTGGGACTTGGTATCAAGCCCATCGCTTTCAAATGCCACCGACAGTTACAGAAGTAAATCCGCAAGTCAAAATACCGGAAATATTAGAAAAGATATTGATGAGTTGTTTAGCAAAAGAAGTAAGCGATCGCCCTCAAAATATCAGCCAAATATTAGAAGGTTTAGGAAAAGTTTATCTTCAGCTTAATAATGCTATTCCTAGCAATAGTACTGACATAATCAAAGTCTCATTTCCGGTTCAATTAGTACCTGCAACTTTACTATCAGAAAAAGAGTGCTTGCAGAAAAGTTGGCCGAAGAATAAACCAATTGCGCCAATTGGGTTTCCGCATTTACTACATACTCTTCAAAGACCAATACCAACTTTTTGGGCAATGTTACCAAAACAAGATATTACAAAGTTTTTGGATAACATACATGGTACTGAATTTATTAGTCAAATGAATGTATACCCGATGCTATTGTGGGTAACAGTACTATACGATGCCCAACCTTCTATGACTAAATGGCTACCTTATTTTCTGGATTTGAAAGATAACAAAGGTCAAAATATAGCACGTAGTTTAGCAGAAGTAGGCTACTATCATTTACTATTTTTTCCTCTAGAAGAGCCAACACGTTGTTCTCATGTAACAACTTTAAACCTTACGGCTAACCAGCGGCAGCAACTTGTAGATTGGTTAAATATAAGTCAACAGGCAAATGAATTAATTTTGCCTAATCAAGCCAAAAATATTTTGAAAATAGAATATGAAAAGTTGAAGTTAGACATCTTACGCAAGTTAACTGCACATGAAAAAACTGAGAAAGAAGGTTTAAAAAATTGGATGGTTAAATTTTTGGAGATTTTTTTAAAAGTTCTATCCCGTCCTTGAAAATTTGCGATTACAATTCTTGCTATGCTTGCTACAATTGTCTAATCATATTCTTATGTGTGTATTACTAACTTTAAATAGACTCAACAGCAGAGGTGAATAAAGTGAATCAAAGCCCATTTACATCTCCAAGTACTACGGGCTTGCTTGCCAATCGTTATCAACTTAAGCAATTAATTGGTAGTGGTGGTATGGGTGAAGTTTTTTTAGCCAATGATATTTTGCTAGGAGGCATACCGGTTGCTGTCAAGTTTTTGACTAAAACTGTTGTCGATAGCAAGATGCAACAAGACTTTGCTCGTGAAGCTTTAATGAGTGCAGCTTTGAGTCAAAAAACTATACATATAGTGCGGGCCTATGATTATGGTGTGAATGAGAAAGGAAAACCATATTATGTCATGGAATATCTATCTGGCAAGAGTTTAAAAGATTTAATTCCGCTGCCTCTACATATATTTTTGACTCTCTCTCGCCAGATTTGTTTGGGCTTACAATGCGCTCATCAAGGTATTAACATTGATGGCAAAATTTGTCCATTAGTTCATCGAGATATCAAGCCTGCTAATATATTAGTTATTCCCGATCCGATATTAGGTCAGTTAGTTAAAATTCTCGATTTTGGGATTGCTAGATTTTTAAATTATGCATCAACAGCTAGTACAAGTAGGGGATTCAATGGCACTTTACCCTACTGTTCTCCAGAACAATTAGATGGAGAAAAATTAGATAGCCGCTCTGATATTTATAGTCTGGGTGTGATGATGTTTGAGATGCTCACAGGTAAAAAACCTTGGCAACCTGAAACTGATTACTTTGGCGCTTGGTATAAGGCACATCACTTTGAACAGCCAAAAACGATCGCAGAAGTTAAACCCACTCTGAAAATACCTCAAAAGCTGAATAATTTAATCATGGCTTGTCTGGCTAAAAAAGCAAGCGATCGCCCCCAAAATATCGCTCAAATTTTGCAAGTATTAAACAGTCTAGAATCATTAAATTGTCCTAGCGTACCTACAAATATAGCCTCTAGTTCCATCTTGAGCCGTCCTTTAAATTCTGTATTACCAATTGCAATAGAACAAAGCTGTCGGCAACTTTTATGGCCTCAAAATAAACCAATTCAAGAAATTGTTTTTCCTCAACTTCTAGACACCGCACAAGGATCGATGACAGCACTATGGTTGATGTTGTCTCAACAAGAAATTAAAAATTATGCGGCTTCTACTCGTTACAGCCGATTTATCTTCATCACATCCCCTCACCCAATGCTGTTGTGGGTGACAGTACTCTATAATCGGCAATTGGCTCCTAAGTGGCTGCCATGCTACTTAGATATGCAAAACCCCCAAAATCTTAAAATGGTAAGTCTCCTGACTGAAAATGAACACTATCCTTTGATTTTCTTTACTCTGGAAGAACCACATTCCTGTACCCAGGTTCTCAGCAGTCGCATTGAGCCAACTCAGCGGCAATTGTTGAAAACCTGGGTGCAACAGAGTCATACTCTACCACCCACTTCTCAAGCCCAGTTGAGCAGACAGCTATTAAAGCAGCAGTATAAACAAATACAATCTCGGATATTGCAGCATTTGGAATCAGAGCCACAGGTTGCATTATCAAGGTTTTAACAAAAAATTCGCACCTTGGAGAGACAGGACAAAAATAATTTCTAATTCTCAACTCCAAAACGCTTGACAAGTAGAAAAAAAATAGTGATAATAGCAAAGTTGCCAAACAAGGGACTGTAGTTCAATTGGTTAGAGCACCGCCCTGTCACGGCGGAAGTTGCGGGTTCGAGCCCCGTCAGTCCCGTTCTAAATTTATGAGTAGTGAATCACTGAATTCAGCTTCGGTGATTTTGGATTTTGAATTCCCCAAAGGCATTGCTTCAGAATTCAGGATTTGAATATAAGCTACATTTATCATGCTTTGCGAAAGAGAGAATTAACTGTGACTGTTAGAGTCCGTATTGCGCCGAGTCCAACCGGAAATTTACATATTGGTACAGCTAGAACGGCTGTATTTAACTGGTTATTTGCCCGCCACCACGGTGGGAAATTTATCCTGCGAATAGAAGATACAGATTTAGAGCGATCGCGTCCTGAATACACAGACAATATTCTTGAAGGACTGCGCTGGCTAGGGCTGAACTGGGATGAAGGGCCATTTTTTCAATCCCAACGCCTGGATCTTTATAAAGAAGCAGTACAAAAACTGCTAGAGCAAGGATTAGCTTATCGCTGCTACACCACTTCCGAAGAACTAGAGGCGCTTCGAGAAGCCCAAAAAGCTAGAGGTGAAGCCCCCCGCTATGACAACCGTCACCGCAACCTCACCCCAGAACAACGCGCCGCCTTTGAAGCCGAAGGTCGTTCCTCTGTGATTCGGTTCAAAATCGAAGATGGGCGAGAAATTGTCTGGAATGACCTAGTAAGAGGAAAGATGTCTTGGCGAGGTAGCGATTTAGGTGGTGATATGGTCATCGCCCGTGCCTCAGAAGAGGCTAGCGGTCAACCTTTATACAACTTTGTGGTTGTCGTGGATGACATCGATATGCAAATCACCCACGTTATTCGGGGAGAAGACCACATCGCCAACACCGCCAAGCAAATTTTACTGTATGAAGCCTTGGGGGCAAAAATCCCAGAGTTCTCCCACACACCGTTAATTTTGAACATGGAAGGGCGCAAGCTTTCTAAGCGAGATGGTGTCACTTCCATTTCTGACTTTCAGAAAATGGGATTTACTGCTGAAGGCTTGGTAAATTACATGACATTGCTAGGTTGGTCGCCACCAGATTCGACGCAGGAAATATTTACCTTAGAAACAGCAGCGAAAGAATTTGGCTTTGAGCGTGTAAATAAAGCAGGTGCAAAGTTTGACTGGGACAAGCTGGATTGGTTAAACAGTCAGTATATCCACAAGACGCCAGTAGATAAACTCACAGATTTACTCATTCCCTATTGGCAAGCGGCTGGGTATAAATTTGATGGTGGAAGAGAACGCCCCTGGTTAGAACAGCTAGTAACTTTAATTAGTCAGAGTTTGACTCGCCTGGTAGATGCAGTAGCTCAAAGCCAACTGTTTTTTAGCGATACAGTTGAATTTAGCGAGGAAGGTAGTACGCAACTCAAGCAAGAAGGCTCGGCAGCTGTTCTTGAAGCGATTGTCACAGCTTTAGAAAATCAGCCGCAATTGTCAGAAGCCGCTGCCCAGGAGATTATTAAACAAGTAGTGAAAGAACAAAAAGTCAAAAAAGGCTTAGTAATGCGATCGCTCCGAGCAGCCTTAACTGGAGATGTCCATGGCCCTGACTTAATCCAATCTTGGTTACTACTAAATCAGATTGGTTTAGATAAGCCGCGCTTGAGTCGGGCAATCACAGAAGTTAATTAGCGATTACTTTTGAATTTTAGAAATATTTTAGACTTTAGGGGCGCACATTTGTGGGCCCCTATCCATAAGCTAGAGCAACTATGAGAACAAGAAATCATTGACTAATTACTAATAAATTATTCTCAATTTCACATCTAAAATAGTTAGTCAATTCTCCTCATGTTGGGAACTTGGTGTGTAAAATTCATGTCTTCAAAAACACTTAGAAGCGAACGTAATTACAATGCCGACAAAAGCGCTCAATAGAGGGATGAGATTATCGTTCATGATAGTTACGCTCTTCATCACCTCGACAGTTAATGCTGTGACTGATGCTCAAGAAGCGCCAACAATATTTGGAGATGTCACAATTGGCCCTCAGTTTTCCCCAGACCCTTTGACAGTTCGCGGGATGAGTGGTGGTTCAATATCTGGGAGTCAAATAGGTGGGAGAAGCGAAACAGCCACCGGCCCTTGTACTGGATTTGTTGATGAAACACCAGACCACACATTAGTGCTAACAAGTAAATTTGACTACCTAAAGCTGCAAGTTCAAAGTCCTGAAGATACCACCATAACTATCAAGGGCCCGGGTGGTACTTGGTGCAATGACGATTTTGATGGCAAAAATGCCGGCATTGTTGGTGAATGGCTACCTGGAAGTTACAAAATTTGGGTTGGTTCTTACGAAAAAGGCAAGTATCTTCCTTACACTATCAAAATTACAGAAGTTAAGTAGGGAATTGGGCATTGGGCATTGGGATTGGGTACTGGGGATTGGGGATTAGGAAGAAACTTGTTCGATTATTCTCCTTCATCTCCCTCATCTCCCCCAATCTCTAGTCCCCAGTCCCTAGTCCCCAGTCCCCCAGAATGATGATTGAGGAAGACTTGAAGCGACACGAGGAGCATTCTGGAGAAATTATCCGTGTCTTTGCATCCCGTTGCGCTTCCTTTTATGGTGCGATTTTGTATTAAAATTAAGTTAACTTTGATTAAGATTCTTATATGTACTGTCATAATAGTCTAGTTGCTTTATGACACTGCATATAAGAGATCAAATTAAACAAGATGGATTTATAAACATCCGTTTAACAGCTTAAAGTGACAGACTGATGAACATTCTGTTGCTAGAGCTAATGATTTGTATAGGCATCTAGAGGCAAATTAAGATGAAATTCTCTTGGAAAGTCGTAGCACTTTGGACATTACCGGCTCTGGTAATTGGCTTTTTCTTCTGGCAAGGGGCCTTTGCAGGCGCTCCTGCCGACATGAGTAAGAATGCAGCTAATACCCGTATGACTTATGGTCGCTTTCTAGAATACTTGGATGGCGATCGCGTCACCAGCGTGGATCTTTACGAAGGCGGTAGGACAGCAATTATAGAAGCCCGCGATCCAGACATCGAAAATCGTGTCCAAAGGTGGCGTGTAGATTTGCCTATTAACGCTCCTGAGTTAATTAGCAAGCTCAAAGAAAAAGCCATTAGTTTTGATGCTCACCCCATGCGGAATGATGGCGCAATTTGGGGATTGTTGGGTAATCTCATCTTTCCAGTTCTATTGATTACTGGGCTGTTCTTTTTGTTCCGGCGTTCTAGCAACCTCCCTGGCGGGCCAGGTCAAGCGATGAACTTCGGCAAATCCAAAGCGCGTTTCCAAATGGAGGCGAAAACTGGGGTCAAGTTTGACGACGTAGCCGGCATCGAAGAAGCTAAGGAAGAACTACAAGAAGTCGTTACTTTCCTGAAGCAGCCAGAAAGATTTACCGCTGTAGGCGCACGCATTCCCAAGGGAGTGCTGTTAGTTGGGCCTCCTGGAACTGGTAAAACTTTATTAGCAAAAGCGATCGCAGGCGAAGCGGGTGTACCTTTCTTCAGCATTTCCGGTTCGGAATTTGTGGAAATGTTCGTTGGTGTGGGTGCGTCCCGCGTCCGCGATTTGTTCAAGAAAGCTAAAGACAACGCCCCCTGTATCATCTTCATCGATGAAATCGACGCTGTAGGACGGCAACGGGGTGCTGGTATCGGTGGCGGTAACGACGAGAGAGAACAAACCCTCAACCAATTGCTCACCGAAATGGACGGGTTTGAAGGCAACACAGGCATCATTATTATTGCTGCTACCAACCGTCCCGACGTACTAGACTCAGCCTTGTTGCGTCCCGGTCGCTTTGACCGCCAAGTAACAGTCGATGCACCCGATATCAAAGGGCGTTTGGAAATCTTACAAGTCCATGCGCGGAATAAGAAATTAGACACTAGCGTATCTTTAGATGCGATCGCTCGCCGCACTCCTGGATTTACTGGTGCTGACTTAGCCAACTTACTCAACGAAGCAGCAATTCTCACTGCTAGAAGACGTAAAGAAGCCATCACCCTCCGCGAAATTGATGATGCCGTGGATCGGGTAGTCGCTGGAATGGAAGGCACTCCTTTGGTGGATAGCAAGAGCAAGCGCTTAATTGCTTACCACGAAATTGGACACGCTTTAGTTGGGACTTTGTTAAAAGACCATGACCCAGTGCAAAAAGTTACCCTGATTCCACGGGGACAAGCACAAGGTTTAACTTGGTTTACTCCCAACGAAGAACAGGGGTTAATTTCCCGTTCTCAGTTGAAAGCTAGAATTACTGGTGCTTTGGGTGGTCGCGCCGCCGAAGAGGTAATTTTTGGCGCTGCGGAAGTCACAACTGGCGCTGGTGGAGACTTGCAGCAGTTATCGGGAATGGCCCGGCAAATGGTGACTCGGTTCGGGATGTCCGACTTAGGCCCATTATCGTTAGAAAGTCAACAGGGAGAAGTATTCTTGGGTCGTGACTGGACAACCCGATCTGAATATTCCGAATCCATCGCTTCCCGCATTGATGGACAAGTCAGAGAAATTGTTGAGCAGTGCTACGACAATGCTAAGAAGATCATCCGTGACCATCGCACTGTCACCGATCGCTTGGTAGATTTGCTCATCGAGAAAGAAACCATTGATGGCGAAGAATTCCGCCAGATTGTAGCTGAGTACGCTGAAGTACCTGAGAAGCAACAGTACGTACCGCAACTGTAATATTTGACTCTTTTCCGGCTACTATCTGGAAATGAGTAAAGTAACAAAAAATAAAATGAGGATGGTATACTCCACCCTCATTTTTTTGCGTTTTTTTAGTGTTAGGAAGTTTCTAATTTTAAAATTATCAAAATTTATGAACCCATAAACTCTATAATAAACCTTGTTTTTTCAACTTAGCTAGCGCATCTTCAGCAGCAGCTTTTTCTGCATCTTTTTTATTGCGTCCCTTACCTTCTCCATAAATCTTTTCATCTACCAATACTTTGGCGATGAATTCTGGTGCATGAGAAGGGCCTCCTATTTGTTCTGTGAAGTATTTTGGAGGATTTGGAGTAATGTTGCGTTGCACCCATTCTTGAAAGCGGTTTTTTGAGTCTACATTAGAACGAGATACAATTATATGCTTAGGATCTACAGAATCAAATAGCGGTTGTATAATTGCACGAACTGTTTCAATATTAGAATCATTATCTAAATAGTAAGCACCAAGAACTGCTTCAAAGGTACTACTGAGCAAATTAGGATTTTGGTAGCCTCCATCTCGAATTGCACCTTTTCCTAACCGCATTCTAAAGTCTAAACCTACCTCCTCGCCGAACTTTGCCAATTGCTTCTCATCTACCAGCGCCGAACGCCGCCGTGTTAATTCATCTTCTCCCATTTCTGGGTGACTCTTGTATAGATACTCGCCACTTAAGAAATTTAGCAAAGCATCACCAAGGAATTCTAGGCGTTCATTATGTTCACCTTCACCGGGGTTTTCATGGACGTAAGAACGGTGGGTAAGCGCACGACGTAGAAGTTTTTCATTATGAAATATTAGAAGTTTGTGCATTTTTATATTGTGTCTTGTTGCGAAAATTGACTATTGGGAAACTGTACAAGTGTGATTGTCTTTAGACATGAAAAAACCGCAAATAGCGGTAGTGGTCAAACCCAGCTTTTATTCAACTGGGTTTTTAAAAGCTTTTTTAAGCAGCTAGTTTGTCTAACTCAACTAAAAATAATTCCTGACCTTGCTTTTGAACTTTACCATCCCTGACAGCAGCATCAATAAACTGACTAAAGTTTTTAAACTTCTTGCCGCTAGACATAGAAATAGAGGAAAAGCCCTGATATCTATGGCAATGCTGACACATCAATTTATCAATATAGCTAAATTCTGTACGTTTGCCTTGACTTAAAGTAATTGTGATAGCTGTCATCAAGCATTCTGTAGCCTCATTGTAGTTAATCTCAAATTCCATAAAAGTGGTTTGAGATTTAGTTTTTTGATCAATTAACTCAGGTAACTTGTTTATAAAGTAAAATTCATTAGCAAGTTCTTTCAGCTTCTGTTTTACATTACCTGCTTGAGCAAAAACAATGACCTTTTTGCCCAATTTTTGCAAATTACGAACTAAATTTACAAAGTCCCCATCTCCTGATACCAGAATTACTATATCTGGAGACAGATTACTGTAAATGTCTTTTAGACAATCAGCTATCAATTGATTGTCTGCACTATCCTTGAGAAAACAAGGAACATCAAAGCAGTTATAACTAATACTGGCTAGATTATTCTTTGCAGCCGCTTGATCTTCGCACTGCGAATTATAGTAAATGTTTTTGCCAATTAAACGTCCTCTGGATTTGGCAAAAACTAGTAAAAGTTTGGCTAATTCCAGGTTTAGTTTAGCATTTTGATAATCCCAATAAATCAAAACATTAAGTTGCTTATGACTGGTTCTATTTGAAGTTGTATGAGTGTCTAACATTAGTAATGTGTCCAGAGTGTATTTTTACGAAGAACTGGACAGCTTCAACAAATCACACATCTAGCAGTATCAAGACTTTATACTAGAAATTTGTACTCAAAAAGTACTTCTTTGCGATAAAGCTTTTTACCGTCGCTTTCGTTTGGTTCAAGTCTCAGCCGTAGAACTCCTGGCTTCCTACCAAGTTTTGCGTCATCCTTTCCCCTGAACATTCATCCAAACATCTTGTCTTCCCGTTGAAAGTCTAGTCAATCAGTTGACCTGACATTGGACTGAGTATTCAGCCGAAGGGATGACGCGAAGCTTGGCAGGAAACTAGGAATTCTGCTGCTGAGACAACACCAAAAACCTGCGCTTTAGAGTGCGGTTGTTTATTCTGTCTTACATACAGAATTGCATAGCTGATTCTGGATGTCAATATGATTATTTATGAAGATTTAGTAAAAACGTAGATGCATAGTGGCTTGTCATAAGACATCGCCTGTTATCTATCAAGTTGGATAATCATTTATAGTATTCTCTCAAAATCACCATTTTTTAGCTAATAAATAATTTACGGTTTGCTTTGCGCGATCGCACCATACAAAATACCTAAAATTCTCTTAATATCCTTAATATAATATTCACTCAAATCAATCGAAACTACATTCCCTTCAAGCTTGAGAAATTGCCAGATAGTACCGATAGTAACAGCGCCATATATAGCTTTGATTTGATTTCCACCTCTCTCGTTAAATAACTGAGCAGCTACCATTTCGGCAATACATTGGGCCAAACCAGACCTCAAATTCTCATTTTTACTTTCTACTAAGACAATCACTGGACTGCGTACAAGCAACTGCTCCGAAGAAAGACTCAAAATAAAATCACAAAAACCATTTAATCCTCGTTGACTATCAACAGTAAAATCAACTCCCGAAAAAAAGCTGATTTCATAATTAAATTTGCGTCTAATTTCTAATAAAATTGGACTTGTTATCATTTCACTTCGAGCTTTTTCTGAACTTATCGCCACTGCTAAATCCACATTTTCCCTAAGAATAGTAGATAATAAATCACTACATTCTTGCTCCTGCACATTTGCGAATAGTCCAGATGATTCGTAGATAACTAACCCAAAAGAATCAATAACTTCAAGAAGTTTAAAATCACTATAAGCCATAAAACTTACTCCTTTGTCTTATGACTGAATACTATAACAAAGTTTAAAAATTAAGCTTCGGCGGAAACACCCTAGCTAAATCAAGAGATAAATCAGAGAAGCAGGGAAAAGTTATTACCTCATTTGACAAAAAAATTCGCTTATTTGAATAACCATATCTGCCTTGATTATCCTGATATGGTTCACTGTAAGCTTCCAAATAATTATCGAATAAATTGAATATCCAATAATCAGTAATACCCGCTTTAGCATAGAGAGCGATTTTCACATCTTGGTCATAAGCTAAAGAAGAATCTGAAACTTCCATCACCAATAAAACATCAGCAGGTTTAGGGTGAGCCGACAGATAATCATCAGCACGGTTTTGAACAATCGCAAAATCTGGTTCAGGTTCGCTATTAGGCGGCAAAGCAATTGGGGCTTGAGATTGCAAAGTAGCCTTGTCTCCCAGAATTTTGGGGAGTTCCTTCCACAGTTTTCTTAAACAAGTTTCATGGGCTTTACCTTTGGATGCCATTTCAATAATTTCCCCGTTGATTAATTCAATGTGGTCATCTTCATGGAAAAAGCCCAATTCTCCAAGCCTGTGGTATTCATCCAGTGTGAAGCGTTTAGCTTGAGCAATACTCATAACTTTACCTTTGTCTCATTGCCATAATACTTATTCTAAATGTGCCAGAAATTGGTATGCTAAAGGCCGAGACTCGCTATAAAAGCAAACAATGCCTGCGCCTACTATCAATCCCACGATCGCTGCCTTTCCCTTGACTGCCGTAGTCGGTCAAGAAGCAATAAAATTGGCGTTGCTGTTAGCCGCAGTTGATCCTGGTTTGGGAGGAGTGGCGATCGCAGGTCGTCGCGGTACGGCAAAATCTGTGATGGCTCGTGCTATCCACGCTCTACTACCACCGATTGAAGTTGTTAAAGGCTCAATTAGTAATTGTGACCCCAACCACCCAGAAGAATGGGACGATCAATTATTGGCGGAGTACGCAGATAAAGATATTCAAGATGTGCCTGTCGAAATTATCCCCGCGCCTTTTTTACAAATTCCTCTAGGTATTACAGAAGACAGGCTCCTCGGTTCAGTGGATGTTGAAAAGTCGGTAAAACAAGGTGATACCATTTTTCAGCCTGGGTTACTCGCTACAGCAAACCGAGGCGTGCTGTACGTAGATGAAATTAATTTATTAGACGATCAAATATCAAATCAGCTTCTAACAGTACTATCTGACGGGCGCAACCAAATTGAACGGGAAGGGATTAGTTTTCAGCATCCGTGCAAATCACTATTTATTGCCACCTACAATCCAGAAGAAGGCGGATTACGAGAGCATTTGCTAGATAGAATTGCGATCGCACTTTCTGCTGACGGTGTACTCGGCTTAGATCAAAGAGTAGAAGCAGTTGAGCAAGCGATCGCCTATTCTAAATCTCCCCAAGACTTCCTCAAGCAGTACAACGAAGATTTAGACTCCCTCAAAACTCAAATTATCTTGGCACGGGAATGGTTGAAAGAAGTCATCATCACCCATGAACAAATTGCCTACTTAGTAGATGAGGCAATTCGCGGCGGAGTTCAGGGACATCGCGCCGAGTTATTCGCCGCGCGGGTTGCCAAGGCCGCGGCAGCTTTAGAGGGACGAACAACAGTTAATGCTGAAGATTTGCGCCGTGCTGTGGAATTGGTGATTGTACCACGCGCCACAGTTGTGCAGACACCACCACCAGATCAAGCACCTCCACCGCCTCCACCGCCGCCGCAACAAAATCAAGAAGAACCCCAGGACGAATCGGAAGACGAAGAACAGGAGGAACAAGAGGAACAGGAAGAAAATCAAGAGCAAGAACCTCCCAGCATCCCAGAAGAGTTTATCTTTGATCCAGAAGGGGTAATTCTTGATGACAATGTGCTTTACTTTACTCAAATGGCGAAGCGGCAGGGTAAATCTGGTAGTCGCAGTGTCATCTTTTCCGATGACAGGGGACGCTACATTAAGCCGATGTTGCCCAAAGGGAAAGCGCGACGCATTGCAGTAGATGCTACCCTCAGAGCAGCTGCTCCTTATCAAAAAGCACGAAGAGAAAGACAACCAGGTAGAAAAGTTATTGTCGAACAGCCTGATATTCGCTC
This sequence comes from Nostoc sp. NMS8, assembly GCF_017115045.1. Lineage (GTDB taxonomy): Bacteria > Cyanobacteriota > Cyanobacteriia > Cyanobacteriales > Nostocaceae > Nostoc. The sequence goes on along the minus strand of NZ_JABXKK010000068.1, from coordinate 141,110 downwards.
GAAACGCCTGGTACGCAAAGCCGGGGCGTTAGTAGTATTTGTGGTAGATGCTTCTGGCTCAATGGCCTTGAATCGAATGCAATCGGCTAAAGGTGCGGTAATGCAACTGTTGACTGAAGCTTATCAAAACCGTGACCAAATAGCATTAATTCCCTTCCGAGGAGAACAGGCAGAGGTATTATTGCCTCCAACACGTTCGATTGCTTTGGCGCGTAACCGTTTGGAAAGGTTGCCCTGTGGTGGTGGTTCGCCATTAGCGCATGGTTTAACTCAAGCTGTGCGCGTCGGCTTAAATGCTCAGATGAGTGGAGATATTGGGCAAGTTGTCCTTGTAGCAATCACCGATGGACGGGGTAATATTCCTTTAGCGCGTTCTTTGGGCGAACAGCTAGAACCAGGAGAAAAGCCAGATATCAAAGGAGAATTATTAGAAATTGCTGCAAGAATCCGGGCTTTGGGGATGCAGCTATTAGTAATTGATACAGAAAGTAAATTTGTGTCCACTGGCTTTGCTAAAGAATTATCGCAAACAGCAGGCGGTAAATATTATCATTTGCCGAAAGCGACAGATCAAGCTATTGCTGCTATGACCAAAGGTGCGATCGCTGATTTAAAATCTCGTTAACTCATCCCCCAGCTTGAAGCCCTACGGTGTACACACAAGTCTTTTGATCTGCATCTTTGTTGCATCGACCTGCACCTTTGTTGCATCGACCTGCATCTTTGTTGCATCGACTTGCACCTTTGTTGCATCGACTTGCACCTTTGTTGCATCGACCTACACCTTTGTTGCATCGACCTGCACCTTTGTTGCATTGACCTACACCTTTGTTGCATTGACCTACACCTTTGTTGCATCAACCTGCACCTTTGTTGCATCGACCTACACCTTTGTTGCATCGACCTGCAAAAATTAACCTACCCTACTTCACGTAGCAACTTTAAAACACTTGTGTGTACACCGTAGGCTTGAAGCCGGGGGGAAATCGAAGTTATTAGTCATTAGCACCAATGACTAATGACTAATAACTATGGGGATGAGGGTTTTTAAATCTTGAAAGTTTCAGTTACCCTGAAACTAAAACTATGCAAATAGCTAAACGTAATGATTGGAAGACAGAACCTATGCCTTCTACATGCACAAATATAACGCTAGAAAAAGTTTACTCACAGGAAGAATTCGACCGGATTGCTGCTGGAGTAATTCCAGAGCAGATGGAAGATAAGTGGTTCATTTTCTATGAATCTCCTTGGCTATACTTGCATCGTAGTTGGACTGGTTTTTGCATTTTCAAAGTGCGTTTTGAGGTGATTGCAGAAAGCGTAAAGATTGCAGAAGTGCAGGTAAATCGAGATCCAGAGGAGTACTCTAACACTGAAGATGAGCGTGATGCCTCTATGTTAAGGATATTGCTGGATTCACGATCTGAACGTGATGTGCAAAGAAGTTAAAAGGGTTTGGCGCATCACATAAACTCAGCCATTGACTAGATTTTCCACACTATCAGCATCGTTTGGCAATGCGGCTGTTAAGACTTCGCTGCCTTCTGTAGTAACTAAAACATCATCTTCAATACGAATTCCGCGAACATCGGCAAATTCAGATAAACGTTGCCAATTCACCACATTCTGATATTTTGAACGGACATTAGGATCATTTAAAATTGCTGGTACTTGATAAAAACCAGGCTCAATTGTGACTAACATTCCTGGACGCAGGGGACGATTTAAACGCAGGTAGCTTAAGCCAAAGCGATCGCTTCTTGAACGTCCCTCTTCATACCCTGCTAAATCACCTAAATCTTCCATATCATGGACATCTAAACCCAGTAGATGACCAATACCATGAGGAAAAAACAGCGCGTGGGCATCGATTTCTACTAAATCTTGGGGATTTCCTTGTAAAATACCTAGTTCTACTAAACCTTCTGCGATCGCTGTAGCTGCTAGCAAATGAATATCCCCATACTCTACACCGGGCTGTATTTTGGCAATGCAGGCATCATGGGCTGCCAACACCACATTATAAATATCTCTTTGAGTAGATGAAAACTTCCCTGAAACTGGCCACGTGCGTGTTACATCACCTGCCCAACCCATCTCGGTTTCAGCGCCAACATCGGCAAGCAGTAAATCACCTGGTTGCAAACTATGGTGATAATGCTCGTTATGCAAAACTTCACCGTGAACAGTGACAATACTGTTGTAAGAGGTGGTCATATTGTGAGCAATAATTACCCCTTCCATCGCTGCCCTAACTTCTGCTTCTAGTTTGGCTTGCGGTGTTGCAGCCATCCCAGCTTTGTGGGCTTCTACAGTCACAGCAGCAGCTTTTCGCAACTCGGTTAATGCCGCATCATCGTGGATCAGGCGGAGAGAAACGATCGCCTTAGCTAACTCCAAGTCAATTCCTTGGGGAGGACTTTGCGGTAAAACCCATTTATTTAATATCTGTGATTGCTGTGTCCAAGTAGCTGCATCTTGAGCAGCAAGCGTAGCGGCATCTTCTACCCAAGACTCTAATTCTGCCATTGGCCCTGCCACATCCGCCCCAATCTTTTCGGCTATTTCCTCGCGCGTTGGCATTTCTCCATGCCAAAGGGCGCTGCTGGCTGATGGGTCGTCGATGAATAATTCTAGCTTGCCTGCTTCTAGACGAATTGCCGCCTTTGATAATGGCAGTCCGGCAAAATAGAGAAAATGACTGCTAGCACGAAACGGAAAGGAATTTGCGGGAAAGTTGCGCGGATTGTTGCTACCTGACCACAGAATTACTGGAAAATCAATGAGGTTGGCTAGTTGTTGGCGGCGGCGGCGTAAAGTCTCGATGAGGGAAGTAGAAGTTTGTGGGATAAGCATAAATTTAAGGTGATAGTTTTACCTTTATTTAGTCGTTATCGTCTTTATCGTCATCTTTTTTATCATCCTTGCGATCGCCATCTTTTTGATCATTTTTGCGATCGCTATGTTTATCATCATTATCTTTGTCGTTCTGCTTTGCCTGCTTAGGCTGTTGGCTAGGTTGTACGACTGGTTTTTGTTGCTCAGTTGGAACAGGTGGCTGTGGTACTTCAACAACACAGCTAACTAATCCTCCAGAAATTAGCGCTAAGTTGAACGCAGCAAAGATGCTTCTGAAGATTTTTATCCTCATATTTTTGTTTTGCTTTAACATTGACTCTAGTTTTTGGAGATTGTATTCCTAATTTATAAGGTACTGTATATAACGGTTCTCATTTGGATTAACACAACGTAGTAGCGTAGCAAGGCTAAAATGCTGCGAAAAATTGTATGTTGGGGAGCCACTGCGTTCATTGGTGTCAACTTAACGCGAAACCGCTTGTCCGCCGGGAATTTCAATTCCCGTCTCATCGCTAAAGTCATCTGAAGATGACTAGATATCGTCAAAAATCTCCAGTCTACTTCAGTAGACCACCAATGCACTGCGTTGCGCTACGTCTAAATTTATTTATGGGAATCATTAATTTTGAATTTGGAGCGAAGCGACGTGACTTTAATGGGACAAATCATTACTCAAGTTGATGCTTTTACTAATACACCTTTTGCAGGTAATCCTGCTGCTGTCTGTGTTTTGCCTACTCTCCAAGATGAAGGCTGGATGCAGAACGTAGCCCAAGAGATGAATTTATCTGAGACGGCTTTTCTAGTCAGACAGGATGATGGTTTCAATCTGCGTTGGTTTACGCCCACAGTGGAAGTACCGCTTTGTGGTCATGCAACTTTAGCTAGCGCCCATGTACTTTGGTCAGAAGGACATTTGTTGCCTGATGAAGTTGCACGTTTTTATACCAAAAGTGGAGTGTTGATTGCAAAGTTGCAAGGTGAGTGGATTGAATTAAATTTTCCTGTGAATCACTCACAAGCAGCGATCGCACCTCCAGAACTTAGTGAAGCTTTGGGTGTACCATCCAAATCTGTCTTCCAAAATTCCCTCGGCTATTTAGTGGAATTAGAATCTGAAGAATTGGTACGGCAAGTACAGCCCAATTTCCAACTCCTGAAAACGTTGTCTATTGGTGATGTAATCGTCACTAGCACCGCCAATTCTGATTCCAAATATGATTTCGTCTCGCGCTTCTTTGCACCGAAATTAGGTATTAATGAAGACCCGGTGACTGGGGCGGCTCATTCTTGCCTTGCTGCCTTCTGGCGCGATCGCTTGCACAAAAATGAGTTTTTGGCTTATCAGGCATCCAGTCGCGGCGGTGTAGTGAAGGTATATTATGATGGGGGCGATCGCGTCTTTCTCTCTGGACAAGCGGTAACTGTGCTGCGAGGCGAGTTAATTACCGCCTAAACCTCATAGACTAATTAATTTTTGCAAGCCGATGCGATCGTATTGTCAGACAAAACAATCGCATTGTCAGCCGAAACAATCGCATTGTTAGGCGAAACAATCGCATTGTTAGTCAAAACAATCGCATTGTCAGGCGAAACAATCGTATTGTCAGGCGAAACAATGGCATTGTTAGGCGAAACAATCCTATTGCAGAAGATTGAGTTAGAATAGCACGGCAATACAAACACTAAATCGCAAAAGTACGCTTTTGCCAAGAAACAACTGTCACAATATTTAAACAAGCCTATATTTTTATTTTAAAAATGTCTGCTAAGCACAAAGATAGTAGAACTACTATCCAATCTCGTGATTGGCCAATTGAGCAATTACCTGGACTGAGCCACGAAGAACAATCTCAACTGCAAAATTGTGGAATTACCAGCACAGTAGCGCTATTTAAACAAGGTAAAACTCTAGAGTCAAGACTAGCATTAGCAAATAAACTACAGATTCATCTTCAGTATGTAAATAAATGGATGGCTTTAGCTGACTTGGCACGTATTCCCAGCGTAGGGACACAATATTGTGGTTTATTGCTCCATGCGGGTATTGGTTCTGTGGTGCAATTAGCTCAAACTCCCACTCACAGATTGCACCAACAAATTATGCGCTTGCAAGTAGCCACAATGCAGCGCCGAGATTTGTGTCCAGCAATTGAGCTAGTACAGCAGTGGAGTCAGCAAGCGAAAACAATAATTAGTTAGGAGTGAGGAGTGAGAAGTGAGGAGTTAAAATTCATTACTCATTACTCATTACTCATTACTCCTCCCTCATTACTCTTTAACCAAGACACCATTCAGGAAAATATCAGCAAGTCCTTCAGCCATTTCCTGCATTTGTTGAGGGGAGGCGTCAGGCTCGATGACGGTGTTGTTAGAAAAACCTGCGATCGCAAACATTCCTAAAAAAACTTTTGCAACTAGCTTGGCATCTCCTTGACGATAAATACCTTTATCCATTGCTGTTTGAAAGAATGCTTCACCCACATCAGTCATTTTGGTAATGACTTCTAATTGAATGCGATCGCGTAAATCGGGGTGAAACTGCACCTCCATAAAACAAACACGCATCAAATCGGCATTTTTTTGGAAATTCCACATCCGGCGGCGCATCACCTGCGCTACGGCTTTATAGCTGCCCATTTCACTTAACTCTGTGAGCAAATCGGTAAGAATCTCTACCCATCCACTCGTGGCTACTTCCACCAAAATCGCTTTTTTAGTGGGAAAATGACGAAATAGAGTGCCTTCAGCTACACCTGCTGCTTGTGCTAAATCGCGGGTGGTAGTACCATCAAATCCCTGAGAGGCAAACAACCGTTGTGCAGCCTCTAAAATCCGGGTGCGCGTCTGAGCCTCTGAAGGTGGGGAAGAATTAAAAATTCGCATAACAGTTATGGTTAGATATCCGTAACAGGATTTGTAGCATTATTGTCTAACGTTAGGCATAAAGAGCCACTGAAAGCTAAATACAAGATTAACGCTCTTTTGCTAAGTATCCTGTTTTTTGAGTAATGTAACTTTATCGTAGTTTTCGCTTATGAGCCAGAGCAGTCGGTCAATTTTGGATTTTAAATTAAAGATTTTGGATTGGTCAGATCGAGTATCTGTCATATTGCGGCGGTTGTCGATCGCTTTGTTGACTTGGATCATCTTCTCGTGGGGATTGCTACCAGAAGTTGCTCTAGCTCAAACTCAGACAGCACCCCCTCCTCAAGAAACCAAAACTCAAACCCCGCCAGTTCAAAGTTCGATCCAACCTTATCTAGATCGAGTCATCAAGCAGTTAACGGAATTTCGCCTCGACAATGGTTTGAAATTCATTGTCTTGGAACGCCATCAAGCGCCTGTAGTTTCTTTTCTCACATACGCAAATGTTGGTGGTGTCGATGAGGCCGATGGCAAAACAGGTGTAGCTCACTTTCTCGAACATTTGGCGTTCAAAGGTACAACGCGCATCGGTACGCAAGACTATAAAAAAGAAAAACCGCTACTAGAAGCCTTAGAGCAGTTGAATGCTCAAATTAAAACCGCGAAAGCCAATGGCAGAAAAGCTGAGGTTATTCGGTTACAAACTGAGTTTGAGCAAGTGGAGTCGCAAGCAGCCAAGCTAGTCAAGCAAAACGAATTGGGGCAAATTGTCGAACAAGCGGGAGGCGTGGGTTTAAATGCTAATACTTCTACTGAAGCCACTCGTTATTTTTATAGCTTTCCTGCCAATAAGCTAGAACTTTGGATGTCGTTGGAGTCGGAACGATTTCTCGATCCGGTAATTCGTCGTGAATTTTATAAAGAGAAAGATGTAATTTTAGAAGAACGACGGATGCGGGTGGAAAATTCCCCCATTGGCTTGATGGTGGAAAAATTTATCGATACGGCTTACAAAGTTCATCCCTACAGGCGTCCGGTGATTGGTTATGACGAAGATATTCGCAATCTGACACCAGAAGATGTCCAGAATTTTTTTGATACTCACTATGTACCAAGTAATTTGACTATTGCCATTGTCGGAGATGTCAATCCCGCTCAAGTGAAAAAACTGGCGCAAACTTATTTTGGCCGCTTTCAGGCAAAAAGCAAAGCTGTGGAAAAAATTTCGGTGGAACCGCCACAAAAACAAACACAGGAAGTTACTTTACAGCTATCTTCTCAACCCTGGTATTTAGAAGGTTATCACCGTCCGGCTGTGACTCATCCAGATAATGCAATCTATGAAATTATTGGCAGTTTATTAAGTGATGGACGCACGTCGCGGCTATATAAGTCTTTGGTAGAAAAGCAGCGTTTGGCGTTAAGTGCCCAAGGTTATAGCGGATTTCCTGGAGATAAGTACCCAAACCTGATATTTTTCTATGCTCTCACGGCTCCTGGTCATACAGTTGATGAGTTGGCGGTGGCTTTGCGTCAAGAAATTGACAAATTAAAAACTGAGCCTGTAGCGACAGCTGATTTAGAACGGGTGAAAACCCAAGCACGGGCAAGTTTGTTGCGTACCCTCGATTCTAATACGGGGATGGCTCAACAATTAGTGGAATATGAGGTGAAAACTGGCTCTTGGCGGAATTTGTTTAAGCAGTTGGATGATATTGCAGCCGTGACAACGACTGATATTGAGCGGGTGGCAAAGGAGACGTTTACGCCAGAAAATCGCACGATTGGGAAGTTGTTGTCGAAAGAAGCATGAGAAACGAACCGCAAAGGAAGAGAGATATGCAGAGGTTTAAGGTGAAGGGTAAAAGGCAGATAGGGTTGAAAATCCAAAATAGGAAGGGGCTGATTTATGCTTTGGTTGCTGTTTTTGCGTGTTTACTTTTAACTTGTAATTTTTCTTTGGCAGCGACGACTGAGGCAAAACATTATACAGACTTGCAACTGCCACCGCTACCTGAGATTAAGTTACCTAAGTATGAACGGTTTGTGCTGCAAAACGGTTTGGTTGTCTATTTGATGGAGGATCATGAGTTACCGTTGGTGAATGGAACGGCCTTTGTACGCACAGGGAATCGCTTAGAACCACCGGAGAAAGTCGGGTTGGCTGGTTTGACAGGCGCGGTAATGCGAACTGGAGGAACTAAGCAGCATTCGGCTGATGAACTCAACGAGATATTAGAACAACGAGCGGCATCTGTAGAAGCTAGTATTGGTGAAGCTTCTGGTGGTGCTAGCTTTGACGCACTCAGCGAAGATTTAGAAACGGTGTTTGGGCTGTTTGCAGAGGTGCTGCGATCGCCTGTATTTGCTCAAGAAAAGCTAGACTTAGCTAAGACACAAGCCAAAGGTGGCATTGCCCGTCGTAATGACAATCCAGATGGGATTGCTAATCGAGAATTTAAAAAATTGATCTATGGCAAAGATAGCCCGTACTCTCGCACTATCGAGTATGCAACGGTTGATAAAGTTGAACGTGAGGATTTGCTCAAGTTTTATCAACAATATTTTCACCCCAATAATATAATTTTGGGGATTGTGGGCGATTTTGATAGTAAGAAAATGCGATCGCTCGTTCAAGCTAAGTTTGGTAATTGGCAGCGTAATCCAGGTATTGCTAAACCCACATTACCAAAGGTTTTGCCAGCTAATACAGGTGGAGTCTTTTTTGTCAATCAGCCACAACTAACGCAAAGTAGTGTGCTTATCGGCCATTTAGGCGGACGTTTCGACAATCCCGATTATGCAGCGCTAGATGTATTAAATGGGGTGTTAAATGGATTTGGTGGACGCTTATTTAATGAATTGCGATCGCGTCAAGGTTTAGCATACTCTGTCTACGGGCAGTGGAGTCCCCGCTACGATTATCCTGGCGTCTTTGTTGCTGGTGGACAAACGCGATCGGATGCTACCGTTCAGTTTGTCAAAGCTTTACAAGCTGAAATCAAGCGTACCCAAACTCAAAGAGTGACAGCAAAAGAATTAGCTTTTGCTAAAGAGTCTACACTCAACTCCTTTGTGTTCAACTTTCAAGACCCCAGCCAAACCTTATCACGGTTGATGCGATACGAATATTACGGCTATCCTGCTGATTTTCTCTTTCGCTATCAAAAAGCCGTCGCCGCCACCACGGCTGCTGATGTGCAACGGGTAGCACGAGAATACCTCAAACCAGAAAAAATTGTGACTTTAGTCGTGGGGAATCAAACCGCCATTCAACCACCGTTGACACAGCTAGCAGCAAAGGTGATACCAATAGATGTAACGATTCCTGGTTCGCAGCCACAGGCGAAGAATTAATCCCGTAGATAGGTTAAGACTCAATATACAAATAAAATCGCAGGTTCAGAACCCCGACTTCTTTCAAAAGTCGGGGTTTTTATTGTTCAGATAATTTTTTTGATTATCAGGAAATGACTGAGGACAAATTGGAGTAAGAACTAGAAACTAAATCAGGAACCAAAACCTCTGGGAATTCCAGAGGTTTTTTCTTTACTCTGGTTTTTTGGAGCGATCGCCTCAGTATACACTAGCCATGAAGCCGCAAAATTATCGCAGCACATTAGTCAACTAGAGTAAGCTAAATTTAGGTTTCAGCTATTGGGAGTGGAAATGATGTTGTTGGAATTAAAGCGCATCCATGTTCCACCAGGACAAAGAGTGCTACTGCGAGATGTAACCTGGCAAGAATTAGAAGCAATTCTAGAGGATTTAGGAGAACACCGAGCAGCAAGAATTGCTTATGCTCGGGGAATACTGGAGATTATGGCCCCACTGCCAGAACATGAAGACGATAAAGAAATTATTAGCGATTTAGTCAAAGCTCTTTTGGAAGAATTAGACATTGAGTTTAGATGCCTTGGTTCTACCACTTTCAAAAACCAAGCAATGGCTCAAGGTATAGAACCAGATCAGTGTTTTTATATAAAAAATGAATCTAAGATTCGCGGCAAGAAGCGGCTAGATTTAGCAGTAGATCCTCCTCCAGATTTAGCTCTAGAAATTGATATTACTTCTCGCACTCATCCTAATATTTATAAAGCGCTAAAAGTGCCTGAACTTTGGCGTTTCGAGCGAGGAAAGCTCCAAATTAATGTTTTGCAAGATGGTCATTATGTAGAATCTCAGCAAAGCCTAAATTTTCCTCTATTCTCACTAATTGAAGCAATTCCCCAACATTTAGAGCAAAGTATAACAGCAGGCAGAAATGCAACGCTCAAAGCTTTTCGTATTTGGGTACAAAAACAGATACAACAGCAATAATTTATGCTGTTATTAACATTCATAATATACATTGGTTTTCAACACAAACTAAGTCTCAAAGCCAGGTTTAAAGGCTATTTTACTTCTGACTTCTGAATTCTGCTGTATAACTATAGCTTCGTTTACGTGAAGTACACCCGTAAGGAACATGCCCATTGGTGTTAACTTAACGGGAAACGGGCGGTTAGAAACCGCGTCTATACAAATAAAACCCACGGAGGTGGGTTTCAAACCCTTAATTTGACTTTAGTCCGCGTTCGCGTAACGTTCCGCAGGAAAGGCGGACAATGCCAATAGCTTCAGTCTACTAAAGTAGACTGAAGCTATTGGCGATATTTAGTCATCTTCAGATGACTTTAGCTATGAGGCGGGAATTTCAATCCCCGACGGACGAGCGGTTTCGCATTAAGTTGACACCAATGACCGTGGCCCTACACCTTACGATATAATTTTGTACCGCATCTGAATAGGAATCCGCTATAACTATTGCTAACCTTAGCATTAGCGATTAAATTGTACTTTTTTTGAGTCATTCTTGCCGAACTTTAATCTATGTTTGCTAAACCCAAAATACTTTTATCCTGGTTGGCATTATTACTCAGTTTTGCCAGTCTAATTCTTAGTTCTTGGATTATTCTTCCTGCTCCAAATATGTTTTTACTCACCTTAGCAGTAGGAGCGCCAGAAATCAGTCCTTGGTTATTTTTATTAAATTTGCTTTTTTTATTGTTGTCTTTATTTTATATTCGTCGCCGTCAAATACAACGTATAGTTTGCATTTTCAGTTTAATTGGATTATTAATTTGTGGATGGGTGCTAATAAATATCCCAGCAACTCAAATACAGATGGCTAAAGCCATGAAACAAGGGCTTGGAGCAAATTATCTAGAGCAAATTCCACCGCAAGTCAGGGTGAAAATGCAAACCCATCCCTTTGACTTAGTTAATTTTTCCCGGGGTATTCCATTAGGTAAAACGCGCCATCAAAAAGATATTCTCTTTGCTTCTCCTGCGGGAGTGCCTTTAAAAATGGAAGTTTACCAACCCTTAGAGGTAGGAAAATATCCAGTAGTGGTAGTAATTTATGGTGGAGCTTGGCAATATGGCAATCCTCATGCCAATTCTGAGTTTAATCAATATATTGCTAATCATGGATATACGGTATTTGCGATCGATTATCGACACGCACCTCAATATCAGTTTCCATCTCAGTTAGATGATGTGCGTACAGCCCTGAATTTTATTCGCAAACATGCGGCTGAATATGAAGCTGATTCAGAACGTATGGTACTTTTAGGACGTTCTGCGGGGGCACATCTAGCAATGTTAGCGGCTTATCAAACAGATGCACCACCCATCCGTGCTGTAGTGAATTATTACGGGCCTGTTGACTTAACAGAAGGATACAAAACACCGCCAAATCCCGATCCTATAAATAGCCGCGCTGTTTTAAAAGCATTTCTTGGTGGTTCTGTAGAAGAATTGCCTAATCAGTATGAAATTGCTTCACCGATAAATTACCTAACGCACCCTTTACCACCAACTTTATTAATTTACGGCAGTCGTGACCATTTGGTGCAAGCGCGATTTGGCAGACAGATGTATGAACGTTTACATAACTCTGGTAATACTGCGGTTTTTCTAGAAATTCCTTGGGCGGAACACGCTTTTGATGCCGTTTTCAACGGTGTGAGCAATCAATTAGCGTTATATTATACTGAGAGATTTTTAGCTTGGGCGTTGTTCAAGCATTAAAAACTCAGCATTCCTTACTACTTTTGAGGCCAGCGCCAGTTATAGCGATTCCATTCATAAATTCCTTGAATTTCATACTCAGCGCCGTTGAAGAAGCGGACGACGCAATTAGTAGAGGAATCATTGCGCTCGCTAATTTCCTCAACCTGAATCACCATACAGGGAAACCATTCGCGCTGACAAGGCCCATCCTCTTGCACCCATTCCCATAGTGCATTAGAAACTTCAATGCGATCGCCTACTCTTAACTTTAGTGCATCCTCAAAATAAGAATACTTGTCAAAATGGCACGCCTCAACCCGATTCAACCACTGTAAACCATAGCGTTGGCGAATGAATTGCACCTTTCCAGAGTCATTTTCCAGCAACCAGTCGTTGAGTAATTGCACTTTCCAAGTACGGTTGCGTTGTTCTTCATCCTTAACAAATTGTAAAAATGCTTCTAACTCCTCTGGGGTAAGTTCATCTAAGGGATTAGCAATATTTACCATCCCAGAGGTAGAATTTCCCTGAATTTGCTCGACCAGTCGCAGTAATATCTGTTTCTGCGTGTCAGTGAGAGGACAGCTTGCGGCATCACAACTATTAAAGGCTGCAAGCATAGCTGTTTCAATCTCATCTGGAGTCATAATTTAATAGCAATTGAGGGCTTATTTCCCTAATTATTACAAAAGTTAAATTAAAGTCTCCAATCCCTTTGTCGTTAAATCTGGACATAATTAGGGTTTGCTGAAAAAGTCTTTTCGTGAGGGCTAAGAGGCAGAAGGCAGGAGGGGAGTTAATAGTAGAGCAGGTATTTGCAATTGCAATCAATCAGGGAAGTAGAGAAACCGAGTAGGGGTATGTTGTAAGCTGAGGTTGTAAGTTAAATCATTATTAAATTAAGTCACGGGGTTTTTATGCAGTTGCGCTCACTCACGGTCATTTTTATTTCCTGTCTCATCACCTTTCTATCATGGGTGATTGTTCCCCCAGCTATAGCCCTGACACAGATTAAACTATTTGATGTCTCTTATAAAGATTGCCCACCAGAACTTGCAGAAGGGGCTGTTCTCAGCAGTGGTAGTGCAGCGGCTAATTGTTTTATTGTCATTGGCAAGGCAGAAAATGGCACTAATAAAACAGTCTACGACGCAGATATTTTTGGACGTATCTATGATGCCAATAATGACTCAGTGATGCAAAACCGCACTCGCTTAGGCTCCATTACCGAGGTGCCACCAGGTATTAGCGATTTTGAATTGAGAATTTCTGTAGCTGCGAATCAGCCTACTCCGTTGAAGCTGAAGCAGTTTAAGGCTGCTGGCTTTAGCGGTCAAGTACGTAAGTAAAGCCGTCTTAGAAGGACGGGGTTTTAAACCCAGGTTTTCGATAAAATACTCGGAAATTCTGGAATATAGCGTCAGTTTTCAATTATCGCATCCATAATTAGACTTGAGATTGTATAAGTCTGAGCTGGTTAGCCCAGACCTAAAATTCATCAGTTGAACATGGAGCAAACTGCAAATTCTGTGTTATCAGATGGATTGCAGACCACCACCTACTATTTGAAGCAGTATAATAGCTAACATTGCTGAAAAGTCTATACCGCCCAAAGGGGGAATGATTGAGCGGAACAGATTCAAATAAGGATCGGTTATCTGGCTCAAAGTGGCAAATGGTTGGTTGTACCAGTTGATATTGGGGAACCAGGTCAATAAAACCCGAATAATTAGCAGAACAGTATAAATCTGGATGAAACTGGCCAGAGTGTTAATCAGAAGGTACATGGATTTGTTGGTTTCCTACTAAGTGTCAAACGCGGTCTTATCTTTTAATTTTAATTTAGTCCATGTCATGTTTGCGGATTCCATATTTACCACACTTGACACTTTCACCACGCCTAAACAAACTCAGGAGTCTTTAGTGAGGGAGCGGTCATTGCTTGGTTGGGGTGAACTACTTTTTACGTTCCCTAGTTGATTTCGCACTTCGTCAATTGTGGCATTTAGCTGGGCAATCTTATCTTCTAGTGATCGCCTGGCCGTTTCTATACTGTTGCTCTCACTTTCTGAGGCTTTCATCTGACGCCGCTTTGCTACTATTTTCTTCGCTTCGCCTTGGCTATCTGTCAGTTCTGTTTCTTTTTCTGCTAGCAATTCTGGCTCGCGTCGAGAAACAATCAGTGCCCCGATCACACCGCCAAATACCCCACCAACAAAGGCCCCTGCTAAAAAGCCACTGCCAAAACCATCTCGCTGACTCATATCTTTACCGCCTTCAACAAACCTTGCAACTTTTACAGTACTTATGCCATTTTCCTGCCCTAGCTGCATAGTAGCTTAAGTCCCAAAGATGCGATCGCCTGCATCTCCCAATCCCGGTACAATATACCCCTTGCTATTTAGTTTTTCGTCAATAGTAGCGGTGTAAATTATTAAACCCGGATAAGCTTCACTCAGTTTTTGCAAAGCGGGTGGAGCCGCCACTACACAAATAATCCGTATCAGAGATGGATCGGCCCCCCGTTGTGTCAATTCTGCCATTGCTGCCATGATTGACCCTCCTGTTGCCAACATTGGATCAGTAACTAACACTCGTGTTTGAGGGTCAAATTTTTCTGGTAACTTGTTCAGATAACAATGAGGTTGCAGTGTCTCTTCATCTCGTGCCAAGCCAAAATGATAAATCGATGCTAAAGGTAATAAAGTCTGCGCTCCCTCTAGTAATCCTAAGCCTGCCCGGAGAATCGGCACTACTGCCATCGGTACTTGCGGATCAATCACCGTTGCGGGACAAGTATCTAAGGGACTCTGCACTGCCGTTTCTTGGGTCGGCAACCAGTCTCGCGCAGCTTCATAAGTTAGCCATCTTCCCAACTCAGTCATCGCACTGCGGAACAATACTGAAGGCGTGCCGGCATCACGGGCAACTGCTAGCCAGTGTTTGATCAGGGGATGCGGTGGAACATAAACGCGCAATTGTAGCGTCATAGCCAGAAATAGGCGCCTTTTTATTGTATAAGAACTGAAACACCATAATACTCTTTCCTGCATCTGGCTGACAGCTAAAAATTAAAGCACTCAATTTTATTGAGAATTCTTTTCATTAATAGTTGACATTTATTCTCAATCAAGGCTATATTCTTATAAAGTGTTCTCCTCTCTTTTAAGGATCGGCAGACGGGATTAGCCAGCAGTAGCAGGCTCGTCCCTCTTTTTTTTTGATTAGGGATGGGGCATTGGGCATTAGTCATTAGTTAAATTAAATATTGATTGACTCTAGACAAAGGATAAATACTTCTCTAAGAGACGCTACGCGTTAGCGGAGCTTTCGCTTTAGCGATACGCTCAGTACAAATGACAAAGGACAAATGACAAATGACAAATGACGCGATCATAATTGGGTCTGGGATTGGCGGATTAGTAACAGCGACTCAGTTAGCGGCGAAGGGAGCGAAAGTACTGGTACTGGAACGTTATTTGATTCCAGGTGGTAGCGCTGGTTATTTTGAACGCCAAGGCTATCGATTCGATGTTGGCGCATCAATGATTTTTGGACTGGGACAGAACGGTACTACCAACTTACTCACCCGTGCATTATCAAGTGTAAATGTCAGCCAAGAAGCGATCGCAGATCCGGTACAGATTCACTATCATCTACCCCAAGGTTTAGACCTGAAGGTTGACCGGGTTTATGAACAATTTTTGCAAAATCTTATTGCTCATTTTCGCCACGAAGAAGAAGGGATTCGTCGCTTTTATGACGAATGCCAAAAAGTATTCAAGTGCCTCAACAGTATGAATTTGCTGTCGCTGGAAGAACCTCGGTATTTACTGCGCGTATTTTTCCAGCATCCTTTAGCCTGTCTCGGTTTAGCTAAGTATCTGCCCCAAAATGCCGGAGATGTGGCGCGGCGTTACATCAAAGACCCGCAATTATTGAAATTTATCGATATGGAATGTTATTGCTGGTCGGTAGTTCCATCAGACATGACACCAATGATTAATGCGGGGATGGTCTTTTCTGACAGGCATTATGGCGGAGTTAACTATCCCAAAGGTGGAGTCGGACAAATTGCCCAAAAACTAGTAGATGGTCTAGAAAAAGCTGGAGGTAAGATTCAGTACCAAGCTAGAGTCACCAAAATTATTACAGAACAGGGAAAAGCGGTAGGTGTGCAATTGGCTAATGGTAAAGTATACCGAGGTAAACGCATAGTTTCTAACGCTACACGGTGGGATACATTTGCACAATTATTACCACCAGAAGCAATGCCAAATAATGAGAAAAGATGGCAACAAAACTATCAAAAATCTCCAAGTTTTTTGAGTTTGCATATTGGCGTAAAGGAGTCAGTTTTACCAGTGGGGACAGAGTGTCACCATATTTTGCTGGAAGATTGGGAAAAGATGACAGATGCAGAAGGCACAGTATTTGTTTCGATTCCCACATTACTTGACCCAGATTTAGCACCAAATGGATATCACATCATTCATGCCTTCACGCCTCACTGGATTGATGATTGGCAAGAACTTTCTGTGAGTGAATATGAAGCGAAGAAAGAAAAGGCAGCTTGGCGAATTATTGACCGCCTAGAGAAACTTTTTCCCGGTTTAGATGCCGCATTGGATTATTTAGAAGTGGGCACACCGCGCACCCATCGCCGCTTTTTGGGTCGTGAAGATGGCACTTATGGGCCAATTCCCCGACGTAAGTTGTGGGGATTATTGAATATGCCCTTTAATCGCACAGCTATTTCAGGACTTTATTGTGTAGGGGATAGTACCTTTCCCGGTCAAGGGTTGAATGCAGTCGCTTTTTCTGGGTTTGCTTGTGCCCACCGTATTGCCGTAGATTTAGGATTTTAACGTGCATCAATCAAAGCAATTAAAGGAATAGTTACTACTGATCTAGTGTTTTTTTATTCTGAAAATTAGCTAGTTCGGATGCTAAAGTATCTTCTAACGCATCTAGAATCGCTTGCGGATCAACAGCTTCTTTCATAATTTGGGCTTGCGGATCAGAGCGATTTTTAACATTAGGAATATCTTCGCGTAATTCCTCAACCAAGGCAATAAGTTTTGCAATTTTCTGCTCAGAGAGCAGATTAAGCTGAAGGCTAAGTTGCGCCCGTTGCTCTGCTAATTTTTCCTGACGCTCTTGTTTAATCAACACCCCTGTTGTTACTAACAGGGAACCTGCGGTCAATGAAAATTGTAGCCAAGAAAATGGCGGGGGATCGAATCTTGATAATCCTAAACGTCGTGGTAAAACATTGGGTGTTACCCACAAAATAATTCCTAATAGGATGCTATACAGAAATGCCGGACGACCAAAAAAAGCTGTTACTGTTTCTACAATCCGTTGATGTTGAGGTACGTCTTTTTCATAACGTCTGTGCAGTGCAATTATAGCCTCTATATTTTGACTAATCGCTTCCGGCAATGGGGCAGTGGGCAAAATGCTTTGGCAAGGTGCTGAAGATGGTACTTGCGGTGAATCTTTTGGATTTGGTTTATCTTGGGAGAGCATGGACAGTTTTTTTGTAGCGCTGATTTCTCTAATTTAATAACTCAATTTTTAACTATTGATCTATACTTTTAGGTAGAAAAATGTATGAAAGTACCTATAGACATATCTTAGCAGATTGCTATAGTAGTGCTACATGATAATGAGGCGGTATTCTTTAAAGGAGTGAGACTAGTATAAATTGCCAAATATTTAACTCTTATAATGAAGCACTTATAGTAAATTCAGAAATATATACAATTGACTCAATGATTAAAAAAACTGAATTTGACATAAGTATTACTAGATTATATTTAGATACATCAGACATTTAGAGAATGTTTGAAAAGTATTTGTCTATAATTTTACGCACTTATTGATTCCCCCTTAAACCCATAAAAAAAGGGGAGCCGGAATAAAGGTTCCCCAATTGATCGAGCAGTTTAGAAGTACTTATAAAGTTTTAATACGTCTAATATTAATTTTTAAATATCCTCTTAAACGGTATTTTAATTGAGATTACAAGTTAAACGTAGATAGTTAATTTTTTGAAGTTGAAAAATTCAATTCCTCTTGAATGCTTTTAGTGTCATCATACAGATTTGTTACTCTCGGATCATTACTTGGACAGCTAATATCTTGAGATTTTTGCCCTTGATACCTGACTTGAGTTGACGTACCGAACGAAACAGGTTTCACACATGGTTTATATGGTAATTTTGATAATGAATTAGCTGCGGAAATATCATTAAAAAATTTCGTGGCTGTGTTCACTTTTATTTCACCTACACCTTTTCGGTTGCAAACAGTGTAAGTTGCTTTTCCAGAAGGCAATACGCGAATTCTATATTTACAGGTATTTGTAGAACCACTATTAATAATAACTGCTGTCTGTTTGAGATTTGGAGTTTGGGCAAGTATCCTCAGAGGTAAAACATATAAGGGTGTAGCTAACAATAACGAAGCTAGACTCATTTTATATATATTAAAAACTTTCATTTTCACCTCACATTAATTTTTTGAGTTACCTAATTAGATTAGATTGATTTGAGATATCTTATGCAACAGAAAATTCTGCAATAGCACTTGCTTGGTTAATACTTGATTAAGGAATATTAAATTTGTGAGCAGTGGAGTTACTAAACAGAAATCATGGTGACTTTTTAAAAGTATAGTTGATTGTATATTATTTAGATATGTCATTATGATGTCAATGTTATGTCAGGATAATACTCATTTCTTATGTGGTATTCCTGTCGAATATCTACTGTGGATTTCACAATAAAAGCCTTCAGTGAGACAATTGTGGCATTGCGATCGCGCTGGAGAAACAATCATCAGGTGCGATACGCAAACAGATGCGTGGATGCGGTAGGTTACGCCACGCTGAAAATCGGTTTGTTCGTTACTGTGCCTTTTTACCGCTATTTACAAAACTTTTCATAATTGTGCTTTAATGGTGAGCGGCTTTTGTTCGTTTAAAATCATCCTCACACACAAAGCGATCGCTGATGCTACTCACACACAAAGAAAACATTGTAAAATTTAGCTGGTTTCTACCCAGCTTCTTAAGCTTCCTCCTGCTTGGTTGCACTGTTAAAGCTAATGGTGCCATGCCTGCGGCGGGCGTAGCCATCGCGAATTGGCATTTTGATAGCAATCGTAATCATCTGGACTTCACCACAGATGAGAATGTTCAACCGAAAGTACAATTACTTAACAACCCGACTCGTTTGGTAATTGATTTGCCTGGAGTCACATTAGGATATCCACAGACTAATCAAAGAGTGGGACCAGTAATTCAAAATATTCGTATCGAGCAGTTTAACGCAGAGACTACCCGCATGGTAGTTACTTTAGCACCTGGTTACACTTTTGATTTAGTACAAGTGAAACTGCAAGAGGAATCCCCCAATCATTGGTCTGTGCAGTTACCCAAGCCAATACAACTGACTGCAACCCAACCGCAATATCTAGAAATAACTCCGAGTATTTCTCCAAGAGTGAATGATAATAGCACTCTCTTTGCTGGCGTAATTCCCATGCATTCACCGATGAAAGCGCTGGAACCTCAAATTAAAGCCTTGATGAATCGCTATAGTTTTCTGAAAACAGGAATGTTTTTCTTGGATTTGGATACTGGGGATTATTTGGATATTGGAGGCGATCGCGTTTTCCCCGCTGCTAGTACAATCAAACTGCCAATACTCATCGCCTTTTTCCAGGATTTAGATGCAGGTAAAGTCAGCCTTCAGGAAAACCTGACGATGCGGCGTGACTTAGTTACTAATGGTTCTGGAAGTATGCAATATGAACGAGTTGGCAAAAAGTACACAGCTTTGGAAACCATCACTAAGATGATTATCATTAGTGATAATACTGCCACTAACATGATTATCGATCGCTTAGGTGGAGCGGCGAAACTAAATCAGCGTTTCCGTAGCTGGGGACTGAAAGACACAGTAATTCGCCATCTTTTAGCTGATTTGAGAGGAACCAACACCACAAGTTCTCAAGATATGGCGCGGGTGCTGGCTTTAGTTGTGAATAACAAGTTAGTTTCCCCACAAAGTCGGGAGCAAGCCTTAGATATTCTGCGCCACACCACAATTCACACACTGCTTCCCGCCGGTTTGGGCAAAGGTGCAGTTATCGCCAACAAAACTGGAGATATCGGCTTTCTCATTGGCGACGCGGGATTTATTACTATGCCCAATGGTAAGCGCTACTTAGCTTCCATTTTCGTTACCCGTCCCTATAAAGACACCAGGGGAAGAGACTTTATTCGTCAAGTTTCTCAACTTGTTTACAATTACTTGAATCAGACGAACCCGGTTGCTGCGGTTAATTCGCCTAACAGCGTTACGAGATAGTAATGTGCGGTTAGAAACAGCGTCTACACAAACAAAACCCACCTCCGTGGGTTAAAAAACCTTAATTTTCCCTTAGTCCGCGGAGGCGGACTTTGCCTGTATAGCCGCGAATTCCATTCGCCCAATGCACAGCTAGCTATGCGTCCATACGGTAATTAGATAATTGTGATTTTACTTGCAGCTTTAGTAGCTTTTTCCCTAGCCTCTTGAATATTCATGCCCTTCGCCAAAGCTACGCCCATTCGCCGATATGGATGAGCATTAGGTTTACCAAATAATTTAATATCTACATCTTTTTCTGACAAAGCATCGGCGACACCACTAAAAGCAATAGAATCAGATTTTTCTGAAGCTAAAATCACCGCACTGGCTGAGGCTCCTAGCTGCTCTATATGAGGAATTGGCAAGTCTAAAATAGCTCGGAGATGTAATTCAAATTCATTGAGATTTTGTGAGATTAACGTCACCATTCCCGTATCGTGAGGTCTAGGAGAAAGCTCTGAAAAAATTACTTCATCTTTAGTTATGAAAAATTCAACACCAAAAATTCCGGCTCCTCCTAAAGCATCAGTGACTTTTATAGCTATTTCTTGGGATTTTAATATTTTATCTTCAGAAATTTCTGCGGGTTGCCACGATTCTTGATAATCGCCTCGTTCTTGGCGATGACCAATGGGAGAGCAGAAAATTGTAGGTGCATTCCACTGTTTAATGGTCAGTAAAGTTATCTCAATTTCAAAGTTAATAAATTCTTCAACAATAACTTTTTGACTGTCACCTCTAGAATTAGCGATCGCATAATTCCATGCTTTCTCAACATCACTCCGATCCGACACTACAGACTGACCTTTTCCAGAGGATGACATCACAGGTTTAACAACATTGGGAAAGCCAATTTTTTCCGAAACTGTAATTAATTCTTCTAAAGTTGTTGCATAACCATATTTAGCCGTTCTGATGCCTAATTGTTGATGTGCCAGTTCCCGAATTCTATCGCGGTTCATTGTATAATTAGTAGCAGCCGCAGTTGGTATAACTGTAATCCCTCGTTGTTCAAATTCGAGCAGTTTTTCTGTTCTGATTGCTTCAATTTCTGGTATAATTGTATCTGGCTGATGTTTTTTCACTACAGCTTCTAAATCATCAGCACTTAGCATAGAAATAACTTCATAAGCATCAGCAACCTGCATCGCCGGAGCATTGGCGTAGCGGTCAACAGCAATCACATAATTACCAAGACGTTGAGCTGCGATCGCAAATTCTTTGCCTAGTTCTCCTGAACCCAGCAACATCAATTTTTGGGGTAACTTAATACTCATTAACTTATCCAGTCAATTTCAACTCAATAATCTTATAATTTTTTGTGTTTTAATTACCGTCTTCTCTAGAATTAAATCTAGCTCCGCGTAGTTGTAAATCTTGACGTTGCAGATAATCTAAACCAGTACCTACCCCAAACTCACACTTATCTACAAGAGTCTCTAACCAAATAGTCTCATTTAAAGTTGCACCTCGTAAATCTGCATTTCTCAAATCAGCTTTCGTAAAATTTACAAATAGTAGGTCTGCATTAATTAAACTAATACCTTGTAGATTAGCTTCTGATAAGTTTCCTCGAATGAAGTTGACACTATCTAAAATTAAACCAGACAAATCTGCTCCAATAAGATTCGGAAACTTTAACTGACTTGGATATTTAAAAAACCGCATCATACAAATGATATTGGCTTCATTGAGTTGTATTTTAGTTAAAAAATCATAACGAGCTATGCCCATCTGTTTAAGAACTTGTAGACGCTGTGGGGGACTTTGTTCTAAAAACTGAATGGCTTTGTGGCGTAAGTCTTGATTAGGCATATTTAACATAATTATTAAATTTTAACGATGTTAGATGCCCGACTTTTTTAAAAAGTCGGGCATCTAATTTAACGTCTTGCCAAGAATGCTTTCGTAGCAGATTCACCTGCTAATTTTACCCTCCTTTTCAACTAAAAGTTTAACAACGCTAAAACACTCAAATCAGCTAGAAATGCCATAAAAATTGTTGTCATCCCAGAGTCAACACAGTTCAGATAAGACAGATTTGTAGAGACGGCGATTTATCGCGTCTCAACGCTAATTCTTTTACCATACTCAGTACCGAGTGCTGAGTTTTGAAGTTGAGTACTCAGTACTTTTGCACTATAGTAAAAGTCCCACCCGATGTTAAGCAGAATCTTTTTATCGGGAAGTGGTTGATACCCCGCATATTGTGGGCGATCTTTCATCTCAGCACGGGCTAAACCTTAGCTATCCGCTAACGTAACTCAGCACTTTTCATACTTAACCTAGCCTTTTCTAAAGCTTTTGTCAGGCTGGTTTCAGAAATTGAAACTGGCTTTCAGAAAATTGGGGCTACTGAATTCTGAATTCTTCTTCGGTAAATTTGTCATGATGGTAAAAATTACACATCTACATTAACTCAGCACAGAAGATGACTGAAGCAACAGCAATTCGTCCCAACACCTACATTCAGGAAACCGGGCCAACGATTCATTACCTGGTGGCAATGTCCCAACCAGAAACCCATCTGTTTGAGGTGACTTTACGCCTTGTGAATTATCCCTCACCGATTCTCGATTTAAAACTACCAGTGTGGACACCCGGTTCCTACTTAGTTCGGGAATACGCCAAGAATTTACAGGATTTTGTGGCTTTTGCAGAGGATAAACCTTTATCTTGGCGGAAGATTAGTAAAAACCACTGGCAGGTAGACAAAACAGGTATTTCAGAATTAACTGTACGTTACCGCGTTTTTGCAAATGAGCTATCAGTACGGACAAATCACCTCGATACCACTCACGGTTATTTCAACGGTGCGGCACTATTTTTTAGAATACCAAGCTGGGATAAGCAACCCATTCGCGTTACTGTCGTACCACCACGCCCTGAATGGCAGGTAACTACTGCCTTACCACCCGTTGCTGAAGAAACAAATACTTTCTTGGCTGGCGATTTTGATACTTTGGTGGATACTCCCTTTGAGATTGGTAGCCACCAATTGTATAAATTTGAGGTGTTAGGAAAACCCCATGAACTGGCAATCTGGGGGCAAGGTAATTACCAAGTTCAGCAATTGATTGCTGATATTCAAAAAATTATTCAGGTAGAGGCGCAGATGTTCGGCGGTTTGCCTTATGAACGATATGTGTTTCTGCTACATTTATTTAGCCAAGCTTTTGGCGGTTTGGAGCATAAAGACTCTTGCTCTTTAATTTACCAACGTTTTGGGTTTCGCGCTCAGGAAAAATACGATCGCTTTCTCCAATTAGTGGCACACGAGTTCTTTCACTTGTGGAATGTCAAACGAATTCGCCCCAAAGCATTAGAGGTTTTTGATTACGACCAAGAAAATTACACACCATCATTATGGTTTTGTGAAGGTACTACTAGTTACTATGACTTGTTAATTCCTTTGCGGGCGGGAATTTATGATGTTAAGTCATATTTGAATAACTTAGGTAAGGAAATTACCAAATATGAAACAACACCGGGGCGCAAGGTACAACCCGTTTCCGAGTCGAGTTTTGATGCCTGGATAAAACTCTATCGCCCAGATGCCAATAGCGGTAATTCCCAAATTTCCTACTATTTAAAAGGAGAAATGGTATCGTTGTTGCTGGATTTGCTGATTCGCTCTACTCACAAAAATCAGCGCTCCCTCGATGACGTGATGCTGAAAATGTGGCAGCAATTTGGACAAGATGAAATTGGCTACACCCCAGGAGAGTTGCAGGAAGTTATAGAATCTGTTGCCGGCATCGATTTGACTGATTTCTTTAAACGCTACGTTGATAGTACTGATGATTTGCCTTTCAATCAGTATTTAGAACCCTTTGGCTTGCAGTTGCTAGCTGAACAGCAAGAAGAACCTTACTTGGGTGTGAGAATAAATACAGAGAATGGGCGGGAAATCATTAAGTTTGTAGAGACTGCTTCACCTGCACAAGTAGGGGGAATTGATGCAGGTGATGAGTTGTTAGCAATTGATGCAATTAAGCTAGCGGCGGGTGGCTTAAGCGATCGCCTGAAAGATTACCAACCCAACGATACCATCCAAGTCGCAGTTTTCCACCAAGACGAACTGCGTACTTATTCCATCACCCTCACCTCACCATGTCCAACGAGATATCAGGTAAAACCTGTTGAGCATCCTAACTCCAAACAGCAACAAAACTTTGCTGGATGGCTTGGGGCTGCGATCGCAACTGTTTAATAAAGGGATTGGGGATTGGGGATTGGGTATTGGGCATTGGTTATTAATTCTTCTCCCCCTTGCCCCCTGCCCCCTGCTCCCCTGCTCCCCTGCTCCCTGCTCCCCACTCCTAAGCCGTTCTCACCGCCCCAGAGTAAATCAAACCACGTTGCAGATCCAGCGTTATAATCGCCCCATCTCGAATCACCTGCGTTGCCTGTTTCACGCCGACAATCACTGGTACACCGAGACGCAAGCCAATTACTGCCGCGTGACTTGTGAGACTTTCATCTTCAGTAATAATCCCGGCAGATTTCCGAATTGCCTCAACAAAATCCGCACTAGTGCGGGGTGCAACCAAAATATCTCCGGGATTAAAGTTACTCACATCCATGCCAGTACTAGCCACCCGTGCGCGACCACTCACTGAACCTTGTCCCAGTCCAATTCCGTGGCCTAGTACCGCTGTCACCACTTCTACCTTAATCAAATCTGTAGAGCCAGAAATCCCCTGGAGTGTACCAGCAGTCATCACTACTAAGTCTCCCTGAGACAGTAACTTAAGCTCTTGAGCCACGTTAATCGCAGCTTGAAACGTTTGACCAGTAGAAGGTAATCCTAGTACCAACAACGGTTTGACTCCCCACACCATTTGTAGCTGCCGCGCCACATTTACATGGGGTGTCACTGCCAAAATTGGTGTGTGAGGACGAAACTTAGAGACATTACGAGCGGTTGCCCCCGTTTGCGTTAGGGTCATAATTGCTGCTGCACCTAATTGTTCGGCAATTTGACCGACAGCTTGACTAATCGCATTGGGAATGGAGCGCCGAGCATCTCTCGTAGAACGTAGGTTTAGGTGTTGGGCTTCTTCCTGCTCCATACGTTCGGCAATTCGCGCCATCGTCGCCACTGCTTCTACAGGGAAGCTACCCACAGCGGTTTCATTGGAGAGCATCACCGCGTCCGTGCCGTCTAAAATCGCATTTGCCACATCCGATACTTCAGCGCGAGTGGGACGGGGATTGCTCACCATGCTATCTAACATCTGAGTAGCGGTGATGATGGGAATTCCCAAGCGATTTGCTGTGGCAATTAGCCGCTTTTGCAGTACCGGAACATCTTCTGCTGGCAATTCCACCCCTAAATCGCCTCTGGCAACCATCACGCCATCACACAAAGCCAGAATCGCCTCCATTTGTTCAATGGCTTCGTGCTTTTCAATTTTGGCAACCACTGGCACTTGCTTGCCTGTGCTGGAAATTAGTTCTTTAATTTCGATCATGTCCTGGGGATTGCGGACAAAGGAAAGTGCCACCCAATCGACACCCTGATCTAGACCAAACATTAGATCCTCTCGGTCTTTGTCGGTCATTGCCTTAATTGACAGGTAAACGCCAGGGAAGTTTACGCCTTTGTTGTTAGAAAGTTTACCAGGCACGGTGATACGACAATGCAAATCACCTTTGTCCCGGTTAATTTCCTCTACAACCATTTCTACTCGTCCATCATCGAGGAGAATTTTTGCACCAACTGGGACTTCTTCGGCTAAATAATCGTAGGTGACACAGCTAATTTCTTGAGTACCTACCACCGGACGATTTGTCAAGGTGAAGCGATCGCCTTTTGCCAAAACTATAGACCCGTTGTCAAACTTCCCCAAGCGAATTTTTGGGCCCTGCAAGTCTTGGAGAATAGCCACTGGCTGATTTAGTTCAAAAGCGGTTTGCCGAATTAAGCGGATACTACGCTGATGGTCGGCATGAGTTCCGTGGGAGAAGTTTAGCCGCAGCGTCGTGGCTCCCGCTTCAATAATCGCCTTGAGCATTTCAGGACTACTAGTAGCGGGGCCAATAGTAGCGACAATTTTTGTCCGGCGCAGAGAATCTCTTAATTGCATAGGGGCTGAAGTTAGGGAGCTATCTGGGAAGTCATCGTAACTTAAGTGGCATCTCCTTTTCAGTCACTGCTATATCAATAAGACATAAGCAGTTAGAGAGAGTTTATGGGAGAGTGTGGCTGTGGGATAGAGTAGATATAGTACATTAATCTTGTATCCATCTTCCCTAAGAAGGAGTTTGTTCCATAAACTTCTTGCCGATTGTCATACCCCACTTATCAGTAAAGACTGGGCTTCGTCTGGAATCATAGCGTTATTCATCTGCTGATATGCAAAGCTGTGGATAAATCTTGCTATACAAAACTTTGCAAAAATTTATTATTCACTAATATTTATCGTATATTCGTAATGTCTGCTCAAGAAGGAGTCAATGTTAGAGATGATCGCATCGGAGGCACAAAAGCCACTGACAATCCCACCCAAGGAATTTTTAGCGCCTCCTGGTGATTTTAATCCGACGCTGCTGCTGTTTTCTGTAGCTGTATCCATGCTGGTGTTATCTAACTTTGGTTACTGGCTTTGGGAATGGCCGCACTGGCTATGCTTTTGCGTTAATACTATTGCCTTGCATTGTGCTGGAACAGTAATTCATGATGCCTGTCACCAATCTGCCCATCGCAACCGGATGATGAATGCAATGTTAGGACATGGCAGTGCGTTGATGCTAGCTTTTGCTTTTCCAGTCTTTACGCGAGTGCATTTACAGCATCATGGACATGTTAATCATCCCAAAGACGATCCAGATCATTATGTCTCTACGGGTGGGCCTCTGTGGCTGATTGCAGTACGCTTTTTGTACCACGAGGTGTTTTTCTTTCAACGGCAACTGTGGCGTAAATATGAGCTATTAGAATGGTTCATCAGCCGCTTAATTGTTGGTGTAATTGTTTATATCTCAGTGCAATACCACTTTTTGGGTTATGTTCTCAATTTTTGGTTTTTACCGGCTTTTGTGGTGGGCATAGCACTAGGATTATTTTTCGACTATTTGCCCCATCGTCCTTTTGCCGAGCGCGATCGCTGGAAAAATGCTCGCGTCTACCCAAACCAAGTTCTCAATATTCTGATTATGGGACAGAATTACCACTTAATTCATCATTTGTGGCCTTCTATTCCTTGGTATAATTACCAACCTGCGTACTATGTCATGAAGCCCCTTTTAGATGAAAAAGGATGTTATCAAACTTCAGGATTGTTGCAGAAAAAGGACTTTTTTGAGTTTGTTTATGACATCTTTTTAGGAATTAGGTTTCATCATCAAAAAGAATAGAGTTGTTGCATGAAGCGATGCCTACAACAGAGCTTTGTAAGGGTTTAGAACTATTTGCTACAAGATTAAATGGCGATCGCATTCCTTGTAAACTTAGGCTGTTGATTCAGATTTGCATTTGGAATGCGGTCGCACTTTTACTTAGTACAAGAGCATTCGTGAGAGCTTAAGACAAAATCATTTTTGTCAATTAGTAACTTTGCTGAAAATTTGCTGAATATTGAGTATTAAATAAAACTCAATACTTGCTTTTGATGCAAGAACGAATGATGCTTTTAAATATGACGCGATCGCACACCCAAAAATTCTACCGCAAGTATTGCTGTTGTGCATTGCGTTATATTTTTGCGCTTAATATAACTTTTAATCACGCCATTTTGCATACAGGTAGTTATTTAGATTCTCTAGTTCTGTGGATGTGTGCGATCGTCTCCGACGGGGCGTAGCCCATCGCTATCTTGTCACGTATAAAAACCTTTGCCTTTGCGATGGCCCCATCGTTGTTCTAGGCTACAGGAAGCAAGCTACGCTGCGATCGCAGTAATTGATTTCTAGCTAAAAAGCTAATTAATGCGATCGCACTTTTACTTGGTATAAGAGTAATCAATTAGATCGCTCTCCAAACAAAACCAAATCAGTAATTTTGGTTGGTGATGTATGCAAGCGATCGCAGTAATTAAACTCACGTTATATTAAAGGCGGAACCTGCTACAGGCTACGCGAAACACGAAAACGTGAAAGCGGAAGCTGCTGCATAAAAAATAAAACTAATAAATTCCAGAAGAAAATAAAACCTTTTAAGTATAAGTTTTTCATGATTACGCACTATGGTTTATTCTCTTTTGTTTGTTCTGTTTCACCTTTGATTTCTGCGAATTTCTGAAGTGCCTTGGGAGCAAAAGCTGCCACCAAGAAAATAAATGTCATGTTTACATCACTACTTACAGCACTTACGGCAGCTATGAGGTACATTCTCAAAGCTGAAAGCTATGCTAAGAGAGGGACAAGGAGAAAATTGTATTGCATAATAGCGGGAAGCGCTGTAAGGAGTTGTTGTTTGTGTTACTTGGATTGTGAGCATTAGTCAGAGATAAAGAACCAAAAACTATTGCTGTAATAAGAGCAAAAAATGACATCAATCTAATTGATGATTTATGCCCCTGATTGTCTGTCCAGAAATTACCTTTTACTAAATAATTTTGTTTTTTTAGTGATTCATCTAGTAATTGATTTCGGGTTTTTATTAATTCATTTTGGGTTTTTATTAATTCATTTTGTTGTTTTAATTCGTCTACTGTTATTATTCCTGGTGTCATGTATTTTATCCTTAGAATTTGAAAATTTATTCGTAGGAAGATAGTACACTTTGCAATACTTCTAAAGCAATGGAAATTTGCCAATTTAAGCACATAGAAATTAAGAATTATTACAATCGTCGCTCTAAACCATCAGTAAAAATCTCTTCAATAACTGAGAAATTTAGAATTTTTAGCAAAGCAAAAGATTGATTTTCCCCTAAAGGAACGAAAAATTATCTAAAACTCAGCAAAGCCAATTTAGTTACATAGTATTAAAACTGCGTGTCTTATGAGCTTGTAGTGTTTAAGATTACACTTGTTTGCCATTATACTCTGGTCAATCTCTATCTGATATCCATATACTCTGACTATCAAAAATTTACTGTTGAATAACATTTCTGAAATCGAACTTCTAGGAGTGTAATTTTGGCGTATCCACTTTTGGAAGAAATATAATAAGCACCCCTCTATGGGTTGTATAAAAAACTATCTGCCAAAACCGGATGCTCCCTGTAAATTGTAATTTTCCCTCTCGGCTGACTCCCTTTTTTGCCTAAAGTGTTGCGTAAATCAAATCTAAATGTTTTTTATGCTTCCAAAACAACGCATACGTGGTGTTATCCTTACGCCTAAAGGATTACATAAACTTGAGCTTGCAAAACGAAAAACAGAATTTAATGAAAACGGCAACAAGCGATTTACACTCATTAATCTGAGTGTTCAGACAGGTTTAGACTCTCATACTCTGTGTAAGATTTTTAGCTGTAATAACAAAGTCGATCGATACTCTCTCACTCGATGTTTTCAGGCATTCAAAATATTATTAGAGCCGGATGATTATGAGATCGCCACGATTCCCCGGCTCATAAATAGCTCAGAGTTACAACAGGGAGAAAGCTGCAA
Organism: Nostoc sp. NMS8; assembly: GCF_017115045.1. Taxonomy (GTDB): domain Bacteria; phylum Cyanobacteriota; class Cyanobacteriia; order Cyanobacteriales; family Nostocaceae; genus Nostoc. Next base: position 111,337 of record NZ_JABXKK010000068.1, on the reverse strand, counting down.
GGATAAGACTTTAGGAAGAGAGGAGGACAAAAAACTTGGATTACAGTTGAACCTAGATGTAAATAAGGTCAACTTGCCCATGACTCCACCTGAAGAAATTCGCTCAAGAGGAATAACACTGCTGGAACAATTATCAGGAGAATCTTTACTAAAAGCAGTTAAATTTTTAGAATCCCTTTCTCAAGAGTCTTTACCGCTAAGTCAAAACAAGCCTGAACATAGCATCGGTGTTGTGAGGAATATTACGCTCAATTAAACTAAAAAGATTTTTCAACAAGTATAATCAATAACCTATCGAAGCGATCGCCTCACCAATATACCTCAAATCACTACGGCAAACTTAGTAATATTCTCCCATCAGCAAGAGGTTGAGCAGCTGCGAATTATACTTTTGCGCTGTTACATATATTTTATCTAAATAATTTACACTTTTGACTTCACTACTGGCTGTGATGTTTGTAAAGACTGAGGCAAACTCCAGTCGGGACGCAAGCTAGCTGCGTTGCGTAAATAGATATGATGAATTGAGGCGGAGGCTGGTAGATAGGCGTGAATTAAGAAACGAATGCAACGCTGTAAACTACCTTCGACGTGCATTTGCTGCACATCCAACATGGCCACATTATCCCAACCAGGACGCGATCTAGCGATCGCAGCCGGGAAAATCGCATCCAAATCCCGTGTCACAGAGAAAGTCACACTGATCATGTCCCCCGCCTGGAATTGATTCCGGTTTTCCAGTTCATCTAGTAGTTCTGTAACTACCTCTCGGATTACCTCAACAGTATTTTCTGAAGCAGTTGTTGCTCCGCGAATAGCCCGCATTTGCCAGTCCACGCCAAAATCCTCCTTAAAACACAAAAGTAAGGAATTGGAGTTAAGAGTGAGAAATTAAGATTTTTAACTCATAACTCCTCACTCCTAACTTCCAACTCATAACTCCTAACTCATATTAGGGTCGATATAACCACAGAGGCAAACCACTAGTAGAGACTTCAAATTCGAGCCAATCAATTCCAGATCGAATTCCTGATGAGAACTGACGACTCCCTGGTAGAAGGCGACTCAATAAGGGTTTACGTTCTTCTAGGGTATAGCAGAGAGTTTTTTCTGGATCAAGACCAACCAATTCGGCTGTCCAGCGACGGGCATCTTCTTCTGTGCCCAAGCGATCGACAACACCCAAGGCTAGGGCTTGCTGTCCAGTAAAAATCCGGCCATCGGCGAAACTTTTCACAGCTTCTACTGTTAAAGAACGGCCATCTGCTACCGTTTGGACAAACTGCTGATAACTTGTGTCAATCAACTCTTGCAGGATGATTTCTTCTGGTTGAGTAAGTTGCCGATCAAAAGCCAAAATGTCTTTGTAGGGGCCAGACTTAATTACCTGGAAGGAAACACCGATTTTGTCTAGCAAGCGTTCTAAGTTATTTCCACGCAGAATCACACCAATACTACCCGTAATCGTACCTGGGTTGGCGACGATGTGTTCGGCTCCCATGCCGATGTAGACTCCTCCAGAAGCCGAAATATTGCCAAAGCTAGCAACGATTTTGATTTTTTCGCGCAAACGCTTCAGGGCGCTGTAGATTTCTTGGGAATCTCCGACTGTACCGCCAGGACTATCGATACGGAGCAATAATGCCGGAAACTTTTTTTCTTCTATAGTTTTCAGGGCTTCTAGGACGCGTTTGCGAGTAGCACCGGCGATCGCACCAGTAATTTCAATCCGCGCAATTTGTTTTTTAAACTTGGGCTTAAACGGCCATACCATGAGCTGTCAACATACCTCGTAATAAATTCAATATAAGATGCCTAACGGTCAAACGACCTGCTTTGCTCTGTTAAGAAACATGAGCAGGCATTGTGAGCATCGTCATTTTAAGGAAATTTTTATATTTTTTAGTGAGTTTTATTTGATATTCTCAATAGATGCTAATCAAATCCTTCAAGATTGCAGCTAATAAAAAATACCAAGCTCTAGTTTAGCGTTAACTTGGTAATTTAGAAAGACTATTTTACCTATTTGACAAAATTAAAAATTTCTGAACCCTTAGTATTCTAGGTTTTTAAAATGGTTGAAAATTATTTGCCTATAGTCGCACACCTTTACTAGTTGTTAGTAATTAATCACTAATAACTAAAAAATAATGAATATTTAATCAATCACTTCGACACTCTACTCTATTTAATTAATAAAAATTCATTCCGCAGCACTAATCTCTATTGGGGTTAAGGTCGGTAGTACTTTAAATTTTGGAAATATCACTTTTTCCTGTTTTCTAAAGCCCAATAATCTCCTGACGAAGCATTTCACTACTTAAGAATCTATTCGTAAAATTTGATACCGATAACATACGAAGATATCAAACAGTCCGCCAACAAAACTACAGGTCAAGCTAATTACGAACAATCCGCGTAGGGGGGTTCCACTGCCGAAGGTAGCGAGAAAACGCATAATCTGAGTAGCAAGTGCTTCAGTTAACTCTTGTAAGCCAGGAAAGTGGCCAATGAGGGATATAAAGAGCAACCCACCACCAACTAAGAACATGGGAGCGACAAAACTAAAAATGATTGTAAGTACTAGGGAGCGGAGAAAGTTAGTCAAAATAGTCATTTAGGACACACTCCGTGAATAGAGATGACAAGAGCTAGATAGCGGTTTGTCATTTTCTACAATACGTGCGATCGCTCCAGATCAGATAATCTGTCAAGAATCTTAAGTTTTCATTAAAAGAAACGGCTATCAGTTACAGCCCATGCTGGGCAGATTACAAACGGCTTAAATCTACAAAACCCTTGCAAAATTAAGGTTATAGCAAAGCTTATCACTTATTTCTTGCTTTTCAGCACCTTTAATAACAGCTTCATTTTCTGAGAGCATCTTTAATCTAAGTTAATATTCAGCCTTTTTAGGGGAGTAGGGGACAAGGGGGACAAGGGTGAATTATTGAACAAGTCTCTCCCTTATCTCCCCCCTCTTCCTTGTCTACCTTGTCTCTTCTCAATGCCCAATCCCCATTACCCCTTATCCCCAGAGAGGACCCCACCTTTCCCAATCCCCATTACTTCCGCTATTCTTAAGGCAGTTACCGAGTTAGCTACAGAACATTGAACCAGACTACATCCAAATCCAGTTTAAGGGAATGGAGTCAGCGATTGCTGGCAGCGATTTTTCTGGGTGGGCAAGTACTAGTTCACCTATTGAGAGGCAAAATCCATCGGCGCAACACCTTAGAACAAATGGCGGCAGTTGGGCCAGATTCCTTATTTATTGCCCTACTGACGGCTATTTTTGTTGGTGCTGTGTTTACTATTCAGGTGGCGCGGGAATTTATCAACTTTGGCGCAGGAAACATTATTGGCGGAGTGCTTTCTGTTGCGTTGACACGAGAACTCGCTCCGGTGTTGACAGCAGTGGTTTTAGCAGGGCGAGTCGGTTCTGCCTTTGCAGCAGAAATCGGTACCATGCGAGTCTCAGAACAAATCGATGCTATGTTGATGTTAAAAACAGATCCAATCGATTACCTAGTTATTCCCCGTGTCCTTGCTTGCTGTTTAATGCTGCCAATTTTAACCCTTCTGTCTTTGGTAACAGGGATGTTTGGGGGATTAATAATTGCGACAAATATCTACAATCTATCTGATACGGTATTTCTAGACTCAGCCCGTAACTTTCTTGGTATCTGGGATATCTTTAGCGCCATGATTAAGGCGTGTTGCTTTGGTATTTTAATTGCCGTAATTGGTTGCAGTTGGGGGCTGACGACAACAGGAGGTGCTAAAGGTGTAGGACAGTCAACTACAACTGCTGTTGTGACTGCCTTACTAATTATATTTGTGAGCAACTTCTTTCTTTCTTGGTTGATGTTTCAGGGGACTGGCAGTGCATTCATCGGGCTATAAAAGTGAGGAGTTAGGAGTGAGGAGTTAGGAATTATAAGTTATGAGTTAAAACTTCTCACTCCTAACTCTTAACCAGAGATGCTACAGCAGGAAGTAGTGTGTACTGAGAGTTATGAGTTAAAACTTCTCACTCCTAACTCCTAACTCCTAACTCTTAACTTCTAACTCCTGACTCCTAAAATAGGAGATATGCCTACTAAATAAAGCAGGATTTAAGACTTTGACTAGTTTATTTACTCCTAACTCCACATCCACTGTGGAACTCAAGCCTAGTTACAATATACCTATAGTATTGGTAATTGCCTCGATTCCACTACTTTTGGTACAACCGTGGGTAGGTTCTATTTTCACACTGTTTGGTTTGTTTCTCATGTTTCAGGCGTTAACGCTGCGTTTGCAATTTACCGTCACCGACTTAGATATTTACAGAGGTGAAAAGTTGATTCGGCGCTTTCCCTACCAGGAATGGCAAAACTGGCGGATATTCTGGAATAGAGTCCCCATCCTGTTTTATTTTAAAGAAATTAAAAGCATTCACTTTTTGCCGATTTTATTTGACCCCGACACCTTGAAAACTTGTTTAGAACAACGTTGTCCGCGTTTTTAGTGCTGATTGCTATCTATGCTGAGTCGTTTTGATATAAACTCGTAACTTAGCACTCATGCTCAGGATTTTTATGGCAGGTCAATCGTAATATTTCTGAAAGCTATTTATTCGCGTCATCGGAATTACACTATTGTTTATGAACCTAGAGGCATCTCAAACCCCAGAACCAAGTGATGAGCAATTGACAGAAAAACCAGAAGAGAACAATGCAGTTGAACATCCAGTAAATTCATCTGTTGAGTCAGTGCTAAAAACAGAAGCCATTAACTCATCAGAAGGCTACACGACTTTTGAGCCACTCATTTCTAATGCAGAAGTGGTAGATTCTACAGTAGAGCTAACAGAAAATTCAAATGGCGAGTTTGTAGCGCAGTTAGAAGCGGAAAATGTCGCGCTGGGGTCTGAAATAGGATCGGGAAATAATTCATTATATGCAGAAGCAGAGCAGCGAGTGGCAGAGTTGCAAAGCGCTGAAGCATCTCTTAAGGAAGAAATAGCCAAGCTGCAAGCTTCTTATGAAAACCTGCAAGCACAGGTGAGTGAAACTCAAACCTCACTGGGACGAATTGTACAAGAGTCACTGTTGCAGTTGGAACAACGCAAGCAAACTCTGCAAATTTCTGTCGAGCAACTAGAACGCCGTCAAGAACGTATCCGCAATGAGATGCGAACCACTTTTGCTGGTACATCCCAAGACTTGGCAATTCGGGTGCAGGGTTTTAAAGACTATCTCACGGGTAGTTTACAAGATTTGGCTGTTGCCGCTGAACAGTTGCAACTGACCCCAAGTGTGGTAGAACGAGAAAAACCAGCTGTAAAAGAGGCTAAACCTGTTGAATCGCAGCCTGGAATACCCCAATTTGCCCAACAGCAATTTCAAGATACTACCAAGCAAATTCGCCGCCTAATTGATCAATACCGCAACAAACCAGATTATTATGGCCCACCGTGGCAACTACGTCGCACCTTTGAACCAATCCATGCCGAACGAATCTCTAACTGGTTTTTTACCCAAGGAGGACGGGGTGGTTTGCGGACAATGGGTAGCCGTTTGCAGAATATCCTAATTGCCTCAGCTGCAATTTCGATATTACACAAGCTTTATGGCGATCGCATTCGTACTTTAGTCTTAGCTAATACACCAGAACGATTAGGTGAATGGCGGCGCGGCTTGCAAGACTGTCTCGGAATCGGTCGCCCAGATTTCGGCCCAGACCGGGGTGTGGTATTATTTGAAGCGCCTGATGCTCTCGCTCAAAAAGCAGAGCGATTGACGAAAGCCAATCAACTGCCCTTAATTATCATTGACGATTCAGAAGAACAAATCAGTTTGTCACTGCTGCAATTTCCCCTGTGGTTAGCCTTTGCTCCTGACCCCAAAACAGTGAGAAACTATGATGATGATTTTTAAATGAGTCATTGGTCATTAGTCAAGAGATATTACTCTTGACTTTTTTGAATTTTGTTAGCGCAGCGTCAGCGAGTCTTCGAGCGTCATTTTGAATTTTGAATTGTATTATGACAATTTGGTTAACTCTGTGCGGGGCAATTGTAGTCATAGCTTACTTGCTGGGTTCTTTTCCCACTGGCTATATTGCTGTGAAGCAGTTAAAGGGTATTGATATTCGAGAAATTGGTTCAGGTTCTACTGGCGCAACTAATGTACTAAGAACGTTGGGGAAAGGGCCAGGAGCATTGGTTTTAGTACTTGATTCCTTAAAGGGAGTATTAGCGATCGCTCTAGTTTACTGGTTGTTCAACTTTGCCTCTAATCAAAATTTTATCCCTCCAACGGTAGATGCACAACTATGGCAACCGTGGGTTGTAACTTTAACTGGGTTAGCTGCCATCTTGGGACATAGTAAATCAATTTTTTTAGGCTTTACCGGTGGTAAATCCGTTGCTATCAGCTTAGGGATTTTGTTGGCAATGACTTGGCAGGTAGGTTTAGCAACAGCGGGTGTGTTTGCCCTGATTGTGGCGATATCGCGGATTGTCTCTTTGAGTTCAATTGTAGGTGCGATCGCAGTTTCCATTTTCATGCTACTTTTACATCAACCCTTACCCTATATTCTGTTTGGGATTGCTGGTGGATTGTATGTGATTTTACGCCATCGCACTAATATCGAGCGACTGCTAACAGGAACAGAACCAAAAATTGGGCAAACTGTAGCGACAGAACCCGAACAAACTGCATGATAGATCAGCAAAAGCCAAACTCCCTCTGTGAAACGGGGTTGGGGGAGAAGTTCTTCCACAATTACTGCATTGCTGTTTTGGGCTTATGGACGAACGTTACCTTTAATTAAACGGTGGAAAAGACGGCACGGCCACAAAAAAGCTCCACAAATGCTTACTGAGGCGATCGCTACCACAACTCTCCAAATCGAATTAGGCTCAGTAGAAGATTCTGAAGAATTAGCTTGTGTACTTTTAGCGAGTTCTGGCATTGAATGAGATAGCTGACTGGCTGTACTCACCCCTTCAATCGCTGCTCCAATTAGATAAGCTACTAGGGCAATTACTAGCCAGTGATTCATAATATTGCACTGTTTGAACTCTGAGCGTATGCTTGGCAATGACCAATCATTTGATTTATCGTACTAATGATTGCCGCCTTGCCCTAAAGATAATCTGCCTTCAGCCGTATCGCGAATTAGGGGCAGTTTAGATTTGATGTAAGTGTTGAGAGTCGTATCTGCCTGGGCATCAAGTCCTTGTTTCGCTTTTAACTGCTGGAGGAGCAATTGTATTAAAGCAGCATCATCAAAGTGGAGCAAGGTGCTGACTTGGGTAGACTCGATTACAGCCCAAAGCTGTTGCATCATTTTAGCAGTTACCATGAAGCCTGTAACCTCTTAAGCTTTTCTTTATATTTACACGAATTTTGAATTTGTGGTTAGTTTTTATCTGAAGATTTATAAAGATGTGCTTGGAAAAGCTTGATTAAACAGGTAGGCATAATTAAATATACAGCAGAAGTCAGAATGGGCTATGCCCCCTGCGCTAAGGGACTTCCAAGAAATAAATTAGCCAATCTTGTGGGCTGGGCGTCTCGCCCGCCCAGCCCACAGGAACTAGTTGAGTATTTTTTTTGAGAGTCCCTAACAAGGAGTCAGAAGTAAAACAGGCTTTATATCAAGTTTTGAGACGAACTATTTTATTGTGAAACTCTCGCACAAGCTCCTTCTTGACCAGAAGGATCGGGGAAAATTGCTAAAGTATGATATTCAGGACTATCTGTTTTATATATTACTTTAAAAGTATACAACTTGTTTTTACCTTGGGCTTCGGTAATAACTGTTAAAAGTGTATTACTAGTGTTAGGAAGTCCAGGAATATTCAGTTTTTGAATTCGTCTGAGTTGGATTACATTCGCGGCTGAGTTTTTACAATCTCCTGAACTTGTATTAGGTTTTAGACCAAACTGCATACATACCGGGCCATCAAAATCCATAGTTACCTGTGATGGATCGTTTAACCAAACTTTTTTAATTACTTCTCCAGCCGGAATAAAGCTTAAGTTTGTGCCTTGCTCATACCAAACGTTGATTGTCGGGATTAATCCTCCTAAACCTTGCGCTTGGCAAGAAAAGATAGAACGCAAAACGGCATTATTAGCTACAGCACGACCTACTAATAAGAACATAGCAACCGAGAAAATTAAGGAAGCTATAGGTAGGAAATAATAATGGGTATTTCCTGGCAGTTTAGTATTCTTTTTCATAGTTGCAAATATCTAAAATTGGTATAAATCCTACCTCTTAAAACTGGGTTACTTGATTAACGTATACTTCAACATTTGTGCCTGCTGGCAAAAACCAAATGTTAGTTTGCTGTGACATTTGAGCGATCGCCTGTTGATTACGTTGAGCAATTTGGGGTACTACAGAGTTCAAACCACCTTCTACAACTCCGGCTGCAAGGTTGCGTCTGTTCTTAGTGACAGTTGTAATTTGGCTGGCGCTGCTGGTGGAGCCGTCGGCGTTGGTAACTGTTGAAATAAGTGGTTGGAGTTCAGTATCACTACGATTGATTAACTCTGCCGCTTTCCCAACGCCTCCCAAAACAAATAGTCCTAGATCCATTGATGCGATAGACGAGCTTTGACTAGGAAATTTATTGGCTACTAAAGGTTTACCTTGGGTAGCACGAAGAATAATTGCATTGTTGGTTAAGCTTCGTTCTATAGGGTTGCCACCACTTTGCGAAATAACTTTCACTACGTTCATCTGCAAAAGACCTTGTTCGGAGAGGGAACTAATTTCAGCTAGAAATTCGGTGTTTGCAGGTAAAGCGGGAGAACCATCGGTAGATTTGAGCGGTTCTTGCAATCGGATCACAAATACGTTTTTTCCTTCGCCTGTTTCACCACCACCTGACTTATTAGAAGTTTCCCCAAATATCGCTGTCGCTAACACAGCTTTGGCACTAGTCCCGACTGCTACAGATTTCTGTCCCTGGGGTTGCGCTTGACTAACCATAGGAGCTTGCGGTTCTGGAGTTTGCTCAGGATTGGGGTTTTGTGTCTGTGGCTGCGTATTATTCTGTGGTTGGGCATTATTTACAGGTTCCAAAGTAGCTATATTACTAGTAGGTTGATTGCTAGCATTTACTTGGCCATAGCTACCTAATTTTGCTAACCTTGCCCACTCTTCAAATGGGCTTGGTGGAGATGGTGGAGTTATATTAACTACCGGTTGAGTGTTTGGTCTGACAACTGGTAGTTGGGCTGATGTGAAAGGTTGAGAAGGAGTTACACGAACGATACGCTCAGTTACCGTCGGAGGTACATAAGCTGTTGGTGGGGGTGTTGGAATCACTTTTTGTCTAACTGACGGTTGTTGCAAGACTACTGTCGGCATTGATTTGGCAATTCTCAGCTGTTGTTGGGCAGCTTTCACCATCTGTGCTTGTTCAGTCAGGGCTAATTTTGTTTTGAGAGTATCTACTTCAGCTTCTAGCTGTTGAGATTTAGATTCAGTAATGGGTTGCTCTTGCACTGGTGCTGAAACAACATTTTTGGGCTTTTGACTGCTGGTACTCATCAATTTAGACAAAAACAGACCACCCAACAAAACGATCGCTAAGGTAGCAGCGCCTACCAAGCCTAATTTTGCAAAGGGATTCGATGAGAGTGGTTGCTTAGTCTGAACTTCTTGTGGTTGAGAAACCGACTCTGGCGGCGTTGCCGAGTCTTCTGAACCTTGGGTAGCGGTAGAAGATTCTTCTTCAAAGCCGACTAACCTTGACATCCGTGATTCCCAATCTAAAGATTCTACTTCTGGTTGGCGATCGTCGGTGCTGAGAGTAAATCCATTTTGGGGAGGAGTTTCCGCAGGAATTGAGTATCGAGTCATAAGTAGAGCTTAGTTGGGATTTCCAGAACAATTTTTATCTTGGATTTCACAGACATTATAAATTTCTAGTCTGGCTTCACCAAGGCGGTAAGCTGCGAAGTGCAATGGTAGTGGTGCATTTGGTAGTGAAGTTGCTGGTTCATCTATGGCTCTAACTAAAATTTGTTTATTAAAAGAAACTGATTTTCCCAACTTATCATAACTACTAAAAATTAATTGATTGGCAAACATTTCTACTTTCCATTTTCCATTACCTATTGCTGTAGGTTGAGAAATTTTTTGGATGACTAATACATTCTCCGCGCCTCTATTAACATTTTCAAATTGGCTATCTGGATTTAAATTAGTAATTTCTGACTTAAATTTTTGTTTAAAATTATCAGCTACCAGTTGAGAGCTAATTTCCCAGACTTGTGTTGGTGGTTGTTGCTGTGACCAGGTGAGCATTAAGCTCATAGTTTCACCCACAAACCGCCGAATAGCCTCCGGCTGTCGCTCTAAATTTGGTTGGGGGTCTACGGTTATGGTGCGACCATCAACAAGCTGCACTAAACTTTGAGGTGTAAGTTGCCGTCCTAACTGTTGTAACATAGACCCATGAAATATTAGTAACAGCAAAGTGAATAGATGTAAACCAAGAGTTCCTACTGCCAACAGTGGCAAGGGGCTATTTTTCTTATTTTCTGGTTTGAGTAATTGCATTAATAATTGATTATATAAATTGAACGATCAGCCTGTGAATTAGAAATCTCTCATCTTATAAAGCTATCAGATGTTTGTCCACTGCTGCATTGATTGGATTTATCTCCGTTCGGGTTGTTGTAGCTATCTAGCAAACATAAGTTACGAATTTCATAAATTTCTAGTCTATCTGCGCGGACACTATAAATTGCTTTTTGTAAGTCGGTGCTACTGTCAGTTTGGGGATTAGCAAAATAATCTGTTGCGCGTACAAGGAAATCTTTATTAAAAGGAGTTATGAGTTTTGCACCACCAACTCGGTTTTTTTGAATTAAGTCGGCTACCATCCCCACTTGCCACTTACCTGGTGCAATTTCTTTTGGCGGATAAACCCGCTTAATAACTAATTGTGATGTCATTGCTTGGCTAGGATTTTCAGAGAAGACTTCTGGCGGTGTCATTTCTGCAACTGTGCTTAAAAAACCTTTGCGAAAGTCTTCTGAGAAGGCGAAACTAGATACCCAACTGCTGGTACTAATTTTTTGGCTACCACCTTGAGGTGTGTTAATCAGTATTCCTAAATCTGATTTGGGATTTGCAACTTCTTCAATAGTTTGTGGTGGTAAGGTTCCAGACCAGCTAAACATTGATATCATCGTTTTGCTGACAAATCGACGAATGGCTTCTGGTTCTCTTGCTAAATCATCAATATTAGCTACTGGTTTACCGTCGATTAATTGCACAAAGTTGGGAGATTTTCTCAGACTGAGTTGGCGAATATTTAACCCTTGTAATAAGAATAAAAATAAAACTAATATATGTAAACTAAAGGTAGCGATCGCAAAAATTGTTAAAGCATTTCCCGTTGTTTGTCTTTTCTCTAGTAAACGCACCATTTACTCACCTCCTTCTACAAAAAACTTCAGCTTATTATATATAGTCAGCATTTACAGCACTTGCCAAAATTTATTTTTAATTTTTAATTCCCTATATTCTCTCTTTTACTAAAGAAGCCGTATTGCTGATAGCGCTAAAGACTGCAAAACCGCCAGCAGCAGCCACAAGTAAAGATAAAATCGGTGCTAAAATTCCCAGAAAAATTATGAACCACATTAAATCTGGATCAACATTAGCATTTTGACCCGGGCCATTGACAATAACTGCGGCAGTTAGCACAGCAATAATATTGAACGAAATCTTGGCAATTCCAATCGATAAAAATCCAGTCAGCCATGCAAAAATTGGTTTTCCAGCAACAGGCAGCAAAGAACCACCTACAGCTATTGGACCTAAAGCTGCTATTAGCAACATACTAGCTTCTATCAAATTCTGGAAGGCATATTGTAAGGAAACTAAAAAGTTTTTGATACTCGTTTGGACTGTCGAACCTAACAAAGAATTAAAAGAGGTTTCTGATACAAGACCAGTGCCATAGCGAATATTATCTACCTTGTTTTGTAATCTAATTATCCAGCTTTTATTACCATAAGTATTTCGATATTTCTGCCAGAGAATGTTGATTTTTTCGGCAGCTTTGACAAAGCATTGACTTTGTTGTTCGCCAGTCAGCGATTGACAAGGACGTAGTAAGGAACCAGCTACTTCTTCAGCAACACTCATATTCAGTGCTTGCTGGTATATTTTATCTGCATCTGCTGATACCACCACTTGCTGATTCACAGTGTTTAAAAAATTTCGCACTCCCAGCGTCAGATTAGCAAGTATACTTCCATTGCCGGAATTACTTAAGAGAATTACCACAATAAAAGGCCAAATCAAAGCTGATATGGGGCGTGTATATTCGTAGGATATTAAGTCTTTGAGGAATTGTATCATAAAAAATAACAGGGTTCCTACTGCGAAAAAAATACCCAGATTTGTCAGCGCTCCATACAAGTTATTACTGGTGTTATTTTGTAATAAATCCAGCCATTGTTTATCCCAACCTTCGGCAATACTTTGGGAAGTTGCAGTCCCATTATCGATAATTTGATCAATGCCTACTTGGGAAAAAATTAGTTGAATAGCAAGTTGCATTTTGAATTTATGGGCTGTTTTCTTAAATTTTGCAGGTTGGGTTAAGTTACTAACACACTCTACTAAACTGTTTTTTAGATATTTTGTTAGTTTTTCATAATTTCAAGGATTTTAAAAAATCTCTTAAAATCCTACTTATTAACTTTTCTGCCAAACAAATCTAGTTGAGAAGTCGCTCGTAAAAGTCGCGCCGCTTCTGTAGATGTTTCTACTCTTCGAGCGCGATTTGCTTCTTCAGACTGTTGAGAAATGTTTGCTAAATTTAAATTAGAGTATTGCAAGGACTGATTATTTTGTAATGTCTGAGCAAATGTTTCAGCAACGATTTTTGATTGTTCTTTTTGGATTTTAATGGTTTCTTGATTGGTAGATAACAATGCTAATATCCCTTGACCTAGCAAGTTGTCGGCAATACTTATCGCCGGACTCTTTGCATCAATCACAAGACTTTCTAATTTAGTCTTAAAGCTATTTATCTTGTTATTAGCATCGTTGAATCCTGCAACATCTTGTAGACTCTTCTCTGTATTTTCTAACTTCGCTTTTGCCCGAATTTGGCCATTTTGACCGAGAATACCTACCGCTACTCCACGGGTAATTACACGGTTTAGTTCATTACTAACTAAATTTCCCCGCACTGCAGAATTATTCTCAAAGCGACTTGAACGAGAGTCAGAACTAGAAGAGTAGAGAATCAAATCATCACGAACCTTTTGTCCTGCCGCGACGGGGTTAGGTATATTCAAATCTCCCTTGGAATTACTCAGAGCATTTTGACTTTGTACTTCTACAGGTTTTAAATTGTCGCTCAGATTATATTGAAGATAGTTTTGTAAATCTGTGGAATATGATTGAAAATCAGTCCAAACTTGACCTAATGCACCCGTCTGAATTTGTGCCATTGCTGGTAGTATTGCCAGGGATAACAAGGTAAAAGTAAAAATGATAGTTTTTTGCATACATCTGTGCCTGAAAAAGGTAGACGACATTGTTAAGTGCTTACATAACCCAATTAACTACTACGCAGAGTCGCCACTAACTGACGTGCAAAAGCAGAAATTGCTTCATATTTATCGCTGTGAAGTTGCATCATTTGGCTACGTGCAGTTTGTTCATAAGGGTTATTAGCAACTGCTGCTAATTGTTCGTAACCTGGATAGTAACGGCAGAATGTATAACTACCGTTATCATCTAATAGCCATTGACTATAAACGCCTTCTTTGCGGGGAAAAAAGCTTTCTGAAGCATTACGAGAAATAACTTGGCGGGGATATTTCAAGATGTCTGCAAAACTATCTACTGCAACCGGCTGAATGCGTCCAATTAATCTTGTTGTCAAGTTTTGCAAAATTTTAGATGCAGCTTTAGATTTGGCGATCGTATCAGGATCTTGTCCTGATAAGATGACTCTGATACCGGCTTTAGCACCGTTCGCACAAATTCTGCCAACTAAGTCAGAAATTTGCTCAAATTCAAACAGAATTGGTGCTTCGTCGATAAAGAATATAGAAGCTGGACTACTTAATGCACGTCGTAGTGCGGCTGAATAGGCACTCAAGGATAGTACAGCTGCATCTTCACTATCTGATAAGTTTCTAAGCGCAAAAACTAAAAGTTGTGCATCGGTAGGAAAGCTAGATGGTGCAGAAATGGCTTGTCCGACGCGGCTAGAAAGCCAAAACCGTAAGCGCAACTGAATTTGACTGAGAGCGTCTTCTACTCTGCCAGTTAAAGAACTTAGTTGCAAGTGTTCGGGTGAACAGAAAAAGAGAAAATCTTTTAAAGTGGGGGTTTTTTGCCAAGCAAGAGTGCCGAATCCAGCCACCATCGCTTGTTTATATCGCTCTTTGATGCCTTCATCTCTAAAGAAGGCTTCTAAAGCGAGGTTGAGTAGCGATCGCACGGTTTGCGATAAAATTTGACTTTCAGTGGATGATCCTAAAACCATTGTCATTAACGCTGATTCTAGGAAGGCGGTATAATCGTTAAAGCGATCGCGCTGTTGTTCTGCTTCTAGCGATCGCAAATCTGGTTGTTCAAATAAGTTATTCGATTGTTTGGAGATATCAAAATAGGCTCCATTTCCCTCCATAAACTCTGTGTAGTCAGTGAAAGTAGATGTTCCATCAGGTTTCGGGAAATCTAACGCCACAACCGGAATCCCATGTGCCAAAGCTTGAGTTAAAATCCCTGACACCAATACAGATTTACCAGCACGAGTTGTCGCAAACAAAGCTAAATTTTTGTGTTGATTAAATAAATCTAAATGTACGGGTGTTCCGCCTTCTTCTGCAATCAACTCAAAACCTTGTCTGTCACCTTTTTTAGTTAAAACCAAAGGCATTAATCCGGGAACTTCACTGGTTAAATATAGCTGGCGACGGTTGAAGGGTGTTGCTAACAAACCTTCCCAAACTATTGGTAGAGTTTGCAGCCAAATTTTCCAAGCATACTCAGTTTCTCTAATTACCTTAGCTGGACGTTGAAAACAGTTTTCAATATATCTTGTCGCCTCATCTAATTTTTCGACAGTTGGACGATGTACTAAAATGGCAATACTCGTATAAATCGGGACTGCACCTTCAAATAATTGTTCTTGCGCGGCTACCGATTTCTTCAACTTTAATTGAGCATTTACATCAATAGTTTTACTTTTTTCTTGAGCCAGAATTGTTGTCATGTTTGACTGCTTTAGCACTCTTTGCAGAGTCGTTTTTACTAATGCTGGATTTGCAGCAGTCAACTCACAAAATATTTCTGTATCTACTACTGTTTCTCTGGCTAACAGTTCCCATAAATAGCGCAGTTGAGCCGATTTACTTACCCAACCGCCGGGTTTTTCGAGAAATGACAGTGCGCCAATATAACGATTGTTAACATTAACCCAGCGGCGATCGGCACAAGGTACACTAGATTCCATCAGCAAGGTTGTGCCGTGGATATTGTCTAGAAGTAATTTAGTACTAGCTAAATCAGAATTAACTTGCTCATGTAGTCCCTGCTCATCTAAAGTCATTAACTGGGGAATCTCTATTGGCTGCGTATCATTAAACCTTTTCCAGATATCTCCCCAGAGTTCATCAGCAGTCAAAGGCTTGACATCCAATCCCATTTTGTTAGATAAGATTTGTTCCCAGCGAAGAAAACCCTGGTTGTAAGCATTGGTAATTAGGGTTTCAATGCGTTGATTTTCTACTTCTGAGAGATCCCCTTTAAATTTCAACCACCATGATTCAGCTTTGACTAAAAGCTTTTCTATCCAATCATCTGCATGTTGTGAGTTAGATTCAATGGTGTAAGTAACATAAATCCGCAAAAATTTGGGTTTACGAATCCCAGAAATAGTCAGTTCTTTAACTCTAGCTCTCTCTGCCATCAACAAATATTTGATGTCTCGTGATGGCGAATTTCTAATTAATGTTGCTAATTCTTTTTGCCGTTCTTTATCTGAACTAAAAGAACCCAAGTGCAGCGTCATCCGTTCACCGCTAGGAATGTCTTTTAATCCAGCTTCAATGTTATTAAAAAGTGTATCAATTTGTTCAGGTCTTAAGGTAGTATGGATTCCCTTACAATCAAAACCAAAAACAAAGCAAAACCGATCTTTTTGAGTGCCTTTTGTCAAAAGGTAAGCACCAATATCACGTCCATTAATTGCGACACGCAGCATTGTCGCCAAGTGCAAAGCATCTTCAAATGGTGTTAATCTACTTTCATTTCCGGCGACGCTGACGCTTTGTTTTCCGATTTTTTGCTTCATGGTTAACTTCCAATAAGCTTTGATAACGAGCAAAGCCTCTTGTCCAAGCGGGAACACCGATAAATTTACTTAAAAAACTCCAACTCCTACCACCAGTTAATATCCACCAAGTTCCTACTCCCCAACCAGTCATTAGTACTGTCCACAACCATTTTTGAAACTCTTCTTGGAAAAGACCTCCAAAAATTCCATTGATAATAAAATAGGAGGTTAGGGCAATTACTGTCCAAGGAAGAATTTGATCGGCAGGAATTGGCCCTAATGAAGGTTGGCTTCCCAGAACTTGATTGACTGGACGAAATTCTTGTTCCCGCTCTTGAGACATTTGAAATATCTGAATTATTTACTGCTATCGCCAATTACAAAGCGTGTGAGTACATCAGCAATGGTAACAGCAACAACCACTAATAGGGGAGTTCTGGCGATGCTTTGCCAATCTTCATCTTTACGCACTGCATTGATCACACCAACTAGGGAGATTGCAATATAAAGTAAGTAAATTGCCCGCAACACATTAAATATCAAACTAACTGCTGTGTCACTACCACCAGCATTGGTTGCTGAACCATCTTGTAAGGTTTTTTTGAAAAACTTTTCAGCTTCCCCAAAAAACTGTGCTTGTGCGGGGGCTGCAAAACAGTCTAACCAATATAAACTCAGAACGATCGCTGCTGCTAAAATTTGTAATAATATTAGCGATCGCCTTGGTAAATTCACTTGCTGTCCAATTTGCTGGGTAATGACTGCAATTAAACTACCAACAAGTAAGCAAAAGAGCAGAATAGGACTTTTTAGGCTGATAACGCTAACGAATACAGCACAAGCAATCAAAAAAGGTACAGATTCAACCAGAACAGTCAGACAAGATTTAAATGCCAGTCTAAACTTGTGAGATTCTTTCGCCGCACTACCAGTTAAAGCTTTGAAAAAGTTTCTCTCGTGAGAACTTTGTCTAAACATTTGCTAATTTTCCTATAGTGTACTATAATTGCTCTTTATTTTCAAATTTTACAGCTACTACAATTTAACATGCTTTAACATGATTGTTAATCAAATTACGAACTTGTAGTAAAGTTCTATATTCTACATCAGTATTATGAAGTTAAGTTAACATAATATTAAGATTTATCTAAAACTAAATATCTCTGATTTGAGAAGCTAGGTTGCAAACCTCAAGCTTGACCTTCTAGAATCCTGCTCGGCTTTAAGAATTTTCTCAATATTCTCATACAGATAGCCTTAATAAACCAACTTCAAAGCCTTAACTTTCCTTACCTCACGAGTATTTGAGTGAGCGGAGTGGAAATATCCTGTAGTTTAGCGTAAACGCACAGTGGCGATCTAGTACAGTCTCAAAGGCTTCTTTGATGAGCAACTTGTGTTCGCGCAGCCCCGTAACGAGTACAGATAAAATTAGACCGATTCTTCTTCAAAGACGCTACGCAAACAGACATGAGAAAAGAGATGCATATTTTCGAGCATCGAGTGCCACAAGAAATAATGCATCCTTACTTTAATCCCCAGAGAACTTGTCAAGAAATATCGCTCTCTATAAAGTGGATATTTGTGAATATGCTCAAGGAGACTTTAATTGTTGTCGAAAAATGGTGAATGTTCAAATTTACGTTCTACCATTTTTTGGCACGGAGATTAGATTTGGAACTAAATTACAAACTTAAACACAGTTCCTAAATTAGAAGTACCGCCAAAAGAGGCGGTACCGTAAAAGGCACCATTCGATAGCTGAATTAGCGTTGACTCTGGCGTTGCCCCATTAGTGCCATTAAAACTAGTTAAGCCAGTGATGGTTGCGCCAGTCAGCTGATAGATAGCTCCTTTGTTATTTGCCCCACCAGTAGAAGCTGTGCCATAGAAATTACCATTGCTTGCTTTGATGAGTGCAGCTGTTGGGTTAGCCCCATTAGTACCATTAAAACTAGCAACTAAAACAGGTGTACCGCCACCAATTGGAACTTTAAAAATAGCTCCCTTATTGTTGGCTCCACCTAGTTTAGCTGTGCCGTAGAGAAATCCGGTAGATTCAATTAATCCAGACTGCGGACTTGCCCCATTGGCGCCACTAAAGCTATATGAAGTTAGTATTCCTGCGGGAGTTAACTTGAATACAACTCCTTTAGCACTTGCTCCACCAGCAGAAGCACTGCCATAGTAGTTTCCATCAGTAGCCAGTTGCAATCTTGCCAATGGAGTTGCTCCATTAGTGCCACTGAAGCTTCTAATGATGGTGAGTGCGCCGGTAGTGGGCGAAACCTTGAATATAGTTCCTTTATTACTAGCTCCACCTGTAGAGCTTGTTCCCCATAAATTGCCATCAGCACCCGTAATCAGTCGGCCTGCTGGATTAGCCCCATTCGCACCTGTAAAATTCACAAGAGTTGTTAGGGTTGTAAAAGCTGTTTTTGCCAACTTAAACACAGTACCGAGGTTACTTGTACCACCTGTAAAGGTTGCCCCATATAAATTACCATCGGCTGCTTGGAATAATCTAGCAACTGGATTAGTCCCTTTGTTGATTCTAGATGTTCCGGTGAAGTTTATCAGTGTGGTTAGAGTAGTGTAAGCAGTAGGAGCTAACTTGAATGCAGTTCCTTTACCAGAAGTGCCACCAGCAGAAGTAGTTCCATAAAGGTTTGCATCAGTACCATTACCCTTAAGTACCCCTGCTCTTGGTGTAGCTCCATTAGTGCCATTGAAATTTACAACAGTAGTCAGTGTTGCAGCAAAGGCTTGTTGGAAAGGTAGAACTAATGAAGAAGTCAAAACAGTTAGGGAAGCTAAAATCAATACCCTATTTTTGCTCTGACGTTGTTTGTACAGATTAATTTTATTCATTGAGTACCTCAAAAAAATTGAGTGGAGACAAAATAGTAGCTAGTTCTAATTGATTTTGTGATGGGTACTACTCACGACTAATACCAATTTGAAAAATGATCTTTGTACATATAGGTTGGAAAGCCGCCATCGTCAAAAGATTTGCTCGGCTTCCACGCACAGCATTCCTTCTTCTTACTTTGTGAAAAGCAAG
Organism: Nostoc sp. NMS8; assembly: GCF_017115045.1. GTDB lineage: Bacteria > Cyanobacteriota > Cyanobacteriia > Cyanobacteriales > Nostocaceae > Nostoc. The sequence continues at coordinate 91,940 of NZ_JABXKK010000068.1, read as the reverse complement.
TGACGTTGCAAGTAACTTTTGAGGGATGAAACTCAACACCTGAAAATCTTCAGGCAAAATTTTCAGGTGTTGGGTTTAACTCCATAGCCTACAAAATATTGCTACAACTCAACCTATGTATTGAGCGCATTCTTATCTGAAAGTTGATTTAATTTCTCAACTTACACACTAAAAACTAGTATGTTGAATTAGGCATTAGTGAGAGGATGCCTAAAATGTCGTTATAGTCAATATTTAAAAAGGACTCAGAAAGCCTTTTTATATCTACATCACAAAACCTTTACTAGCACTAAGTCAATAACGTGAATGACACGATTAATGATTTCGTTACGACGTAGCATAAACCACTCTTTATTTTTTTTGATGTCGTGAAAAACACAAAAAAAACTGGAAAATCCACAATTTTGGCAGAAATAGCCATTAAATGGATTTTACTTAAATTCACACAGTGTGCTTTTTGTCAAGAAAAATGATGTATTTAGTAAATTATATTAAATGCTGATTAAAACCTTTAGAAAAATCTTAATAAGCAAAATCATATATATGAAAGTTGCAGATTTTACTCTGGCGAGAGTAATAAAAACCGCAATGAAAACCATTCTTAAATTACTGCTAAATTCCAGAAATATATTTATTTTTTAATCATTTCATAATGTAATCATGATTTGAGCTTTACCTTCAGACTATAGTGTTGATTTCGTTGGCATAATTTAACAGCTATTAACTATAGCAGTCTTACAAAGATTCGTGAAATATTGACTTTCTTTACTTCGCACTTAGCGGTAGTTTGTGGCAAACTGCTGCATATCTACATGAAAGAAAGTAATTTTCATAATTCAGATGATTATGTTTTTGGGTGTATAAGCAATAGCTTAGTTCCCTCTACATGTTGAAGGCTTTGCCTCTAATTCGCTCTACATCCTTCAGAGTTTTGTGCAAACTTTAATTTATTAATAGCCTTTTTAAGGCACAAGTTGATTGTGCTTATAAAAAGTTATTTTTCATCGTCAGTTTGACACTTGATTCGGCTTTGAGGGGTGTTGAACCAGAAATTAATTTTAAGGAGCTTGACATGACTTTTTATTGCGATCGCCAATTAAATAAATTGGCAAGTTCAATTACTGTACTAGCCCTAGCAACTGGTTTAGTAGTAGGCCAATCTGCTGCTCAGAAATCTCTAGCTCAGACCTCCACCACTCCCCCCCCAGCAGGAGTAACCTCTGTAAATGGTGCAGGTGCAAGCTCTATAACTACCTTGCTTATAGGTACAGGAACTTCCTATCCTCTTGCGCCGAAAGACTCATGGTTTAACGCTTACGGTGTTGGAAATCCTCCATCCCTCAATAACAATGTACCCCCAGCCCAAGCCGGATTTCCAAACGGAACTTATGGCCCACTCAGTACGTTATCCACATTCAGATATGCTTCGATTGGTAGTGGTGCAGGGCTAACAGCTTTTTTCAATCAAACCGTGCCACCAGTACCACCTAATGCTGCAACTATCTTAGCCCCAGTCTCTTTTGCCGCTACTGACGATCCCGTATTAGGAACAGAAAGAGTGGTTGGCAGTCCCAACGATGTTCCCACCCCCGCAGGCACACCCCAAAACCCTGTTCCATACATTCAAGTGCCTGTGATTAGCGTCGGAATCGCCTTAGCTTACAACCCCACTGGTCTAACTGTACCAGCAGGTGGAATTAAGCTTTCACGAGCTACTTACCTGGGTATTCTTAACGGCACTATCACAAATTGGAATGCTCCCCAAATTAAAGCAGATAACGGTGGCGTAGCAATTTCTGCAAATAAGCCCATTGTTGTAGTGCGTCGTAGTGACGATAGTGGTACAACTTTTGCTTTAAGCGCTCATCTCAAAGCGGCATTTGGTGCTACATGGAACAGAGGAGTTGGTAAAAAAAGTATTGCTCAACCTGCTGGGGGTATACCCAATCCACTACCAGCCGATACAGTTGTTTGGCCAGCTAATTTCCAATTCGCTTCAGGAGGTGGAGGTGTAGCCACTAAAATCAAAGCCACTGCTGGTGCAATTGGTTATGTGGATAGCGCTACACGGTTAGCAAATAGTCTGCAAGCTGCTGTCTTAAAGAACAAGGCAGGTACTTTCAATGCCATCTCACCAACTACAATTTCAAATGCTTTTGTTGGTGCGACTGACCAAGATACAAATGCTCGGCGGATTAAACTCGTTGTCACCGATCCAGCAGCGGCAAATGCTTATCCGATTGTTACGGCAACTTACCTGCTATTTTATGACAAATACGCAAACGTTAACGTAGCCAATCAGATTAAAGGATTCATCAACTGGGCTTTAGGAGTGCCACCGGTTCCAGCACCAGGAACAGATGTGACAATCGACCCGAATGCTATTGCTATAGCTCGTGGATATGCTCCTCTACCGGCTGGCATTAAAAATCTGTCTCGAGGTCTTGTTAATACTTACGTGAATAATGTTTTTAATGCCGCTCCATAATTGCGTTTTTGGTCTTACAGCAGTTTTTTGTATTTGAACCACATCTGTCATCAGGGCACAGCATTGCTTTGCCCCTACCGCGTGGTCTAGTTACCTGAAAATCGCTGTCTGTAATTAAATATCTTGGCAAGGATATGAGATGATGCCCCAGAATTATATTTACAATTCTGGGGTTTTATTTTAGGGATGCGATCGCAATTAATATTGAATCTGGAGTTATAACTATTCTCAGCAAAAATTCAAGCCATAGTAAATATACTTATCTTATAAAACAATTTAGTACGATTTACAATTATTATTTACTGAATATCTATCAGTCAGAATAGTTAAAAAAGTTCAACCGTTAACTGTGTTAGGATTAGATACGTTGAGAAATATTTTCGGTCATGTAACTGATTATTATAGACACTTCTCCGAATCTAAATCTCTACACCCTTTGATTCTGAAGGTATTTGATGTCAGTTAATGTAGCTAATCTATTCGATGAAAATGAGGTTGAAGATGACGAATTTTAGTTAGCCGAACTATATTGCAATACCCCGTGTGACACTGAAATCTTTAACTATCAAAAAATGTGCTAACAAGAATGGACAAGTCTAGTGTGTCACAAAACAAAACAACATACGGATATTACTTGAGCTTATGTTAACGGATATAATTACCCGTCCTGAGTCCCTGACAGAAGATTGCTTTTTTACTTACGCTCTTGGGACTGATTTGCATGATACGAATTCGACAGCCAAATATTTACGCCGAATTAGAAAAGAAGATAAACCATATATTGACATAGCGGTTTCTCCTAGACCTGGCTACCGATTTGAGGTTTGCCTTATCCCTGTTGAAGGGTTCGCTCAAGAAACAATTTTGACAAAAGATGGGTTTGCCAAAGCTTTAGGGATTATTTGTGCTGTCTCTAACAAAGCTAGAAAGCGATTCCCTTCAGGAAATGGACAAGATATAGTCCGATGTCAATTTAGTAACTTAGCTGATGCAGTAGCCGTAGCAAACAGATTGTCTGCATTACCCTCTGATATGTATGAAACGATCGCCAAGCTACCAAATGCTTTGTGAAATCGTGTTTGCATGAAGGGGACTGGCGACTGGGTACTGGAGATTAGGGACTCTTTTATTGGATATCAAATTAAAAAATTATGGTGTAGGCTTGTACCTACTACCAAATTTTAGACAACTTTTCCCAATACCCAGGGAAAGGAGTGCTGCGACCTGTTGAATGTACAATTTTGATGTATTTGTACGATAATCTATAATTCAAAGTGAGTTTTTTTTATGCCTACTAGTCCTTTGCGTGAAGAGCCTCGTAACCAACGAGCGCCAGTAATTCGTACAAGTAATGAATTTATTCTTTTGGAATGGCTGAAGTCAACTGGTCGTCTAATTGAGCGCGAACATCAAGAATCTGAGTATCTAACTGAAGTAGAAGAAATTTCCGAAATGATAGACCTTGATGATATCCCTTACGATCATGATGATGATGATGGTGAGATGGATTTAGAAGCGTAATTCGTAATTCTTAATTTCTATACTGCAAGTGTTTCATTGATTTGCAATGGGTGCTTTATTTACGCCGAAAGGCTAAAATTCCCGACTTTTTAGAGAAGTCGGGAATTTTAGTAATCTGTTACACATTTAACTTGCATCATTAGGGTAAGAAAGATGCCTACCCCACAAGAGTTATATGAATTTTAGATAATTGAACTAGATGTTGTTTAGCTTATTAAAATGCGAGTGTGTTTAATTCTTCGACTTGAGTAATAGATAAAATAATTGTCCATTGCTGACTGTCACACCAGCGCGATCGCCTGCTATTTTTCCAGTACCTAAAAAATAATCTACTCTACCTGCACCTTTAATTGCACCTCCGGTATCTTGGTCAAGAACATAGCGACTAATTATCCGCTCCTCCATTTTTCCGGTAGGATTAACGAAGGGAATGGAAGCACGAATCAATGCTAAAGCCCCGGGAGGCATGAGAGATTTATCTGTAGCAATAGAACGCTCTGCTGTTAATGGTACGTTGATAGAACCTTGGGCTGGTTCACCGTGATTTTCTTGAAAAAAAACAAAGCTGCGATCGCGCGGAATATAAATATTTAATTCTTGGGGATGCTTTTGAAAATAGTTGAGAATAATTGGCAGAGTTATACCTTCTAGGGGTAATTTGCCATCATTGACTAATTCTCGGCCAATACTTTTGTAAGTATAAGCAGTATTACCTGCATAGCCGATTGTTGTTTGAGTACCATCGGGAAGCTGAAGTCTGGCCGAACCTTCAATTTGAGCTAGATATGGTTCGAGGCGATCGCGAAACCAAAACAACTCTAATCCTCGCAACTTACCTTTTGGACTTTGCAAACCATCCGATCCTTCTAACTCCTCGCGTGTCGGATGAGGTTTCGGCCAGGAGTTGAAATCAGGAGGTAATCGATAAACAGGATAGCGATATTCTGTTGTGGAGATGCGACTGGCTGCGTAAAGTGGCTCATAATAGGCGGTGAATAAAACGGAACCTTTGCGATCTTTACCGACTGACTGGTAAAGAACAAATTCCCGCTCAATGGCTTGATGTAATTCTGTGGCAGAATTAGTTGTTAATAAGAGTTTGCGGAATCTTTGCAAGCTTTTGATGACGCGATCGCGCGTAATTCCAGCCACCGGATAGTTTTGATAAGCAGCCGCAGCATTAGCCGTTTCCAGGTATTGCAGACTACGAGCGATCGCGCTTATCAGTGCTTTTTTCTCTGGTATTTTGCCATAAATTACTTCATCTAAACAAGAAGTATCATCTTGACAACAAGTAATTGGTAGTCTCTGGATTAATGGTGATTTTTGCTCTTTTAAAAATGCATCTTGATTTTCGGCAGTTAAAGAAATCGGTATATCCCACTTTTTCACCTGACATTCTGGCGAAATAAGTTCTCGATGCGTCAAAGATTGCATTCGCACTACCAAAATAAACAAAAAGACAGGTAAGCTGATAGCGATAATTTTGTTAAATTTTCCTAACCAAGCAAGTGTTTTTTTCATCAAAATTCAAAATTTTTAATATTATCCCACCTCGCTCAAATTCCAAAATCAAAAACAACTTAATTTCTCACAACACCCAAATTTTTCGCAATGCTCCATTCCCTATTCATTCATATTCCGATAAGTCGCAACCGCAGAAGGTGAGATGCGATTCAAATATCGGAATATCCAATATTTGAAAATGGTATCTAAAATCACCGGGAAGGTGGCAATAAATAAGAAAATAAAATCTCTATTTGCTGGTAATCCCCAATGGCGCGATACACCTTCTAGCAGTACTTCCCAACCATGAGGCGAGTGGAATCCTACAAAGATATCAGTAAACAAAATAATGATAAATGCTTTAGCACTATCACTAAGCCCATAGACAATGTTATCAAAGAAATCTTTGAGTACGGCAATAGAAGACTTACTAACTAGCAAAAGCCAGATAAAAGCAACCACCGCGAACATATCTGCAAAAACATTTTTGATCGCACCAGAGCTTTCGTGACGAAATTCTTCAGCAACCTCTATCGCCTTATTTTTCATTTCAGTCTCCAGTTGCTCAGGTAACAGTGGAGGAGCTTTGATAATGAGATTTTGAAACTTGAGCTTTTCTTCAAATCTTTGTAATTCTACAAGGGCTTCCTCTTCCATTTCAGAATTGAGGAATATCTGCATTTGCTCTGAGCTTCTAAACCGCTCAAGAATTGGGCCAACTACAAGAGATTTTGCTATTTGATGCGTCAAAAGTGGTACGATAATTAATAGTAAAATAAACCTAATAGATATTATTGTTCTTTTTTGAGTCTGACGGAAATTCTGAATTACCTCTTGTTCCGAATTAGGATCTAATTCAACTTGTAGACGACTGATAGTACTTAAAATAGAACGGGGTAAAACGCCTATAGTGTCAGTTTTGCGTTTTATTTTTCCTTTTTTATCTAAGTCTTGAGTTGATATTTTGGGTGGTAATGCTGGAGTATTGACGAGCAGCGATTTGTCGTCAGATATCACAGAGTTAGCTGAGAGATTTTGAGGTCTAACTACTAAAGCTTTGGAGGTTGTTTGTTCGGAATCTATTGTGTATTTGGATATAACTTGATCGATAAAGTTTAGCTTTTCTAAAACTAAAGAAAGACTTAGATACTCTATACCTGCTTTCTCGGCAGCTTTTTGATTCTCTTCATTTAGAAACCAACGACTTGCTTTAAACTCCGTCAGGCGCATTCTGGCAATTTTTAATAGCTTGTTGAGGTCTGACTCAAAATAATCCATTACGCTATTACTGTACATGGCTAAGTCAGTGTCTATTTTATTACCATTGAAATGCTTATTTTCTATTTCCTGAATCTTTAGTGCTGCATCGTAAGCCTCATATAAGGAACGTTCAGGAGTCTGTAAGTACCGCCGATAAGCAGTAAGTAAGAAAGAATAGATTTTTTGACTAAAAACAGAGTTTTTCATTGCAGACAATCATCCAGCATTATTTGGTTAATTATTAACCTTAAGTTAACGCACGAGGTATACTAGCAAATCTACAAGGAGAAAGTTTGTGGTTTCTCATTCGGTTTGGATTGTTGGCACTAGCCGCAGTGGTAAGACGGCTCGCTTAGTAGAGCAATTTTGTAATTGGGTAAAATCGGAAAATCAATATATTGAATCATTTTATACAAAAAAAACAGGACGTAAAAAAACTGGTCATGTACCCGAATTTTTATATCTTAAACAAACAGAGCCAGGAGTTTTAGTTTTAGCTGCCAATGATGATAATCGTCGAGAGTTAGGAGACATAATTGTTACATCTACATTGGGTAAATATCCGGTTCGTGCTAAGACACCACTAGGCTTTTTTCAGGATGAAGTAATTTTATTTTGGCCGTTGCTGATTAACTCATTGAACCTGAAAGCACAGTTTCCGGTAAGATTGCGACCAGAAACCGAACAAGAATTAGCAACCAAACTCTGGCGTCCCCAATTAGACGAAGAAATTTTACGTATTGCGGGAGTGAATGAATCTCGTTTGGTGCGTCGCATCCTAGACTTATTGCAATTAGCGGCTTACAGTGGTGTACCTTGCGAAGATATTGCCCAGATTTTGGCAAGGGGTTTGGGGGAAAATACCACAACTTTAGAGCCGGAATTTTTGGCATCTTTGCTGCTAGATTGGCGTAACTGGTGTTTAGAGAGGGGTTTACTAACTTATGGGATTATTACTGAACTTTATAGTCAGCACTTATTAAACGATCGCAATTACCAGCAGCACCTAACTAAACGCTATCAAGCGGTACTAGCAGATGATGTCGATGACTATCCTAGCGTAGCGCGTCTTTTGTTTGAGTTGCTATTAGATCGAGGTGCAGTCGGGGCCTTTAGCTACAATCCCGATGGTGCAGTGCGATTGGGATTGGGAGCAGATCCCAAGTATCTAGAAGGGTTAGCAGAGCGTTGTCGGGTAGAAATCTTGAACGGCCCGCCTCCAGAGTCTCTGAGCGAGCAACTAACTAAACAGATGGTGGAATTAGTCACAGAACCGATGGTACTGTTGAGTTTACCAAAAACAGTGTATTCAATTCAAACCACCTCCCGCGCTCAATTATTGCGGCAAACAGCAGAGGAAATTGCTAATGCCATCCAATCTCAGCAAGTGCAACCGGAAGAAGTGGCGATTATTGCACCAGGTTTAGATGCGATCGCTCGTTATTCTCTAGTAGAAATCCTCATCAAGCAAAATATCCCAGTAGAATCGCTGAATGATCAACGTCCCCTAATTAGTTCGCCCATCATTCGCGCCTTACTCACCATGTTGGCACTAGTTTATCCCGGCTTGGGACGACTTGTAGATCGGGATGCCGTCGCAGAAATGCTGGTTGTATTGAGCAGGAAGCAACAACTACCAGAAAACTCTACAGACGCGATGAATCGAGTATCTACAACAGACGCGATGAATCGCATCTCTACAAATATTGATCCGGTACGTGCTGGTTTAATTGCAGATTACTGCTTTGTACCCCACCCCGATCGCCCCAACTTGCTACCAGTATCAACGTTTGAGCGCTGGGATCGAATCGGTTATGCAGCGACTACAGCCTATAATGAGATATTAGAGTGGTTAGAACAGCAGCGCTCGCAACAAGAACTGCGGTTAATTCCCAGTCCTATTTCCCTTTTAGATAGAGCAATTCAGCGCTTTTTGTGGAATGGTAGCAATCTCCCCTACGAACAACTAGCAGCATTGCGGGAATTATTAGAAACCGCCCAACACTACTGGGAAATTGACACCAGATTACGACAAATTGCCCCAGTTGAGACAACGCCTCACGCAACTATTATCGAATTCATTCAACTACTGCGACGTGGTACGATTACTGCCAACCCTTACCCTGTGCGTCCCATTGGTGGAGCGAGAAAGGCTGTGACCTTAGCAACTATATTTCAATATCGATCTAGTAGGCGATCGCACCGTTGGCATTTTTGGCTGGATGCTGGTTCACCCTTGTGGGCGAAAGGTGGTGCAGCAACTCTGTTCGGTGCGCCGTTCTTCCTGCGAGACAGGTTGGGCGAACTTTGGACAGCAGAAGATGAGAAATTGGCAGAAGAACAACGACTACAAAGGATTTTGACAGATTTACTCTCTCGTGTATCCGAGAGAGTTTATTTGTGTCACAGCGATTTAGCCGTGAATGGACAAGAGCAATTAGGGCCGCTGTTACCCTTAGTGAATGCTTGTGTGACCGTTATTTCTGAGGCTAATGTTAATTGAGTACAACTTCATATCACAAGGTGTAGTTAAAATAACGTGAGTTCGATAAACCTCTCCCTGCCTTGAACTTTAGTTCAAGTCTGTCCCTCTCCGAGTCGGAGAGGGACGGTGTTTGCATAGTAAAACCAGGGAGAGGTCTTTTTTACGGCTAATTAGATGGATACTATATGATTCGTCGAACTCAGGTTAAAATAGAACGATTTCTGACGACAAGACGCAAAGCGTTTACATATCCTCTCAAAAATTCAGGTTGCTAGACCTTTACTATCGTCAAAATAGCCTGTATTAATACTTCTAGCTCAATTGGTTTAGAAATATGTTGTTGAAATCCGGCGGCTAGTGCTTGTTGTTGATTAATTTCTCCCGCATAAGCAGTTAGGGCGATCGCTGGAATTTCTCCACCTTGTTCGGGTGACTGCTTTCTAATTTGACGAATTAGGGTGTAGCCATCCATATCGGGCATACCAATATCACTAATTAACAAATCAAATTTTGCTCGTCCCAAATTATTCAGAGCATCATGTGCTGAGTCTGCTTCAGTCACTTGTGCCCCGTACTGTTCTAGCACGAAGGCAATAAACTCCCGCGAATCTCTGTCGTCGTCTACAAGCAGCGTTTGCAATCCGTTAAGATTGAAGTCTGAGCGATCACGATCGGCTGTGCTAACTTGATTCAATGTTGAAGCAGCGATCGGTGGAAGTTTAACTTTAAATACTGCTCCTTGTTCTTCTCCAGGACTGTCTGCTTGAACAGTTCCGCCGTGCAATTCAACCAAATGACGCACGATCGCTAACCCTAACCCCAACCCGCCAAATTTTCGCGTCGTTGTCCCATCGGCTTGGCGGAAGTAGTCAAAGACGTAGGGCAGAAACTCATCAGAGATGCCCCTACCAGTGTCGCTGACAGTGATTTGAGTGTATTCCGCAGCATGGGTATCTACTTCATCCTTTTTACTTTCTAACCGCACCTCTACTCGACCACCGGGTGAGGTAAATTTAATCGCGTTAGAAAGTAGATTCCAAACAACTTGTTGCAAACGACCAGAATCACCCAACACTTGTCCAACGTTCGGTTCAAATATTGTTTGAATCTGAATAGATTTGGCTTCAGCAGCAAGCCGCACGGTTTCAAGGGCAGCTTTGATGGTAAAATTTAGACTGACTGGAACTGTGTTTAAACTCAACTTTCCTTGGAGAATACGCGACACATCGAGCAAATCTTCGATTAGTTGGGCTTGCAGTTTCGCGTTGCGCTCAATCGTTTCGAGGGCGTACTGAGTTTTGGCTGCATCCTGATGACTCTTTTGCAAAATTCTTGCCCAACCCAGAATTGGATTCAGGGGTGATCGCAATTCATGAGACAGCACTGCCAAAAACTCATCTTTGATGCGGTTGGCTTGCTCTGCTTGTTCAGTCTTTTGCTGCAAAGAAATCGTTAGTTGATTGAGGCGATCGTTTTGCTCTTGCAGCAATGCTTCTGCTCGTTTACGTTCGGTGATATCTGACAGGATGAAAACGGCGCCTGTGAGAGTCCGATGTGCATCAAATACTGGATCGATGCTTTTGGCAAACCACCGTTCTTGAGACTGAAATTCGAGAATTTGCCGTTGGTGAGTTTCTTTCGCACGCTGAAAACAAGTGCCATCGCCGATTCCCAATTCTGCTTCCATCAACTCATGGTGGGCATAACCTAAGATTTCGTGGGAGGGCTTGCAACAAAGCCGCATCATCGCTCGATTACAGCGCAGAATCATTCCTTCTTGGTCTACCAGAGATACGCCGTCGTTCATAGAGTCAAAGGTGGTTTGCCACTCCCGCGCTGAGGACAAAGCAGCTTCCTCCGCCCGGCGAATTCGCAGCAGCGATCGCAAAGTGGCAAGCAGTTCAATTGGTTCAACAGGTTGCACCAGATAAGCATCGGCACCACTGTCTAAGCCTTCTGCTTTATCCTGGCTTTGGACAAAACTTGCAGAAAGGTGTAGCACAGGGATAAAAGCCGTTTCCGGGTTTGCCTTAATTTGGCGACAGACTTCAAAGCCGCTGATATCTGGTAATTGAACATCTAAAATTACTAAGTCAGGTTGAAAGTTAGCAACAGCTTCTAAGCCTGTCCTTCCAGTTGCCGCTTCCACGACACTAAAACCTGCATTTTGCAAAATACGGGTAACAACGTAACGATTGGTTTCGTTATCGTCAACATGCAGGATCTTAACCCGTGGCTCAGACATGACTTTTCCCTTAAACCTCTAGAACGAGTCCGGCTTTGACGAGCGCATCTTGAAGTTGAGCGATCGCCGTAGTTTGAGAGCCTGTTTCTTTGGAAACAATGGCTATGCTTTGTGCCGCTAACCGGCTCTGCGCTTCTGCATCCAGTTGAGCAGATGAGTGAATAATCACAGGAATCGACTGAGTGACGGAATTGTTTTGAAGTTGCTTGAGTACATCAAACCCGCCGATCTCTGGCATCTCCAAGTCCAGCACGATCGCATTTGGCTGCTCCCGCTGTGCCAAATTTAATCCTTCTTGTCCGTTCACGGCTTCCAAAATACTCAATGGTGTATTTATTAACAACTGTTTCACCAGATACCGATAGGCGGGGTCATCGTCAATTAACAAGACTTTTTGAGGCTTGTTCTCAGTAATTAGCCTATTAAGTTTGTTCAACAGCGGCAATCTGTCTACCGGCTTAATTAGAAAACCGTCTGCTCCTAACGCCAGTGCTTGCTTCTCGTTATCAACGATGGTAATAACGAGTACAGGGATAGTGCGGGTTGTTTCATCCCCTTTGATTTCTCGCAAGAACGTCCAGCCGTTTTGCCCCTCCAGCAGAATATCTAGCATAATCGCCGCTGGTCGAAGTTTTTGTAAGGCCAGCCTTGCCTGAGCTAAGGTGCGGGTAGCAATCAATTGATAGATTGATTGTTGAAGGTGCTTTTCGTAAATAAATAGAGTTTCTGGATGATCTTCAACCACCAGAATGGGCAGGCGAGTTAGCTCAACTGATGCGATTGGTTGCAGTACGGTAGTCAATTCGGTGGCATTTGGGTAGACGATGGGAATCAAGGCTGTAAAGGTAGAGCCTTCACCCAGCTGACTTTTCACCGAAATGCTGCCGCCGAGTAGCTCCGCTAGCTTGCGCGATAACGGCAATCCTAACCCGGTTCCCTTCACCTGCTTTTGCAGAGGGGAGTCAATTTGCATAAAATCTTCAAAAATCCGTTCTTCATCGGCGGGAGCAATGCCGATGCCCGTATCAGATACAGAGAAGGTGATGGTATGATCCGTTTGCACAGCGCTGACACGCACCTCTCCCTGCTCGGTAAATTTGAGGGCATTCGAGACAAAGTTTCTCAGAATTTGAGCAATTTTACCCTCATCGCTATAGAGCGGTGGAATGCCTTCAGCTTCTTCAACAATCAGCGTCACAGAGGAACCTTGAACCAATAGTGGGCGCAGCATCCCCCGCAGCGTGGCAAACAATTCACTAACTTCAAAGGAACTGGGACGCACTTCAATTTTTCCAGCTTCCACCTTTGCCAAATCCAGCAAGTCGTTGACCAATTCTGATAATCCGCTCGCCGCCTTTTGGATGAATGTCACCTGCTTTTCTTGCTCGATGGTCAAATCCCCATCCATCCGGGCTAGCAGCATCCGAGAGAGGGACAAAATCGAGTTGAGCGGCGTGCGAAACTCGTGGCTCATATTCGAGAGAAAGCGGGTTTTTAGATCGTTTACCTGTTGCAGAGAGCTGGCTTTTTCGTCCAGTTCTGCATAGAGGGCAACCACACCGCGATTGGTATCTTCCAATTCCTGATTGAGTTGGTTCAGTTCTTCTTCGCGCTTCCGTAGCTCTGCCATAGCCCGGAGTAATTCCTGGTTTTGCTGCTGAATTTCTTGATAGAGATTTTCAGGCGATCGCCCAATGACGGTTTCTCGAATCTGCTGCAATTGCGAATCGGTGAAACTAGATGTGCGCTTCGACAACCTTTTGCCGATTGTTACCGTTGTTCCTTGCCCCGGCAGCGATTCAATCTCAAATAAATCCATCAACCTGCGCGTGCCCACGATGCCTAGCCCCATTCCCGTATCAGAGGTGTAGCGTCCTGCCAAAACGTCTGCTAAATGAGGAATGCCCCTACCCCGATCTTGAATCCGAATCAGAAACGCTTGCGGCTCTCCTGCCACAGAAAATTCAACCGTTCCGTTTTGGGCATATTGAAAGGCGTTGCGGGCAATTTCGGAAACTGCCGTTGCCAATCGCGCCCGATCTTGAGCATCAAAGCCCAACTGCTCGGCGATCTCACGAGTTCGTTGCCGAGCTTGCACAACATCTTGTTCGTACTGAATGGCGATCGCCAAAAGAATTGTCAAGTCGCTTTGCTCCAATTCAAAATTCTTAAACCTTCTAGTTATTTTTCGCGTTCTTTAAGTAATTATTAATAAGTAATGAGTAATAAGTAAGGAGTAAATACCCATTACTTATAAAGTAAATTTTCAGGGGTTACAAATTCATGCACAATCCTTTCCAATCCTTGGCTGAGTAAAATTTGCAGTGGGAAAAGTTATTTTTAGCGTTCTTATAAGTAATGAGTAAAGACCCATTACTTATAAAATAAAATTGAATTACCACATTCTTTTTTCATTTTTATGATTAATTATAACGCAAATATTAGTATTTAAGAAAGAACAGAAAATTTTGCAATAAGAGTTATCAAAGCTTATTTTGAGCTAAATAAAAGGCCTTTTGACGACGCTGGTAAAATCTTGTCTAAACAATTTTTAAGAAGCGGGACATCAATAGGTGCAAACTGTTCAGAAGCTAAATATGCACAATCAAATAAAGACTTTATCAATAAGTATTCTATAGCATTAAAGGAAGTCAATGAAACCCTTTATTGGATAAAAATAATGATCAAATCGGAGTTAGTGTCTAAATCAGAATTTCAAAATCTGATAGAAGAGAATGAAAGAATTATTAAGATATTAACAACTTCAATCAACAAATTGAAAGAAAAATAAAAAATAATCCACTCATTACTCATTACTCATTTGCCTTAACTGCCCATTCCTTTCGCAACTAACACCGTCACATCATCCCGCTCTCGGTTAAAGTCTCGGTATAGCACACCTGCAATCAGGCTGGGATGTTTTTGCATTAAGCCTGGATAGCGATCGATTTGCCACTTAGCGCTTAATCCGTCAGAATGCATAATTAAAACTCCGTTGGCATACCAAGAATAGCTGAACTCTTGAATTTTGCGGATTTCATGTCCGACCGTGCCATTATGAGACACCAGATTGTGATGCTCAGTAAAGGAGAAAATGCTGGCAGCGATGTTGCCAATTCCAGCAAAGCGGACAGACTGTTGTTCAAAGTCGATTTCGGCAATAGCGAGTGCTGCTCCTCGCGTACTTCGCAAGGCGGTGTGGGCAGCTTCGACGATCGCACCAGGAGAACGATGATGATGTTCTTGAAACATTTTCACAGCTGCATCAGCAGCAGAAGCCGCGGCAGGCCCATGCCCTAAACCATCAGCTACTAACAACAGGCTACGACAACTATCGACTTCCGATGCCCAGGTATCTCCTGAAACTTCTTCTCCTCGTATGGGCAAACAGATCGCTCCAATTTCCAACATCTTCTCAGGTTGATGGGGTGCTGAGTCTGTCCAGAGGTGAGCGAGAAGGGCTGTACCTTGGTTGGGAACGGAGTAAATTTCAAATAAATCAGAAAGGCGACGAATTGCACCCATACCATTGCCCAAGGTTCCGGCTGTGGAAAAGCCATCTTGCAAACACTCATCCACATCAACCATTCCCCGTCCCTTATCTAGCGATAAGATTTCAATGCCAATTCTGGAATCTTGCTTGAGCGATCGCAGCAGTATGACTCCACCGTGGGCGTGCTGCAACAGATTGTTTGCAATTTCTGTCACTACAATCCCCACCTTGCCCCGTTCTGTTTCTTGAAAACCCAGCCGAGTTGCTAAAGCCATCGCCGCCCGTCTGGCTTCCCCAGTTTGGCTAGATTCAGTAATTGCGACAGCGACAGATTCTTTCATTTTATTTCCATCGTACAATTCTTATGCGTGTCCCTTCTCCCACCGCAGACTGAATTTCAAACTCGCTGGCAAGTCGTTTGGCACCACCTAGCCCCATACCTAAGCCGTTGCCCGTGGTGAACCCATCCTTTAGGGCCAGTTCGATATCGGGAATACCCGGCCCCCGATCTTCAAAGGTCAGGCTGAGTCCTCGTCGTCGCACTTCCTGAAGGGTTTCTAGCTTGACTGTGCCGCCCCCTCCGTAGTCTAGGGTATTACGGGCTAACTCACTGGCGGCGGTGATAATTTTAGTTTGGTCTACTAAGCCAAAGCCAATCTCCACAGCCATCTGGCGCACGGCCTGCCGAACTAAAACTACATCTGTAGAAGATTGAATATCGATAGTTTCAGTCTTCTCCATCGTCATCTGCACGCCATTTAGTGGCAGTGATTTGATTTGTGGTTTCATTAAATGACGATCGCAACAATGCCATACCCTTTTCGATGTTTAGGGCAGTGCGAATCCCCGTCAGCGACATCCCCAATTCCACTAGGGTGATTGCCACAGCAGGCTGCATCCCGACAACAACTGTCTCAGCATCCAGCACCCGTGACATTCTGGCAATGTTGGCTAAAATTCTCCCAATGAAGGAATCAACAATCTCTAATCCCGAAATATCAATCAGAACACCGTGAGGGTGAGTTTCAGTGATGCGGTTGGTTAAGTCTTCTTGTAGCGTCATGGCGAGGCGATCGTGCATATCTACCTGGATTGTCACAAGTAGAAAATTGCCCATTTTAAGTATAGGAATGTGTTCCATTGCTTTCTTCCAGCTATTTAGATTGAGAGCGGTTAATGGTCGTTCCCAATCGTTTTAGCGCTATCAGAAAGGCATCCGCTAACGTTGCTTTTGTGACTATATTGGTCAAATCAATACCGAGATAAACGATTGTTTGGGCAATTTGAGGACGAATGCCACTGATCATACAATCAGCTCCCATGAGACGGGCGGCGGTAACAGTCTTAAGTAGATGTTGAGCAGTTAGAGTGTCGACAGTGGGAACCCCGGTAATGTCAATGATGGCAACTTCTGAACTAGTTTCGACAATCTTCTGCAATAACGACTCCATCATCATTTGAGTCCGGGTACTATCCAGAGTACCGATTATCGGCAATGCCAAAATTCCCTCCCAGAGTTTAACCACGGGGGTAGATAGCTCCATCAACTCTTCCTGCTGCCGCAAAATCACCTCTTCTCGCGTCTTTTGATAGACTTCAATTGTCAGCAATCCTAGCTGATCCAGTAAATTTGTGGCTAACCAGATATTTTCACCCAACTCAATCGGGTCTTTCAATTGCTGACGCATTCGCTTGAAGAGGGGTTGCTTGAACGAAAAGACGAATGTAGCTATTTCTGAGGGTGTGAAGCCACTTTGCGATCGCGATCGAGAAATGCTGTTGAGCATCTCCCGCATGTCCTGCCACTCCGCTGCCTGAATATTGGTAAAGTTGCCCCACCCAACGGCAATCCGAAACAAACTAAGAAATTCCCGGCACTCCTCTTTTAGCTCGGCTTCTTTAATCAAACCTCTGCGAATATTGATAATAGCTAGTTCCTGAGTCCACTCCGACAGCAAGTCTGCCTCGAAGGTTCCTAATATCTCTGATATCTTACTTTCGATCATCGTTTCTCTAAGGGCAACCACTTTCATTAGTTCAAAATCAGTGTATGACGATTCAGCCCAAGGTGAAAGCGACGATTACAAAAAGTCTAAAAGCTTGCTAGATATCAAGTGCGATAAGTTGGGCAGACATACAGCAATGCCTGGGTTGGACTATGCCTACCCTAAGATGGATTGAGGATCGGCAAAAAAGTTACAAAAAATGCGATCGTCTAAAAAGTGTATTCTGACCAAAGAGGCAGGGGAGGAAGATTCGCTCATTTCCCCTGCTCAAAGGGTTTCAAGCCCCTACATTTATGTATGGGGTTCTCCTCCCTGCCCCCTGCCTCTTAGTGACTCCTGCTGTATTTAATGTAAATTTCGGGACTGTGGTTGAATGGGAAGCGGAGAACGAGAAGGTACTTTATCGCGCCATAGAAGTAAAGGAATACAGAAAAATCCCAAAATAATTACAACTCCAGTCATGATCCAAACTATTAACCGATTTGGTCTATAGTTCCCTGTTTCAATTTGCCAGAAAACTCGATTGTATCGCCATGCAGCTAAGGCAATAGTCGAAATTCCAAAAATTACCAAAGCAACACCCAAATTTTCTGAGTTAGAGGATGGACTTACCGGAGGTTCTTGTTGAGTAATAGTAATATTCAACTGGTGCAGAAATATACCAAATCGCGCAATCACAAAACCAAAGCTAATCAATGCAATAGAAGTGCGTAGCCAAGCCAGAAAAGTACGTTCATTCGCTTGATGCTCCCTTTGACGGTCAATTTTCGGTATTTTATCCATGAGTACTTTTGACAACTATTTACCCTTGAAAAGTATTCATAACGATGAATAGCATGAACTAGCGCCACAAGATCAACACAGTCTAGGCAGGACTCTGAAAAAACCCCAAGCGATCGCGAGAATCTTTACAATAGTAAGTAAGGTAAAGATATATATTCAGAGTCAAAATCAATGGCACTATTCGGATTTGGCAAAAAGTCAGTTATGCCCACACCTGAAGAAGCTTTGTCAGGAAGGGCACAATCTATGTCAGTACCCGCAGCTCATTATGTCAATAAGAATACCTTAAAACCTCCTTTTCCCGATGGATTAGAGAAAGCAATTTTTGGCTTGGGCTGTTTTTGGGGTGCAGAACGCAAATTTTGGCAACTTAAAGGAGTTTACACCACCGCAGTCGGTTACGCTGCTGGTTTAACACCCAACCCCACTTATGAAGAGGTATGTAGTGGGCGAACCGGTCACAATGAAGTGGTGTTAGTTGTGTTTGATCCCAAAGTGATTAGTTATACCGAACTGCTCAAAGTCTTTTGGGAAAGCCACAATCCCACCCAAGGGATGCGTCAAGGTAATGATAGTGGCACTCAATACCGTTCGGGAATTTATGTATATTCCGAAAGTCAAAAGCAGCTAGCTGAAGCATCACAGGAAGCTTATCAGCAAGCCCTCAACGGTGCAGGTTATGGCAAGATTACCACAGAAATCTTAGATGCACCTGAATTCTACTACGCTGAAGATTACCACCAGCAATACCTCGCTAAAAATCCTAACGGGTATTGTGGTTTGGGAGGAACAAATGTTTCATGTCCTGTAGGTGTAGTTGAATCCCAAGTTAGTTGATAGAAATGGAGTTGGTGGGGTAGTCAACTTAAGGTGAGTTCGATGAACCTCTCCCTGCCTTGAACTAAAGTTCAAGTCTGTCCCTCTCCGACTCGGAGAGGGATATGTTTTATAGCGATGTCTACGACGGGCTACGCCTACGCGTAAAATACCTAAAGTATTGCGATGGTGCGTTATGTCTTTGGCTAATGCACCCTACAAAATTACGAATTACGAATTAAATGAGCTATGCGTTTTAACACTTTGACAACAGTATGTAGGTCATCCCCACGATTTAGTGACAGTGTGTAAGATAATGCATATCTCGGTGTATCCTGTTTAGTCAACTTAATAAATTGAAATTCCCGACCATTGATTACAAAACCATAAGTAGGTTTATCGTTACCAGCATTAGCCAACATATAAGCTAATGCTTGAGGAATTCCTACCTCCAAAGAATAATCTGCTCGTTTTGCCTCAATAACCAAAACCCAAAATGGAGGATGGAACACCAAAATGTCAATACGTCCTCTGATAATCGTGCCTTCGTCTTCTGAAGATATTTTTACCTCTTGTTCTGAGGCAATGTAGAAAGGCGGTTGATAAAAACCTGCTAGACGTAATAGTGGAGATAGCACCACCATTTTGACTACAGGTTCTAAAATAGGATATTTCGATAGATGCAAATATTCTGCCTTGACTTCGTTGAGAGATTGCTTTTCTAAGTCACTCAACTCAGCTAAATCATGCCGCCATTCTGAAAAAAAATCTTCGTCATCTGCAAGTTGTAAGCCAAATTCATCAATTAGTTGGGCTAGGGTGATATCTTTTCCTTGAAGAATTTGAACCATTTCTTGAACCCTTATACTTATCTGGCTAAAAAATCTTCGCTTGATATTTACCCAAAAGACTGCCTTAAAATACAGATTTCAGCAAAGCGATCGCTCGCACCCATAACATAATACTAATTGGCGCTCCAAGTAGAATACCAGCGATCGCCCAGCCTCTCTGATGCGCTTTGAATTGTTCAATACTTCGCCACCGTCTACTTTTCCAAGCCCATTCATTGCCTTTCGCACCAAGTGCGAAAGGCATTACCAAACCAATATAGGGTACAAAACAGAACACCCCATACCCCACTTTATTCGGCCACATCCACAACCAAGGCATCAGAAATGCACCCCAATTCCAACCGAGAATTTCCTCTGGGACTGTTTCTATAGTATTAAATACACCGCATCCAGAATTGTTGATTATTTCTTTTAGCGGCAAAAGCTGATTCTTGTTTGCAGATTTGACAGTCAAACCAGATTTAAGTGCATTTATCGCTTGATTAGCACTAGTAAATCTTTGTTCGGGAGCCGGTTCTATCAACTTTTGTAGCCAATTGACAAAACTGGGACTGAGATTAACTCGGTCTGTAAATTGCAGTCGTAAATCCTGTTGGGGTAAATCAGAAGGGGAAGTTCCAGTTAACAAATGAATCAAAGTTGCTCCCAGTGCATAGAGGTCTGAAGCTGGAACCGCTCGACCACCAAATTGTTCCATTGGGGCATAACCATAAGTACCCACAACGGTGAAAGTAACGCCCTCTCTTGCCGCTTTATCCTGAACTGCGCCAAAATCAACTAAATAAATCCGATTATCTTCGCCCCAGATTAAATTACTCGGTTTAATATCTCTATGCAGTACTCCTGGATTCAACTCATGTAGATAGGTGAGAATATTTAAAACCTCAACAGCAATTTTTCTCGCTCGCTTTTCACTAAACCTTTTGCCAACAGCAAGTTTATCCTTGAGCGACTCACCAAGTATATATTCTTGGATTAAGGCAAACCAGAGTGTGCGATCGTCGATACAAAAATAATCTATATATCGAGGAATGCGGGGATGATTTAGCTGTTTAAGAATTTGTGCTTCCCTTTCAAAAAGTTTCAAATCATCCCACTGCACAGTACCGCCAAAGGCCAAAAGTTTGACTACAACGGTCGAATTTTCGCCATTAGAGGCTTGTAAATCTTTTGCTAGCCAAGTTTGGCGAATTCCATTATTGCCGAGTTGGCGCTGGATTTGATAACGGTCTTGTAATATTTGTTCTGCTTGCAGCATTTTACACCTGCTGGCAATTTACGTTGATCTGATTCCCTTATATTCAAGGATAGTCATTATCTAGATAAACTGTGGCAGCAATCCCTAACTGTCTTAGTAAGCTGTTGTGCATTTGATTTGTATAACTGGGGTGAACAAGACGCTTTGCATAACTTGCCTTTAATTAAACTATATAGTACACTTGTATTATATAGAAATGATAGGAAAATGATCTTGCTCAAGCAAGATATGCTGTTAGATAAAAATGGCGAAACCCTTTACAGGAAAGGTTTGCGCTAATTTTCAAGATCATCTTACAAACTTTACAAACGGTTTAAATCTCTTGTCACAATAAGATTTACAATTAAAATATCAGTTATTCACCCCAAGGCTGAAGTCAGCCATTGTATAATGCGAAATCCAGTGCATTTAACTTGGGGGGAGCTTTGCGTTTTCACTTTAAAAAAAAGAAACTCGAAGCACTTTACACAGAAGAAAAAGATGCTCATAAATATCCAGGTGTGGTTGATGACTTTTTTGAAGTCATGGCGATTATTGATGCTGCTGTAGATGAGCGAGACTTATATGCTCAAAAAGGATTGAGATTTGAGAAATTGTCAGGAAAACGAGGAAAAAAAGGACAGCGTTCTCTACGTTTAAATAACCAGTGGCGTCTAATTGTGACAGTGGATGAGGATGAACAGGGAAATTATCTCACAATAATCGATATCGAAGACTACCACTAACTTTCGTCAGTAGAGGACACAGCAATATGAGCCAGAAGCTAGCACCAGCAAGAGTACCAACACCAGGAAAAATTTTAAGTCGAGAATTAGAAGCTCGTGGCTGGACACAGAAAGATTTAGCAGAAATTATGGGGCGTCCAGTTCAAACCATCAATGAAATTATTCGGGGAAGTAAGCAAATTACACCTGAAACAGCTATCCAACTCTCCCAAGCCTTGGGTACTTCTCCAGAATTCTGGACAAATCTGGAAGCAAAGTATCGACTTCATATAGTGGGAAAAGAAAAAAAGGAGCAAGATATAGCTCGTAAAAGCCGATTGTATACAATTGCTCCCATCTCTGAACTCATCAAAAATAAGTGGATTCAAGCAGTAGATTCAATTGATGACTTAGAACGGCAAGTATGTGATTTTTTCGGCGTATCTTCCTTAGATGAAACACTCCAGTTAGCCGTTAATTTTCGTTGTTCCGAGCATCGAGAGCCAGAGGAGACTTCTCGCATAACTTGGATAAAACGAGTTGAGAACTTAGCGAAACAACAAACCATTGCTAGTTTTGAACGCAAAAAACTAGAGACTGCTATCCCTGAAATTCTTGCTTGTGCTAAACAAGTAGACAGTATTGTGCATATTCCTAAATTGCTGGCAGATTTAGGTGTACATTTTCTAATTGTGCCGCATTTAAGCAAAACTTACTTGGATGGTGCAGCCTTTTATTTAAACAGCAATCCTATTATCGCGTTGACATTGAGATATGACCGGATAGATTCATTCTGGTTCACCCTCATGCATGAGTTAGCACACATTGTTTTAGGACATCAAGGAGCTTATTTAGACAATTTGGATGCGTTAGAAGAGAATGATGAGGAAAGAGCATCTAACGAAAAAGCCGCTAACTGGCTAATAAATCCTCACACATTGAATGAATTTATTATCAGGAGTAAAAAAGTCTTTTCTCGGAAAGCAATTGAAGAATTTGCTCACAATCAAAATAGACATCCAGGCATAATTCTTGGTCGCTTACATTATGACAAATTAGTTCCCCATAAAAATTTGAGACAGTTACTCGTTAAAGTTAGTCCAATTTTAGGTTATTCTACAGATAATTTTTGCGATAGTAAGCTTGATATTCCGCAGATAGCAGAGGTTCCCACCAATCACGATGATTGAGATACCATTCAACTGTTAAACGTAAACCTTCAGCAATTGTTACTGAAGGTGTCCAACCAAGCTGAGTTTTAATTTTGTTTGCATTAATTGCATATCTCCTGTCGTGTCCCTGTCTATCCTTAACAAAAGTAATCAAATGCTTTGCTGGGCGCACTGGTAAATCAGGTGCTAATTCATCCATCATTTGACATAAAAGTTGGACGAGGTTAATATTTTCTACCTCATTGTTGCCACCGATATTGTACATTTCTCCTGGTTGACCATTATTGATTACCACATCTAAAGCACGGCAATGATCGCCCACATAAAGCCAATCCCGTACATTTTTACCATCACCATAAACAGGTAATGGTTTCCCGATCAAAGTGTTGATACACATTAGGGGAATTAGCTTTTCGGGAAACTGATAAGGTCCGTAATTATTAGAGCAATTTGTGATAATGGTTGGCAGTTGATAAGTATGATAATAAGCACGCACTAGATGATCGCTACCCGCTTTTGAAGCTGAATAGGGACTATTGGGAGCGTATGGTGTCGTTTCAGAAAAAGCTGCGTCATCTGCACCCAAACTGCCATAGACTTCATCAGTAGAAACGTGCAGGAAACGAAAATTAGATGGCTGTGCTTTTGTCTCCCAATATTGCCGAAAAGCTTCTAGTAGGGTGAAAGTTCCTACTACATTAGTTTGCACAAAAGCGGCTGGCCCAAGAATCGAACGATCGACATGAGATTCAGCAGCAAAATGGGCAATGGTATCAATATTTTCTGTTGATAATAGGTTGTCTATGATGGTGCGATCGCAAATATCCCCCTGCACAAACCGAAAATTCTCTCTTCCCTCAACCAGTGCCAAATTCAGACGATTCCCGGCGTAGGTAAGAGCATCTAACACCACCACGAGATCGTCTGGATAAACCTGACACCAGTGATGTACAAAATTGGCCCCAATAAACCCCGCACCCCCAGTAACTAATAACCGCCGACTCATTCAATTTCCTCTCTTCTCTCTGTGAACTTTGCGCCTCTGCGGTTTGTTTCCATTACTTAAAATATTTCTTCCTCAGCTTCCCATATATCCTCTGAGAAAGTAATTTCGCCATCCGTATTTTCGTCAAACTCTTAATATTAGATGGCTGCTGAATTTTATGATCAAAAAACTCATTCAACTCATCTAGAATAACTTGGAAACGCTGAATAATATTTTCAGTCCGATGTTCAACAAAAAATTCTTCAGATAAGCTAACTGCTCCCGAAGACTCAATTACCTTGAGAATGCGTTGGACATCATATTCTTGAGAATATCCAGCAATTTTATAGCAATTAAATCCCGGATCTAAGTAATCTGCCAATCCACCGTTAACACTAGAAAAGACTTGACAGCCACAGGCAAGAGCTTCCATTGGTTGTAGACCAAATCCTTCACTAACGTGCTGTTGTGCCCAGTACTCAGCAGAATCATAGAGGTAAACCTTAGCTCGATTGAATAGTCCAGGTAAATCCTCTATGTATGAATCAACAACCAATACTTTACAACGTTTTTGCAACGCTGGAATCAATTCTTTAATTAAATACTCAGAAGACTTCCGAGCTTGAACTAAAACATCAATATCTCGTTCTAGACCTAGATTTTGAAACTCATCAGAAATTTGATTGGGCAAATAATAAATCAGAGAATTGGGTGATTTTTCTCCCCAATATCCCATCGTATAGCGGCTCACAGTCACGATCGGAATACTTGCAGGTAGTCTAAATGGATAACCTGCGCTATGTGCGTGGTAAACGACATTGTATTGCTTAAGTTTAGCCACCAGTTGAGCTATATCAAATCCCCAACTGATGACAAAAATTACATCATTTAAATTTTTCTCTTTTAGCAAATCATCGATAAAAAGCTGATCTTTTTCTCGTTGACGGTAAGTTACAACATCAGCACTACAAATATGCTGAACTAGATTAAGTGCTTTTAATTCTGCCCAAAGACCACCACAGGCAAATTTGCCATCTGTACCAGGGAGTAAGAAGTAAAGTTTTCTCATAATTTTTTTAGGGAAGTGGGGAGTAGGGAATAGGAAATCGGGGAAGAGAAGGGAAAAATATCTTGTTCATCCTCCTCATTTCCCTCATATCTACTCTTGCCAGCCCACTTTAACAAAATGTGCCTCACGTCCCCAAACGTCGCGTGTACGGGTAATATTTTCAATTGCTAGGTTAAAAGGAATGGCAGTTGTTAGGTAACGCTGTGCCATAGAACCTAAATCAGGCGCGAGTTCTGCGGCTGTCGTTGCTGCTAACCCCAAACCTATAAGTTGCTCGATTGGTCGAAATGGTAGTAACAAATGCACACTCACAGCTAGTCCAGCTGTTAACAGCATTGCTACTGATAAATTTGTGCCACAACGGGGATGCACAGCCAAATCCCATTCTCCGCTGGTGATGCGATGTCGAGCAAGTGTGACTGCACGCCGCAAATCACTAATATTTACCTCACCATAGAGGTAGAATCCATGTTCAGTAGACAAACCGCCTAATAGCTCATTATCTAGTTGAACATTAGTGGATTCTCCTCTAGCAGGATAGGCACTTTTTGATTCGCTAAGAACCCAAACAGTAGCGTGTTCTAGGGCATGAACCTGCCGCAACATCAAAATTTCTTTCAACCCTGGAATAAACGATAGCTGTCTGAGTAAGTCGGCATCTTGTGTGGGTTGCGGAAAGTCTGAAAATTGGTCTTCAAGACTCTGAATTTTCTCAGATACAGGTGTCGTAAAATCAAAGTTGAAAAATTCAAAGGGAGACGAGCTACCCTGAAAAGAAGCGGAAGTATTCATTGGAACACTACTCCCAAAGCCGATGGGGCAACATAGATTTCTTTCAAATGTAACGCTTGCACCACTGAATTGTTGCTAATTTTTGTAGATGGTTTTTAGTTAGGGAATGGGGCATTGGGCATTGGGCATTGTAGATGGTTCTCCCCATTCCCCATTCCTACATCTGTTCTGCTGAATCAGAAATTCTGCTCTTTATAGTTTCCGAGTCCGAGGGTCAGCTGGCTCCACTAACATAAACTCCGGCTGAGTGAAGGACTCGGAACTTTTGGTAGAGTGTTCACACTGAAAACTTAGGCGTGAAGATGGGAAAATCAGTAAAACTCAACATTGGCTTGTAACTATACCAGACCAAAGCAATTACGTTGCTACTTGTAAATTGTTTATTCGATCTGGTTAGGCAGAGTACAGCAATTGACATCGTTCAAACAGACTTTGCCCCACTGTAAAGCCCAGCGGACAAGGGCTACTCGATTATCTGTCTCGGTCTTGGTGAGAATATTACTGATATGGTTATCAACTGTACGCTTACTAATCTCCAGTTTTCCTGCAATCTCTTGGTTAGTTAAGCCAGCGGCTACTAAGTCGATAATTTGCAGTTCTCTGTCTGACAGACTAACGGGGGTCTCGGACTTGCCACCAGCCATGACTATTTCTATCCTCTCTTGGTATATGTACTCAATCGCTCTTTCTAATTCTAGAAGATTCTTTTCTTGGTAGGGGTTTCAAGTGTTAGCAGTAATAAGATTGTCAATATTTTCTTTGGATTTCAAGTTGGCATCCAGATAAAACACTCGGTCTTGAAAGTAATAAATATAGCTCAATGAAACGAAAATGTCGTCTAAGCACTTAGCTAAAATAAGCGAGATTAAAAGCATGTACATATTATATAAGTAGTAAAAATTGCCATTTAATTCTATTAAGGACTGGCGACAGATTAGCAAAAATTATTGTAGATTTTATACTGTAAATTCCTAATCCCAAATCGAAATCTAAAATTTAAAATGAGATGAGCAATCCCCGTGTTTTGTGCCTTGGTGAAATTTTGTTTGATTGTTTAGCCGATCAATTGGGGCTAAAGCTGGAAGAAGTGAAATCTTGGACTCCCTACCCAGGAGGGGCACCAGCTAATGTCGCCTGTGCTTTAGTCAAGTTGGGGACATCAGCGGGATTTATTGGAGCTGTTGGCGAAGATGAACCAGGGAATGCATTGGTCAAGCTATTACAAGATGTAGGTGTAGAAACCACGGGGGTACAACGCCATCCCACAGCGCCAACGCGGCAAGTTTATGTTACACGGGATCTGGCTGGCGATCGCACCTTTGCCGGATTTGGTCAGTACGATACCGCAGAATTTGCCGATACTCGCCTGCAAGCTAAAAAATTGTCAGATTCGCTGTTTCAACAGGCAGATTTTCTAGTTTTGGGTACTTTGGAATTAGCCTATCCTGAAAGTGAAGAGGCAATACACCGCGCTTTAGAGTTAGCAGAACATTACGATTTAAAAATTGTGCTGGATATCAACTGGCGTCCTGTATTTTGGGATGAACCAAACATCGCCCATCAAAAAATTCCAGAATTATTTAAGCGAGTTGATTTTCTCAAACTCTCCAAAGAAGAAGCGGAATGGCTATTTGAAACCGCAGATCCCGGAGCCATCACTTATCGTCTAGCTTCAATTGAGGGGGTACTAGTGACAGATGGGGAAAACGGCTGCACTTATTGTCTGGGTGAGAACGAAGGCAAATTACCCTCGTTTTCCATCCCTGTAGTTGATACAACTGGTGCAGGAGATAGCTTTTTGGCAGGATTCATCCACCAACTGAGTCAGTATGGTATCCACAGCTTGCGGGATGCAGAAACCGCAAAACGCATTGTTACTTATGCCAGTGCTGTTGGGGCACTGACTACCATTAAACCAGGTGCGATCGCTTCTCAACCTACAAATGCTGAAGTTGAAGCTTTTATAGCCACACATCAACTTTAGAACTAGCACAAGCCACTGGAATATCAGCTACCCAAGGCTGATATTCTCAATAGTCTGTCAATAATTAATGGATAAATTCACTGTAGAGACGGCGATTTATTGCTTCTCTCTAACCGTCAAAATGAATTTGACAGACTAGTAGTTGGACTCTACAAAACGCATCAAAAGTCTTGAACATAAAAAAAATATTAAATCTTAATGCTTTAATTATCTGCATAAACAGCAATGCTGATACATATAAGTGAATAGAAAGTAAAAATTAGCTTAAGGTATTGGTAAAGCATTATGAAAAATATTACAAAATGGCTTTTGGGTTTGGCGATTGTTCCTGCAAGTTTAGTATTAGTATCTAGTCATGCTAAAGCCAGTCAGATAGCTGGCGAGTGGTTCTTTGGTCTCTGGGATTGTAATATTGACGGTAGACCAGCCCAAATGCAGTGGAAAGTAGTCGATGATCCACAAACTACTTGTAGTGGTGATGTTTGCTCTACCACTTCTGGTGTCCGTCTCGTCGGACGATTTAGTGATAATGGTAGTGCGTGGGTTCCTCTAGGAAAACGTTTTTCCAGCACAAAAAGACAGGATTTAGGTATTCGTTATTTAGGTGCAGAACAAGATAACTGGTATCTCAAATACAACAGTCGTACTAAAATCGCAGATGGTTGGACGACATGGCGGGGTAAGCGTTACCCACTGCAATGTCGTAATCGCAGATAAACTTTAATGTCGAACACGCTAACACCACATTTTGATTTAACTTGACAGGCTAAGACTAAAGTATGGTCTTAACTTGCTGCCACAGATTATCAATGCTCACAAACTCATAACCTTGTTGTAGTAGTTGCGGAATGAGAATTTGAATTGTGGCAGCAACATCTTGTCCACCGCAAGCACCATCATGCAAAACAATTATTGAACCATTTTTAACCTGCTGCATAATTCGCTCTACCACAGTGGTTACACCTGGACGTACCCAGTCTTCTGGGACAACGCTCCACATAACTGGGCGGTAATTCCACTGAGAAAAAAAATTTAAAGTAGCAGGTGTAAATAAACCATTGGGGGGGCGGACATCTCGCACCTGTTCGGGTTGCAGATTGCAGGCGTTGTAGATAGCAGCTTGGGTTTGTTTTAAAGTTTCCTTTAAGTCATTTGGGGAAAGCATGGGAAAAGAGCGATGATCGTAGCCATGCAATCCGATCCAGTGTCCGCGATCGCTAACCGCTTTTGCAATGGCTGGTGAACGGTTAACACAAACACCCAACCAAAAAAAACTCGCTGTAATCTTGTAACGATCTAATACAGCCAAGACTTCAGGTGTGTATTGGGGATGTGGCCCATCATCGAATGTGAGTGCGATCGCTTTAGTCTGAGAATTTCCACGCCAAAGGCAGTTGGGAAAACTCGGCTGGAGAATGCGGTAGAAAATTGGGAATAGAGGCGCAAATTGCATCTTGAGTATTTCCGTAGATTTTAAGAAATTTTATACATTCATTTCTCAAAACTGTCCAATTTGAAATCTATATCTATAACAATTGGGGACTTTTAGACTTAACTATCTTATTTTGTAACAAAATCTGTAACAGCAATGTTATTACAGCGAACTCTCGTCTAAATTGATGAGAAATCTACGGGTAATCCCGGAATTTACAGATTAATGTTGCTCAAAGATATACGAGATTATCAAATTCTATTTCTCGGCTTGTTCCTAGTCTTGGGAATCGGTACACGAGATTGGACGCTGCGGCCAGAATTGATTGGGGTAGCGATCGCCACAAGTTTAGCAACTCAATGGATCTTGTCGTTAGTCATTGGTCATTGGTCATTAGCAAATGACAAAAAACAAATGCCCAATCTTCGCAGTGCTTTAATTACCTCACTGGGATTAAGTTTACTGTTACGAGCTGATCATTGGACGACAATGGCGATCGCGGCAGCAATGGCGATCGCCAGCAAATTTATCTTCCGAGTCGGCGATAAGCATTTCTTCAATCCCGCCAACTTTGGCATCATATCTGCCTTGATTCTCACCCCCGATGCTTGGGTTTCGCCGGGACAATGGGGTGAAGAGTGGTGGTATGGGCTATTATTTCTCGGCACTGGCGGCATGATTTTGCAGCGCATTGGTCGTTGGGACACCACAGCAGCTTTTTTGGGTTCTTACTCTTTGCTAGAAGCCATTCGCAATCTCTGGCTGGGTTGGACTTGGGATGTTTACTGGCATCGATTGATGAGTGGATCTTTGCTGCTGTTCGCCCTATTTATGATTACAGATCCGCGATCAATCCCTAATTCTCGAATTGGGCGTGTCGTTTGGGCAATCTGCATCGCTGGATTAACCTTTATCCTGCGAAATTATTTCTTTATTTCCACAGCAGTTTTCTGGGCGCTGTTTGCCCTTGCACCTTTAAGCGTCTTGATAGATGTTCTCTGGTTAGCCCCAAAGTTTGCTTGGCAAGAAGAAGATGAGGGAGATGAGAAAGCAGAGGTGAATTTCTTACTTAGCGCTAAAAAAGTAGAGGTATAAAATAATGAAGTATTTTCGACTTTTAACACCATTATTGTTAGCAATTGTAGCTGTTTTGTGGTTTGCACCCGCAGCTTGGGCATTTTGTGGATTTTATGTAGCTAAAGCTGATACAAAACTGTATAACAAAGCTTCTCAGGTAGTAATAGCGCGCGATGGCGATCACACTATCCTAACAATGGCAAACGACTTTCAAGGCGAAGTCAAAGATTTTGCAATAGTAATACCAGTGCCAACGGTGCTGCAAAAAGAACAAGTTCACGTGACTGAACCCAAGATTATCGAGCGCTTAGATGCTTTTAGTGCGCCGCGATTGGTAGAATATTTTGACTCAGATCCCTGTGCCCCAGTAGGTAATTACGATCGGATGGATGCAGTACCAGCGCCAACTGCCGCTAGAAGTGAGGCTGGGAATGCAAGAGGCGATGCTAGTTTAGGCGTAACAGTCGAAGCTCGTTTCAATGTTGGCGAATATGACATTGTGATCCTCAGTGCGAAAGAATCTGGCGGACTCGAAACTTGGCTCAAACGCAATGGTTACAAAATTCCCAGAGGTGCGAAACAGTTACTTCAGCCTTATATTCGCTCCTCAATGAAATTCTTTGTTGCCAAAGTTAACTTAGATAAATTCGAGCAATCTGGCTACCAGTTCCTCCGTCCGCTACAAATTTCTTACCAATCGCCTAAATTCATGCTGCCAATTCGTTTGGGTATGATCAATGCCACAAAAGAGCAGGATTTGATTGTCTACATTCTCTCACCTCAAGGACAGGCAGAAATCACCAACTACCGGACTGTGAAAATTCCCTCCGACGTGAATATTCCCTTGTTTGTCAAAGAAGAATTTGGAGAATTCTACAAATCCATGTTTCAAACTGCCTACACCAAAGAAGATAGGAAAGTTGGTTTTTTAGAATACGCTTGGGATATGAGTAGTTGCGATCCTTGTTCTGCTGAACCTCTAACCCCAGAGGAACTCAAGCAAGCAGGCGTATTTTGGCTAGATGATAATTCTGCAAGCGATGTGCCAGTCAGCCCCGGCTTTCGTCGTCCCTTTCCCAGAAGTAATAATGTCTTCATATCTCGACTGCATGTCCGCTACACCCGCGACAAATTCCCTGAAGATTTGATATTTCAACAAACTGCCAACAGAGAATCTTTCCAAGGGCGTTATGTTTTGCAACATCCGTTCCAAGGGGAACTCAAATGTCAGGCGGGTAGAGAATATAAACGGTCTTTGCCCAAGCGTTTTGAGCAAGAAGCGCAAACTTTAGCTAAACTAACCAACTGGAAAATCCAAGACATTCGTAACAAAATGAACCTGAGTGTCGGTAATTTGAGATATTCTTGGTGGGAAAATTTATTGTCCTGGGTAGGATTGTATTAAAAGCAATGGTTACGGTATAGGAACAAGTTCTAAATAATCCTTGCTTGGTAAGATACAAGCCTTAGTAGGCAAGGATTTAGGTTGAGTAAAATTATCAACAAATATGAATTAACCCTATACCACAATACAGTTCAGATAAACCTAAAATACTTGTAGAGACGGCGATTTATCGCGTCTCGAAAACCCAAAATTGTTGCCAGTAGCCCTTAACCCAAGCGTATGTTCAAAGAGATACTAAAAGCTGTAAATTCTCTTAGCTGTTAATAATTTGTTCCACAGCAACAAAAATATTTGGGAATGCAAGCGGTTGAATTGCTCCCCCAGCTAATGTCAGTTTTGTTGCGTATTCTCCATCTAAGACTTCTCGAAATACTATCAGGTGTAACTTTTTTAGATTAACAACCCAATATTCTAAAATATCTGCTTCTGCATAGATTTTGCTTTTTGTCTCT
Source organism: Nostoc sp. NMS8 (assembly GCF_017115045.1). Lineage (GTDB taxonomy): Bacteria > Cyanobacteriota > Cyanobacteriia > Cyanobacteriales > Nostocaceae > Nostoc. The sequence goes on along the minus strand of NZ_JABXKK010000068.1, from coordinate 60,156 downwards.
AAATCTTTTTCTAAACTAGAGTTAGAGTACTCAATCAACCAGAAAATATTTTCTGGATAGGGATGATGTTGTCGATACTCGCGTCCTAAAGGTTGAACAATGGCAATATCTGGTTCTGGTTCCGAATCGTTGGGTAGGGTAATTGGTTTAGCATGACGAATTTTGGCACGTTCAGCTAATAACTTTGCTAGATAGTCACCAGCTTCACCACTACTATAAGCGTGAGGCTCTCCTTCGGGCGACATTTCGACAATTTCTCCTTTGAGTAGTTCAACTTTGCGATCGCTCAAAATGCCAGCGTCAATCATGCGGTGATATTCGTCAATCGTCCACTTAGCAACTATCACACTCATGACGATTGATTCCTCCCAATGATTCTTTATATTCTCACATTTTAAATGACGGCAATGTATTTACCTTGATCAACAAAATACTTTGCCAGCATATTCTCTAAATCGTCGTAAAATCGTACTTCAATACCAGCAGCGTGAGAAATCCACTGAGCGTTATCAAAATATTGTTGGATTGAGAAATCCTGTGCAGGATAGGTACAACACCAAGCTGACCATTCAATTGTCCTCCAGGTATAGCCTTCAGCATTAAGTAAATGTTTGATTGCGTAAGTGCCGTTTCCACCTTTTCCGGCCTGATTACCCACTTTAACAGTAATGCACTGTATGCTTCCAACAAAAGGCGGATAATCTAACCAATCAAGTAAGTTAATTCTTTTCCTACTTTTTAATTCTTCAAGGAAAGGTGACAAGTTTTTAGTTTCTGTAATAATAAATAAATGCTCTACTGCACGAGTTAAGGCAACGTAAAAAAGACGACGCTCCTCATCAACTACTTGCTCAATGCTATCACCGAAAACACGGCTAAACATCAAATCAGGGTGTATTAATGGATAACAACGAGGGACAGCATCAAGTATTATAACTACATCATTCTGAAGACCTTTATACTTGTGAGCGGTTGATATGCTTACAGCCTTTTTTGATTCTTCAGGAAGGTAGGAGCGTACCAAGTTTAAGAAGTTGTCGAGTACGTTATCTTTTGAGCTACCTTTACCATAATTTACATACCAAGGTAAACTGTTCTTGCGGCTGAGTAAAACTACATTTTTTCTATCCTTGATAGCCTTGTCTACTAAGCGCAATATAGCAGGTGTTATACTGTCTCCTGGATGCTCCTTTTGCTCCTTGGGAGTTGGATCAAATTGTCCCATATCAGCGATTTCAACCGTTCCAAATATGGCTTTATGGGCGCGTGCAGGAGTACCCAATCCATGCATCAATGTATTACCGATATCGACAATTGAAGTAGCAGAACGGTAATTAGTAGCTATATTGAGTTTTTGCGAAGGTTGGAAAAACTGCGCGAAATTCTGGTAAAAGCGAAGATCAGAACCAGCAAAACCATTAATTGCTTGCCAGTCATCACCAACACAGAAAAATTGTGCTTGAGGATTTTGTTGTCGAATTGCTTCTATTAAATGGTGGAAGAGTTCTGAAAAATCTTGATATTCATCAATGAGTATGTATCGAAGACATTTTAAATCACCAGTGCCAGATTTGCGGCGAAATACGGTTTGTCCTGATGCGATAACTGCGGCAGCTTTTTGCATTAGTCCATCAAAATCATCCTCGCCTGTTGTCTGAAGCTGTTGCAAATAGCACTGATAATACTTTTGTGCAAGCTCTAAAAAACGTTGCTCGACATCACTAGCACACTCATGATTATCAACGAGAGACGCTAATTTGTCTGAAGTGAGGGACAGTTTGCGACAACGCTGGATAAATCTTTCTACTACTTTGGTAAAACGGTCTATAACTCTAAGTCTAATTTTCTTCCAAATCTCGTCTTCAGTCAAGCGATCGCACTCCATACCATAACTTTTAAGACATCGCTTAAGTAAAGCACAAAAACCTTCTGCTCCCTCAAATCTGAGGGTTGTGGGGGATAATTCGACAAAATGCCAGCTAGGATGATTTCGCCAATATTGTCGCTTTTGTTCCGACATGATATCGTAATCTGGATCACATTCAAGTCCAAAATATTCAATAATTATTCCCTGATTTTCTCCAATTGCAAAATCAGGGCGATAATTAATGTCATTCCACCAAAAATTACGCTCGTATTTGTATGTAATATTGTGTTCCAATAAAAAATTTGCAATTACTTTCTCACCAAAGGACTTGTAGTAGTTTCCGTCAAGCCCTTCTCTTGGCAATGAGCGACGGTAACGTAACATTTCTTCAGGACTTTTATCATAACCACCCCAAGCAATGCGCTCCCAGTCTTCACGAAAGTTCGCCATCATCAAAACGCGAATTTTTTCATAAACATCTGGCTTGCGGTGATACTCATAAATTACAGTCTGTAAAGCTTGGGCTTTGTTCTGTTGTCCATCTGGTTCATTAAAAAGAATGCTTTTTTCTGGATGAACTAAAGCATAAGCTAATGCATGGAAAGTCATTACATGAGGAATAGAGCTTTGTAATTGTAGAGTAAGGCGCTCTCGTATTTCTTCCGCAGCCTTGCGATTGAAAGCTAAAATTAATATTTCATTGGGTGCAACACCACAATGTTTTTGCAAAAATAAAGCTCGATTTACCAAAGTTGAAGTTTTGCCACTTCCAGCCCGTGCTACTACTTGTATATGACCATCCACAGCACCAATTGCTGCTGCTTGCTCAAGATCAGGTAACGTATTTAAGTTGGTTTTTACCCAAGATTGCACATAACTTAACTTTTCATATTGGTATTCTTGAAATGATATGTGTTCAGTACATTGGGCTTGATATAAGTTATCAGCATTGAGGAAATCTTGCTCAAATTTTTCTTTTAAGCTCTTGAGCAAACCTTGCTTTTCTGCTTCGTGACGAGCGCGTTCTTGTCGTTCTTCTTCTATTTTTATGAGCCGGAGCCTCTCTTTTTCTCTGCGCTCTTGCTCAAGGCGAACGCGTTCCTGATGTTGTTCTTCTAGTTTGCGTTTTTTTTCTTCATGCTCTGCTACGAGTCGAAGTCTTTCTTGTTCTCTGCGTTGCTGTTCCAGGTGAGCGCGTTCCTGACGTTGTTCTTCTAGTTTACGTTTTTTCTCTTCCTGCTCTACTACGAGTCGAAGCCTTTCTTGTTCTCTGCGTTGCTGTTCCAGGCAAGTGCGTTCCTGACGTTGTTCCTCTAATTGCACAGCTATATTATCAAGTTTTCTAATAATTCTTGGCTTTTGTATTGACTCAGTAATTTCTTCAAGAAAAAAGGGCGGATTTATATTAGTAAATTCTTTAATGAAGGTATGTTTTTTATATTTGATAGTATAATTACCAGTCTTATCAAAAGGCATAGCGTCAACAGTTGGGTAGCTTACCCATATCTCTGACCAGTCATTTTCTAATAACGAAACTCGTCCTCTTCCTCGGACAAAATGCACAACTTCTCTTCGTAGAAGAAGCTTCCAGAGGCTATAGTTATTTCCAACTATTTCTGCAAAATCTTTAATATTATTAATCTGTGACTTACTACCAATATTATTTGGAAGCCTATCTTTTTCTCTAAGCTGGTGTTCTAGGCTCCCATCCTTTTGTTTTTCCCTTTTTGGTTCTTCTTTTTTTGTTTGTGTTATTTCAATAATTTCTTTATATCTTATGGGTGGGTATATTTTATTCCATTCTTTTATTTGGGAAATTTTACGTATAGAATTCTTTTTAAATCCAAAACTATTTGTTTCTCTACTTGTGAATTCTACACCTATTTGTAAACCTTGAGGGTCTATCAAGAAAACTTTTCCTTGTCTTCCATCAAAATGTATAACCTCTCTTCCTAGAAGAAGCCTCCACGGTTTAATATTATTGCCAATAACTTTGATGAAAATTTGAATATTGTCAATCTGTGAACCGCTATCCATACTCTTTTTTACTCTCACTCAACTGCTTGCAGTGACTTAAGCGCCTATTCTCAGTTTTCCCCCAGACAGAGCATAATTAACAGGGAAGCAGAATTTATAGAAGGGATAAGGTTAGATTCATCTGCTGTTTGTCTTTTTGTCGTATTGATAGACAACAAAAAAACGGTAGATAAGTTTTGTCTTCTACCGTTTTTTGAATATTGATTTTTATCTGCCTATTAATATATTTTATTTAGTAAACATCATCGTGACTACCGATATCTACAAACACAGCATCTTCATCATCTGTAAAGTAAAAAACTACTCTTTCGTCATAATCTATACTAAAACTCCATAAGTCTTTAAGCTTACCTGACAATTTGTGAGTTTTCAAACCCTGCTCAAATGGATCTGCTGTAAACTGCTCCAACTTTTGCCAAAACCGTGCTTCTAAATCTACATTCCTTTGAATTCGCTTTTTAAAAGCACGTTTAAATGAAGAATTGAAACTTACTTTTAACATTACTCTTCTATCAGTTGTCTCAGTTCATCGATATTCGAGGAAAACTTTAGTTCACTATTTTGCTGTTCTACTTGCGCCGCCTGAAAATTTTGATAAATCTCTTCACGCTTTTCTTCCCGTAGATATTGCTGCAATAACAGTTGAATTTCTAACTTTTCTTCGCTGGAAAGACTTTTAATTGCTTCAACTACATCACTGAAAGTCATAATCTAGAACACCTTTTAGTGTTTGTCCGCTCAATGTAATATGGTAACAATTTAGTGAACGATATACTACCGCAGACCGAAAAAAACGGTAGAGCAATAAATACTCTACCGTTTTCTAATTTTTTATTTGAGAATTAAATCCCAAACCCTAAATCTTACTCAACACCTTGGGGTAACAATTCCCGACGCTGTTGAGAACTAACTTGGACAATGCCATTTTCATCCACATCAACAAGGGCTGTATCGCCATCTTTGATACGACCAGACAGAATTTCTTCTGCTAGGCTATCTTCTAACAGGCGCATAATTGCCCGACGTAATGGCCTTGCGCCGTAGCTGGGACTGTAACCTTCTTGAATCAAACGATCCTTGAAGCGGTCTGTGACTTCTAAAGTGATACCCTTTTCCGTCAGACGACCAAATACTTCCTTGAGCATAATTTCGGCGATTTGGGTCACTTCCGGCTTGTTCAACTGACGGAAGACGATAATTTCATCGAGTCGGTTGAGGAATTCTGGACGGAAGTATTGCTTCAATTCTTCGTTGACCAAAGAGCGAATCCGGTTGTAAGTTGACTCGCTGGCATCTTCGGAGAATTCAAAGCCGATACCGCTACCGCCTTTTTCAATTACCTTAGAACCAATATTGGAAGTTAAAATCAGCAAGGTGTTCTTGAAGTCTACCGTGCGACCTTTGGCATCAGTTAACCGACCGTCTTCCAAAATTTGCAGCAGCATGTTGAATACATCGGGGTGGGCTTTTTCGATTTCGTCGAACAACACCACGGTGTAAGGACGCCGCCGCACGGCTTCGGTCAACTGACCACCTTCGTTATAGCCAACATAACCTGGAGGGGAACCAATCAGCTTGCTGACGGTGTGACGCTCCATGTATTCGGACATATCTAAGCGGATCATCGCTTCTTCGGAACCGAAGAAGTAAGCAGCTAAGGATTTCGCCAACTCGGTTTTACCTACACCAGTAGGCCCAGAGAAGACAAAGCTAGCTATGGGTCGGTTGGGATTTTTCAATCCGACACGAGCGCGACGAATTGCCCGTGAAACTGCTTTCACAGCTTCATCTTGACCGATTAAACGCTGATGCAAGGTGTCTTCCATGTGCAGCAGCTTTTCAGATTCAGATTCGGTGAGTTTGTTCACCGGTACCCCAGTCCAGGAAGCGACAATGTGAGCAATGTCTTCTTCTGTAACTACAGGTTCTTCACCTTCTGTGCCAGTTGCATTGGTCTTGCTTTGAGCGATCGCCCGGATTTCGGCTTTGATTTCCATTTCGCGATCGCGCAATCCCCCAGCTTTGTCAAAGTCTTGAGAGCGCACCGCGTCATCTTTTTCTTTTAATATCTGACGCAGTTCTTTGTCTAACTCTTTGGCTGCGGGTGGCAGTTGGGAGTTAATCAAGCGCACCCTAGAACCAGCTTCATCAACTAAGTCGATGGCTTTATCTGGGAGGAAGCGATCGCTAATGTAACGATCTGATAACTTCGCCGCCGCTACTAATGCTTCGTCGGAGATTTTCAGTTTATGGTGTTGCTCGTAGCGTTCGCGCAAACCATACAAAATTTCAATTGTTTCATCAACTGTCGGTTCGCCAACCATGACTGGCTGGAAACGCCGCTCTAGGGCTGCATCTCGCTCGATGTGCTTCCGGTATTCATCTAGGGTTGTAGCTCCGATGCACTGCAACTCACCTCTGGCCAAAGCTGGCTTGAGGATATTTGCTGCGTCTATAGCACCTTCTGCTGCACCCGCACCAATTAAGGTGTGTACCTCATCAATCACGAGAATGACATTACCCGCCGAGCGGATTTCATCCATGATTTTTTTCAAGCGTTCTTCAAATTCACCCCGGTACTTGGTTCCTGCTACGAGCAAACCAATATCCAGCGTGACGACGCGTTTATCTTCCAGGATGTCAGGGATATCTTTAGTGGCAATGCGGGAAGCTAAACCTTCAGCAATCGCCGTTTTACCAACCCCTGGTTCCCCAATTAGCACTGGGTTATTTTTAGTCCGGCGACCCAAAATTTGAATCACCCGCTCAATTTCCTTGGCGCGTCCCACCACTGGATCGAGCTTATTATCGATTGCCATCTGGGTCAGGTTTGAGCCAAATTCATCCAGAGTCGGGGTTTTTGTGCGCCCAGATGAACCACCTGGTGAAACTTCGGCAGTTTCTCCCAACATACGGATGACTTGGGTTCTGACCTTAGATAGATCCACACCGAGGTTTTCTAGCACCCTGGCTGCGACGCCTTCCCCTTCGCGGATCAGGCCCAACAGCAGATGCTCGGTGCCAATGTAGTTATGCCCCAGTTGGCGTGCTTCTTCCAAGGAGAGTTCTAAAACTCGCTTTGCCCGTGGCGTAAACGGAATTTCCACGGCAACAAAGCCTGATCCCCGTCCTATAATTTTTTCAACTTCGATTCGGGCATCTTTGAGATTGACGCCCATTGATTTCAGCACCTTCGCAGCCACCCCAGTGCCTTCGCCAATCAGACCCAAGAGGATCTGCTCGGTTCCGACAAAGTTGTGACCTAAACGGCGGGCCTCTTCTTGGGCCAGCATGATTACCTTAATGGCTTTTTCAGTGAAGCGCTCAAACATGGCTTTATCCCATCATCTGCGGTCGTGCCGGTATGCTGATTTTAGCACAGGCAAAGCTTTTGGATGCCTGTATAACAGATTATAGACATCCTGAAGCTATGACTTTAGTTGATGGGCTAAATGTTAACTATTGACTACCTTTATCTGGCTAGTGTACTGAGGAGCTTTAGTTCACCAGCTTTTTTGGGATTTATTACAAATAGCAGACAGCTTAAATTAAGGATTTATTGACTTAATCCCAAACATCTATATATAACGTATATATTTCTTAATATCAAGCAAAAATAATTTATATATTAAAGTTTTATAGATAAAATTATTTTTATAAAAAATTCAAATCTAAAATAGCTTAATAAAGTTGCATTTTTTGCTGAGGCCGATTGCAAGCCCCAATAATTCAAAATTAATAATGCCCAACTACTTAAAAAGCAAGTGCCAAGAGGATTTGTCTAAGCGATCGCTGACAATGGAATACCAGTGGTCTAAAGTTGCTTTAAATTTGGGGTGTTGTAAATCTGGGAGCCAAAGAATCAGCGCGTCCTCATCATTATCTTGATAGTAATGCCGCCGCCGCCCTGCTATTTTGAAGCCAAATTTTTGATATAAAGATATAGCCCCCAAGTTAGAAGCTCGCACTTCGAGGGTAGCTCGCTCCATTTTGCGATCGCAAGCTGTCTTAATAAGTGAATATAATAAAGCCTGTCCCATTCCTTGACGGTGATATTCGGGATTAACCGCCAAAATTGTAATGTGGGCTTCCTCTAAAATTGACCAAAAGCAACCCATTCCCAATAGTCTGGAATTAGAGACAGGGGAAAACAAACCCAGCAAATCGCTATTAGGACTGTCCAACTCTCTTTGGTAGCCTTCTATTGTCCATAGACCGCCAAAACAAGCTTGATCCAGTTCCAACAATGCACTGAGATGCTCAGGAGTCAGTAATTTAATTTCTAAGTCTAGTGAGATCACATTTATTGAATAACGTTACAAAGCCTTTGTAAACTGGGAATCGGGAGACGAACTCAAAGCCCGTAATTTGAACAAGGAAAACTTTTATAGTTATGGTATCGACTCACCCCACTGGGGTTCAACATTCTGGAAGTCAATATTTACCTCAAAGGCACGACACCAGCACAAATCTATCGCCTAATCAACAACTTTTACCCTTGACTGCCAGAGTTCATCATCATGACCTCCTGGAAATTGGTGGGTGTGATGTCACAACCCTAGTTGAGCAGTTTGGTTCACCTTTATATATTTTAGATGAAGAAACCCTGCGTTCGGCTTGTCAGCAATACCGAGATGCTTTCAAGCGATACTATAAGGGCGAATCTCAAGTATTGTATGCTTCAAAAGCTTGGAATTGTTTAGCCGTTTGTGCGATCGCAGCATCAGAAGGACTGGGAATCGATGTCGTCTCTGGGGGCGAACTTTATACCGCCTTGCAAGCGGGTGTTAGTCCCAATAAAATTTACCTCCACGGCAATAATAAATCTCGTGAAGAATTAATTTTAGCGATCGCATCTGGTGTCACTGTTGTGGTGGATAACTGGTATGAATTACATACCCTGGTCGAAATCGCCCAACCCTCTCTTCCAATTCGCATCATGCTACGGCTAACTCCCGGTATCGAGTGTCACACCCACGAATACATTCGCACGGGACACTTAGATAGCAAATTTGGCTTTGATCCCAACGATTTAGATGAAGTTTTTACCTTTGTTAGTCAACAATCTGCCCTGAATTGCGTAGGAGTACACGCTCATATTGGTTCCCAAATTTTTGAGCGCCAACCGCATCAAGATTTGGCTGCTGTGATGGTGCAGTGGCTCCGAGATGCTACTAAGTTTGGTTTAAATATTACAGAGTTAAATGTTGGTGGCGGTTTAGGGATTAAATATATAGAATCAGACGATCCCCCCAGCATTGAAGAGTGGGTAAAGGCAATTTGTCAAGTAATTCAAGAAGCTTGTGCAGCCGAAAATCTACCTTTGCCGAAATTACTGAGTGAACCGGGGCGATCGCTAATTGCGACAGCTTGCGTCACTGCCTATACTATTGGTTCATCCAAAGTTATCCCAGAAATTCGTACTTACGTGGCAATTGATGGAGGAATGTCTGACAATCCCCGCCCGATTACTTACCAATCAGTTTATCGGGCAGTTGTTGCCAATAAAATGTCTTTCCCTTTAACTGAAACAGTCACAATTGCTGGTAAACATTGCGAATCAGGAGATATTCTGATTAAAAACGCACTACTCCCAAAAACTCAATCAGGGGATATTCTCGTAGTTATGGGAACTGGTGCGTACAATTACAGTATGGCATCTAACTACAACCGCTTGCCTCGACCGGCAGCAGTCGTAGTGGCGAATAGCGAAGCAAATTTAATTTTGCAACGTGAAACTTATGAAGATTTAATTCGACAAGATCGCCTACCAGAAAGATTAAAGAAATAGTCATTTATCCTTAGTCATTAGTCATTAACTGGGAACTAATGACTAATGACCAATGACTAATGACTAAATGTAATTAGAGGCAAAAGTGTAATCCAGATGTCATGAGAGATTGGTGGAAGCAATGGCTGGCAAACCTGGGGTGGTCACAGTCCTTGCTACTTGGGACTCTGGATATTGTGTTAGTGCTGGTGCTGACATATATGATACTAGTTATCATTAGTGAGCGCCGAACACTTTGGATGGTGCGGGGATTCATTCTTTTAATGCTAGCCTCAGCACTAAGTGGCAGACTCGGACTACCTCTGCTCAGTTTTGTACTGGAAAAGTTAGTGATTGGTTGTGCTGTAGCGATGGCAGTTGCTTTACAGTCAGAATTTCGGCGGTTTTTGGAGCAATTGGGGCGTGGCGAGTTTCGTCAGCTACTTCAACCCGACCGTCTGGCAATCCCCAAATCTGATAGTGTAATTGATGAAATTGTTGAGGCTGTTAAAGAATTGTCAAAAAACCGCATTGGAGCTTTACTAATTGTCGAAACCACAGGGCCAATTGATGAGCGAGATTTTTCTGTGCCAGGAGTAAAGCTAAATGCGGAGGTTTCTAAAGAACTGATCCAGACAATTTTTCAGCCGAAAACTTTGTTACACGATGGAGCGACATTGATTCGTGGCTCACGGATCGTGTCATCAGGTATAATTTTACCACTTTCGGGACGCACAGCCTCGCGCCAGTTGGGAACACGCCACCGGGCGGCAATGGGAATTACTGAGCGGGTCGAAAATTGCATTTGTGTCGTCGTATCTGAAGAAACTGGTTCTATTTCCTTAGCGGAAAGGGGAACCCTAAATAGACCGCTGACGATTAGGAAGTTGAAAGAGTCATTAGAGGCTCTTTTGTCCCCAACCGTGGATAGGGAAGCTGTTGCTCCTGGTCTGTTGAGTTTTGTTCGTCGGATAGGTGGGAAGACACTAGCACTGGTTTCACGTTTACTCGGATTACCATCGACTGCTTCTCGAGATAAAAAATGACAGCACAACAAACTAAACTGCAAGATTTGCCTACTGACTTAAAACGAGAACTATTGCCGCAGCACGTGGCGGTGATTATGGATGGTAATGGTCGATGGGCTAAACGTCAGGGTCTACCTCGAATTATGGGTCATAAGCGAGGAGTAGATACTCTTAAAGATTTACTTCGCTGTTGTCAGGATTGGGGAATTCAAGCGCTGACAGCTTATGCTTTTTCAACGGAGAACTGGAAAAGACCGCAGGAAGAAGTGGATTTTTTGATGACTCTGTTTCAAAGAGTTTTGCGCCAAGAACTGCGGGAAATGGTCGAAGAGAATGTTCAAATTAAGTTTGTGGGGAATTTGCAAGACCTACCGCGATCGCTCCAACAGGAAATATCGCGTTCTATGGAAGAAACTAAGAATAATCGCGGTATCCGGTTTTCAGTAGCAACTAATTATGGTGGACGACAAGAGATTTTACAAGCTTGTCAGGCGATCGCCAAACAAGTGCAGCAAGGTCTATTACAACCTGATGAAATTAATGAGCAGGTGTTTGAGAGCCACTTGTACACAGCCGGAGTTACTGACCCAGATTTATTAATCCGCACCAGTGGAGAAATGCGCCTCTCAAATTTCCTTCTCTGGCAAATGGCTTATGGAGAAATTTATATTACTGATGCTCTCTGGCCCGATTTTAACCGAGCAGAGTTTCACCGCGCTTTATGTGCCTACCAGCAACGGGAGCGGCGATTTGGGAAAGTGTAAGGAAGGGGCATTGGGCATTGAAAAGAGGCAGAGGGGCGGAGGGGAAAACTCTACTCCCTTGCTCCCTGCTCCCTGCTCCCTTGCTTCTTTCCGGCTCCCTCACCTCCCCGCATTCTTAAGGGTCATGCTTTGTCTGAAACACCGTAGCGCGATGCCTGCGGCGGTAAACTACGCACATTGGCACGAATTTGAGTCATTGCAGCCGAGCCATCAACAACTTCGCCCCGCTCGGACGCTTTCCACCCAATAAGCGCTTCTTCTTGCAGGTCTTGCAGTCGTCCTTGATAGATGTCTTCTTGCTGTTCCAGGAGTTTTATGCCTGCAAGAATAACTGCGATCGCGTTCTGATACTTACCGAAGCGTGATTTGGCGTTGAACTACGGCTTCTACTTCAGGTGGCAGAACGATTGATGTGCTGGTAAAGTACTGAACTAGTATGAAACTTAAGATGACACTCAATTAGTTCGCTACCATACTATCCAATTCATAGACCAGGAATTGATTGTAGTGTGGATCGCTCAATGAATTACACACCAACACTAAAGCAGCAGGTTTATTATCTTGTGCAGGAATCGTATCTAAACCAGAATAGTGGAATCCTTCTGGAACAGAATAAACAGTTTCTATTTGTCCCTGCTCATTCAAGGCATGAACTTCGTATTCATGTAATATAAACATGTGTTTCCCATCAAAGGCAAGCCTTGACACTTCTTCGGGTGCTGGCGCCGACCAACTTATTTCATCCTGCCAACTAACAACACCAACTTGCCCGGATTTTTCTGAGAAATCATGGTAAAGCATTTGGGATTTATCTGGTTCTACGCGCAAAACGTTACAGTTGCTCAGTGGAAGCTGATCTAATGCCCTTCGCCAACCTCTATGTGCAATTCGAGCTTGCATCCCAGTACTTTCTACAAAAATAGGAATATCACCCTGCCATTCCAAGTAAAAGAAACCGTAAGATTTACCACCAGTAATCCAAAATAGATTCTTCTCCCAAAGGTAGCGTAAATCTATCACTCGTTGAACAGAAGGACACAGCAAGCTGTAGGGGGGTAGATTGATTTCAAGAGATAACAAGTTAGCAGTTCGATGCTCTTCATTAAGAATCAAAACAGCTTGACCATCAGCACGGAAACACCACTCATTAATAATTCCAGAGTTGCTGTAACCTTCAGTAAAATCGACTTGAAGTAAATCATTGCCATTCCAAGGGTCTATTACTCTAATTCCCTGGTAGTTATTGTTGATGACAATATGACTGTGCATAGGACGCCGCTGCACTTTATAAATATCACCTGCTATAACAAATTTCGTATCTGGATTGACAATTGATTGATGAGTCATGCTTGTTTCAAAGACTATCTAAGATTATCTGGTAGAGTTCGCCCTTTTACTGGGCCATCCTTAACTCCTCCTTCTGGTTTGAGAGTTCCAAGGTGCTTGCCCTGGGCATCATAGAATTCAATTTCACTACCTCGACCTTCATGGAAATTATCAACATGATAATAGCGACCATCACCATCCTTGTAGATTTCCCTTCCTTGGAACTTTCTGCCTGTTCTAGTGTAAGTTCCATCAGCTAAGAAAGTTTCTTCATCAAGTGGTGGTCTATTTTCTTTTACATAGGGAGGATCTTCCGTGCCTTTGGGCAGTTTCTTTTGAATATCAGACTCAAGCTCTTTTGCCTTTTTATTGATGCTCTCAAACTCTTCCAGCGCTAAACCTTCTATGTCAGGATCACCCTTAGCGCCATCGGCTGATTCACTTGCATCATTCCAATTTTTCTCAATTTGGCGTTGCCGTTCGCCAAAAATTCCTTTGTCTTCTCCAGAAAGTTTTTCTGTATTTTCCTTGTCGTTAAGTAGTTTCTTAACTGCCTCAATAGTTCCGCGCGAGTCTGTTTTAGCTTTTGCTAAGTTTGCTCTGCGAACAGCAGCTAATTCTGCATCAATGTTTTTGACCTCTTCGGCGACTGCTTCAGGATCAGTTGCTTCTTTTTGTTTAGCTGTGTTCAGTCTCTCTTGAAGGTCTGCTCTCTGTTTTAGCTCGTTTGGGTAAGCATTTTGTATGTCTCCACAATTTGGGCTGCAACGAATAGTTCCCCTTTCCGTTACTTTGATTTCGTGATGACCATCAGCCGTTGTTCGTTTAGCTCGGACTCCTGGCTCTACAGGTTTAACTTCATCTGGTTTAACTTCACCGGGTTTGACTTCACCAGGTTTAACTTCACCGGGTTTAACTTCCACTGGGACTTCACCAGGTTTGCCACCCTTGAAAACTCTGCCAAGGATGAACATGAGAGCGATGGTTAGTACCCCTTCGGTGATTTTCTCTGCTCGCTGCTCTGGAGTAAGATTCAAATCTTTCCCAGTGAGAATACTTATATTAAGCGCTCCTTCAAGGATTGGTGAGATACCAACAGCATCTAAAAGGGACACAAATGGTATCGCAATACCAGCAGCAAGATAAATGTACCAGGGCGGATCGTCCACACCAGCAGCATGTAATGCCTTTGCAAATTCTTCACAGCGATTGATAAAGGAAGTGACAAAGCCATAGATTAAGAAGCCCAGACCAACGATCGCAGCAATTCCTACTATCCCGATCGCTGCTACTATTTCTTCTGGAAGTAGAAGAATAACCACAACTACAACAGCGACAAAAATTGCCAATCCCACTAAGACTTTTAAGATTCCTTCCCCAATTCCTTTAAGAACCTGAAGCCATCCAGGATCGGCAGCTTTTTCGGCTGCTGACTGAGCTACTTGGGCAAAGTCACTTGGAGCTTTACTTTCTACATCTTTATTCGATTTAATACCTTCATCAACTTTGCTACGAATATCGTTATTAACTTTCTGCTGCTGTTGAACCCATTCCTGCTTGGCTTCATCAATTTTCTGCTGAATTCCTCCACCAAATTGACTAATCAACTGTTCGTTAGCGTTTTTATTACTTGTGACTGATTGTTGTACTTGTTGTGCTGCCTGCTCTGGAACTTGAGCTAAACCAGTACTCAAAGAGTTTGTAGCCTTATCTGCTTCACCTGTCACTTTCTGCTGTAATCCATCCAAGTGACCAGAGATAGCACTTCCTAGCTGATTCAAACTATTATTAGCACCGCTAACCTGGGAAGAAAGTGCTATTTCCAACTGTAATCGCGTTTGTTGGAATGGTTCTTTTGTCTCCTGAATAAATTTATCAATTGCTTTGTGATTATTTTTCTTATTTTTAGGAACTTGATTCAGTTTTTCAACAACTTGATGTGCCCCTTTGTCAAGTTGGTTGAGGCTAGCAACTTTAAATTGGCTTAATTGAGTTGCAGCAGTCTTCCCAGATATTTTGGCCGCTGCGGCGGCTGAATTACCAGCTTGCTTAATTCCTGAGATAGAACTTAACTTTAAATTTTCTAAAGATGCAAGGGCTTTTGTTTGCAACGTATCTATCTTTTGCAGTTGTTGAGTAATTTGGGTAATGAATTGAGAAGTTATAGTATTGGCATTATCTCGGATAGCTTTTTCAACTTGCGCGGTATTACTCCCCACACCAGTCGCTAATTTCTGCCCAGCGGCTCGAAATTCTTGTGCGGCTTTTTGTGCAGCTTCTCTGGCATCTTTGGCTAAAGATTGCCCGCGTGAGGTTAGCTTGCCTACTACTTCCGCAGAAGCTTGTCCAGCACCCTGGCGTGCAGCAGTTTTTTCCTCTGGTTTACTGCCGTAGCGATCGCCCTGTTGTTTCGCAATTGCATTCACTGCCGTAGCCGATTCTGCTGTTGAAGTGGTAGCACGGGTAGCTTCAGTTTGTCCTGTCTGCTCCATCTGTTTAGCTTCATTCTCAGACGTAGTGTTAGCCCCTTTGCGCTTAGTTTCTACTTCCTGCTGTAATGAATTCAACCCACGAGTAGTTTCAGCTTGGATATTTGTCTTGTGGTTCTCAATTTGCCCTTTCAGATTAGCCTTAGTTGTACTGAAGGTTTGTTGAACCTCAGCTTTCTTGGCGGCAATATCCGCTGTAATGCCTTGAATTTTCCCTTGAGTTGCTGCCTGAATTGCTTCGACTTGTATCTCTGTTTGTTGTTGCAAAAAATTCTGTTGAGCTTCAATTGTTTGTGTCAGAGCAGCTTTCTCTATCTCCTTTGTTTGGATAATTTGTTGAGCAGCCTGAGCAAGCTCTGGCGATTCCGGCATGGTTGGCTGGGGAATCTCAGGCAATTCTTGTGGTTGTTCTGCCTCCGCGATCGCCATTGCTGAAGGGTCAATTGCTTTATCTAATTGGGGTAACTGTCCAGCAGGGTTAGGAAGAGATTGCTGCGATTCAGCCACTTCAGTTTGCGGTGCATAAGTTTGAGGAGATACCACTTCATTGGCTACCCCTCCAGGCTGAGGAACGCTGGCAACTTCAGCTGTCGCTGATTTGTCAAGGACTGCATTACCGCTTTTCTCTGGTATGGAGTTGCTAGGGTAAGCCGCTTCTGAATTAGCCTGAGTAGGTGCAGGTAAACTTGGCTGAGTTGATAAGGCTTCTTGTTTGGTATCTACTGGAGGGATTGCCTTACTTCCAGCATCCTCTGTTGGGTGAGTATTAGTCGGTGCTGAATTTGCTCCATCAGGCTCTATACCAGATTGATCCGTTTTTGGAGTAGTTACAGGTTGACCAAATTTCTGGGTTTGTGATTCATCATCAAGTTTGTGTTGCACCATCCCCGTTTGCTGCACCAGTGGCGTGATGGTTTCTGGCGGTGGCTGCGTCTGGATTTCTTCTACTTCTTCCTTCGTTACCTGGCGTTGAAAGTTGGGGGTTGCGGGAGAAGCCATCCGCATCACCTGATTTGCCACGCGATCCGCTTCTTGCTCGTACTTGTCGTCTGGTTCTCCCACCGTTAGTTTTGTCTGGGGACGACGCAACGCTATACGACTAATATCATGACCAAAAGACTGTTGCTGAATGGCTTGTGATAATAAGGATTGCTCATCAACAGACTGCGCTTCTTGAAGGTTGGTTGATTCCTCCGTTGCTGTTTGGATTATATTATTCGTTGGTAAACCAAAGTCTCGCACTGGATTTGCCAGCGTCGGAGTTGTTGGTGAGACAAGGGACGGACTTGAAAAATTTGATGTACCTGCTTTCTTGTGCCCAAACGTACGTAGATGCGGAGCAGCTTGTCTTTGGACATTGCTCATCTCACCCTTCCTTCATTGATGGGTAAAGCTATGATTCCTGATGTTTGGCATTTTATACCAAATAAATTTTACAGTTTATCGAAATGCGATCGCCATCGACTTTCGTCTAAATTCACGATTATGGCCCAGAAAAAACCGCTTGTTCTACATCATCCCGACTCAGAGAATACTTAAATGAGCGTTGGATATCTTGTCCATTTTCTCCAGATTGGACATATCGCACGACAATTTGCTCAACATCAAGCCATAATTCCGCTTGCCAACTAGGCCGCTGCACGCGCCAGCAATGCCTCTGCGTTTCGTCTTGTTGACAACCTTGGTCTTTTAGCCACTGCTCAATTTGTGGCAGGGGATGATTATATAGGGGGGTATCAGAGGGAAGAAGAGGCATAGGAATTTTAGATTTTGGATTTTGGATTAGAGAATTTTTTAATTATTTCAGATGGGTAATTAGTTGCGAGATACAAGTAATCTGCTGTTGTATGGATACAAGTGATTGCAATTGATGGGTTTGAAAAGCAGCCTCGCCACGAGTTAAGCCAATGGCAACTGCTAACAGTAGGCAGCCTACAAATGTTAACACCAGTATAAATAAAGCAAAAATTTCGCCAGATGATAAGGGGCGATCGCTCGCATCGAGGTAAGCTGATTTTGACCAGTTATATGAATTTGATACGGGATGATTTAAATCAGCCGGTGGTTGAATCACTCCAAAGCGGGAATAGCCAATTTTTAAATCGTAACTTAACCGTCGTTCTGGATGGCTAAGGGTGGCGTAGGCTTCGTTGATTTGCTGGAATTTGGGAGTAGCGATCGCAGTCGGCAAGTCTGTAGTATCTGGATGATAGAGTTTGCTCAGTTGCCGATAAGCACGACGAATGTCAATTACCGATGCCCAGGGATGCAGTCCTAGCAGGGAGTAATAAGTTGGTTCGCTGCTTTGTGGCATTGCCCCGTTTTGATTCACGGCTGTTTGAGTCACTTTGCTCAAAGATATTTTTTATATTTTAAATCCTTTGTGAATTGGAGAAGACACAGCAGGTCTAGTATCTGATAAGATATTTTAATAAAGCATTTAATTCGATGCGATGCAGATCAGAATTAATCTCGAAAATATTCAAACTCTTACTGACTTTAAGCGTAATGCTAAAGATTACGTAGAGCGAATCAAGGCCACAAAGTCCCCGCTTGTACTAACAGTAAATGGGAAAGCTGAGGTTGTGGTGCATGAAGCCCAAGCATTTCAGCAAATGATAGATGAACTCCAGCGCCTTGAGGAAGAACTGCAAAAACTCAAGTTAGAAGCATTACGCAATCAGATTGACATTGGTATTAAAAAACTCGATAGCGGACAGTATACTGAATGTAACGACGAGTCACTTCCAGCTTTTTTTGCAAATATTAAAGCACTAGGACAGCAAAATTTGGCTAACACCGATTCTCTATGAGTCGATTTCGGATTTCTACTCAAGCAGCACGAGATATTGAGGATATATAGTCATTGTTCTGGTCAATAGCTTTATTAAGATTCATAGTTTATCCCTAACGGATTAAATCAGCACGGGGTTTAAAAGTTTCAATTTGCCGTAACTTTTCGTATAGTTCCCGTTCTTCTGGACTAATATTTTTCGGTGTAACTATTTGAATTTCTACTAATTGATCGCCACGTTTACCATCATCACTGGGATAGCCTTTATTCCCTAGACGAAATTTTTGACCAGACCTAACTCCGGGAGGGGTGGTCATTTTCACAGGCCCGTCAAGAGTTGGTGCTTCTACCTGTCCTCCTAAAACTGCCTCACTGGGAGTAACTGGAACTTGACAAAGGATATTTGAACCTTCTAGCTTAAATAATGGATGAGGCTCAACAGTAATTTTTAAGTATAAGTCGCCACCACCAACGCCTTGATTCCGCAAACGGATGGTTTGACCTGATACCATTCCTGGAGGCATGTTAACTTCTAGCGATCGCCCATCTTCCAAACGAATACGCTCATTACCACCTTGATAAGCCTTTTCTAATGGTAGAGTCAATCTGGCTTCTATATCTCGCCGGGTTGTGCGAGGTGGGGTGTTAACGGTGTAGGCAACTTTTGTTCTAGGGGAACGAAACGGATCGCTATTATTGCCATTACTAGAGTTATTTGCCGCACTCTTATTTTTAACACCGATAACTTGATTAATAAAGCTTTCAAAGTCGGAGAATTGGCTGGGATCTACCTCCTGATTGCCGTTGCGATCGCTAGCACTACTTTGCCAAGTTTTCGCCTTTGGTGCTTGTTTGTTGCCTGCAAAGCCTTTTTGCTTCCAGTAACGGCTAAACTGGTCGTACTGCGATCGCTTGGCTGGATCTGAAAGAACTTCATAAGCCTCGCCGATATCCTTAAATTTTTCCTCAGATTCTTTATTACCCGGATTCAGATCGGGGTGATATTGCCTCGCTAACCGCCGATAAACTTTTTTAATTTCCTCACCAGAGGCGTCTTTAGATACTCCTAAAATCTCGTAGTAATCGCGAAAGTTCGGCAAATTTTGCATAGTTTAGTTGTTTAAATTTTAGATTTTAGATTAATTATGAGTTAGGAGCTATGAGTTAGGAGTTATGAGTTGAAAGATTTAATTTTTAACTCCTCACTCCTAACTTCTAATTTTTCTTACAACCAATCATTGTCTTCTTCGTCATCCCAGTTATCTTGGTAGCTAGGACGAGATTTGCGTGGAGGACGGCTTTCATAAGAGGAAGAACGATTATTATCCCGGTTATAGTCTCTGCCATAGTCTTTACCGTAATCTTTGCCATAGCCTTGGCTGTATGAGTCGCGTTCTCGGTATGTATCTCTGGGAGATTCGCGTTCTCGTTCTTTATCGCCGCCAGTAAAGATGTCGCGGATAGTACCAAACAAGTCGTCATCTTCATCTTCAGCATAAGTCTCCCGAACTTCGCGATTTAGCTCATAAAGAGCATCTTGCAAGTCGGCGTAGGCTTGATCGATACCGCGATCGCTATTTTCCTTCAGACTCTCTTTTAATTGTCGGCAAATATTATCAATTCTTTGGCGGCGGTTTCGGGCAAACTGCATACCAAATTCCAGTGCTACTTCTCGAAGTTGTCTCTCTGCTTGGAAAATCAACGCCTCAGAACGAGTCCGCTTTTCTACTCTTTCTTTACGTTCGCGATCGACATCAGCATATTTTTGAGCATCCTGAATCATCCGATTCACTTCTGACTCGTTCAAGGTGGAAGCGCCTTGAATGGTAATACTCTGTTCTCGCCCAGTAGTTCTATCTAGGGCTGTTACCTGTAAAATACCATTAGCATCAATATCAAATGACACCTGAACTTGAGGAATTCCTCGCGGTGCTGGCGGGATGCCATACAGCTTGAACCGTCCTAAGGACTTGTTGTTTGCGGCCATTTCCCGTTCGCCCTGAACTACGTGAATTTCCACAGTATTCTGGTTATTTTCAGACGTAGAAAAAATGTCAGAACGGCGAACTGGGATGGTGGTATTGCGGGGAATGAGTTTTTTCATCACGCCGCCGATGGTTTCCAATCCCATAGAAAGGGGTGTGACATCCAAAAGCAGCACATCTTTGAGTTCACCTGCGAGAATTCCGGCTTGAATTGCTGCACCTACTCCGACAACTTCATCGGGGTTGACATTTTCGTTGGGTTCTGTGCCAATCAAGTCTCGCACTAGCTGCTTCACCATTGGCATCCGTGTAGAACCGCCAACTAAAACAACTTCTTCAATGTCTCTAGGTGAAAGTCCGGCATCTTTGAGGGCGCGTTTTACTGGTGTCCGTAAGCGTCCCACCAAATCACCACACAAACCTTCAAACTCGGAACGAGTCAGACGAGTTTCCAGATGTTTGGGGCCATCTTCCGTGGCAGTGATGAAGGGTAAGTTAATATCGGTGACGCTGACAGCAGAAAGTTCAATTTTGGCTTTTTCTGCCGCTTCCATCAGACGTTGCAAAGCTTGGCGATCGCGTCTTAAGTCTACCTCTTCTGTTTCCAGAAATTGCTCTGCTAACCAATCTACGATTATTTTGTCAAAGTCGTTACCACCAAGTTGTGTATCTCCACTGGTAGCCTTGACTTCAAATATCCCATCACCAACTTCTAAAATCGATACGTCAAAAGTACCACCACCCAAGTCAAAGACTAAGATAGTTTCCGTGTCACCCCGATCCAATCCATAGGCCAAAGATGCCGCAGTCGGTTCATTCAGAATCCGCAGCACTTCTAAACCGGCAATTCTGCCAGCATCACGGGTTGCCTGCCGTTGAGAATCGTTAAAATAGGCGGGTACTGTAATCACTGCCCCGGTAACTGGTTCACCCAAATAGCGACTAGCATCGTCTGCCAATTTCTTCAGCACCATTGCCGAAATTTCTTCTGGGGCAAAATCTTTATTCATACGAGGACAGGCAATTTTAATATTACCTACTTCGTCTTTGCGGATCGTGTAGGGCACACGCTTAGAATCTGCATTCAGTTCACCATACTTCCGCCCAATGAAGCGTTTAACTGCGAAAAAGGTATTTTGGGGATTGAGGACGGTTTGTCGCCGTGCCATTTGCCCAACTACTCTTTCACCTTCTTTGCTGAAGCCAACTACGGAGGGGGTTGTTCGCATTCCTTCTGCATTGGCAATCACCACCGGCTTGCCACCCTCCATAACGGCGACTACTGAGTTGGTTGTACCCAAGTCGATGCCGACTACCTTGCCCATGCGTTACTCTTCTCCTAAAGTATCTTTATATGTTTATTATGATTGGGCGGAACTACTTCTAGCTTTGTGCTACAAGATGAAAACACCTCAATGGTATGATAGTCATCATTAAAGCAGTAAGCTAAGATGTGCAGCTAGAGGAGATAGTTGCAAGACTAGAATAGCATTGAGATGGTTGGTGTGCCCAAGCAGCCTCAATTCTTGTTATCCGCAAGTTGATAAATGCATATTTTGCACCGAGCCCTGGCGATTAGAAATCGCAGCTATACAAACTTTCGTCCGCCTACGCGGACTTAGGGAAAATCAAGGATTTAAACCCGCGTAGGCGGGTTTTGTCTCGTGTAGCTGGGACTTATAGTCGCCTAGTGCAAGACTCTCATATTATTATCCCTATCTTAAAAAGTTGAATTTAACAGAGCGATTACAAACTTCTCTCAATGCGATCGCGCGAGAACGCGATCCTTATATGGCGACGGCTGGACATTTTTTTGTCCAAGAATACATCCGCCAGCAGTTTTCCCAATGGGGGAGTGTGGAAATCCACACCTTTGAAGTCAGAGGCAAAGCTTGTAATAACTTGATATTAAATTTACCATCCCAAACTAAAGGGCAAAAAAAGGATTTGCCACCGATTTTAATTGGCGCTCATTATGATGGCGTTCCAGGAACAGTTGCGGCTGATGATAATGCTACAGGTGTGGCGGTGTTGCTGGAATTGGCGAGAAAGTTTGCTGCCCAAGCTATCAGATATCCCTTAAGACTAGTTGCTTTCGATATGGAAGAATACGGCTTACTGGGTAGCGCTGACTATGCAGCGCTGTTGCATCAACAAAAGCAACAACTACGCTTAATGATCTCCTTAGAAATGCTGGGCTATAAGGATTCTACACCTGGTTCCCAAAGTTACCCTCGTCCTCTGGAACGCTTCTACCCAGATACGGGTGATTTTATTGCTTTAATTGGCAACTTGCGGATATTGCCCGATTTAATTGGCATGAGCCGTAATATTCGCAAAGCTGGCGTATCTAGTCAATGGCTACCCGTACCAAATCGAGGTTTAATAGTTCCCCAAACCAGACTTAGCGATCATGCGCCATTCTGGGATTTGGGTTATCCGGCAATGATGGTGACAGATACGGCATTCTTGCGAAATCCTCATTATCACAAAGCTAGTGATGCGATCGCTACTTTGGATTTAGATTTTCTGACTCGTGTCTGTGAAGGGTTAGAAATTGCAATTCGGAGTCTATAAAAAGTTTACGTTGTATTCATTTTTAATTTTTAATTCCGCCTTGCGGTACTAGCCTATTCCACTTTTTCCTCCCCCAACCGTTAGATACGCCCTTCTTCACCATAATTCAGTCCTAAGTTAAAAGTAAGTTCGTAATTGTATTGATTAACTCTTCTGCTGCTTCTAAGTCAATAGTTTGTAAATGGCCTGATGCTGCTAATTCTTTAGCGCGTTCATCAGTGGCATCTCCACGCAAAGCAGAAACAAGTTTATCTGCTGTTCTTCCACTACCAGCAATCACCATCACTAACCGTTTAGCGATGACGCTATTTAAGACATCAATAAAGCTAATCTCGCCACCATTAATTAGGACTGTAACGGAGGGTGCGCCATTAGCTAAAACAGTTGCTACCTTTACTATCCAGGGAGATTCGTCACCCCAATTATTGCCAGGAATTAGCACAAAATGAGTATGATGCGGCTCCAGGGATGTGGCATCATCACTCAGGATATGGGTTTGATCGGGTAAAATTACTTTTGCTGTGGGCGCTACACCAATTAGCGGAAACTTGCCATTGATTTGGCTACGGGCATTACCCATCAATCGCATCACTCCCGCATCAGTACCACCATCTACTACATAAGCCCCCAAGTTTTCGGCAATTGGGGCTAAGACTTCCACAAATAGGCTTTGGATAAGCAAAAAGTCGGCTTCGCTAATCTGACTAGCGCCCCCTACAATCACTAAAACGGGACGGGAATTAATTAGCCCTAATTGCTCTAGCGCCTTCGCTAAGTCTGCGGTTTCAGATAGCGTAACTCCTACTGCTGCTTGCTTGGGATTTAAATTTAGCCTAAAAAAATTTACCATTTATTCAAAGTAGAAGTTGCAATAATTTAAGTATCTTACGTAAGAAATCTCAGTTTGATGTGCATTCTGCAATTCACAATTTTTATAACAAAATGTATTAAAATTGACCCTAATTTCAGTTAGATAGTAAACACTCCAAGCCGAAAGGCAGCAGTTGGAACGAGAGCGCTCTGCTCGACAAGAGAGCGATGCCGAAAAACCAGCACTTCTAGCAGCCCAAGTGGACTTAGAAAATGTTTGAAAAGTTTTCTTCTCGGTAACAAAACGTTCTAGATCCCCCTAAATCCCCCTTAAAAAGGGGGACTTTGATTCCGGTTCCCTCCTTAAAAAGGGGGGCTAGGGGGGATCAGTTAGTGCCTAAAATCACGGCTAACCACTTTTCAAACAACCTCTCAGATAAGCAACCTGACTTAAGCCCAGATAAACGATTTTTCGGGCAAAGTTAAGGAGACAACCACAAAACTAGAAAAAGCAATTGCTGATGTTAATACGAAGATTGAAACTCAACTTAATCGAGAACAACTGAAACAGAAAATTTATCAACTGTTCGATAAAGTAACAGCAGTTCTTGATAGTCCTCAAGTTACCAAGAGGCTTCAGAAAATATAATCACCTCCCAAGTGCTGTATGAAACTCAGATAAGGTTGTCCAATAATATCCACCTATTTCAACTTGACATAAGTATTGAGCAAAGACTGAAGACTATATGGACAGTTTGTTCAAGAAGATTTTCAATACTACAATAATTTCTAATATCTTTTAATCAGATATTTTCTGTATGCGATCGCGTATTTGGAGTCAAAGTAATTAAATCATCAATATTGCGTTTCATTGTCTCGCAAATTGCATCTAATGGTAAATCATTAGCATCATAGCCAAAGGGGTTTTCTATCTCTAAGCCGATGGCTTCAATGCCAAATACTGTAAAACCAACTAAGGCGGAAATTAAACCTGTCCACCAACCGAGACTTTCTACTATTTGAAATGGTAGCAAAAAGCAATATAGTATCAGTAATTGCTTCAAATGAATAGCATAAGCAAGGGGCATGGGTGTTTTCAAAATGCGTTCGCAAGCACCTAAATTATCTACCAGATTATTTAATAATTCTTGCATAGATGTTAGCTGGTAACTGTTAAGGCAATTACGATTGTACTGTTGTTGTAAATAATCTCCTATCCAAAAGGCAACCTCTATGGGGGGATTATTCATAATCTTCAGTTTTCTGTACTTAGTAGATGGCATTAAGTCTTCTAACTCGCTATTAACTGTTTCTCCACGCAAATGTAATTTAGTTGTTACAGCAAAAGCTGCCAATAAGTTTAATGCTGTAATTTTATTTTCTTTATCTTCTGGTGAAATTTCATCAACTGATACCCAAATTTGTCGCGCTAGATTTCGGACGTTATTTACTATAGAACCCCAACATTTTCTCCCTTCCCAAAATCGCTCATAAGCAGTATTGGTACGAAAGACAAGTAACAACCCTAAAACAATACTAGGAATCACAGTTCCTAAAATAGGTTGGGATACAGGTTTGTCAAAATGGTAAAGTAGAGAAATCAAAAATCCAAAAGCTCCACACCATAAGATATGTCTGTAAATTGCTTTCATTACCGAACCCTTAAGTTGTAGTACTTTGCCTAGCCATGTGAGTGTTTTGGCTTTCATGCATTTGCCGGAAAAATATTTAGTAAACCGAATACATTAAATATCATAGAGGTTAAAAGTAATAACTATAGAAATAGCACAACTGGCAAGGAAGCTATTTTGAAAATAATTTTGTTCAATAAGCATTATATCCTCGCGACAATGATTGTATTGGGAGCATCTCACTTTCGTAAAAATATATCTAGCCTTGACGAATAGAATTCTTGGCTATACAGACAAAACCCACCTCCGTGGGTTTCCAATTTATTGAGTCCGCGCAGGCGGACGAAGTTTATGTAGCCGCAATTTTTAATCGCCAGATATATTTGCTTTCACTGAGATGCTCCCGATTGTATCCTAGCTTCTGTTATACAATATCAAGTCCGGTTAAATACCTATCATTAGGACTGACGCGAAGAATTTTTATCAGTAATTAGGTGTACATTTTATAAAAGTCAAGAGTGAGGCCCACGGTTTTGCAGTAATTGTAAATAAATGTAAAGCTTTTCTAGTGGCTGCATAAATCCCGCATCCTACCTTGATAAATTTATAGAAGAACAGGTACATGCTTATTGATGATGTCTATACAGCATTATTCGGTATCATGCACCCCAGTAAATCATAAAAGTTCTAATCTGTAAAATCCTGCCCTGTAAATTAAACGCTTAGGCATAACTAAATAAGTTATGTCTTTTTCTTGTCGTTAGTCTCGAAACGTTGAATTTCAATCAAATAACCATCAGGATCGCGGAAAAAACAGTGGTAAATATTGTACTTTTCGTTTAGTGTAGGCGGCTTTTCAAAATCGACGCCACGTTCTTGGAGATATTCAAACCATTCATCCACCTGCTGTGTTACCAGAGTAAAAATGACACTTGATTGGTTGTTGGTTGCAGGAGTTGATTTTTCGCTGGCTTCACAAATTCCCAAGTACGCAGAGTCATTAACAGTATAAATTCGACAGGTTCCTTGGTCAAGCCATAACTCAAAACCTAGCTTTTGTTCGTAGAATTCTGTAGATACATTGAGGTTATGGGTAGAAAAGAAGGTAATTTGCTGTTCGATTTGCGGATGGGTAGACATAAATACATTTGAGTATATACCCTAACGACATTGAGCGATCGCAGATGTAAAAATTGATTTATGTTAGAAACCTGTTACTGCTCCAGAATGCCTTAAGCGCATCTGGAGTTTCTTTTTGGAAAAAGCGATGTCTACGACAGGCTGCGCCTACAAAATTTTTCCAATCATCCTGATATGCCAAAAGGCGGCTGAATAAGGATGCATACTGAATTATTTATATCTAACACAGGGCATCAGTTTTTGATGTACCCTTTCTGCCAAACACCTCTTGCAAAACAGCCCCAGATAACCTGAGGCTGTTTTGCGTTACCTCCAATCGAGAAGGTAGATTTTAAACCTCACCCCTTGTAGGCGGCTTAGTTTCCCTATCCCCTTTCACCTACATTTGAGTGTATACCCTGATGACGTAGGATTTTCTCAGAGTGAAAATTTGGTATAGGTAAATGCGTATCTTTCATGACTCCAGATTTGTAACAAACATTTCTGGAGTTTTTTCATTATTGAACAGAATTCAGGAGTCAGAATTCTTCTTCAATAAGGATGAATTATCGCTTTCTAGTTTTGTCATTGGCATCTAACCATAGAAGTAAAGTTAACAACAGATTTTAAAATCTATGTTCAGATATAGTTGCCAAAATTAACAATGATTTGGAAAATTTCATCAAACGAAAAGTATTAGCTATAACTTATATATAGATAACCTATATATAAAACTAGCTTTGATATAAATCATGAAAATATCACACATCACAAAGTTTCTGGTTGTGTGCGATCGCTAAAAATTATCAATAAAATTTCTTAAAATAGTACTATTATCAATCGCTTATTAGGCAAAATTTAATGTTTATTTTATATATAGCTTCTACAGTGAACAGTAATCCGTGAACACTGATAACTGAATATTGGTATTTCACCAAAAGATGAAATTGATAACAACTGATGATTCTTGAAATTCTTCCTCAAGCTGGAGACAAATGACGAGACACCTGTCCTACTCTTCCTACTATGGAACTAGGAAAGCCAGTCAAAATTTCAGATTTAATCCGCGAACTTCGGCAGCAACTTGATCTCTCTCAAGATAAAGTTTGCGGCCAAGTTGGGAGTTTCCCTGCGAACAGTGAATCGTTGGGAAAATGGATCTACAGTGCCTTCGCCAATGGCACTAAAGCTAATTGAAGAAATGTTAGAAAAGATGGGTGAACCCAAAAGACTGATAAACGAGTATCTCCCAAAAGCGGAGCAACGGGAGGACTCTTAAGATGATGGTGAAAGTACCTGAAAAAATTTTGATGATGCGTTCTCGGTTAATAGCTTATGGTGTGATGATTTTGACAGTCATAGCGGCGCTACTGTTGACAAAACTGTTACTGCCAGTTTTAGAACCGAGCGTATTTACATTATTTTATGCAGCCGTAGCAGTGAGCGCCTGGTATGGCGGTATGAGACTGGGAGTATTAGCGATCGCTTTATCTGTTGCAATTTCGCTCTATTTTTTGATTGAGCCAGTCTACTCCTTTCATTTCCTCAGCCTGAAAGTTTTAGTACAACTAACCACATTTTCACTCGTATCTTTTTTAATTACTGCCCTCTCTTCAGAGTTACAAACTGCTAGACGCAAAGCAGAGACAAGCCTAAACTTGTTGCAAAATAGCGAAATGCGGTTTAGCCGACTGGCAGAATCCAACATCATTGGGGTTGTCGTAACTGATATGAATAACGGCTCGATCGTAGAAGCCAATGATGCTTTTCTGAATATGATCGGCTATACGCGAGAAGATTTGTTTGCTAATCAAATGAACTGGCGCGAGATTACCCCGCCTGAGTATCTTCTTTTAAGTGAGCGTTCAGTGGCAGAACTGAAAACTACCGGAGTATGTAAGCCCTTTGAGAAAGAATACATTCGTAAAGATGGTGATCGCATTCCGGTTCTGCTTGGTTCTGTGATATTGGGAGACACTCAAGAAACCATCACTGGCTTTGTTGTTGATTTGAGTGTACGCAAACAAGCAGAAATAGCATTAAAGCAAGCTAACGAGCGGTTTGAGTTAGCCGCCTCTGCCGTCAATTGTCTCATCTATGATTGGAATCTAGAACAGGATACCGTTGAAAGAACCCAGGGGTTAACCCGAATTTTGGGCTATTCCCTCGCAGAAGCTCAACCAACGGGTAATTGGTGGTGTGAACTTGTCCATCCCGAAGATTTGCAACGCCTACAAGAGGAGGCGTTAGTTGCTTTGGCAAATAGCGATCGCTATACTGCTGAGTATCGAATTCGCCACCAGAACAATCAATACATCTACGTGTTGGATCAAGGGATAGTGGTGCAACGGGATGCTGATGGAAATCCGGTACGCTTAGTTGGTAGCACTACAGATATCAGCCCTCGCAAGCAGGCAGAGAAGGCAATTCAAGAAAGCGAGGAGCGGCTCAGGAGTTTTGTCAAAGCAAATATAGTTGGTATTATTTTTGGTGATGTTAATGGTAGCATCACGGAAGCCAACGACGAGTTTTTGCGAATTGTCGGTTATACCCAGGAGGATATTCAAGCAGGTAAATTACGGTGGGCTGATATCACCCCCTCTGAGTATCTTTATTTAGACGAATTAGCTATTGCTGAGGCAACAGCGAAAGGAACTTGCACTCCTTATGAAAAAGAATGTATTCGCAAAGATGGTTCCATTGTCCCGGTTGTCGTTGGCTATTCCCTTTTAGGAGAATCTCGCCAGAAATCAGTCGCATTCATTCTGGATATTAGCGATCTCAAACAAGCGAAAAAAGCTCTGAGTCAGAGTCAAGAGCAATTTCAAGCTTTTATGGACAATATTCCCGCCGCCGCCTGGATTACCAATGCAGAGGGGCGTGTACTTTACCTCAGTCCAACTTATTTGAAGACATTCACTTTAGCAACAAATAAGGCGATTAATAAAAACATTTTTGACCTCTACCCAATCCAAATTGCTCAACCCCTCCTCGATAACATTAGAATAGTTGCCGAGACGAATCAGGTTATTCAAACTATCGAGTCTGCTCCACGCACAGATGGCAGTCTTGGCGAATTTTTGATCTATAAGTTTCCCATCGCCGATGCATCTGGGCAACGCCTAGTAGGAGGAGTTGCGATTGACATCACCGAACGCGAACGCGCCCTTCGCGAACGTCAGCTTGCAGAACAAGCCTTACAAGAGCGCAGTGAAAGACTTAAACTCCTCTCAGAAACAACCAGTGATTTGCTTTCAACCGAGCGCCCCTTGGATCTCATGAACAGCTTGTTTAGCAAACTATCGGCGCAGATGGATTTGCATTTTTACTTTCACTATCTAATTGATACACACGAAAACAAGCAGAGACTTCGATTAGTAGGTTGGAACGGTATTACTGATGAAGTATTTCAAGCAATTGAATATCTGGAATTGAATGAGGGGATGTGCGGACTAGTGCTGCAAGAAGGCCATCAAATCGTCGTCAATAATGTGCCGGACTCTACCCATCCAAAAGCTCACATTCTCCGTGCTTTAGAAATTACAGCCTACGCAGGTCAACCATTAATTGCTCAGGGAAAGCTGCTTGGTGTCCTTTCTTTTGCTAGTCGCACCCGTACTCAGTTGACTTCTGGGGAAATTGCTCTATTACAAGCAACCTCCGATCAGGTGGCGGTTGCTCTGGAACGCGCTCAGTTAATGGCTTCGTTACAGCGACGGAAAGAAGAATTGATCCAAGCTAACCGAATCAAAGATGAATTTTTGGCAGTTCTTTCCCACGAACTTCGCACGCCGCTAAACCCAATCCTGGGATGGTCGAAGTTACTTCAAATGAAAAAGTATGATGAAGCAACCACTACTCGCGCTCTTGAAACCATTGAGCGCAATGCCAAGTTGCAAACCCAATTAATCGAAGATTTGTTGGATGTATCTCGCATTCTGCAAGGTAAACTGAGTCTGAATATTGCTCCTGTGAATCTGGAAACTGCGATCGCCGCAGCCATAGAAACTGTACGTCTAGCCGCTGAAGCTAAATCTATTAATTTGCAATTTACAATTTTAGATTTGGAATTAGAAAATTCTGACAAAAATTTAGAATCGATCGATTTTAATCAGCAACCAGACAATCTAAAATCCCAAGTTGAAATTGTGCTGGAAGCGCCCCAAAGTTGCAACTCCAAATTTTTAGTAACAGGTGATTCCGGTCGCTTGCAACAAGTTATCTGGAATTTACTTTCCAATGCGATTAAGTTTACACCCCAAGATGGACAGGTAGAAATCAGTTTACAGTCTATTGGTTCTCAAATTCAACTTCAAGTGCGTGATACAGGTAAGGGAATTAGCCCTGACTTTTTACCTTATGTCTTTGACTACTTTCGGCAAGCTGATGGCGCAACCACCAGAAAATTCGGCGGACTGGGATTAGGATTAGCTATTGTTCGTCATATTGTCGAGTTACATGGCGGCACAGTTAAGGCAGAAAGTTTCGGTGAAGAACAGGGAGCAACCTTTACAGTGATGTTACCGCTGATCGAGATCGATCTAAATAATCACCAAGTTGTCTCTCAACCTGATGATTTGCCCGATTTAAATGGGTTGAAAGTTCTGCTTGTAGATGATGAGCGTGATACACGAGAATTAATTGCTTTTATTTTAAAGCAATCTGGCGCAGTAGTAATCCAGTCTGCATCGGCGATAGAAGCACTAGGAATTATGCCTCAGTTCCAGCCAAATCTGCTGTTAAGCGACATTGGAATGCCGGAAGTAGACGGCTATATGCTGATTCGTCAAATTAGAGCGATGTCAATAGAAGAAGGAGGGGAAATTCCTGCGATCGCCCTGACAGCTTATGCTGGTGAGGCTGATTATCAACAAGTAATTGCCGCCGGATTTGAGCAGCATATCACCAAGCCTGTGGAGCCAGCTAAATTACTTCGAGCGATCGCTAACCTAATTTATAGTCGTAGCAATTGTTAATTGAGTCTCTCAATTAACTTTACAACTCGTTCCTTAACTTCATCTCGAACGCGGCGAAAAGTTTCAATTGATTGCCCTGCGGGGTCATCAAGTTGCCAATCTTCAAACACCTCTCTTAATACCCACTCTTCGGGTAAATTAACACCACAGCCACATAATGAAATCACAGTATTATAATCATCAGCATTGAAATCACTTAAAGGCTTAGAAGTTTGATTGCTAATATCAATACCAATTTCCGCCATCACTTCAACAGTGACGGGATCTACCTCACTTGCTGCCAAACCTGAACTAGCAACAGCAACTTTACCTTCTCCTAATATTTGCGTAAATCCCTCTGCCATTTGAGAACGGCGAGAATTATGCTTACAAACAAACATCACCTTCTTCATAAATACTCCTCTCAAACTCTCTGCGTTCTCTGCGGTTCGTTTTCTCTTTACCCACAACACGACTTATTAACAGCCTGTCCCACCACCAAATTTTGTTCTGGCGTTGTATCTCCCACCTTCACCACAAAGACTTCCCAGCCATTCCCATCTGGATCTGTTACCCAAACCTTATCTTGCAAAGCGTAGCAGCAATCAGTATTATCCTCAGTAAATAATGCCAATCCTGCCTCCGTAAACCTTTGGATAGCCGAGCGCACTTCTTCTGTACTTTCAACTTGTACGCCCAAGTGAGATAATGCACCACCAGCCTGAATACTAGATGCTAAATTTAGTGTTAGATTTAACGCTGGGCTAGAAATATCAAATTTGGCATAGTCATGCTTATATTTCACAGGTTCCAAGCCAAACATTGCCCGATAAAATGTTACAGACTTCTCAACATCAGTAACATTCAAAGCCACATGAGTTTTCAGCAGTGCCATAATTTTGCTCCTCGTCGGATTTTTCAAATATTTATAAGGTTCTTGACTCAGGTGTTGTAAAATAACGTTTTTCCAACCAGAAAGCAACATTAACCAGACCAATCAACACAGGCACTTCCACCAGAGGCCCGACAACCGCAGCAAAAGCAACACCCGAATTAATACCAAACACTGCGATCGCCACTGCGATCGCTAGTTCAAAATTATTCCCGGCGGCTGTAAACGCTACACTGGCGGCTCTAGAATAGTCTGTCTTAATCCGCCAAGCCATATAAAAGCTGACCAGAAACATGATGAAGAAATAGACGATCAGCGGAATTGCAATCTTCACCACATCCAAGGGTATCTGAACAATTAAATTGCCTTTCAAGCTGAACATAACCACGATTGTAAATAACAGAGTAATCAGCGTGATCGGGCTAATTTTAGGCACAAATTCCTCGTGATACCACTGCTTACTTTTCACTTTGATTAAAAAGAAACGAGTGAAAAATCCAGCGATAAAAGGAATACCAAGATAGATAAATACACTTTTAGCAATCTCGGCAATGCTGACATTAACAACATTGCCTTTTAAACCAAATAGTGGCGGTAGCACAGTGATGAAAAACCAGGCATAAGGACTATAAAAGATGACTTGAAAAATACTATTGAAGGCAACCAATCCAGGCGTATACTCTGTATTACCTCGTGCTAAATCACTCCAAACAACTACCATTGCAATACAACGGGCTAATCCAATCAGAATTAATCCAGTCATATATTCTGGATAACCGTGTAAGAAGATTGCTGCTAGAGAAAACATCAAAATTGGCCCAATAATCCAATTCTGAAGTAGTGACACACCAAGAATTTTTCCGTTGCGAAATACATCCCCTAACTCTTCGTATCGCACCTTAGCTAGTGGCGGATACATCATCAGAATTAACCCGATGGCAATTGGTATATTGGTTGTTCCTACTTGAAACTGCTTGATAAACGCTTCGACTCCCGGAAAAAAATAGCCAATACCAACACCGATTGCCATTGCCAAAAAAATCCACAAGGTCAGGAAGCGGTCAATAAAGGAGAGGCGTTTTGAAGTCTTTTTGTTCATTACAGAGTTCATACATCTGGCATTATTCAAAGTTTCATAATGAACAAGTTGGTTGGTTTGGATGATTGTCCATGCCTAAAACTGTCCTTTGTAAGCGTTGGCGATCGCTGAATTTCAGTTGATGAATTGGTGTGGCTGTACAACTGCTCGCAAAAGCCAACACTCCAAATAAGAGAGCTAATTTTTTTGCCATTGCGTTCATTGACTTTACCGTTATCGGTAATTTTGAAAGTATGTTTATATCATTTCAAAAAAACTTGATATGTCAATAATAAGCATAGCACTATACATAAAAATTCATCAAAAAAAGTTGATGTATAGCAATTTGGGCAATAGTTTGTAGGGAAGCACAGTCGTAAGTAAGGGCACAGCAATGCTGTGCCCCTACCGTGTGGTATATTTACCTGAAAATAGCTATAAGTTGTCACCAATAGTCTCCGACTGGGAACGAGGCAATCTAAAAGCTGGTTTTAGGCTCCTTTCACGTTAAGATAAACTGATTCCTAATCGCAGCAGGGACGCGCAGATGAAATTACCTGATTCTGGGTAAAATCTGCCAAATATTTCTCTAAAATACTGAATTGAGGCAAATTCAAACTGTAATAAATCCAACGTCCTTCCTGACGGGAGTTAACTAAACCAGCTTCTTTGAGGGTTTTGAGGTGAAAAGATAGTTTCGACTGACTTACTCCCAAGACTTCGCACAATTCACATACACATAATTCTCGCTGCCGTAGCAATTCCAGCACACTAATCCTGAGTGGTTCGGAAAGAGCATGAAAGCCAGCAGCAATTAAATAAGGAATAGTAGGAGCTGAAGAAGTTGGCATCAATGATATTGATATTATAAAGATATGTTATCTCTATTGTGAACTAAAAACTATAGATTAAGTGCGTAGACGCACAGCAGCTTGTTGCCAAACATAGCGGTTTTAAAGGGCGTAAAATTACCCAAGGCTATTTTTTGGCGATCGCACTCATCAATAAAAAAAACACTTGTCTTGACGGCGATTTATCGCGTCTCAAAAACTTTGTACCTCATGTAAAAGAGAATCATCGTATAATATTTTACTTTTGATTTTGAAGAACCATTGTGTCTGCTACACCCAGTTGCAGGGCATAGAGGTTGGCATAGACACCTTGCTGATTGACGAGTTCATTGTGAGTACCCTGCTCGACAATTTGTCCCTGCTGAATGACTAATACCTGATCTGCCTGAGTAACTGTACTGAGACGGTGGGCAATTACGAAACTGGTACGACCTTGGAGCAAACGAGCGATCGCACTTTGCACTAGAGCTTCTGTGCGGGTATCGATGCTGCTGGTGGCTTCATCCAGAATCAGAATTCGGGGATTAATTAATACCGCACGAGCAATACTGATGAGTTGTCGTTGTCCTTGACTCAGAGGTGCGCCCCGTTCACCCAATTGAGTTGTATAACCCTGTGGTAGTGAGGTAACGAACTCATGTACATTTGCTAATTGTGCAGCCGCTTCAATATCAGCTTGAGTGGCGTAAGGAACGCCAAAAGCTATATTTTCGGCAACTGTGCCGGTAAACAAAATATTGTCTTGCAGAACGATGCCAATTTGACGGCGCAGACTTGCTTGAGTGACGCTACGCACATCAATATCATCAATTTTCACTGCACCGCCAGACACATCATAGAAGCGCAAAATCAAATTAATAATTGTACTTTTTCCTGAACCGGTCTCTCCCACTAATGCAACCATCTGCCCTGGATAGGCGTGCAAGTTCACTCCTTTAAGAACCAGTTGATCTGGGTTGTAGCCAAACTTGACATTCTCAAATGTCACCTCACCTTGAATAGGCGGCATTTCTGTGGCATCGGCTGCATCTTTGAGTTCTGACGGTTCATCTAGTAATAGAAAGATTCGCTCTAATCCGGCGAAGGCAGATTGGGCTTGAGTATAAAACTGGCTGAGAATTTGAATCGGGCGGAAGAACTGCTGGACGTAAAGTAAAAAGGATGTCACCACACCGACAGTTGCAGATCCCGTTACCGCCAGATAACCACCATAAGCTAAAACGCCTGCGGTTGCTAATGTGTTGAGAAAATCGATGGAGGGCAAAAAGGCCGAAGTAATTGCCACAGCCTCAACGTTGGCATCTCGATTGGCGGCGTTAAGAATGTCGAATTCTTCGATATTCATTTGTACGCGATTAAATGCTTGTGCTTCTCGCACGCTACCAATATCTTCTTCTAACTTGGCGGAAAGCTCCCCAATAGTTTGTCGAGTGACGCGAAATCTAGCTCTCGCCCAACGTGCAAATAAGCTTGTGGTAAAAATCATTAGTGGCACAACCAAATTACTCAACAAACCGAGTTGTAGGTTGATTGAGAGCATTGCAATCACAATGCCAACTAAACTGAAAGTGTTACCTAGCATTTGAGCGACTGTCAATCCAAATGCCTGATTTACGGTGTTGACATCATTTAGCAAGCGGCTCATTAAATCGCCTGCTTCGCTGCGGTCAAAAAAGCTGAGTGGTAGACTTTGGATTTTAATGAAAATATCTTGCCTCAATTGAGCCAGCAATCGCTGCATAATCCAGCCGACTCGAATAATTTGACCGCGAATTGCCAAGACACCAATCGCATAGTTCAGCCCTAATAGTCCTAATAATTGCAGTAGTCCCTGCAAATTACCTTGTGCAATCAGATGATCGATCGACCAGCCGAGAAAGAATGGCCCAATTGCCTGGGTTATGGCACCAACTAATACTAATGTGATGGCGATGGGAATTTCTTTGCGATAGAGTAGCACATATTGCAAAAAGCGCCGCAGGGTGGAACGTTTCTGACTCGTCTGCTCAGATGCAACAACAGGAAGAGTGCCTCTCATAAAAATTTTGGATTTTGGATTTTGGATTAAAAGTCTTTATTACAAGCCTGTGAGCAAAATTAATGATGCTAATTGCGGATCATTTTTTCTCCTTTGGTTTTACCTGAGATTCCAAAATCACACCGTAGAGTGGGCTAGTTTGCATCAATTCTTCGTGAGTGCCTTGTGCTACCAATCGTCCTTTATCCATGAGAAAAATGCGATCGGCATTCTGGACGGTGCTAATGCGTTGAGCCACTACAAAGGTTGTACAAGCTTTTTGGTGCATTAAGCGATCTAGTTCGGCTTGAATTTGGGCAGCAGTTTTGGCATCCACAGCTGAGGTGCTATCGTCCAAAATCAGAATGCTGTAATCGGTTAACAGGGTACGAGCGATCGCAATTCGTTGTTTTTGTCCACCAGATAAACCTACGCCTCGTTCACCCACAATCGTCTCGTAGCCATCGGGTAGACCGCTAATAAAATCGTGCATTTGGGCGGTTTTTGCAACTTCAATTACCTCTTCTAAGGTTGCATCGGGTTTGGCGTAGGCAATGTTTTCGCGGATTGTGCCAGAGAAGAGAGTGGTTTCTTGAAAGACAATCCCAATACGCGATCTGAGACTTTTGAGTGTAAAACTTGCTACATCTCGTCCGTCAATGCGAACTGCTCCCTTTGTGACATCGTAAAAGCGGGGAATCAAGTTCATAATTGTGCTTTTTCCCGAACCAGTCATGCCAAGAACGGCGATTAGCTCATTGGGTCTGGTTTCAAAGGATACTTCTTTGAGAGTTTCTGTTGTCGCTCCTGGATAGCGAAAGGAAACATTTTCAAAGGTAATTCTACCACCGCAGGTTTCAAAGGGGACAGCGCCGGGGCGATCGCGAATTTCTACTTCTGCATCTACAACTTCGTAGACACGTTCAGCGGAAGCAGCGGCTTGAGCGATCGCAGGTGCGGCAAATCCAATCAATAAAATCGGTTGGAGAATCAATGCTAGGTAGGAGTTAAACGCCACTAGTTCGCCAATCGAAAATCTACCCCCAATTACCTGCGCTCCCCCGTAGCCGAAAACTGCCAGTGTCACCACATTACTCAGCAAAAAGATCAACGGGAAGGTGTTACGGATGGCGCTAATAGTCTTCATGTTCGCCTTGACTAGGCCATCATTCAGGGTTGTGTAACGTGACCTTTCGGTTGACTCCCGCACAAAGGCTTTCACTACCCGGATGCCTAATAAGTTTTCTTGTAATACAGCATTCAAGTTGCTCAGTTGCTCTTGTACTTGCCGAAAAACTTTGTTATTTTTGCTGATGAATTGCGCCATTAACCATGCGGCGATGGGCACCACTGTCAGGGTAATCAGGGCTAATTGCCAATTCATCACCAGTAACAGTACCGAAATACTCACCAATGTCACAATTGAACCGACAACCTGAATTAAGCTAGTGCCAACAAAGGTACGAATCTGCTCAATATCGCTGGTGACACGGGTTAGGAGTTGGGAAGTCTGCGCTTGGTCATGAAAACTGAAGCTGAGATTTTGAATTTTGCTGAAAATTTTGTTTCGCAGGTCATAAGCAACACCCTGAGATACTGCTTCTGCTAGATAGCTTTGTCCAAAATTAAATACACCACGAGCGATCGCGGCTACTACCATCCAAGCGGCGCTGTATAGCACAATTTGGAGGTTTTTTTGCGATATTCCCTCATCAATTCCCCAGCGAAATAGTTGTGGGGTGATTGCGTTTGCGATCGTTAATAGCAACAGACTGACCAATGCTCCCAGTGAAGTCCATCGGTAAGTACTTAAACTTTTCAGCACGCGCTGGGTTGGCTGTATCAACGAAGTTTCCTGGAGTTCTGGTTGCTGAACCAATGGTATTCACCCCTATATCTTTGGAAAATTATCGTACTTTGATTGTAAAAAAACAATTGGCCATTATGTAGAGTACCGAATGGAGGATTTATAGATTAACATTCTATTTTTGGTGGAAATTCTGAGTTTTGAGACAGTGGTATGGGAGAATACCTGCTTGGCAAGCATTGTGGCTTATCCATTTCCAGACCGAAGAAAACCAAAGGACAAAAATAATGGCTCAAAATTTTCATAGCAGTTCCCAACTTCCTTCAGATATTTCAACTACTATCAGTCGCACAGCCGAGCCAAGTTCTGAGTTCTACTCTCTTTTTTCTGAAGAAGAAGTTTTAGGAATCATTGATGCTTTAGAAGTTAGACGAGAAATACCTCTAAAGTATTCTTATAAAGGTAGAGGTGCAAAAAATTGGAACGATTTTTATCTAAAATATGTTATTCCTAAATGGTATGGAAGAGCAAATGTAGAAATTGATCTTTTAAAGAGTAATTTTAAATATCTGAATAGCAATATCAAAACTGGCGAGAAAGTCAACATTGTAGATGTTGGTGCCGGAAATTCTTATCCTGTAAAAGAATTTATCCGCAGACTCAATAAATTAGGTAAAGTTAATAAATATATTGCCTTAGATATTAGTGATGAATTGCTTCAGATATCCAGAAATAATTTTAAAAAATGGTTTCCACTAGTCAACTTTATTAGTTCCACAATTGACATAGAAAATAGTTCTGTACCTAAAACTTTGTTTCAAAATCAAACTACTATTGAAATTGATGACACAGCAAAAATATTTTTACACTTAGGAGTTACTATTGGAAATCATCAAAATAGAGATGAGGTATTCAAAAATTTTAGAGATAGTATGGGAAAAAATGATCTTCTAGTGTTCACCAACGAAACTGGTTCTAACTCTACATGGGATGGAATATTTAGAGGCGGCTGTAAGTATCATGTAGAAGAAATATATGAATGGGTTAAAAATAAGATTGGGATTAAATCTGAAGATTGTGAACTAGTGAGAAAGTACGATCTAAAAACAGATAGTATAGTTGCTAATCTCAAACTCCGTCATAACCACACTATAAATTTTAGTCGGATAGGGATAGATAAAAAAATTGAAATCTCTGAAGGTGAAGAGATTACTATCTGGCGACACCATAAGTATGAAATACCTAAACTTTCACAAGAAGTACAACGTTCTGGACTACAACTTATTCACTATAGTACTGACAAATACAAATCACATATCATGGTGATTTGCAAGATTGCCAGTGACTAAGCTTTTCAATTAGACTAGACCTTGGCCCCTCTGTGGCTTGTTAAAAATTGCTACGCGCAGCGTCTCCAAAAGTTGCGACGTGACTTAGCTTGTGTATCAATCAAATATACATCAAACGTGGTCTAGATTCAGGAACCGGACGCCCTAAATCTTTAGCCGTTTCTATCCATTCCTGCACAACTAATTCTACATTATGCAGGGCTTCTTGATAAGAATCGCCGTCAGCAGCACAGCCTGATAATTCTGGGACTTCAGCAATAAAGGCTTGATCTAATTCACTCCAATAGAGAATAATTTCATACCGAAACATCATTTTTAGTTCCTAGGTTATACTTAATAATCACTGCCCGGACTTGTTTAATTTGATAGCTTTTGGCTTTTCCTTTTTTGTGTTGCAGGTTTAATATTTCCTCAACATCGGCTTTGATAAAAATACGATGAGCGCCACGAATCCGTTCCTCAAAGCCTAATGTATATAAAAGTTGCCACAGTTGGGCAAAAGGGATGTCTGTATCAGAAGTCCCAGAGAGAATTTTTTCTAAGAGTTTGTCTTGCTGACTCACGTTTTTCTGACTGTCTTAATGTTTCTATAGTCTCATATTTATTGAAAATCAGGGTATACAAAAGCAAATCTATTATTTTACTCCTGAGTTAGACCATCCCTGATGACAATGGCTAGTCTAGTTATCAGAGCAAATTGTATGCTTGGATACTGCTCTAATAATTTACTTGATTTCAAAAAATACTAATTATTTGGATGTTACAGATGCTTTCTTGAGTTTAATTTTGTGACATCAGTTTTACTTATTATAGAGTGTATAATTTATTTTGACGAATGACGCTAATTTACCATCCTTACTGGGGTTATCAGTCTTAATATTGGCTCAATTAATAGCTTGACTACTTTTCTACAATCCTTTAGCGTAGCGTTCCCTAGTAAAGGTATCACCAATTTATCAGTAATATAGACAACTACAGAGGGCAAATTGTTGAGATTGCTCATATCATAATGCTGAGGTATAAATCCGTCTCAGTTAACCTTGGTATGGAGTAAGAAATATTACACGATTATGAAAAACCAAATTATCGGCGCAGCAGCATTTTTAACTACTATTAGTTTGACAGTAACGGTACAAGCAGCAAACTCCGAACATGTTAGACAGTTGTTAGCAACCAAACAATGTCAAAACTGCGATTTGACGAATGCAGGTTTAGTTCTGGCTGACTTATCTGGAGCAAATTTGAGCGGTGCTAATCTCACAGGTGCTAACCTCAGCCGTGCAAATTTGAGCGGCGCAGATTTACGGGGTGCAAACTTGAGTGGTGCTAGTTTATTTGGTGTTAACCTGAGCGAAGCTAAATTTAGTGGGGCAAATTTGACTGGTGCTGATTTGAGAAATACTTATTTAGCGAATGCAGAACTAAATGGTGCTTACCTGAATGGCGCTAACTTTCAGGGTGCAGTTGGGATACCATTACAAGTAGCTTCATCAGAAGAATTTTATGCTTGGGGTATAGCAGAAGGGCAAAAAGGCAACCAACAGCAAGCAATCAGTTATTTTAATCAAGCGATCGCTATTAAACCAGAATATGCGGGTGCTTATTTAGCTCGTGGTGTCGCTCGCTACCAAATCCTAGATAGACAAGGTGCATTTCAAGATGCCCAAGTTGCTGAAAAATTGTTTACATCCCAAAACAACAGCCCTGGAACTCTAACAGCCCAAGCTTTTATTAAAGAACTCCAAACACCTGTAAATGACAAGGTAAGTACTGGTAGCCCCAGTTTCATGGACTTTTTTGGAAGTCTTGGCTCAGTCTTACTTCAGTTCTTCCCTTTTTAAGTGGGATAATAACAGATGACAAATGACAAGTAACAGATGACTTTATCTAAGGAATTATGGGCAGCAAATCAAGACTTAGCCCAAGCTTGCCTAGAGCATCCTTTCGTTCAAGGTATTGGTGATGGGACTCTTGAGCAGGTGAAATTTGCTTACTACGTAGGGCAAGATGCTTTTTTCTTAGAAGCTTTTGCCCGTGCGTACAGTATCGCCGCCGCTAAAGCACCAGACTGGTTAGGTTTCACCACATTTCATAACTTAGCTAGTGGAGTTTTAGAAGAACTGCGGCTGCATAGTGGCTATGCCTCTGAGTGGGGTGTCAATTTGCATTCTGTGGAACCTGCGCCTGCTACCCGCCGCTATACGGACTTTTTGTTAGCAACTGCTTGGGGTGGAGATGTGGGTTTAACTGCGGCGGCAATGGCTCCCTGTATGCGTTTGTATGCCTTTTTAGGAGAAAAATTGGCTCGTAACGATATTCCGAATCATCAATATACCGACTGGATTCGTACTTACAGTAGCGCAGACTTTCAACCACTAACACAACAATTAGAAAGTTTAGTTGACAATTATGCCATTAACAATGCTGTTGTGCATTCAACCTATCGTTATGCGATGTTTTGTGAGCGCGACTTTTTTCAGGCTGCGTGGATTTTGGAGCAGTCTGCCGAATTAAGTCGGTGAGAGAAATTCAATGTATGTCAATAAATACGGCAGGGAACTGGGTTGAAACTCTATTAAGAGACTTCCAAGAAATAAATGATCCAAAACACGTCATTGCGTTCGCCCTTGGCGTTCCCGTTGGCGTAGCCTCTCGTAGAGAAGGGTACGAAGCGAAGCAATCGCAAAGACTAGGATTGCTTCGCTTCGCTCACAATGACAATTGGGCATTTTTTTTACGTGGAGTACTCTAATTTTATATTAATCATGCGTGTTTTGATTCTGGGTGGGACGGGAGATGCAGCAGAACTAGCTGCCAAAGTTGCGACTATCCAAGGATTAGAAGTAATCACCTCTTTAGCTGGTCGCACCCGTGAACCGTCAGTACCCTTGGGCGATTTACGGGTTGGAGGCTTCGGTGGTGTGACTGGATTGGCTAGCTATCTGCGAGTCATGCAAATCGACTTATTAATTGATGCAACTCATCCTTTTGCGACTCAAATTTCCTTCAATGCCGCCGATGCTGCAACAGAAGTCGGAGTACCCCATCTGATGTTAATTCGTCCGCCTTGGGAAAAAGTAAGTGGCGATCGCTGGATTGAAGTTGATAGCGTTAAAGCCGCAGCAACAGCCCTGCAAAACCAGGCACAGCGAGTTTTTTTAACAGTTGGTAGGCAAGAACTTGCTGCCTTTGCTCACCTAGAGAAAATTTGGTTTCTGATGCGGATGATTGACCCGCCTGGCGATGATGCTTTAGTACCGCCGGGGATGGTATTGTGCGATCGCGGGCCTTTTACCCTCAAGAATGAGAGACAAATTCTAATTCACAACAACATTGATACTATCGTCAGTAAAAATAGCGGTGGCGATGCCACAAAGCCCAAGATTATTGCTGCGCGAGAACTAAGCA
Source organism: Nostoc sp. NMS8 (assembly GCF_017115045.1). Classification (GTDB taxonomy): domain Bacteria; phylum Cyanobacteriota; class Cyanobacteriia; order Cyanobacteriales; family Nostocaceae; genus Nostoc. Next base: position 17,602 of record NZ_JABXKK010000068.1, on the reverse strand, counting down.
TAAAGGTTGTGATGGTAAATCGCCCAGCCATACCACCAGGGGAGCAGGTTAGTAATGTTGATGCTGCTTTGGCATGGCTTTTGAGTAGCGCGCGCTAAAAATCTGATAAAAACAGTGCATTTAAGTAGCAAAGGACTTCCGACGCAAGTTGTTACTATTTTGAATTGAAGTCATCTGATTTTATACAATCCCGAAAATGCGAGCGAAAATACGAGATACAGAAATTTTCTTTGATGTGGAAGGTTCTGCATTAGTGGTGGATGGGGCAAGCATCTCCTCTAAACCTGTTGCCTTTCTAATTCACGGGGGGCCTGGTGCAGATCATACTTCCTTCAAACCAACCTTCTCGGCTTTAAGCCGAAAACTACAACTAGTCTATTTTGACCATCGCGGTCAAGGAAGGTCTGCCCGTGGCCCTAAAGAAACCTATACTCTAGACAATAATGTTGAAGATATGGAAGCTTTGCGCCAACACCTTGGTCTGGACAAAATTGTTGTGATTGGCGGCTCTTACGGTGGTATGGTGGCTTTGACTTATGCAGTCCGCTATCCTCAGAATGTCTCTCATCTGATTGTGATTGCCACAGCAGCCCATAGTGGCTTTTTAAAACGGGCTAAGGAAATCCTCGCATCAAAGGGAACTGAAGAACAAAAAGCAAGCGCTCAAAGGCTTTGGGATGGAAACTTTGAAAATGAGGAACAGCTAAGACAGTATTTTCAAGTGTTGGGGCCAATGTATTCGCTAAAATATGAGCCTACCACGTCAGGCATTGCTTGGCAGCGGAATATTCTCTCAGTTGATGCGATTAATGTTGCTTTTGGCGGTTTTCTCCGCAACTACAATATTCTTGACCAGTTACACAAAATTACTGCACCCACTTTAGTGATTGCAGGTCGGTATGACTGGATTTGCGCCCCAGAATTTTCGGAAGAAATTGCACAGGCAATTCCTAATGCCGATTTGAGAATTTTTGAGAATAGCAGTCATTTGATCCGCGCAGATGAGCCAGAAGCACTTTTGGATGCGATCGCAGGTTTCTTAGTTTACAAACGTTAGATCAAGAATACAAGCAGACGCAAAATGCTACCAAAAAAATTCCTCTCCCATCTGGAAGAGGAATTTTTATATTTGCTGTAAATCCCTAACTATGAATCCCAAGTACACTCTGCTGTTGAGCAGCGCCAATAAAGGCAATTTGCTCAACATTCAAGACATGCAGGGTAAATTGATCGCGCTTAATGGTGTAATTGTTGGAGCTGCCCGTAATAATGTAATTATTTCTCAAATTAGGCAGAATTACCTTGTCCCATCCCGATCCACCATCGATGGTAGCATTGCCGTAACCAACATCAAATGTGTCGTTTCCACTACCACCCTTAATCAAGACATTGGCAATAGCACCCCCTTGGTTTGAAACGGAATTACCGCTAGCATTAATTCGCCGAGCTTTGAAGTAATCGTTATCGTTTCCGCCATCAATCGTGCCGCCTTGAATGCCAACACTAGTGCCATAGCCAGTAAGGATATCGGCTCCTGACCCTTCATAAATAATGCCATTAGTATTAAGAATACCTATGCCTTTACTAATGCCAGTACCAGTGATGGTATCGTTGCCGCCGCCTAAGTCGAGAGTACTACTATTAACAATGCCTATACCTACACCGGGGGCAACTGTCCCAGCTTCAGGATAAGAAGGGATCGAGTCCCCTGCACCGCCTGTACCCTTGCCAGAAATGAAGTCGTTTCCCAGCCCTGTACTAATGACACTACCACCACTGTTGGAGATGCCTACACCATTCCCCGCAGGGGAATTAATACCAACAGGATTTATAGCCCCATTAGCACCCGTGCCGATACCAGTAATAGAATCGCTTCCGATGCCTCCATTAATGACGCTGCCACCACTGTTGAGGATGCCTGTACTATCTCCTCCAGAGTAACGACCCCCACCAGTTCCCTTGATAGAATTGTTCCCTTCTCCTCCATCAATGCGGCCATGCTGAGTGTTAGAGATTCCTATACTACTACCAGTTCCAAAGATAGAGTCGTTCCCTTTTCCTCCATCAATACGGCTATATTGAGTATTATTAATACCTATAGTGATGCCTGTTCCCAAACCGCCGCCTCCCGTTCCGGTTCCTTTGATCAAATCATTTCCGTCTCCTCCATAAATGTAGCCACCCTGAGTGTTAGAGATACCTGTACCAGGTAAAAAGCTTCTATACCCGCTACCACCACTGCCTGCGCCAGAGATAGTATCGTCTCCCAGCCCTGCATTGATAATGCCACTGTTAGCAATACCTGTGCCCGTGCTTGCATCAAAGCCGTTGCCGCCACCAATACCTGTGCCAGAGATAGTATCGTTACCTGCTTGAGTATTAATGACTCCCCTTGTTCTAACCTCAATTCCAATTGCTGGAATTTCTGGCAACGCCGTATTATCCTCTTTGCCAACCACTTGATCGGAATTCAAAGTGCCTATGGGTGAGAGTGAAGAAACAATTAGTCTGGGCATAATATAATTTTCCTGAATTGAGTGTGATACTTTTAACTGTTCGGCTTACCTAACTAAATCATGCGGTTAAGTACTGAACATCACAGGAATAATTTACCATTCTCCCTGTACGTGCAATAACGCTTTTAGAACAGGTATTTATTTACTTCGTTGAAATGAAGTATTTTTATGCAAATATCCCGATCTTTTTTATTAATACAGTTTTGGTTTGGGTATAAAAATGGCTTGATCCAAATAAAAAGAGTAAAACTTTTAGCGAAACCTGACGATCGCAGAATGTTTCAGAAATGCAAATAAAATAGAAAATACTTTGATTTATTCTCGCTGACTTCTTTTAGTATAAAAATAATTGTATCGAGAGTAAAACAGCATGGGCTGTGTTCTCGCTTCAATCCCACACTTGAATGCGTGTATACCTCCTGCCTCCTGAATTATGATCAAACGCCTGCTTGTGGTAGAGTCTCCCGGAAAAGTCAAAAAACTCAGTCAAATTCTGGGTTCAGATTGGAAAGTTCTCGCTAGTTGTGGTCACATCCGAGAACTCAGCAATGAAGGGGACGATTCCTTGGGTTTTGTCATGGATGGCAGTAATGTTCGGTGTAATTACGTTCCGCGTGACCAACGAGCGAAAGAAACAATCCAGAAGCTTAAGTCTGCGGTGAGGCAAGTTGATGAAGTTGTCTTAGCAACTGACCCAGACCGAGAAGGCGAGACAATCGCTTGGCATCTCAAAGAAACCCTGGGTCTAAGGGAACCGAAACGAGTAATTTATACTGAGATTACAGCATCGGCGGTACAGAGTGCGATCGCAAACCCCAGAAAGCTAGACCAAAATTTAATCGGTGCTGGGCTGTGTCGAGATTGCTTAGATAAGCTGGTAGGTTATAAAGGTAGCCCTTTAGTTTGGGCATTGAATAACGGCGCAAAGAGTGTTGGCAGAGTCCAAAGCGCGACGTTACATTTAATTTGTCAGCGAGAAAACGAAATTCTGGCTTTTGTCCCCCAAGATTACTGGAGTGTCTGGGTAGATTATGCGGAAGGATTTCGGGCTTTTTACAAAGGGACGGTTGATTCTGCGAAAGATGCACCAGACCAAGAAACTGAAACTAATGATGACGCAAAGGTAGGTAATAGTCCAGAAACACCAGAGTCTAAGCGCGTTCTTTCCGAAGCAGAGGCTACACGTTTAGTTGAAGAAGCACAGCGGCACCCTCATCAGGTGATTCATTTTGAAGGAAAAATCGTTAACCGCCAGCCGCCTCCACCATTTACAACCTCCAGCGTTCAGCAAGCAGCCGGTTCAAAGCTGAGGTTTGCTCCCGACAAAACCATGATTGTGGCCCAAAAGCTTTATGAGGCAGGGCTAATTACATATATGCGAACAGATTCAGTGATGCTGAGTCTAGAATTTTGTGCTAGCGCCCGTAAATGGTTAGAGCAAAACGACCCGCAGAATGTACCGCAGCAAGTCGCCAAGCATCGCAGTAGCAAATCCGCTCAAGAAGCACATGAAGCGATTCGTCCAACGGATGTATTTCGTCCCTCAGTTCAGTTGCGTTTAGAACTTCCTGATGATGAGTTTAATCTGTATGTGATGATCTGGAAACGGTCAATTGCTTCTCAGTGTCGTGCAGCCCAGTTGCGTAAAACTTTGGTGATTACTCAGTCTGGTTCTCTACTGTGGTCAGCCAGAGGGCAAGTGATTGAATTTTACGGTTATGCCCGGTACTGGAACAATCTCAGCAAGGATAGTGTTTTACCTTCATTACAACAGGGACAGGCATTGAAACTGGAGAATGCTGGACATGAAAAGAAGCAGACTCAACCACCACCTCGTTATAGTGAACCAAAATTAGTGCAACTGATGGAACGTAAAGGAATTGGTCGCCCAAGTACTTATGCTCCTACTGTTGCTACCTTAAAAAAACGAAATTATGTCGAGTTGAAAAAAGACCATCTGCAACCGACAGCGTTAGGGTTAGAAGTTGATGCGTTTTTACTTAAAGCACTGCCTGATTTACTAGAGGCAGAATTCACAGCAAAAATGGAAGATGCCCTTGATGCAATTTCCGAAGGAAAAAATTCTTGGCAGCATTATTTAACTAGTTGGAATCAAAATTACTTCATACCAGCACTTTCCAAAGCTAAAACTATAGTTCCAAGTTCCTCAATAGGTAAAGCTAATGTGATAAGTGAGCGTAAATACGAAACTTCCAAAACGCGATGCCCTGAATGCAAAAATTTTCTCGCCAAAATTCCAAGTAGTAAGGTCAAAAAGAAATATTTCCTCAAATGTACAAAAGGCTGTGAAAATCTCGTGCTATTTTGGAGCGACTTTAACAAAACTTGGGAACCACCACGAACTAAAGCATCCCAGCCTGAAAATCAACAAAAGCCTTCTGTCAAGATTACAAAATATCCCTGCCCGGTATGCAAAAAACCTCTAGAGGAGTACAGTTACATCAAAGAGGGACAGAGTAAGACAATGTTGCGATGTAGCGATTCGCGATCGCGTAAGGACACTAAACATAAAGATGTGGCTTATTTCAGTACTCAAAAAGGGTGGTGGAGTCCTAAATTTGGGGAGTTAGGAGTTAAGAGTTCTCATACTAAGCATGAGAACGAGTGATATCATGTCAGATTAATTAACCATAATTAAGCGTTGCTAACACAACTTTATTAACCTGCTTCACCGCAGACTTGAGCTTCTGGATTATTTCTTTCGCTCGTTGGTTACACGGAACTTAATTGCATCTGACATTATTGCCATCCATGACGAGATTCTGAGCAATAAACTGGCATTGCAATTAGCGATGGCTGCGCCAACGCCAAAGGCGAACGCCTATTCTTGTGATATGGATTTTCTAGAATACTGTACCAAAAAGCTTGGTAAATTGCTGAACTCAGTTTAGAGGAAATCATGCCCCTCCAAAGCGATCGCTGGTTAAGTAAGTACAGTAGGTATTTACAATATATATAATAATAAATACACACTAACTTAGTTCAGCTTGACTTACAGCAGCAATTAGCGAGAATTAATACCGTCCACACCATAAGTATTTGCGTAGGCGTAGCCGATCGTAGACATCGCTTAATCTTAAATTGAAGCGTAAAAAACCTGGCTCCTCTATCAAAAACAGGTTTTTAAATAATTGTTAACTTATTTCTGTGCAGTACAACAGGGCAATAAAGGTTTATTTACAACTTCTTTAATGTCTACTGAATTCAATAAATCTTCCCAATATTTCTCAACTTCATGATCGTTAGGGCGCTGGCGGCGTAAATTAGCTAAAGTTCTCAAAGCATCTTCCCAAAATCCGGCTGTAGCAAATAAAACTGCACGATCTAAGTCTGTAGTTGGTTGATTTAGCTGAAGAGATAGGTTTTCATCTTGCGATCGCACAATTGTACCTTCTATATAAGAATCTTTATCGCGGTTATTAGTATCACAAATCATCGAAAAAGTCCAATTGTACTCTTTATCGATTTGTAGAGATGGCTGATCGGCAGGTACATTTACACTAACAATACCATTCTGCCCAACAGGTTTGAAAGTTCCCTTATATAATGGGTCAATGCTATCACCATCCCGCAAAACAAATTCTAGGGCTTGCACTGTTGTAGAGGTTTGAGGAAGGTAGAAAAAAAATGTGGGATGCTCTGCTGTCGTTCGTTGAGCTTCCTTATCTGTTGGCGTCAGGGGAATAAGATATTGTCCAGCTTGAAAGCAACTTCCCCGTGTTCCTGCTGACCTGACCCTACCAGGTCTACCTGGAACAAAGGCAATACGATTTTTACCGCGTTGGATGTAACTTGTAACATTTCTAATTGCAGAAGTAGCATACTTATCTCCAGGACGTAAGCGTTCTGCTTGCTGAAAATTCAATAAAGCTTTTCTATAGTTTCTCCGTTTGGTTTCATTATAACCAAGCAGCATATATTGGGTGTAACCTGCTTTAGCTTGTGCTAGTTGGTAAACTGACTCTGTTGCCAAAACTTGATTAGTACCTACAGGCTCGAAAGGGAGAAATGCTAAAGCAGCAAGCAGATAGCTTGCCCAAAATCTATGTTTCATAATATCTATGTCTATTTGTAGTACATCGCTTGGGTATATATAATACAATAGCCTAAGCTTGACAGTGACAAGACTTGAGGTGTGCTACTTTCTGGGAAGGCTGAGGTAGTCTTGTAATTTTTTTACAACAAAAAAATTCCCAACTTCTGAAAAAAGTTGGGAATCTTAACCTTTGGATTTTCAATAGTTTAAAGTTGATGGACTATTGCTTGTGCCTATTCCTTAATAAACATCTGGTGAAATTAAAGATGCGTTATCCAGAACCCTTGTAGAGACGTAGCACTGCTACGTCTCTACATTATTTTTAATGAGGTACAGCCAATTGTTCATCGGCTACTTGAACGTGATCGGCAACAATTTTACGGAATAAATCGCCTTCAATTGTTTCCTGTTCAGCTAGCAAATCGACTAAACGCTCCAAAACTACGCGGTTTTCTTCCAACAGTTCTTTGGCCTTGATGTAAGAATTGCTGACAATTTCACGTACTTGTGAATCAATTTTGGCGGCAATTTCCTCCGAATAGTCTGATTTATTCATCCAGTCGCGTCCTAAAAATACCTCTCCACTCTGATTTTCCAAGGACAATGGGCCTAATTCTGACATCCCGAAGCGTGTCACCATCTGCCGCGCCATCCCTGTCACGTGTTGCAAGTCATTGCTAGCACCTGTGGTCACTTCTGGTTTCCCAAAAACGATTTCTTCGGCGGCGCGACCACCCAAAGTAGCAGTAATCCTGGATTTGAGTTGGGAACGGGAAATTAACCCCTGTTCTTCGTTGGGAGTAAACCAAGTTAATCCCAGTGCTTGTCCTCGTGGAATTAATGTCACTTTCTGCACAGGATCGTGGTCTTTAAGCAACGTGCCCACTAAAGCGTGTCCAACTTCATGATAGGCAATCAAGCGCTTGCTCTTGCTGTCTACTAAGGCAGTACCTTCCATACCTGCAACAACTCGGTCTACAGCCGCATCAATTTCTAAAATGGTGACAGCTTCTTTGCGTCTTCTCGCAGTGAGAATGGCGGCTTCGTTGAGTAAGTTGGCTAAGTCTGCGCCAGTAAAACCAGGAGTGCGGCGAGCGATCGCTTCTAATGATACGCTAGGATCAATTTTCTTGTTCCGGGCGTGGACTTTCAAAATTTCTAGTCGCCCTTTGAGATCGGGTGGATCGACCATCACTTGTCTGTCAAAGCGTCCTGGTCTGAGTAACGCTGTATCTAAAACATCTGGGCGGTTTGTGGCAGCAATAATAATGATGCCTGTGTTCCCTTCAAAACCATCCATTTCAGTGAGCAGTTGATTGAGGGTTTGTTCGCGCTCATCGTTCCCGCCACCGATACCAGCGCCCCTTTGTCTACCGACTGCATCAATTTCATCGATAAATATTAGGCAAGGAGCATTCTCTTTAGCTTTTTTGAAGAGGTCGCGCACACGAGATGCACCCACACCAACGAACATTTCTACAAATTCCGAACCGGAAATACTGAAGAATGGTACACCTGCTTCGCCGGCGATCGCTTTTGCTAGTAAAGTTTTACCAGTACCAGGAGGGCCAATTAACAGCACTCCTTTGGGAATCCGTGCGCCTACAGCAGTAAATCTTTCTGGCTGTTTCAGGAAAGTAACAACTTCTTCGAGTTCCTCTTTAGCTTCTTCAACCCCAGCGACATCTTCAAATTTAACTCCAGTTTTTGCCTCCATTTGGAAGCGGGCTTTGGATTTGCCGAAATTCATCGCTTGGCTAGAAGCATTTGTAGAGCGCCGGAGGAACAATAGCATTAAAGCCACCAGTGGCAAAATCCACATGAGATTAATCAACAGTCCAACAGCAGCTCGACTGTTAGCAGAGGAAACCTCACCAAAATCAACATTCCTCTCTTTGAGAATGTTAATTAACTCTGTATTTTGCGCCAAAAGTCTCACCTGTTGCGGTGGTGCATCATCCTTTTGCCCCTTGAGATAAACCCTTGCTAGCTGTTCGGTTTCATCAAGCTCTACTTTTTGGATTTCTCCCGCCTTCGCTTTTTTGATCAAGTCGCCATAATTTAGAGAGGTGGTTTCTGCTTTTTGTGCCATGACAGGAGTACCAACGAAAATTCCTGGCAACATAATCAAACTAGCAGCGATGCCTATGGCGGGCTTCTCTACAAGACGTTGCGCGAACGCCAACGCACCAACCCAAGCACCGCGCTTCGAGGACTGCTTTTTTATCAATGCTTTTTTTCCCAAGTTTGTCATAACAATTACCCTTTGTCTGCTGGCACAAGTTGAGCTATGGTTTATGCCTATTCTTCTATTAAAAATTGTAATAACTGGAAATTACACTTTTCTTATCTAGTCTAACTTCCACATAAAACCATTCCCAATTTTCTGCCCACTATTCCATGAAGTTGAGCCGCTAGTACGAGAGGCGGAGCCTCGAAGACGAGCATTCCCAGCCGGAGACTGGGAACGAGGCAATCTAAAAGCTAGTTCTAGACTTGCTTTCACGTTCAGTTGACACCACTGCTACATGAATTGCCCCTACACCTTGCGATATAATTTTGTACCGCATCTCAGTGGGAACCGCTATATCTAGATTTATGCAGCTGTTAAGACTGGGCATTGGAAAGAGATAGCCAAAGGTCGATTTATGTGCAGATAATAACTTTATTCTTTAGTCCGCAGTCCGCAGTCTCCAATCCCCAGTAGATATTAATTTGACACATTCTGACACAAATCGCTAAGATAGGCATAGTCATAACGATTCCGTTTTTAAGAAGAAATTTGGTACTAGTAGCTAATTAATAGTTTGTGGGTTAATTATGGTTAGAATTATTGGCATTGGTGGTAGTTTAAGATCCAACTCTTATACCCAGCTTGCTTTACAAGTAGCAGTGCAAAGGGTAGAAGCCCTCGGTGCAGAGGTAGAAATTCTCGATTTACGGCAGTTGCAGCTACCATTTTGCACTGGTGCAAAAGAGTATTCAGAGTACCCAGATGTTAAGCGGTTGCAGGATACTGTCAGTCAGGCTGATGGCTTAATTTTAGCGACGCCTGAGTATCATGGTAGCGTTAGTGGTGTCCTGAAAAATGCTCTTGATTTGATGAGCTTTGAGCAATTATCTGATAAAGTTACAGGACTAATTAGCGTCTTGGGTGGTCAGCCTAATAGCAACGCCCTAAATGACCTACGACTAATTGTTCGGTGGGTACATGGTTGGGTGATTCCCGAACAAATTGCGATCGGACAGGCTTATGGTGCTTTTAGTCCTGAAGGCAAGCTACTAGATGAAAAGCTATCTCAAAGATTCGATCAATTTGCTCAGAGTTTAGTTGATAACACTCGCAAACTGCGGGGCATGAATTAGCTGTAGGGTGGGCAAAGCTGTGCCCACCCTCCAGAACTAAAACTAAACTTAACGATCTCCGTGCGCCTCCCTCAAAGAGACACGTTAATGATGATGGTGGTGATGATGATCCCCTGCTAGTTGGGGATTAACTGCCAAAGGTTGCTCTGACAACAACTCTGCAATATGAGCATCAGCCCATTGCGCCACCATTGCCAAAAATTCTGGATGGTCGTTGACGCAAGCCATTTGCACGTAGTTCGTACCAGGATGCTGTTTTTCTAAAGCATGGATGATATGGTGTACATCCAATAGAGTTTCGTGGTTTTCTGTCGCAAAGCCAATTGGCATAAATATTACTACTTTCGCACCCAATTGAATCAGGTTATTTGCAGATTGCTCTGCATTTGGCTGTGTCCAATCAATTAGGGGTGTATCATGATTGAGCCAACCCACCGAGATTAACGGATAGCGGTTAATCAACTTATCCCGAACCAAGTCGTACATTGCTTCACTTTCAGCAATCCCAGAAGTAAAGCCTTTAGCTTTATGGGGACAGCCGTGATTCATTAACACAATACCGATTTGAGAAGGTAGATAAGCTCCGGCTAGTTCAGCAATTTTCTCCTCAACCAGATGAGCCATCAAATCGATGTAAGCTGGTTCGTTGAAGAAAGAAGGAATATAACGCTGTGCTTTAACCCAGTGTTCTTCACCATCAGTCAACTCAACCAGAGCATTGTTAACTTGCTCGATCGCAATCCCACTAGTAAAGATAGAATCAACAACCAGCAACGGGTAAATTAGCAGCTTCTCGAAGCCTTGGTTTTTAATTTCTGCCAAGACTTGATTAGGTAGAAAAGGGGCGCAGAAGTTGAAAGCCTTAAAAACTTGAACCTTATCACCCCATTTTTCTTGTAAATTCTTCTCAATCCCAGCACGCTGCTGTTCAAAAATGGCATTGTGTGGCGAGATAAAATCGTGGTGTGTGTGTCCCCACTCATGGCGGTCAAATAGTGCCAAAAGCTTTGCTAGGGGGGGATAAATCCAGGTTGGTACTGGTGCGAATTTTGCTGTCAGTAGATTTAAAGCCTGTTCGTTATAGTTGGCGAAATCTTCGTAGCTTTCGACTTCGCCGTAGCCCATGAGCAATACGGCTACACGGTCTTTACCTGATAGATGCTCGTGAGTGTGTTGTACTTTTTCCGGCGTGGCAACCACAATGAGTTCCTCTATATAACCAGAGTGCAGAGAGATTTGGAATTAGGGAATAGTTTGCACATTTTCCCCACTAGTAACTTATTATCCCATCCAGGGGGATAGGATAGGTGGGAAAATCCTAATAATACATCAAAAGACATACAGAACTTACGCACAAATAACTGAAAATCTAACCACAGAGACACAGAGGACACGGCAAAAAATCAAAGGTAGTGTTAGGGATGAGTATAATTATTTGCCCTGGAATCCATGAACCAGAGTTAACTGAAAGCTTTAGAGTCGGATTGTTAGATTTAGTTTCTCATGGCGCGATACCTGCGGTGAGCTACGCTAACGCACCCAATTACGGAAATATACTGATTTATCCGGGTAAAGATGTTTCGGTTTTATCAGCATTGCACATTTTGCAGTTTTTGCGCGATTGCTTGACTGGCTCATTAAAATCACCAATCATATTCATTAGCTTTAGTGCTGGCGTAGTTGGGGCAATCGGAGCAGCGCATTTATGGCAACTTTTAGGTGGTCGTGTCAAAGCGTTTATTGCTATAGATGGATGGGGAGTACCATTACAGGGAAATTTCCCTATTCATCGGATGAGTCATGATTATTTCACTCATTGGAGTTCGTGTTTGCTAGGTAGTGGTCAAAATAACTTTTATGCAGATCCCGCAGTCGATCATTTATCGATTTGGAAATCTCCCCAAACTGTACAAGGCTGTTGGGTAGATTCTTCCATTGAGATTATTCCACCCAAAGGTCGTCTGACAGCAGCGGAATTTTTGCTTATGCTGTTAAAGCGCTATGAAGCAAATTAATCCGGACAATGGAGTAATTAAACAGGAGTTAGTCATTAGTTCCCCGACTCTCCATCTACCCAAAGAAAGTATCTAAATGTTTCCAACTGAACCGGCTGCTGTTAATAACGGATTTGGCGCACTGCTAAAAAACCGTGCTTTTATGTTCCTGTGGTTTGGACAACTGGTGTCTCAGTTAGCAGATAAGGTCTTCTTTTTGATGCTGGTCGATCTGGTAGTAGACAAAAACAGTAGCTACTTTCCTCCTGCGGGAGTAGCAAAAGAATCCATGTACCCCATTTTGATGGTGGCGTTTACCATACCAGCAATTTTATTTGGTTCAGCTGGGGGTGTATTTGTCGATCGCCTACCGAAAAAGCTGATTATGATTGGCTCTGATATTTTACGCGGGCTATTGGTTATCGGACTTGCCTTTTTACCAAAGGATTTTCATATACTTCTGCTCATCACTTTTGGGGTTTCCACCGTTACCCAATTTTTTGCCCCAGCCGAACAAGCGGCGATTCCTTTACTGGTGAAGCGAGAGGGTCTAATAGCAGCTAATGCGCTGTTTACTAGCACAATGATGGGTGCTTTAATTGTCGGTTTTTTGTTAGGAGATCCGCTGCTGAGTTTGGCTGAAACTGGGATAGCTAAAAACTATGGGCCAGAGTTAGTGGTGGCGCTACTATACTTGTTGTCGGCTATAGTTATGCTGCCGATTCACTTTCGGGAAAAAAAATTAGCGAGCGAAATTCTAGGCGATCGCATCGACCTTTGGGCGGACTTTAAAGAAGGCTTACGCTACCTCAAGAAAAACCGTTTGGTGTTAAATGCAATGCTGCAAACTACAGTTTTATACTGCGTCTTTGCCGCCTTGATGGTACTTGCCATTCCCTTAGCAGAAAAATTTGGTTTACAAGGAAAACAATCTGGACGCTTTATCGCCGCAGTGGGAATTGGTATGGTTATAGGTGCTGGCGTTTTGGGTCATTGGGGCGAAAAAACACATCACAAACCTTTACCTTTAATCGGCTTTTTGGGTATGGCGCTCATTTTGGCAGTGGTTTCCTTCACCAATAGTCAAGTATTAGCACTCGGATTTTGTATTTTACTGGGTGTGAGTGGTTCTTTAATTGGTGTACCAATGCAAACTCTCATTCAACAGCAGACTCCACCAATTATGCATGGTAAGGTTTTTGGCTTTCAAAATCATGCCGTTAATATAGCCCTTTCCGCACCACTGGCGATTACAGGCTGGTTAAATCAAGAGTTTGGCTTGCGAATTGTTTTGATCGCAATGAGTCTTGTGGTTGCATTTGTTGGTATTTGGGCTTGGAAAAATACCCGCAATGTCTTGCAAGACGTAATTTAATTAATGTAGGCTAATAATCTAGCTTTAATACTTAGATATTAGATATATATGAAATTATCGGAATTTAATTGAAGTTTTCCATTAAAATGAAATCTTAACTACAGAATTCAGCATTAACTTTAGCTATAGTCTGAGGTTTGACCGTGCCATTGCTTTCCCAAATTATTCTCCCACAAACCGAGAATCAAAAACAGTCCCGTAATTCTAGCCCGCCAGTCGTGCCCAAACGTGCATCTGGCGGTTTTGCTCTGCTTGACAGCCTTCACCGCCACGGCGTTGATTATATTTTTGGTTATCCCGGTGGAGCAATTCTACCAATTTATGACGATCTGTATAAGGTCGAAGCAACTGGTGCTATTAAGCACATTTTGGTGAGACACGAACAAGGTGCAGCCCACGCTGCCGATGGTTACGCCCGTGCCACAGGGAAAGTCGGAGTCTGCTTTGGAACTTCTGGCCCAGGAGCAACTAACTTGGTGACAGGCATCGCCACCGCCTACATGGATTCAATCCCGATGATTGTGGTTACAGGACAGGTAGCACGTCCGTCGATTGGTACAGATGCGTTTCAAGAAACCGATATTTACGGCATTACCCTACCAATCGTCAAGCACTCTTATGTAGTGCGTGACCCCAAAGACATGGCGCGAATTGTCGCCGAAGCCTTCCACATCGCTAGCACTGGGCGTCCGGGGCCAGTTTTGATTGATGTGCCAAAAGATGTAGCTTTAGAAGAATTTGACTATGTACCTGTAAAACCAGGTTCAGTAAAATTACGCGGTTATCGTCCCACCGTCAAGGGAAATCCCCGGCAGATTAATGCCGCAATCCAGTTGATTACCGAAAGTCGCCGGCCGCTATTGTATGTGGGTGGTGGTGCGATCGCAGCTGGTGCCCATGAAGAAATTAAACAACTAGCTGAATTATTTGATATCCCTGTCACCACAACCTTAATGGGGATCGGTGCATTTGACGAACATCATCCCCTCGCTTTGGGAATGTTGGGGATGCATGGCACTGCTTACGCTAACTTCGCCGTTAGTGATTGTGACTTGCTAATTTGTGTTGGCGCTAGATTTGACGATCGCGTTACAGGCAAGTTAGACGAATTCGCCTCCCGCGCCAAAGTCATTCACATTGATATCGATCCGGCAGAAGTCGGCAAAAACCGCATTCCCGAAGTTCCCATCGTCGGCGATGTGCGGAACGTGTTAGTAGACTTATTGCGTCGATGCAAAGAAGCAGGCGTCAAGGCTACACCGAATCAAAACCAAGAGTGGCTAAATCTAGTTAATCGTTGGCGCGAAGAGTATCCTCTTATCGTGCCGCACCATCCCGACAGCATTTCACCCCAAGAAGTGATTGTAGAAGTCAGCAGCCAAGCACCTCAAGCTTTCTACACCACAGATGTCGGACAACATCAAATGTGGGCAGCACAATTCCTGAAGAATGGCCCAAGGCGCTGGATTTCTAGCGCTGGTTTGGGAACGATGGGTTTTGGCTTACCTGCGGCGATGGGTGCGAAAGTGGCATTTCCTGATGAAGAAGTCATCTGTATCAGTGGCGATGCTAGTTTCCAAATGTGTTTACAGGAACTAGGAACGCTCGCACAGTATGGGATAAATGTCAAGACGATAATTATCAATAACGGTTGGCAAGGAATGGTACGCCAGTGGCAGCAAGCCTTCTATGGTGAGCGTTACTCATGCTCCAACATGGAAGTAGGGATGCCAGACGTAGAGTTATTGGCAAAAGCCTACGGGATTAAAGGCATGGTAATTAGCGATCGCAGTCAATTAAAAGATGCGATCGCCGAAATGCTAGCACACAAAGGCCCCGTGATTGTGAATGTCCATGTCACCAGAGACGAAAACTGCTATCCAATGGTAGTCCCTGGCAAGAGCAATGCTCAAATGGTCGGCTTGCAGAAGCAAGCGCCAAAAGCTGCATCAGAGCCAGTGTATTGTAGTCACTGCAATGCCAAAAATGCTCCTACTCACAACTTCTGTGCTGAGTGTGGGACAAAGTTGTAACACTGTGTTCTGTGCTTTAAAACCTCGTTTTCTGCCTCTCCTGGCGGCTCTGCCGCGAGTTCGAGAGGCGAAGCCTCAACTGACAAACATTCCCAGTCTCTGACTGGGAACGAGATAATATCTAAAAGCTTGTACTAGGCTATTTTTCACCTTAAGTTGACTCAGCACTCTTCATCAATTTTTCCCATTTGGACGCTGAATAATCGTCTCCACTACCCGCCGCTTGGCTTTTGGATCGATACCTACTAAACGTACATACTCACCACTATATTCTGTCAGAGTTGATTCCAAATTTGAAATTGCATCAGACTCAGCATCAATGTGGCTATTAACACAACTTTGCCAAGAACCTGTACGGAAGCGGCGCTCATCTACGTGTTCAATACTAATTTTGTAACCTTGAGATAATAATTGCCGAATCTGTTCTTGTGTCTCTAGGGTCAAATGTGGACTCGATGCTTGTTCTTTTTGCTGGAATCCATTAGTTTTTACTTCTGGGGTTGCGCCATTTGATGGCTGACTAGTTGGTGTCACCGCAGCAGGTGGTGAAGATTGATAATAATTTCTGCCTCGATTTAGTCGGTTGTACTCATCAACCAATTGGGAATTTTCCACCCGTTTGTGTTCGCCAACCATCAAGTTCCCAGACTCGATTAAGTGAGACAGGGTGAAATTGGGCTTTTTAAATTCTGGTGGCCCTTCAGCACTGTTAACCACACTCAGAGATACCTGCTCAAAACCGACCTTATGGATATAGTTGCGGATTTGTTCGTCATAAATGCGCGATCGCAAAGCGCTAAAAAAGTCAATGGATTGATTGATAAAAGTATCAACTAGCTGTTCAACTTCCCGTGGTGACAATCCATCGGGTTCAAAAATCCCCTTGACAATTCCCACCTTGTCATCTCTATCTGGTTCCCAGTAGAATTTATCCATCCGTCCATCCCGAATTAACGGTGCATAGAGGGTAGAAAAATCATTACCTGTGACAATAATCGGCACACGATTTAAAGGCGTGGAATCATAGCTTCCCGGCAACTGCACATCTGTAGGATTATCAGCAATATTCATCAGTGTGGCATTTACCAACTGGGTATTTACAGTATATTGAGTGCCTTCATCAAAGCGTCCAGCGCCAGCATCTAAATCGTTAATCATCAGTACACACATTTTGCCGCGTACTTTAATGAGTTCTGCTGTTTCTCGATAGCGCAGCCGAATCAACCGCGCTGGATCTCCTGCATCTGGACTTTCTAATTCGCCGCCAGATACTAGAGTCACCTCAATACCCATTTTTTCAAAGACTAACTCACATTGAAAAGTTTTGCCCTCACCTTTGCGTCCATGAATTCCCAAAATCAAGGGTACTCGCACGCCAGGAAGCTTCAAAAAGTTTTTAGTGATGTGGACAGCAAGTTTGTCCAAAAAGCGAGGAGCGATGTAGTAACCCATGAGTTTATCTTATGAAAAATTAACACTTCTAAGGTTAATGTTAAGTTTTTTTTGGGGATAGCGATCGCTTTTCTTTCACACAGGACACAGTTTAGCTTTAGCTATTCCTACTTAACTGACGATTTTTCGGCTAATGGCATCTCCAATCTCCATCAGTATCTCTTCCTCTTCTGGAGTAAATTCGTAGGGAACTGGCTTGGCAATGCCCAAAGTACCATACAATTGACCATTCAGTATTAGCGGCACAGTGATAGAACCTTCTACCTTGGTTTCCTTTGCCGAGGGTCTAGCCACACCCGATTCATCGGTTTGCAAGTTGCAAATCTGCACAGGTCGCTTACGTTCGGCAGCGACACCAGCCATTCCTTTGCCAATGGGAATTACTGTCATTTTAGGCAACAGAAATTCTGGAATGCCCTGGTAAGCCTTTAGGTGCAATAATTGGCTATCGCGATCGAGGGTATGGATAGTACCTGTAGAACAGTCGAAAGCAGCCAGGATTTCGGTCAGCAGACGATTCCAGTCGATGGCTGGGTCTGCCAGAGCATCAAAAATAGGTTTGATATTTGAAGTCATAGTGGTAAGAGATGAAGTTTGATCAAAAACGCGGAAACGATCTGACTAGTACCGCAAGGCAGAATTCAAAATTCCAATTTAGTCTAATAATTATGCCTGTGACGGTAAGTATGCTGCCAACACTGTCAAATATCGAACCAAAGATACGAAAGAATTTTATATCTTGATTCATAAAATATAGGACTTACGCATTGACAGAATAACAAAATAGTGAATTCATAAATAAGGGTCGT
>NZ_JABXKK010000076.1 GCF_017115045.1 Nostoc sp. NMS8 | reverse complement strand
TGAATATAATGAAGTGGATTTTTCATTATGGTAGACCAACGGTAGACGCTCAAATCTCCGTTCTACCATTTTTTGTCCCCAAATTTATATTTCGGACAGGTCTATTGCAAATCATCTAGAAAAATAACCAAAGGATGTTCACAGGAACAGCAGGCTCGAATGAACTTTTGAAAGACAAGGTTAAACCGATTTTGTGCCTCAGTTGATCCAACTTCGGGTAATGGCGGCTGTCTGCCGACGATTAGTTCTAATTCGGGAATGACATCAACAATGAGTTGTCCGTTGCTTCCCAACGCCGTTAGCAGGCGCGATCGCCACTGTTGCACTTGTTCGTCTGATTCACTGAGCAATTGCTGCACCAATTTTTGCAGAGCATCTGCGATCGCGCTATAGGGAATATTGCGCTGAAATTGATCGAATTTACCAGAGATAAAATAGCCGCGCTTTTGAGTGACTGGTTTATAGAGTTCCTGCACTAACGCAGATTTACCAATGCCAGCATAGCCAGATACCAACATCATTTCGACTTGGAATTTTGGATTGCCTGCTTGTTCCCTTTGCGAAGTCGTTTCCGAATTGTTTGGTAAAGCAGCGACGCGATTTGACTCTGGACACGCTACGCGCTCAAACGCGGCCAGTAACATTGCAACTTCCTTGTCCCGTCCATACAGTTTTTGGGGAATTTGAAACTGACCTAAAATGTCTTGAAGTGCCAGTTGAATGCTAGAGATTTGACCGATTTGTGCTAATTGTTCAGCACAGATTTCTAAATCCGCTTTGATTCCCCAAGCACTCTGATAGCGATTTTCTGCATTTTTCGCCATCAGTTTGAAAATGATATCTGAAACTGGTTTGGGAATCGTTGTATTTATTTCATGAGGCGGAACAGGCTGTTTAGCAATATGACAATGGACTAGTTCAAGCATGTCCGTTGTTGAAAACGGCAGATGTCCAGTTAGCAGTTCGTAGAACGTCACACCAAGGGAGTAAAAATCGGTGCGGTAATCGAGTAAGCGGTTCATGCGCCCAGTTTGCTCTGGAGATAGGTATGCAAGTGTCCCTTCTAAAACATGAGGACTTTTGAAAGTCGGATTCGTGCGGTTAAATTGGGTGGCAATTCCAAAGTCAATAATTTTGACAACGCCAGTATCCAGATTAAGAACTATGTTTCCAGGGTTGATATCTTTATGAATGACATTAGCTGCATGGATTCTGCCTAGAATGTCTGTGAGGGCGATCGCAAGACCTAGAAAAGTGGATAAAGACATGGGGCAGAAGATATCTGGACGCTTGTGCATCCATTCCTCTAGGGACTCTCCCCCAAAATCTTCTAAGAGAATCACCAGAGTGCGTTGATAGTCTTGCTGGCTGTATGCCTTGATAACTCCTTCCAGATTGAGGAAACGGGTAATTTTATATTCCTGTCTGTAGCGGGTTAGTTCTTGAGGAGAGGGATAATCAAGCTTTAGCATTTTGACGATGATCCCTACTCCATCGTCTCTGATGCCTCGATAGACTAGAGAATTAGAACTTTCGTATATCTTGTCTTGGATGGCAATACCAGGTAGAGCAATCATAAAGCAACTCTTAAGAGTATAATCTGGCATACCTCAAACTATACAGCAATTTTCATTATGAAAATAATTACTTACTATTTGTGTAATCCAGAATAAGTTTTATGAAATAGGAGATTGATAACTAAACTCTAACTTCCAACTCCAAAACACTCAGCACTTTTCCTCCAAATCCGTCACAGCAAAGCTAGTTTATAAGCCTCTTTAATTAGCACTTTTTTATCTGCATCTTCTCCGTGATAAGCAACAACTTTTTCGGCACAACTCTTGGCAGTGGCAGGTGGAACATCTAAATTAATCAGTTCCATAATTACATGACGTAGCGTTGCTGATATGTGATCCATCCTCTGTGATGAGCGTGCTAATCTTCTCACTTCTTCTAAATCTGTTTCTTCAAGAAAATCAAGCACTTATTGCGGTATAGATTTGTGTCCAATAGAGCAATATCTTTGTATTTCATCATCCATTTCTCATCCCCAAACCTAATAGCATCTAACATTGGTTTAACTAGATGCAGACCGTCAGCAGCACAAGCATTGTCGGTTCGCATGCTAGGTGAAAAATTCTCAACGAAATAATAAGGTTTCTGGCTTGTTTTGTCGCAGACTAAGTGAAAATTTGTCGCAGACTATTTGAAAATTTCCTACCAAATTCGCAAACTAATTGAAATTTTCCGCAAAATGAGGATAAAAAAGTGCAATTCTTTACAGTACAAGGCTTTGGAGCCGGAGAACAGTTGAAAGCAGAGCAAGAGTTAGGATGGAATCGTGTCACAACTAGTAAAGGAATTAAAGAATTCACTAGTGGTATTACTTGTGTAGATAATTATCGAGGTCGAGGACGTTATAAAGCAGAATCACATCTACCAAATCTTTTATCAGATATCAAAAAATTGGTAGATGGTCAAAGTTAGATAGATCCAAGTTTTAAAAGTCAAAGGCTTTAAACGCGTCTGAGTTTAACCTTCCCAGATTTAAAACTGACAGATGAAAAGGTGTTGAGGGGTGGTAGGTAATACAGAAATCGGAAAACCCTCTTTCCCCCTGCTCCCTGCGGCCTTTATGATAAGTCTTTAACCGGACACGATATCATCTCATCCCCCAGTACCAGAAGCAGCGATCGCCGACCAACAGGAAGACAGCAGAATTAAATTACTGTTTTAACTAGCACTGCTGTAACCTACCTTCCGCACCCTTGAAAAAATGCACTTACCTTGATCTCTCACTGATGGGGGCGGATTTGGGAATACTAAATGCTAAGGTCTTAAAAATTCAAAAGAATTATGATTAGCAGTGTAGTTACCATTCCCGGCTATCAAGTCAGCGAAGAACTCTACAACGGTTCTAGAACCTTGGTTTATCAAGCAGTTCGAGAGACTGACCAACAGCCTGTGGTCATTAAGCTGCTGAAAAATCCTTACCCCAGTTTCATCGAGCTTTTGTCATTTCGCAATCAGTACACCGTAGCTAAAAACCTCAACTTACCTGGAATCATTCAAACCTATAGCTTGGAAACGTACCAGAATGGCTATGCATTGGTAATGGAAGACTTTGGGGGAATTTCCCTAAAGCAATGGGGAACTGTACCAACTGTCATTGAATTTTTGCTTTTAGCGATCGCCCTGTGCAATATATTAGATATTCTCATTCGTCATCGGATTATTCACAAAGATATTAAACCTGCCAATATTTTGATTAATCCAAAAACTCGTGATATTAGACTCATTGACTTTAGTATTGCATCTCTGCTACCACGGGAAACCCAAACCCTGAAAAGTCCCAATGTGTTAGAAGGAACACTCGGCTATTTGTCACCCGAACAAACCGGACGAATGAATCGTGGCATAGACTACCGCACTGATTTCTATTCTCTAGGCGTAACTTTTTACGAGTTACTGACGGGACAATTACCGTTCCAATCAAACGATCCAATGGAGTTAGTACATTGCCATATTGCTAAACTTCCAGCTTTGGTGCATGAGATTAATCCCCAAATTGCGCCGATACTCTCAGAAATTGTCAGCAAATTGATGGCGAAAAATGCCGAAGACCGCTATCAGAGTGCATTCGGGCTGAAATATGATTTAGAAACTTGTTTGCATCAACTCCAGCAAACGGGCAAAGTTGAAAGTTTCCCGATTGGGCAACGGGATGTTAGCGATCGCTTCGTTATCCCTGAAAAACTCTATGGTCGGGAAGATGAGGTGAAAACTTTGCTAGAAGCATTTGACCGCGTTACAAATCATCAGACGGAACTGATGTTAGTCGCCGGGTTTTCTGGGATTGGTAAAACGGCGATTATTAACGAAGTCCATAAGCCGATTGTCGCACAGCGAGGCTACTTCATTAAAGGCAAGTTTGACCAATTTAATCGGAATATTCCTTTTTCTGCCTTTGTCCAAACGTTTCGAGATTTAATGGGACAATTAAGCCGTGAAAATGATACTCAATTATCAGCTTGGAAAACCAAAATCTTAGCAGCGCTGGGTGATAATGGGCAAGTCATTATTGAGGTAATTCCAGAGCTAGAACAAATTATTGGTCAACAACTACCTGCACCCAATTTATCTGGAACTGCGGCACAGAATCGGTTTAATTTACTCTTTCAAAAGTTTATCCAAGTATTCACTACCAAAGAACATCCTCTGGTAATTTTCTTGGATGATTTACAGTGGGCAGATTTAGCATCTTTGAAGTTAATGCAGTTGCTAATGGATGATTCAGAAGGGGGGTATTTATTATTAATTGGAGCTTACCGCGATAATGAGGTTTCTGCTGCTCATCCTTTGATGTTAACACTAGAAGAGATTGCAAAAGCTAAAGTTACAATTAATACAGTTACACTAACGCCATTAAGTACAGCAAATTTAAATCAATTAGTTGCCCATACCCTCAATTGTTCGCCAGAAATTGCCCAACCATTAACTAAACTGGTATATCAAAAAACCAAAGGTAATCCATTTTTTAGCACTCAATTTCTCAAAGCACTGCATGAAGATGGGCTGATCCAGTTTGATTTTGATGGGGGAAATTGGCAGTGTGACATTCCAGAAGTGAAAGCATTAGCTATCACCGATGATGTTATTGAATTTATGGCATTGCAGTTACAGAAGTTGCCAATAGCGACGCAAGACGTGTTGAAATTAGCAGCATGCATTGGGAACGAATTTGACTTGGCAACTTTGGCGATCGCCAGAGGCGCAACCTCTACGAATATGTCCCAAACCTCAGAAGCCGAAACCGCAACAGCCATCTGGAAAGCTTTACAAGAGGGGTTAATTTTACCTCAAACTGAAGTTTACAAATTCTATGTGGGTCAAGAAAGTCAAACAATTGCAGGGCAAAGTTCACAAGCAGTTACTTATAAGTTTTTACACGACCGTGTGCAACAAGCTGCTTATTTTTTAATTCCTGAAGATGAGAAACAAATTACTCACTTCAAACTGGGGCAGCTACTATTAAATAATATTTCTCCGGACGAGCAACAAGAAAAGATTTTTCAGATTGTTAGTCAATTGAACATCGGGTTGGGGTTAATTACTCAACAGACTGAACGCAATCAACTAGCTGAGTTAAATCTGTTAGCTGGGCGGAAAGCTAAGGCTTCCACTGCCTATACTGCTGCGGTTCAGTATTTAATGTTAGGAATAAAACTGCTAGCAGCAGATAGCTGGCAAAATCAGTATGCTCTGACGCTAACGCTGTATGAGGAAGCCGCAGAAGCAGAATACTTAAACACCCACTTTGAACAGTCTATCAGTTTAGCAGATTTGATATTGCAGCAAACCGCGCATCTGTTAGACAGAATTAAGACCTATGAGCTAAAAGTGCAAATTTATATTGCCCAAGATCGGCAAGTTCAAGCTATTGAAACAGGGTTAAAAGCATTAGAGCAGTTAAAAATTCCGTTGATATTACCTGATGTAGAGCAGGAAAATTATTTAAAACGGCTACCAGAGTTGACAAGTTTAGCCAATATTCCAGAGATGATCGATCCTGAATCTCTGGCTGCACTCCGGTTGCTGATTAGCATTACTCCTCCTGTTCATCATGTCAAACCGGAGATGTTTCCGTCAGTGGCGCTGACAATGCTTCATCTTTGTCTTGAGCAGGGACATTCATCCTTGGCTGCTTTTGTCTATGGAATCTATGGCTTATTTCTGTGTGCTGTAATCAAAGATGTAGACACTGCTTATCACTCAGGTCAGATATCTCTAGAGCTACTAGAGCAATACCATGCCAAAGAACTTAGCTCCAAAATTTATATGCTCTTTGGCGCTTTTATCTGTGCTTGCAAGGAGCATGGTCGAAATACTATTCAATTGTTACGAGAAGGTATGCAGTGTGGCCTAGAGGTCGGAGACATCGAGTACGCTAGCTATTCAATGATGGCTGAGTGTATGCATTTATTCCTGATTGGAGAACCTCTAAATTCTGTTGATCAAAGGCAAGCAAAATATATTAATTTACTTTTAAACTTTAAACAAAAGCATTGTCTTGATTATGCCCAGATTTGGAGGCAACTCACTTTAAACTTCCTCGGACAAACCTCTGACCAATTTCACCTGACTGGTACTGATTTTGATGAGAGGGAAATGCTACTGCATTTTCATAACACTCATAATCATCAGTCACTATTTGCCATATATGTAGCCAAAACAATTGTACTTTATACTTTTGATAAGTATGAACAGGCTGTAACTAATGCAGAGCAAGCCACTGAGTTTGTAGATGGAGCCTTTGGTCCACTAATTGTTGCCGGACATAACTTTTACTACTCTTTGTCATTACTTGCACAGTATTCGAGCTGCGATAGCGAAGCGCTGCTGCCTCCAGCAGATCACAATCAACAGGAATGTTGCTTAAATCAAGTTGCTAACAACCAAAAATTTATGCGCTACTGGGCCTATCGTGCTGGAGCCAACTTCCAGCACAAATATGATTTAGTTGAGGCAGAAACAGCGCGAGTGATAGGAGATACACTCAAAGCAATGGAGTATTACGATCGCGCCATTGCATTAGCTAAAGAAAACGGCTACCTCAACGAAGAAGCACTTAGCAATGAGTTGGCAGCAAAATTCTACCTTAACTGGGGTAAAGAAAAGGTGGCTCAAGCTTACATCCAAGAAGCTTACTATTGCTATGCTCGTTGGGATGCTAAAGCTAAAATCGATGACTTGGAAACACGCTATCCACAATTATTACAATCTATTCTGCAACAAAAGCAATTCACTCTCCAGCCCTTAGAAGCCCTCGCTATACCTGCCCGCACGATTCATCAACCGACGCAAACATCTAGCTCAAGCAGCACTTCTATCTCTGAAGCCTTGGATTTTGCCACCATCCTGAAAGCGTCCCAGAGCTTGTCTAGCGAGATTCAGTTAGACAAATTGCTCCAAGGCTTGCTCAATGCGATTATGACCAATGCTGGAGCCAGTAAATGTGTGCTGATGTTGATGCAGGAGAATGACTTGCGAGTAGAAGCGATCGCCCAACTAGGACAAGAACCCAGCATCGGGCCAGCACTGCCAATTGATCGGAGTTTTGATATTCCTGTCAGTCTGATTTACATTGTCAAACGCAGTCTACAATCCCTTGTCATCGCTGATGCCAGAATAGAGGCGGCTTTGGTGGCTGATTTCTATATCACAAAGCACCAGCCCAAAAGCCTACTGTGTAATCCCATCCTGCATCAGGGTAAACTGCTGGGAATTTTATATCTGGAAAATAACCTGGCTACGGAAGCGTTTACACCAGATCGGTTGGAAATTGTCAAGCTCTTATCATCCCAAGCTGCCATTTCCATCGAAAATGCTAATCTCTATAACACTCTCGAATTGAAAGTTAGCGATCGCACTCAACAACTTTCCCAAGCCCTAAAAGAACTCAAAACGACTCAAGATCAGCTCGTGGAATCCAAGAAAATGGCTGCTTTAGGTAGCTTGGTAGCAGGGGTTGCTCATGAAGTCAACACCCCTGTTGGTACTAGCATTACACTGGTATCAACCCTCATTGATAAAACTACTACTCTCATCACCACAGTTGAGCAGGGGCAGCTGAAACGGGCAGATTTGACCAACTACCTGAACATTGCTAAAGAATGTGGAGACATTATTTTGACAAACCTTAATAGTGCCGCAGAGTTGGTGCAAAGTTTCAAACAGGTTGCTGTCGATCAAACCAACCTGGAGCAACGTACTATTAGGGTTAAACTTTATCTGGAAGAAACGCTTTTTAGTTTGGCACCAAATTTAAGAAAAACACTACATACGGTAACTATAACTGGCGATGATACTGTAACCATTAGCACTTATCCAGGTGCATTGGCACAAGTTGTCACCAATTTGGTGATGAACTCCCTCATGCACGCCTATCAGCCCGAAGAAACTGGGGAAATGCACTTTCAGGTGTTCCAGCAAGGCGATCGAGCCATCGTTCAGTACCGTGATGATGGCTGTGGTGTTCCCAAAAAGCATCTTAGCCGCATTTTTGAACCCTTCTTCACGACAGCAAGGCATCGCGGTGGAACAGGACTAGGATTGCATATTGTTTACAATCTAGTCACCCAAAAATTGCGGGGAACGATTAATGTGCAAAGCGAAGTGGGGAAGGGAACTCTATTTATAGTAACCCTTCCACTTGAGCAACAGGTTACTCCATGAACGCCAGAATTAGGGATGATCGAATATGCCCAGCGAAAATCAAAGGGTTTCCAACTCAGAAACTGACGCTTTTTTTGTCTTTGTAGACAACGATGATACGTTTATCTTTGCAGATGACAATGGCGGACAAGCAGCCAACGAAGTTGATAGGGGTTCCCAAGCGGTTCCAAACTCTCCACCAGCACCTGTAGCAGTTTGGAAAGTCTTGATCGTCGATGACGATGTATTAGTCCATCGAGCCACAATCCTGGCACTCGAAGATTGCACTTTTGAGAGTAAACCTCTGACGTTTCTCCATGCCCACTCTGGTAAAGAAGCAAAGTATTTAATCCAGACACATCCAGATACGGCGTTAATTTTGCTGGATGTCGTTATGGAAACAGATGATGCTGGATTACAGGTGGTACAGTATATTCGCGCAGAATTGCACAACCATCAAGTACGAATTGTTTTACGTACAGGTCAGCCTGGAGAAGCACCGGAAGCCTCGGTGATTCTGGACTACGATATTAACGACTATCGGCTCAAAACAGAACTGACACGGCAAAAGCTGATTACAGTCGTGATTTCTTCCCTTCGTTCCTACGGTAATATCCTCAAAATAGAGAACCAAAATTCTGAACTGACCCTCGCCCTAGACCATCTTCAACAAACTCAATCTCAACTAATTCAAGCAGAAAAAATGTCGTCTTTGGGGCAAATGGTTGCAGGAGTTGCTCACGAAATTAACAATCCCACAAACTTCATTTATGGCAACCTGTTTCATACAGAAACTTATATGCAGGGTCTGTTAAAACTCATCAAAACTTATCAAGAACATTATCCCACTCCAGTGCAGGCGATCCAAACTACAGCAGAGTCTATTGATTTACCCTTTTTGATGGAGGATTTACCTAAACTATTCGACTCAATGCAAGCTGGAGCTGAACGTATTAAACATATTGTTGAATCACTGCGTAACTTCTCCCGCTTAGATGAAGCGGAAATTAAACCAGTGGACATTCACTCTGGTATTGATAGTACACTGTTAATTTTACAGCACCGATTCCAAGCTAATGCTAACCGCCCAATGATCGCATTGATTAAAGAATATGGTCAACTGCCTTTGGTTAACTGCTATGTCGGTGCCCTCAATCAGGTATTTATGAATATCTTGAGTAATGCAATTGATGCTTTGGAAATGGGGACTAGCAACTGGGGAATCACAAGTGAAACATTTTCCCTCCCGACAATTTGCATTCGCACTGAAATTCCGCATCCTGATAGAGTGCTGATTCGCATTGCTGACAATGGTCTAGGCATGAGTGAATCAACACTTAAGAGAATATTTAATCCTTTTTTTACCACCAAGCCTGTGGGCAGTGGTACGGGTTTGGGATTATCGATTAGCTACTCGATTGTAGTGGAACAGCATGGAGGTCATTTAACCTGCTCTTCCGCACCAGGCAAAGGTACAGAGTTTGTCATCGATATTTTTATTTAAAGTTGAGTCCCCTGCGTGGATTTTGGGGCAGTATCTTTCACTGTTGGCTATTTATTTTCATCATTATCTGACACTGGGGCGAGGGTATTTTGCTAATCGTGACGTTAAACGACCTCTCGTCTGTCAGGCTGCAACATTTGAATAAAGTTCTTTATGTAGTGATTGACCGGACTAACTGGGGGTGTATTAATCTGTTAATGATTAGCGTAGTTTGGGATAAGAGGTCTATCCCAATATATTTTGAGTTATTGGATAAGTTAGGTTCGAGTAATTTTGATACCGAACAACTAGGCTTGAAGAATAAACTGCTTTCTCCAGAGTCATTGGTTTCATTAGTACTCAACGAGAACTATTCCGAGCAGTTCAGTTGCCCGGAGGTGTAACTTTGCGTTGTTCTACAATCGCCAACGAACGCCGTATTGAATTAGTCAATGCTTTATCGTTGGCTGACAGATTTGTGGCTGTGGGATGTTTTACTGAAATCATTCAATGGCACAAGCGGGTCTTTATTCCAGCTAACGAGAAAGCGCCATCAATTCTGGTTGCGGTGATTTAAATTCTTGGATAAATGGAGGGTGGCTTATTTTTTTAACGTATTGCGGGAGTCCCCGCCTTCTCTGCGGTCAGCAATTTGTTAGAAAAGCCTGTGCTATGGGAAAACTTGAACTAAGAGGTTGTGTTAAAGACTTCAGAGTGTTCGTCAACAAAACAAATTATCTCGGCCAGAAAATAGTCATGAATCTTTTCTTAAAATTTGATAAAAAAATACGATTTAAAGCTTTGTTTTTGCTAGCATTTATTCCTGTTATCTGGATTATATTGCCACCAATTCTATATAATTTATTCCCTTTAAATTTTAGTAATGAAAATTGGGGTACATCATCAGTAGGACTGGCTTCAATTGGCATGATGACTCGTGGTCAGCAGACATACTTTTTAGAGCATAATGGCATTTTTAGTAAGTCTATTTATGAAATAGATATTGCTCTTAAAGAACAAATGTCAAACTCGTCAAAAAACTATAACTATTCTATAAAAATAACCCCGATCTCTGCATTCAATTATGCAAATCCCCGACGAGAGTATGTAAAAAAGGGATGGTTCGTCAAAATACCAGTAATAGGTTATGTTAGTGGTATCTTTATTGTACCTAATACTAAAAATTCTAAAAATGAACTAACAACTTTCGCAATTATATGTCAAAATAAATTACCAGGCACTATCCACTTAAGCGATCCGATTTATCAAAATGGTATTCTTACTTGTGGTTCGGGAACTATAAAATTGCAGAGACCCAGATAACTTGCCACTAGAATTCCTCGAAAATATCAGTAGAATTGGGCTGGCATTTAATAATGATGATCGGGGAAATGAAGCAGATAAAATCTTCAGTTCACTGGTGGATTTTCAAGAGCAAAACCCACGAGTATATCAATTCTTGTGCGAACACAAACGGGATTTTAGTTTGGTAGATGCAGTACTCTCACTTGCACAAACTTTGGCAGTTTTAAAACCAGACGAATAGCTCAGGCGCAAGACTCTCATAACTTTTCAAACATTCTTTTACGGGTGGCTTGGTGCAGGAAATTTCCACACCGTAATTCCGTCCTGTGTTCCACTAAACAAAGTCTTGCCATCCCTACTAAATACTATTGCCCCCGACCAGTTGCTAACATCGGGCAGAGTTGCTTCCATATTTCCTGTTACCAGATTCCAAACCCGGTATGGTTTATATCCTCCACCAGCAATTAAAGATTGCCCATCAGGACTAAAGGCGATGGTGATCTCCGGAAAATAGAAGCCCCCAAAATCCTCTAACAATTTTTCTGTTGTCAGGTTCCACACTTTTACCTGCTTGGCACTACCACTAGCGAGCAGCCGACCGTCACGACTAATGGCTAAGGCAGATATCGTACCATAATGTTCAGTGAAAGTGGTGCGTTTTCGTCCAGTTGCCAGATCCCATACAGTGATGTGATTGCTCGAATCGCCACTAACCAAAGTCTTGCCATCCGGACTCAGCGCCAAAGTTATTACAGAATCCAGTGTTTGTGCCAATGTGCTTATTAATTGTCCAGTCGCCAAATTCCACATCTTAATGGTCTTGTCGGAACTGCCACTCACAATTGTTTGCTGATTGGGTGTGATCACCAGTGCATTTACAACTTCAGAATGCCCTTTGAGCGTAAATTTGAGTTTTCCCGTCGCTAAATTCCACACCTTAATGGTCTTGTCTAAACTCCCACTCACCAAAGTCTGACCATCAGCAGAAAGCGCAAGGTCATAAATATCATTGGCGTGTCCTTTGAGGGTTAATTGCGGCTGCTGACTTGGCAGATGCCAGACAGTAAAGCTTTTGCCACCGCCGCACACTAAGGTGTGACCATCCCAAGAAAGGGCGATCGCTTCTGCTACTCCACTTAACTTCCGCACTACTGTCAAATCGCAATACTGGGAATGAGGCTGCGACAACTTGCAGATGTTCGTTGCTCGGTAACTACTCCACAAATATGCTCCGACTTGTATCACAAAAATCATAACCACTACACCACGCAGCAGCCAAATCTGTTTTTTGCTCAACCAGTTGTCTAACATCAGCTCTGTTCTCTTTTCGGTAGGTAGTTGAATTGATCGCAAACAGGGTATAGGGTGTGGGGTGTAGGGAAAGACTGTTTGCCCCATACCTTATAAGTACGAGCTATTATATTTATGTATGTCTTAGAGAAACATGTATTTTCATATACATAGTACTGTCTTATAGTGTCTCGTAGAGAGAAATACAGTGTCCGTTTTGTTACCCCTGATTTTAATTATAGGGTGTTGCAGATTTAGAAGATATCGGCGGTTGGCATGGTAAAAGCCTTGAATTCCTGAATTCTGGCAGACATCGCACTGAAACTTCAGCTTGATTCAAGGTTCACGTAGACTGTAGAAAAATCCGGTCGCTTCAAGTCTTCGCCATGAATGAGTACTTGCAAGTAGCCAGCATCGCCAAACATCAGGTCAACTGCTCTGCTAGACTCGACTTCCAGCAAGTTATGCCAGTTCTGGGCGTGAGTCATGTCTAGGGTCTGCCGTTGCTCGTAGTTGTAAAGCCATTCGGGGTTCACCTCCCTAACTATATAGGCATCTTCCCGTGGATCATGCCCAATCCCCGAAGCATGACCGAGCAGTTTACCTATACTGTTTTTGCTGAGAGTTCTACACAAATCATTTAATTTGAGTTCGTCCAAGTTGAGGCGTTCGCAGAGTTCATAAAAATCATTTGTTGCCCAACGCGGGATATCAGGAAAAAGCTCGAATTCTAGACGGTGAGTTACTAATTTATCGTAGCAATCCGTAATAAAGTGAGTATCTTCGGGTAAATATGCAGGTTCTAAAGGTTCGCTCCCATCGTAAAACACCAGTTGTTCGGCGCTATCTTCGCTTTCCGAAGCAAAAACATAAAGCATTCCCCAGTTTGTCAAAGGACTTTTAGAAAAAGCGGGTAAATGGGCAAAATTAATTTGCAAGATAAAGCAAAGGTATCTGCATATTTTATTTTCTGGAAGTCCCTTACTTGCTATACATATCAGGGAACTTGGCTTGAAGTTTAGCCAATTTCGGCAAGTCATTCACTACCACATAGCGATCGCTCGGATGACGTGCTATATAATTCTGATGGTATGCCGCAGCCTGATAAAAACCTTTCAAGGTAGCTAATTCTGTCACAATCTGCTTGTCGAAGATTCGCGATTTGTTGAGTTGAGCGATATATTCTTGTGCAACCTGCTTCTGCTCATCGTTAGCAAAAAAGATGACCGAACGATATTGCTTACCTGAGTCGGGGCCTTGTCGATTCAACTCTGTTGGGTCATGCGCTACCAAAAAGTAGACCTTCAGAAGCTGGCTATATGATATTTGTGATGGATCATAAGTGATTTTCACTGATTCAGCATGATTGGTTAATCCAGCACTGACAATCGCATAGTCTGCGGTTCTTGCATCACCCCCAGAAAAGCCAGAAACGACATCAGAAACACCTAATAGATGCTCAAAAACTGCTTCCATTCCCCAGTAGCACCCACCACCAAAAACCGCTACTTGCTTTCCCTTCGGTGCAGCAGTCGAAATATCAGTGGCCGGAGCCGGAAGTATCACACGAGATGCAGCGTATAGGAGTACAACAGTCAGCAAAATTATGGACAAGTTGCGTGATAACTGGCGGGAGAGAGTAAAATTATGAATTGACATGAGGTGGTGAATTCCTTTATTTAATAAAGTATATTTTCTAAAAGTGTTAACGCATCATAAGGCACGTCCCTAAATGTATTAATTAGAACCCATCCTTCAAGAGATTCTTCTAATGGCTCAATAATTGGAACTTCGGTTTTGGCAGCATTTTCATACTTCCCAACGTATACAAACAGCAGTCCAAGATTTTCAATAGTCGGTAATGATGCCACACAAGCGCGTTTTGACATCTCTGCTGTTCCACCTTTGACTTGCTGAGGAATCTTTTGACAATTTCCATCTCCAGAAAAAGCCCAACCGTGATAATGACACTCTAACAGCCCTTCATCACTAATCCTGCCTTCAGACAACGGTGCTAAACGATGAGGACACTGGTCTTCAAAGCTTCTCCAAGATTGAGCAAGTCTATCCCACTAGATTACAATATCTTTTTCTAATACTGTAAAAGCGGTTGGTTTTGATTTGTCTAAATCCTCAAGGTAATGGACGGGATACCATGCCTCTTTACAATCAAAACTATTCGCCTCACTACCACCCGCAGGCATTTTATCCTGAAAATTATCTTTCAAATTAAGTTCTTCCTCAAGCATTTTTGAGTTTTTTTATCTTGATTACCAACTATTAGCTTAATTTTACTTAGTTTGGCCATTAGTCGCTCATGAGCG
Source organism: Nostoc sp. NMS8 (assembly GCF_017115045.1). Lineage (GTDB taxonomy): Bacteria > Cyanobacteriota > Cyanobacteriia > Cyanobacteriales > Nostocaceae > Nostoc. Next base: position 15,976 of record NZ_JABXKK010000076.1, on the reverse strand, counting down.
ACCGTACAGTGACTTGTAATTCCTTTAAGTTGATTGTTGGTTGCTAACTTCGTGGAAAGCCGCCAACGCCTCTTCTAAGTGGTTAAAAAACCGATTAGCACCGATTAAATCTGTCAGCCCGTCCCGCTCGAACTGGACTTTTACCTCCGGTGACAGACCGGACAGGACAAAAGTTACGTTCTGAAGGGATAATTCCTTGACGACATCCCGAATCGTTTGGGATGCGGAGTAGTCGATTTCAGTAATTGCTCTGGACTCCAGAATAAACCATTGCACAGGTGATTCAGCATTTTTCACGAGATTTTGCACCTCCTCTGAAAAGAAGCTGGCGTTAGCATAATACAAGTCTCTACTAAACCGATAAACTATCAGACCAGATGCTGATACACTGCCGATACGGACAGGAATCGCCTGCCATAATCTCTGAGCATCGGGAATAATGATTGCAGAATGCGGTCGGTAACTATGACGCACGTGCAAGATCAGCGACAAAATAATTGCTAAAACAATACCCTCTTTAACACCGATAAAAACAACTGTAGCAGTAGTAACGATCGCAAGATAAAACTCCTCACGATGGGTCGAAAATATTGCCCGCATCCCCTGAATGTCAATCAATTTTAGTCCAATCAAAAATACAATTGCTGCTAAAACCCCATTCGGCAGATAGCTAATTGGTTGAGTGAAGAAGAGGATGACTACTAATACCACTGCTACTGTGGTCAGTTGAGCTACTTGGCTTCGTCCTCCTGCTGTGTCAACAATTTCAGTTTTGGTCGGGCTACCATTGACGACAAAGGTTCCACTCATCCCTGCCGCCAGATTAGCTAGAGCTAGACCCTCAAGGTCAATATTTTCTTGAAAGTCCTCGTTGTATCGGAAGGCGTAAGCGCGTGAGGTCGCTGCACTTTGAGCAACAATGACGATACAGCACGATAGGGCAATGCCAAATACTTGTGGTATTTCACTCAGAGCAATAGTGGGCAACCCAAAAGATGGCAGTCCGCTGGGGATAGATCCAACTACCATAACACCATGACTAGCAAAGTTAAACAGCCAACTGCCAATAATTGCTACTATTACAGCCAGCAACGCACCTGGAAATTTTGGAAGCAATCTGTCGCATAGTTTAATGGTAATCAAGACTGCTAGAGAGATCGCGATCCCTAATGGGTTAGCATGGGGCAGACCTTGAAAGGTATTAATGATTTGCTGGATTGGATTATTCCCCCCAACCTTAAGATCCAACAATCCACCTAATTGACTGATCGCTACTTGAATTCCTACCCCAGTCAAGAAACCTACCAACACGGTACGCGACAGAAAATCCGCTAGGAAACCCAGTCTAAACAGGCGTGCTAACAGTAAAAGTCCAGCTACTAAAATGGCGACTAATTCTGAATACGCTAAATATTGCGAACTCCCCAACGCTGCCAAGCCTGATAGCCCAGCCGCCAGGATTGCAGCTGTTGCAGAGTCGGCAGCGACCACCAGATGGCGAGAAGATCCAAAGAGCGCAAAAGCCAAGGCTGGAAGAATAAGTGTGTAAAGACCTGTGGCAATGGGCGTTCCGGCAATCTTTGTGTATCCCATGACTTCAGGAATGCCCAGTGCTGCTAGCACAATACCCGCAACGATATCATTCCCAATTGTGACTCCTGCCAAAGGTAAAATTCCCTGAAACAGGCGAAATCGCTTTTTAGTTAGATGCTGGGCTGTATTTGCGTTCAATTTCTTCATCTAAACCTCCAGGAGACTCTCACCAAATCTGTACTCCGTTCAGTGGTGGGTAGTTTACTATTTCGGATTCAAATCCTTGTCCAAAATTATTCCTCGATTGCCTTGATCTGCCCTGCCGCAACTGCATCAGCTAGTGCTTTGTAATCCCGCTCGGTCTGATCGGCGTAAGCTACTGCAAAATTAGCGATCGCCCGATCAAATGTGTCACTTTGACCAAGATAACCACTAATAATGAATCGATTCCCCGAACGGGCATGACTCCGCGCCAGTGCCCAACCACATAAATGGCAGTAGCCCCTCAAATCCGTCTCCGACATTCCTTCAATCTCGACGGAAGTTTTCATATCTCTGAGTTGCCGCAGGTAGAAGTCGTGCCCACTATCGCCCCTTGTCCAGCCCAGGAAGATATCGCTTGCTTCTTGCATCAAATGCTGTCCTGCTACAACCCGTTGGGCATGGTTCTCATAACTACTTTTCCCGGCATAGGGTTCCAGTACTGAAGCACGAGCTTCTTTAATTTGTAGAAATAAAGGGTCATTATCCCCTGTCACCAGCAGGGCAATACCACAGCGTGTCCCGACACTGCCAACACCCACTACCTTCATTGCTACATCAACAATCTGATATTGGTCTAATAAAATACGGGAATCCTCACGTAGGGTTTTCCGATATTTATGAAAAACGGATAACATCTCTGATGCTTGTGGATCTCCAGGTGACGGATGGAATAATAAGGGAGGATTGTCAATAAAACGGCGCTTTCCTTTCACCGTTTCGATTAATTTATGCAGATCCAAAATAGGCTTGAATGCCCTTGCTTTTTTCACTTCACTTTTGACTTTATTTAGTTCTTTGGCGTGAGTAGTAAAGCTAAGTAGCGATTCCACCCCAATGTGGGCATACCATACCTCCAGAGCAGTCATTTGGGCGTAGTCATTTATATGTTCTCGGTAAGACTGCACAGATGCCATCGCTGCTGCCCGACTGATTTTCTCTGAGAGTTTGAGGTATCTACCTGCCACCACAATGCTTGCAGCTAAACGCTTAACATCCCATTCCCAAGGAGCTGAAAGGGTTTCGTCGAAGTCATTGACATCAAAGACGAGATTTCTCTCTGGTGTACCGTATCCACCAAAGTTGGACAAATGACAGTCTCCACAAGTCTGAACTTTGATTCCAGTCTTGGGAGTTTCGCTCAGATCGGCTGCCATGATATTGGCTGCCCCCCTCAGAAATGCAAAAGGAGATTTCAGCATTCGTCCGTAGCGAATGGGTACTAATTCCAGCAATCTTCCTTGGTTGGATTCCTCCAGCAGCGCAACTGAGTCAGGACGATTAAAGGCAGGTTTCCACTCTTGATGGCTAGATCGCGGCACTCGATCCCGCAGGGCTTTTCCCATCGCGCTACCTTCAGCACGAGAGAGCCACTGTGGAGGTAAGTTTTGATGGGAGCATTTGGGGTTGACCATCTGTGAGAGGCTAAAACTATAGAGCTTTTGTCAATAAGTACATAATAATTGATTGATATTATCCAGAAAATCAGGTTAGTCAACAGATTTTTCGGGTTAGCGAGCTAGAACTAACAGTGTGTCTCCACTGGGGTTTAGGCCAGATTTGCAACTGCTATATACACGGTTATCATTCTGCTCAAGGATATTTTGAGTCTTTTAACTGATTGACAAAAGGTACTTTCTGTTAACCTATCACGAATGTTATTATATATACTTTCTAGCCTTTTACTCTTTTGTTAAGAAACATGTGACTAATGCATAGCCAAAAGGCGATCGCAACCTCATTTTGAAATGAGATAAACCTGTTAACGAGTTTAAAAGAGCGATGTCTACCACGGTCACTGAGCTTTGTCGTACCCCCTACTAGACAAGCAAGCAAGAGCGTCTAGTAGAGAAGTGCGGGCTATTCTGTGATGCCCTCCATTCAAGCGACCTAACAGTGGGTTTCGGAGAGAGGAAAACGGAAAAGCGTCGCACCCCAACTCCCCCAGGAGTACTAGATTATATCTGTAGTTAGAGTTGTACTAGTTGTAATTGGGCAATTATTCAGCCATTCGTGTGAGGTAAACAGTAAGTGAATAGATGTATTTTGTTATCTATAACAGCATAAAAAACAAGATACTTATACTTTTAGCAAATTTTATTTACCGTGAATGTTCATCTAAGTTTTCGGTTCTGGAAGCGAATATTTACTTGTTTTACCTTAATTAGTTTAGTAACAGCTTGCGAATCAATTCAAGCAGAGCAAATAACTGACCGACAATCCCAAGTTATTTTGGGTGATAGTAATGGCGAACTAACTGAGCAAGGTGCTGTGCGTACTTACTATATTTACACACCCAAGTCTTATTCTTCTAATCGTCCTATGCCATTAGTTTTAGTATTTCATGGCGACGATGGTAGCGGGCGCTCAATTAGTAATGTCTCTCGATTTAATGAATTAGCCGAAGAAAAAGGGTTTATTGCAGTTTATCCTGATGGAATTGACCATAAATGGAGCCTCAGAAAGAAGGGCAAAAGGAATATTGATGATATTTCTTTTGTGAAGAATTTAATTAATCACTTACAGCAAGTTAGAAATATTGATAAGCGTAGAATCTACGCTACTGGCTTTTCTAAGGGTGGAATATTAACTCAGGCTTTGACCTGTCAACTATCTGATCAGATAGCAGCTTTTGCTTCTGTTGCTGGTTCTCTGCCAATGCGACTTGAACAAACATGCCGACCACTTCTCCCTGTATCAATATTGATGATTAACGGCACAAACGACCAATCTGTACATTATCAGGGCGACAAAAAAACTCAAAAAGGAGCGCTCGTTTCGATTCCGAAAGTAGTAAATTTTTGGCGCGATCGCAACCAATGTCCCAAGTATACTGCAAACGATGTAGGATTTGCCCTTAACAATCAAAGCAGTAGCGATAGAATTAAAACCTATTCCTACTCCGGTTGTAGCGCTGGTTCCGAGGTTTTAGAATTGGCTGTAGTTAATGGAGGACATCTTTGGTACGGTGGTACTTCTAGTGATAAAAATATTAACAAGTTCAATAACAACCTGGGTTTGGACTCAACTCTGACGATTTGGAATTTCTTTGAACGTCATAGTCTACCCTAGTTTCGGGCAAACGCATCCGCTCAATAAGAACACTTTAATCTCAATAAAGCCCAAAATAATCACATGGTGGGCATCGTTGAGAGGTTAAGATAATCTTACTTTTGTCAACTAGAAATTATGCTGAAATTTTAGTAAAAGCACAGGTATTAGCTATAAAACTACCCATACTATTACAAGATACAAAGATGATTCGGTCACTTTTGACTTATGGATTGTCTGTAAATATAGAAAGGGAAAGGGTATAAAAATATGGGGTGTACCCGCATTTCTCACAAGCTTGAGGGAAGGGGCAGAGGGGAAAGAACTTGGTATTTGAACTCTCTCCTGTTCCCCTGCACAAGCACAGACTTTCAGAGATGTGGTGAGAAATCCGGGTTGAACACGGTGCAATCGCTCAAATTTCTCCTTGATGCCCTTGTACGAGGAATTATAGACAACCGAAAATAACAAAAACTTGTACTCTATAAATAGACTGCTAAGGATGCTATTAAAGAAAGTACAATCACATGGCTTCATCTGATAAATTTCTGTACCATCGGAGTGTGCGCCCTCTCAATATGCTCCAAGGTGTAGTTACTTCTATCTTGCTACACTCTATTTTTTTAGTGTGGAGCAAATATTGGTACAGAGTTTTGATGCATGAGCCGAAGCAAGAAATTAGCCAAGAGATTCCAATTGAGATAGTTGAAGTTCCTCCTCAAAAAACAGACATAACTCCTCCTTCCTCATTGAGGGCTACCAAAAATTCTCTTGCCGGTGGTAAAGCTTTGCCAGAAAGACCTGTTTTGGGGGTGAAGTCAGGGAATCTGGCAAGACAGAAAGCCGATAATGAGCGTTCTTTTGACTTAACAGCCTCATCTCCTCTCAAGGTATTCCAGACAGGACGGCAGCAGCAGAAAACGGAATTACCAAATCGATTTGGTCAACAACCGCAATTCAAATCTCCCAAAACGGCATCAGCATCTGCAAGCAAGACACAAGTACCTAACTCTCAAAAAATTGCAGTAGCACCGATTACTACGCCACAGCCAGTTCCGCTTCTTAAAACAGCGCCTTTGACAACACCTTTAGTACTTAATCCAAAACAAATAGCGTCAGCACCTGCAACCAAAGCACAAGTACCTAATTCTAAGAAAATTGCGGTAGCACCAATGACTACGCCACCGCCAGCCCAATTGGGAAAAACAGCACTTGAAAGAGCTACGACACTACCAGTACCCAGGAATCCTAACAAGTTAGGGCAGTCGATAGTTGGATTTAGTGGGCGAACACTACCTCAAGCTGAGTCATCTTTAAGAACAGGTGCAGCAAGTTTGTTGGGTGGTACTGTGGGAGTATCTAGTCAGAATTATCGCGGCGATCAACTCGCAGCTGTGCCTAATTCCAACCGCGATCGCATTGGGACTTCTGGTGTTGATGCCAGCAGTCAAGATGTAGACCTCACCTCTTACTTAAACAAATTAAAGCAACGCGTTCAGCAGCAGTGGCTACCAGGAATGAGCCAGTCTAATCGGCGAACGGTGCTTAACTTCACTATTAATCGTTCAGGTGAAGTTAATAATCTCAATATTGTACAAACCTCTGGATTTCGTGTGACTGATGAAGTAGCAATGAATGCGATACAGCGAGCTGCACCTTTTGCACCTTTGCCCACAGGATATCGCAAGAACTACATTGATATTGAATTTACATTTGATATCAATGTTTATGGCGAACTAAATTTATGGAGGGATGGTGGCTAACAACAGGGAAACAGAGTATTAGTGGTGGCGATGGCAATACAATTAGGCTCATTGATCTGCTCCTCAAATCTGACCGTGAGCGAATGAAACAACTGTAAGACTGCTGTTGAACGCTCAGAGCGCAGATGAGTGCAATAATTAACTGTATTTAAATCTATATTCGCAGAGAGATTACAGTCATGGGTTGGTTACAAAGACTGTTTGGACTTGAATTACCAGAAGATGCTCAAGTTAACCCAGATCCGACTCTAATTGCTTATTCTTCCGAGTCGGGAGAAACCATTCCCCTCTTCGAGTCGGACTAAATGGGGAATACGATCAAAGTGGTTTAGCTAAAAGAGTGGCCCTAGCTTTTGATGAAGACTCACGATTTGATGAGATTGATTCTGTCTATGTTGCTCAGTTGGGAAGTAGCGTAGTTTTCGAGGGAGAAGTACCCACAGGAGAGATATTAGCACAATTAGTGGATACAGCCTTCAGAGTGAGTGGGGCTTCTGATGTACAGAGCGATCAAGTTAGTATCGCGTAAAATACAGGAAATTAAATATATTTAAGATGAGGAGCAAGAATTAATGACAACGGGCAATCAATTAAAACCTCGACAACTGAGCATGGTATTGACGTTAGGTACAGTGCTGATGATAAGTAGTTGTGGTCAAAAACCGGGAGAATCTACTACCACTACGCCTCAAACACCAACTGCGATTGCTCCACCTAGTCTTGCATCTAGTCCTGCATCTAGTCCTGCCTCCAGCCCCACCTCTAGTCCTATCCCTAGTGGAAATACAACTTCTAGCTCTAAGAAGCCAGCATCGGCAAATAGAGCAGCAGTTTTAGCAGCAGCACAAAATATCGGGGTGAAACCACAAAACGAAACAACTTGCCCAAGTGATGCACCAGTAAAAGGCAAAATTACGAATAAGAGAGGCAACATTTATCACCTTCCCAAAACCTTAGATTACGAAAAAGTCAAACCGGATATTTGTTTTAAAGACCCGGCAACAGCACAAGTTGCCGGTTTCCGTGCGCCTAAGTGATCTAAATAGGGCAAAGGCAGTTGATTTTTCAAATACTTTCTAGGGCATGTCATCAATTGAGCCAAATAACAGAAGCAGCCAGATAAATTGCACCTAGAAAGTTTGCAGCACGCTTGTCGTAAGATAGTAATTTGCAACCAATCTAATTCATTATTATTAATCCATAATTCATAATTAAAAAGCATTGTACACGGTGCTTCTACAAGCAGTCCTGTTTTAGTTGGGGTTTAAATCCCTGATTTCCCATAATTATCAATTATGAATTAATTAGGTCATCATCTTATTACAGGGTGAAATGAACAGTTATTTGTTCATTTCACTCCTATTAGTAACGTTAAAGTCTTAGCCAACGCAATGAAAACCATAAGCTCACTTTTTAGCGAAGAACGCAACCAACTTCAGACAGATATTGATAACACAACCAATATTGAGGAGATAGTTAAGCTGGTTCAGAACCGAATCGATCATCTCGAAAGAATTTACATTGAAAAGCTTAATCTGGCTCAAGTTCGTCTGGCTAACTTTTTTCTGGATACACTCCGACAATCCATTGCCACTCTCGCTGCGGCTAACTATTCTCAAGTCGCTCCAACAGAGCGAAAGCAATTTACCAACCCAGGTACAAAGTTTCTTCCCAGCAAACTGATTCTGAAAGTACTACAGGGACTCATTTATATAGGCATCTTAAGTTCGTTATTTTCTTTAACTAAAAATACCCCAGGTGCATGGATGGCTATCTTGTTAACCTCTATACTTCTGGGGCTAGAAGTTGTGCTTCAACTTGACTTAAACAACCAGCAAAATAATTATATGTCTTTAGAAGTATTAGAATTACCTCAACCTCTTCTCAGAGTTGATAGCAAAGTATTTCTAGATCACCTTGGCGATGCTCTCAACACGATTGACCTAGCAGTGGCTAGAGTAGAAGAATCGAATAAACATGAAAGCGACCTAGCAATAGAAGAACTGCCAGAGCTATTGAATTTTCTGCAAAGGCTAATGGGCGCATCAAAACTTGATAAACCCCAAATGGCTCATGAACTGGCGAAACTTCTGCCACAGATTTTAATGTCTCAGGGAATTAACACTCAAATTTACCGACCAAATGACCCTGATAGCGATCGCAATTATTTTGACTTTGAGCCAAGTATCGACCCCGATACCAAAGATTACGTAACTCTAACTCCTGCTTTGTTAAAAGGCGATCGCTTAATTAGGCGCGGTCGGGTAATTGAGCCAGCATATTCCTCTTCTAGAGAATAATAGACAATAAGGGTATGGAAATTTTAGAAACAATCGGTTTTGATTTGGGGCACGGTGAGACGGCTGTAGCTAAAGCTATAGTGGAAAGCATCGAACCCCCCCAGATGCTGGAAATTAATAACAAGAAGAACCAAATTACGGCTCTTGGTTGGCATCCTAAACTTGGTTACCTTGTCGGGGAACAAGCATTAATTCAAGCTGGCGTTACCCAACTGACAATTTCTTTTAAGCAAAAACCCAACAACGATCCCAAATATCGGGAAACAATTAGCACTTTTGTGGCAACCTACTACCGCCTTTTGAAAGAAAGCAAACAACTTGAAGGTGGAGAAAGTAGCTATTTTTACATCGGTTGCCCTTCAGGATGGTCAGTTAGCGATCGCTTAGAATACCAAAAGCTACTTCAAGAAGCTGGCATTCCCCAACTTAATGTTGTACCCGAATCGCGGGCTGCTTTCATGCAAGCCAAGGAAGCCGGGAAGCTTGAGTATGACAAATTAGTTGCATCGGTGCTAATTGTCGATATTGGTTCTTCAACCACAGATTTTACTTTGGTTAAGACCTTAGAAGAGATCCCGATAGATTTCGGGAGTAATACTTTGGGAGCATCCCTAATTGACAAGGCTATTTTTGCCCGGACTCTGGCCAACCACGAACAAAAAGCATTACTCGAAAAAGTATTTAAGGAATATCCCCATCACCAAGCTCGTTGTGAACTTGCTTGCCGCAAAGCTAAAGAAGACTACTTTTCTAATGAACAGTTATATAACGATCCCGAATCCTTTGCGCGTGGGTTTGAGTCTATCAACGAGCAAATTTATTTTATTCCCCAAGTAAATAAATTGATGATGGAGGAAATCTTAAATGAACCCTTACCTGAGCTAGGGCTTCATAGTTGGATTCAAACGTTTAGCGACTCTTTAAATGAGGCAAAAGAAAAGTTGGAAAAACTTGGAATCGTGCCGAAACTTGTGCTGATGACTGGCGGCGCATCTCGCATGAAGTTTACCCACCTTCTTTGTCAGGAAATGTTTCCCGAACCAGAAACGCTGCTCCGTCCTGATCCAGAACCGGAACGGTGCATTGCACTGGGTTTAGCACGAGTAGGAAGATGGGATCTGCGTGCTGCTGCTTTTAAACAAGAAGTCAACAAACTATTTACCTCGAATCAGCTTAAAGGTTTGATTGAGACACATATCCCGGAGTTAATCGAATCATTAACTAAGCCTTTGACTGATGGCTTGATTGTTAACGCAGTTAAACCAGGTTTAAAAGATTGGCAAAAAAACAAAATACGGACTTTAGCAGATTTGGAAACATCTTTAATCAGTCGTGCAGAACAGTGGCTCAAAAGCGATCTCGCTGTGCAGATAATTAATCATCAATGCGCTTTTTGGTTTAGCAATAAAATTCAACCAGATTTAGCTGCACAAACCGATCCAATATGTCGAAAGTTTCAGATACCTAGAAGCAGCTTAAGGTTTGAGGATAGCATTTACCCAAATTTTGTTAACCCAGAGCTACGAATTGGAGATGCTATCCTTGCTGAAACAGTGGCGTTTATCGTCAATGTAGTAATTGGTGGAGGTACTGTAGCTAGCATAATCACTCTAATCCTAACTGGACACTTAACCTGGCCTATTGCATTAGTATATGGGGCTTCGGTTATGGCGGCAGGAATGGAGTTAAATCGCAAGAGTGTTCAAGAAGTAATCAAGACAAATGTGGATGTACCTAGTTGGGTTCGTTCTAGTTTTTTAAGTGACAAAAAAATTGAGGATATGTGTGAGCAAATAAAGCCGCAGTTAGAGAAAGTTATTCAAGAACAACTCACAGCAGATCAACAGGCTTTTGACAAACTGATTGTCAAAGTTGAGCAAGGGGTTCAAAAAAGCCTTTCCAACAAAGTGAAATCTTGTATAATTTTGATTCAATAGTGAGCAATTAAATTAATTTTTACTTCTGCTACTCGCTTGATAACGGGTCTTTGGGTTACTCTTATCTTGTAAAAAGTGCCAATGTTAGTTTGAATCTCTAAAAAATACAGACTAGAGGAGATGTAATGTTGTACCTCATCTGAATGGGAACCGCTTAAGTGCGATGGCAACGAGAACACCGCAGGCATCGCACTTAAGAATTCCAGGGAGGAAAAGTTGCATTACCTCTACCTAATACCCAAAACAAACCACCAGATAGAGTCAGAGTAGGAAAGCTGATGATAGCTTGAGATGATGGAATAAGACAACAACAAAGAGCGTGAATAAGTCAGTATTAATTGCCCTTACTCTCACCGCCTGTACAGCCGTGTCACCAGTCAGCATTGCTGGTACTCTCCCAAGTTCAACCCAAGCCATCAAAATGTCCTCATTTAACCTTAGTTCCCAAAAATGGCAAAACCGCGTGTTACTAGTGTTTGCACCATCGGTTGATAACTATACCTATCAACAACAGATGCAGTTATTTAACCAGCACCAAAACGGTTTTACAGACCGGGATTTAGTTCTCGTTCAGGTTTTGGCAACAGATAAAAGCTATGCCAACGGACAGTTAATAGATGAATCTTCTGCTGTCAAGTTGCGAAATCGCTTTGGGGTTGATAGAGAAAATTTTCGCGTCATTTTGGTAGGCAAAGATGGTGGTGTTAAGCGCCAAGACACAAAACCTGTCCCAGCGACAGCAGTTTTTGAGCAAATTGACGCTATGCCCATGCGCCAGCAAGAAATTCAAGAGCGGGGCAGAAAGTAACTATCAAATAAAATTCTTAGAGGAAAAGTCACTAGGAGCGATCGCTTGGGTTTTCCTCGCTCGAATTAAGAGCGATCACTAAAATCTTTATCAATAAGTAGGGGTTAATGAGATTATTTTTGAGTCTATTGGTATTTCCGATCTCTTTGCAACCCGATCCCAATATCTTAACAATTTATCTGGAGTTTTAAGAATACTCAAGCATTTGGGTAGAATTATTACATAATCTTAAATTATTTACATAGTTTCTTTGTTGCATTAGTCTCTAATTTCCGACTCCAAAACCCTCACCAGTTTTTCTTCCAAAGCTGTCAAATAAGCACGTTTGGGCTTCCCCAGCATCTCCAAAAACTTCTGTATATATTATTATAGCGTATCTTAATATACTGAACACTTAAAGGACTAACTCTTATCCAGCATCCAGGGATTATTAACTATGGGAAAACATTTAGTATCTTTGGATCTGTGACTAAATTAGGTTCCATATTCTTTGACACAATATCACAGTCAATACCCCCTAATATTAGATGGGGCGGCTCAAAGTCGTTTGAACTTTTTCTGGAGAAATCTCAATGACCATTTCAATGTACCAAGCTTTAATACCCGTGTCTATTCGCACACTGAATAACCTTACAAACATTCTTGAAAAAGGTTCTGCTTATGCAGAAACTAAAAAGATAGATCCTTCTGTGTTGATTAATAGTCGTCTATCGCCAGATATGTTTCCATTATCAAAACAAGTGCAAACTGCCTCTGACATAGTAAATAGAGGTGCCGCACGGTTAGCAGGAATAGAACCACCTAAATTCGAGGATAATGAAACTACATTTCCTCAACTTATTGATCGCATTCAAAAAACTATCTCTCATTTAAATACTTTTAAACCGGAGCAAATTGACGGTTCAGAAGAGAGAAAAATTACCCTACAGATGCGTGACAATACTCTCTCTTTTCAAGGAACGCCATATCTGTTCTATTTTGTTTTACCAAACCTTTATTTCCATGTCACAACAGCATATAACATTCTCAGACACTGCGGTGTCGAACTAGGTAAACAAGACTTCCTTGGTCAGCCTTAATCGAAGCAGTATCTAACGCAATTTTTTCGAGAATTTCTGAGCAAAACTTGCATTACATATTGCTTGAGTTAGTAAAAAATAGACTTCTTGACTTCTTGGCATTGTGGGGAAAAGTTTTTTCTTCTTCAACATTTCCCTTTTCTCAGTAATTACACTGGCTTGAATCCCGCTGATTAATTAGTAAAATGGCCCTTGGCTGTGACGGCTGGTATCTTTTCTCAAGGCTTGTGCCTTAAAAGTCCTGCTACCCAAGGCTCGTTGAAGCTGAATTTGAAAATGCAATCGGCGATTTAGATGGTGTTTTAATTGAGGAAGCTGCCAAATACCAAAGCGATTGCCATTTCTGAAAGCTGGCTTTGAATGGCTTTGAATGCCTCTGTATCATCTTCTTTGGGCAAGGAAGCCCAACCCAATCGCCGTCAATAATCCAAAGCTCAAAAGGACATTTTCCCACAACGATGATAAAGTCCTCACATGATTGACGTGAAGGATATCTTCGATAAAGCCTGGAATGCTAAAGCCAACAATGACCGAATATGCCCAGAACCACCAACGACCTGGTTCATTTCCACGACGGTAATAGTTACTAATCCACACTAAGATACTTCCTAACAAAATCGTGCCATGCAGTCCGAGGCTCCGCCAGGGATTAGCGTAGGAGAGAGGACGAAAGTATATCCACCACACCCACCAGAACACCGCTAATACTGCAACTAGACCCCAACTCAACCACGAAAACCACCGATTATTGTTATTCACGGTCTGCACCCCAATTTCTTTATTCTCCCATCTTGCATGTGGAGAAATGAATGTCATTTGGATATAGTATTGAAGCATTATATAGATTCACAACTCCAACACCAAATTCCTGAAAAATCTATAATCAGTTTATTGCTATCAAAATTGATATCAAATGTGCAAGAACTAGCACGCGCCAACACCACAGTCTATGTTAAGTCGGCCAAAGCTTTCGGTTATTGCACTGGTGTGGAGTGGTTAGAACGTGGCTGGAAATATGAAATCTTCAAAAGAGAACCATTTACGTTTTTAGCTATCAACCTGGAGCCTGGATACTAGTAATTAGCGGTGCAAGTTTAGAAGCCATAACCTCTATACTATATTTTTCTACACATCTTTGTCTGGCTTTAATACCTCGCTGGTTTGCTGACTCTAAATTCTCAAATATCAATCGAATTTGTTTAACAATTTGTTCAGGACAAGAAGGCTCAACTAAATAACCAGTATCACCTAAAATTTCGGGAATATCTCCAACACGTGTTGATAATACAGGTTTAGCCATTGCCATTCCATCAGTCAACTTCAAAGGGAATTGAGCACGAGTTTCTGGAGTATCTCGCTGGGGAACGACAACAATATGAGCAGCAGCAACAAGATCCGGCATGGCATCAACTGGATACTTTGGTAGTTTGATAATCCAGCGTCCCCAACTTTGTTGAAGTTGTTGATCATAATCATCATAAGGACTGCCACCAATAATCACTAATTTTAAGTCTGGCTGATTAATTTTATCTAGCGCTATGAGAACATCTTCTAAACCTTTATAAGGTCTAGGTGCGCCAGGAAACATTAAAATTCGGTATTCAGATAAATTATAGCGACTTCTACTGGAATCAGTATTACATCGAGCCGGATCAAATAGGGAGGTATCTTTGCCGTTAGGAACCAACATACCACCAAAACGCTGCTGCAAAAATTTAGTATGCACCGTCACAGCATCCGCATGATTTACCAAACCTTCCATCCATTTAACGTACAAAGGATGATATGGGCTCCTGAGTGCGCCGTCTGATTTCAATAAATCCCTAGCTAATTGTTTCAGTGTCGGACAATAACGCCAGTTATCACCACCATGCCAGCTAAGTTCCCAATCATCTATATCTAAAATCACTGGTTTTCTGCTGTATAAGCTTTTTAACAGTGCTACTCCAAAACTCGGTATCTGTGGTTTAATTGCATAAATTATATCTCCATCAATATGTTTTAAAACTTTCTTGGCTGCTTGAAAAAATTTCGGATAATTTGCACCTTCTATAGCAAAAACTTTCGTATCAGATGGAATGGCAGCAGAGAGATTTTTATTAAATAAAAATCCTAATATTTCTGTTTCATAACCCAATTTTTCTAACGCTGATTTTAGCAAAGATGCTCGAATAAAACCATCATTGGTAGACAAATTCCATACAAGCAGCGATATCTTTAGTTTAGTTTTCATTTTGATAAAATTTGATAATTATGATTTGAGAAATCAAAAGCCCTACATTATCTATTGCAAATATTTCAGCAATTAAATGATCAATTTACACCTTGAAAATACTTTTTTAATATTTCAACAAATTAATTTTTTTGTTGTATTTACGATGAAATTTTAGTAATTATATATAAGCTAATGGTACTACTATGGGCCAGAAAATAGTTATTAACACTAAAATTATTCTAGATAAAAAGCGCTGCTCTCGGTTCATTTATTTATCATCTATCAAGAAAAATAACCATTGCTTCAACAAAGACCAAGCAAATGCTAAATAAACGGTTATTTCAACATAACCAAGAAGCAAATTAAACATTAGCCCTCTACTAATAGTAAAGTTTTGGTCAGCATTCTAAATGGGCAAACTAGCTTTTTAAATCTCCAATTTTAAAAATCAATGATTTTTACAAAAGCCTAATATTTAATTTCATGAAATTTACTATTTTGGCATAAACCTCGAATTAGTGTGAATATTAGAAGTTTTTTATAAAATAGACATTCTAAATATTGTTAAACTAAAAATTTAACAGGAATATCTCTTACGCTTTAAAATTTACAGAATGTAAGCTGCGATTGCAATGAATAATCTTTTGATGAACTTGTCAATTTTTTATTAGTGCTGGATAATTTGCCTCTTTTGCTTAATTTCGAGAAATTCCAACTCCAGCAAATTGTCAAAATATCTCCTACTCCGGCGTTGCTGAATCAAAGTATGAATCATGCGATCGCCTTAAGCTTGTGGTCGCATAGCGCCTACAGCGCCTCTGAACCGTACTTAAGCAGGGTTAGCGCGTCTCAAACCCTGTTGACAGGCGGACTTGCCTGATCAGCAATATCAGCAATCAAGTTGGAAACAAAGTGGCACTATCTGAGGCAGGGTAAGATTTAATCCATCTAGGTGCAAGGTTCGAGTAATGCCAACCAGCCCTTTCAAGGTGTCTGTTTTTAGGTACTATTTTTGGGATAGAATTTTAG
>NZ_JABXKK010000105.1 GCF_017115045.1 Nostoc sp. NMS8 | reverse complement strand
ATCAAAAGCTGTAACCCTTATTCTGCATACCTTAGAGCTTTTCTTAGTGCCATTCGATTCTAAACCCAGTGAACTACGAAGCGCGATTCGCACTGTTCACGCCGGTCAGCAATATATTCCACTCCATGTTGGCGCTAAATTAGTGCAGCGCATGAACAATCCAGAATTGACCGATCGCGAATTGGAAGTCCTGCAATTAGTCGCTCAAGGCATGAGCAATTTAGAAATTAGTGTTGCCTTAACAATTACTGAAAACACCGTCAAATCGTTTGTCAACCGAATTTTAAGTAAGTTGGGGGCTAAAGACCGCACCCAAGCAACCATTATTGCCCTAAAACGAGGGCTTACCACCCCATAAGCTTACTACCATTAACTTACAGCGCTTCCGGTTATTATACAATACAGTTTTTCTCCTCGCCCTCTCCTATCAAAGCTTTTAAATTTGAGAATGTACCTCATAGCTGCCGTAAGTGCTGTAAGTTGCTAGCCTTGCTGCTGTCCATCGACCAAATTCCTATCAAGACTTTGCTGGTTCTTTTTCAATTACCTCTAATAACATCTCTTCATATTCTTTAGTAACTTTACCAAAGCTTCCTTTCCTTCTTCCATCTAAAAAACTTTCTAGATTATCTATATCTCCATGTACTGCCCAATACGCTACTGATTGGATATGCAATATTTAAAAACTTACTAATTTCTTGATAAGTTTTTCCATTATTCATCAACAATAAAATCAGAATCTTTTCTCTTATGTAGGGATTTTCATGCTCTTTTAGTGTTTTTAGTAGCCGTTCCTTCTGCTCTTAGGAAAGATAATTTTTTGCTGGCATAGGTGGCTGATACTAGATTAAGTAATTAATCTAGTATTATACAATCAAGCTGCGTAACAGCTTATGTCACAGTTTTAGGTATTTAGAATATTGTGATAATATTTTGTTAAATTGACAAATAACTAGTTAATGTACAACGTAATAGGGGCAAAGCATTGCTGTGCCCTTACGACAGATGTGGTTCAAATACATCAAAACTGCTGTAATGAACCGTATTGAATTGAATATCTTATTTCGCTTTTATTTTCATATATCTTATTGGGTTACGCTTTGCTTCACCCAACCTACAATTTTTCACAAAGCCAGACGTATTGACACTGCACTAGCTAAATTATTCTACAATTTTCTTAACTTCATCCTTAATGTTTTCTACAGTGTGAGAAACTTGGGCTTCAGCTTGCTTTGCTTGTCCTTCAGCTTTGTCTTGTGGATTACCAGTTATTTCACCCACAACCTCTTGAATTTTTCCTTCAATATTTTTTGCAGTAGCTTCTATTCTTTTTTCGATACTCATGGTTTTTATCTTCAGCTTGTAGTTGATTCAGCTATTACATAAACTAACAACAAGATATTTTTTTTACATCCCCCAATCGGTGGAATAGTTTGGTAAATTAACTTAACCTAAGATAGATGTGGAATAGCGTATTGGCACACAATTGTAAAATATGAATGTATCGTACATGACATTTATATTAATTTTCAATCTCCACGGGGGTTAGTCCTGCCGAAGCGATCGCAATTTCTACAACTACCCTACGCTGTGCGATCGCTTGAAATCTGGATTTTTTCTGACTTAAGGAATAAAAATTTATATTGCTAATGATAGAGCAGATAACACTATTTATCAGTTAGATTTAAATGTTAGTGATTTTAACGAATTATTAGTAACTTTCAATTTTAACTAATTATTCAAAAAAGTCGAAATCAATTATTTACCGGAAAACAAATCATTCAAGATTTACTTATGTATGTAACTTTATGGCCAGGTAAAGTATATCCTTTAGGTGCAACTTGGGATGGTAAAGGAACAAACTTTGCTTTATTTTCGGAAAATGCAACAGGGGTAGAACTTTGTTTATTTGATAATGATGACGAAGAAATTCGCTTACCTCTGACAGAAAAAAACAATTTTGTTTGGCATGGTTATTTACCAGGAATTGGGCCAGGTCAAAAGTATGGGTTTAGAGTGCATGGGATGTGGGCACCGGAAGTAGGTCATCGATTTAATCCCAACAAACTATTGATTGACCCCTACGCTAAAGCAATTGACGGTGAGTTTAGTAACGATCCATCTGTCTTTGGCTACTCTCTAGACGCTGAGGAAAAAGACCTAGTTTTTTCTGAACTAGATAATGCCAAAATAATGCCCAAGTGTATTGTTGTCGATCAATCTTTTGATTGGGAAGGCGATCAACTTCTTGCGACACCTTGGCATACAACAGTTATTTATGAAACTCACGTCAAAGGTTTTACAAAACTACATCCAGGTATTCCAGAAGAGTTGCGCGGCACTTATGCCGGGTTAGCGCATCCGGCTGCAATTCAACACTTACTGCAATTGGGAATTACAGCAGTTGAATTGATGCCAGTACATCATTTTCTATCTCATCCAGGGCATTTAGAAGACAAAGGATTAAAGAATTACTGGGGCTACGATTCCATCAACTATTTTGCACCCTATTCTAGTTACAGTGCTAATGGTACTGGGGGACAACAAGTCGCTGAATTCAAGCAAATGGTCAAGGCACTACATTTTGCGGGAATTGAAGTTATTTTAGATGTAGTCTACAACCATACAGGCGAAGGAAATCATTTCGGGCCAACGCTATCTTTGCGAGGTATTGATAATTCTGTATATTACCGTTTGATAAAGGACGATCCTCGCTACTACATGGATTTTACAGGCTGCGGTAACTCTCTGAATGTGCGTCATGCTCAAGTTCTGAAGTTAATCATGGATAGCCTGCGCTATTGGGTAATAGAAATGCATGTAGATGGCTTCCGTTTTGATTTAGCCTCGGCGCTGGCACGGGAATTATATGAAGTAGATAATCTATCAGCTTTCTTTGATATTATTCATCAAGACCCAATCTTGGCAGATGTGAAGCTAATTGCTGAACCTTGGGATTTAGGAGAAGGCGGCTATCAAGTCGGGAACTTTCCACTACGTTGGTCTGAGTGGAATGGTAGATATCGGGATACAGTCAGAGATTTTTGGCGTGGTGTAGATGATAGTTTAGGACAATTTGCTTACTGTTTTACTGGTAGCCCTGACCTATATCAAACCAATGGACGTAACCCAAATGCAAGTATTAATTTCATAACTGCTCATGATGGTTTCACGTTAAATGATTTGGTCAGCTACAACGAAAAACATAACGAGGCAAACGGGGAAGATAGTAGAGATGGCGAAAGCCATAATAGATCCTGGAATTGTGGTGTAGAAGGCGAAACCGACGATCCAGAAGTAATGCGTTTGCGCGAACGACAACGACGAAACTTTTTAGCAACTCTAATGCTATCTCAAGGTGTCCCAATGCTATTAGAGGGAGATGAAATTGGCTGTAGTCAAAAGGGAAATAATAATGTCTATTGCCAAGATAATGAGATTTCCTGGCGGCATTGGGATTTACATAAAGCGAACTCGGATTTACTAGACTTTACACGCGAACTAATTAATTTTCGTAATCAGCATCCAGTATTTCGACGACGTAAGTGGTTTCAAGGTCGCCCCATTCACGGTTTAGGCATTAATGATATTGCCTGGTTTAATTCTGATGGCAGTGAAATGACTGAGAAGCAGTGGCTAGTTAGTTATGCCAAAGTAATGGAGATTTTTTTGAATGGGCAGGGAATTGCTACTCCAGGGGATCGTGGTGAGCGGATTATTGATGAAAGTTTTCTGTTGTTTTTTAACGCTCATTACGAGTTAATTGATTTTGCTTTGCCCAATGAATTTAAAGAAAAAGTATGGGAAATAGTAATTGACACTAATGAACCTCGCTTTTTAGATCGGGGAAAATTAGTTTCAGGCTCTCAAACTTTACCAGTTACGGATCGTTCTCTGATGGTGTTACGCCTGATAGGTTAGCAATAAGAGGAGAAAAATATATTTAACCATATAGAAAAATATATTTTTCTATATGGTTGCTATAATGCTTCAACGATTTTTACTCGTAACTCTAATTAGAAAACGCAGAGCTTCATTTACTGCTTCCGAATTGGGAAACATTTCTGCAACATCAGATTCTAAAAAAACCGTCAATTTTTCAATATTCTTAAAATTATATTCACCATTTATCATATTAGTTTCTGCCAAGCCCTGATTTAATTGAGGTTCATTCTGTATTCTAGTTGTTTGGTAAGATGTAGCATTTAATTTATTAACTAGTGATTCCCAACTACTAACTTTCAGATTAAAGTGAGCCTTTGCATTCCGTAATGTTTTAAACTGTTGCTTCAGAATATCAACAGTATAAATATGCTTTTGATTTACCTGTTTCTCTGCATTTAGGTCTGACTCAACCATATCAACTACTTCATGAATAAGTCGGTCATGATTTTCGGCAATTTGAGCAGCAGCCCCTAAAATCCGAGAAGTTGCTTGTATCTGTACATCAGTCTCTTGTTTAAGGCGATCGGCAATATTGCGAATTTGATCTCCCAGCCTCGCTTTACCTTGTTTTTGGGTGGTTGGTAGTGATTTATTGCTCATGAATACGCTTGTTTATTCAGAAAGGATATCTTTAATTGCTAGCCAGATGCGTTTAAACTTTTGTACTAAACCTATAGGATTGTTAGTTGTTTCTTCTTCCACCGAATCGACTAGAGATTGAATCCGATCCATACGCTCTGCTACAAGGTAAAGACTATTTACTGCTTCATCCTTACTTGCTAAAGAGTCACGCAATAGCACAACCATCTGGGCAATTTCTCGTTTTAGCTTTTCATTCTCGGCTTTCCGGCGCGTTTCCCATCCCTTAATACTAGCTTTGGAACGACGCTCATGTTTGAGTTCTGCTTTAGCCTCATTGTATAAAGTCAAATACATTTCTCGTTCAGAGTTGGCTGCATCATATTTGGTAAGAAATTCAGTTGCTCTTGCTTTTTCTTCGTTGTAGAGACAGAGTGTTTGTTGATGACTACTTTGTTGTTCATCAATATAGAAGCGATAATTTTGAGTGACTTGTTCTTTTAGTTCATTAGCTTCGAGTTGGCAAGTTTGAATCTCCCGTTGGTGAACATGAACTAGCTGGGATATTTTTGCTTTTTCTTCGTTGTAAAGACAGAGCGTTTTTTGATGATTTTCTTGCTCATCAAGATAGAAGAGATAATTTTGAGTGAATCGCTCTTTTAGCTCATTAGCTTCGAGTTGGCAAGTTTGGATCTCTCGTTGGTGAACATGAACTAGCTGGGATATTTTTGCTTTTTCTTTGTTGTAAAGGTAGAGCGTTTTTTGATGATTTTCTTGCTCATCAATATAGAAGCGATAATTTTGAGTGACTCGCTCTTTTAGCTCATTAGCTTCGAGTTTTCGCTCATTAGCCTCGATCTGATAAGTTTGAATTTCTTGCTGAACATGAACCAGTTGTGATGTAGCTTCTTTTGCACGTTGTTCTGCTTCATCGCGTTGAGATGCAGCCTCCTCATTTTCTTTCGCAAGTTTTCGCGCCTCCTCAAGATTGGCGCGAACAGTCATCAATGAAAGTTTAAGCTCATGATAAGAAACTGGTTCTTTCTGTTGTGAGCGAGGATTATTAACAGCGTTGGTATAATTAGAATCTTTGCGATCTGCTCTTTTCATTGTGATAATTTAAGTTACTATGTGAGCATCTTTTACATTTAAGTATAAATATTGAGTTTAGCCGAGATGAACTAATCGAAGTGTGATCTCGGTTCTACTGGTAATATGATCTGATTCTGGGTTGAGATATCTTTTAGTTTGCCAAGACGCTCAAATTCCCAGACGTGTGATCTTCAAGGGCTAGGAATATTGTGCTTTATAAGAAAGCTAGGCTCCAAAAGACAAAAAGTAATAAGCCTCAAAGCCTCTTTCTTTTTAAAATAAAAGTCAGGTGTGATGACTTCAGAAAAATCACGCACTGTATCAAAGTCATCTCCATTTCGTCCGTAAGCACAACCCTCGGTTAAAGTACGCTCTATAATCATTAGCATTAAGACGAATGGCAATAATTTATGATTCAAGCCTTACGCAAAGTAGTTACCTTCAATGAATTCGTTGCTAAATATCCTGACAACACAGGGAAACGTTATGAATTGCATGATGGAGTAATAGTCGAAATGTCCCAACCAACAGGCGACCATGAAGAGGTAGTTGGATTTTTAGCCTTTGAAATTACTAGAGAGTGTATTCGTTTGAATCTCCCTTACTTCATACCTAAAACAGTATTAGTAAAACCTCTTGAAAGTGAATCGGCTTACTCACCAGATGTATTGATATTAAATCGCCCTAATTTGGTAAACGAACCTCTGTGGAAAAAAGAATCTACTGTAAGCCAAGCAGAATCAATACCCTTAGTAGTTGAGGTAGTGAGTAGCAACTGGCGTGATGATTATTTAAAAAAAGCTGCTGATTACGAAGCTGTAGGTATACCAGAATACTGGATTGTAGACTATGCGGCTTTAGGTGGTAGGCGATTTATTGGCAACCCCAAACAACCAACTAGACATCTCCAAAATAGTAATATTCTGTGGTAAAAGAACATCAAATAGCTTTTTTGACACAGAAACATGAGCGACATACTGAATCATCTTGAACAAAATCCTAAAAAGTATGCTGAGGTAATTTTGACAATTTGTGGAGTAGTAAGATTACGAATTGGGGCACTTGTATTACCAGTAGAAACATACGCGAGCACAGGAGTTGAAAATGAATGCACATAACCACGTTGTTTTGTCTAATTATTAACAACAAACATCTCAAACCTCTATTCTATCGTCGAAACTAGCTGGATTCAGAAACTGTCGAGCGCACGCTATAAGCTAGTCACAGAGATACTTAGGCAGTTTTCGGAGATGTCTAATCAACTTGAGCAATGATACCTTTAGGCTCTAGTTGTCTGTTTATTATAGTTGCAATAGCTTTTGGATTGCCTTGTTTAGCAAGTTGTAGTATATTATGTTCTAGTTGCGACATAAACACCTATTTTTTAACTGAGATTTTGCCTTACATCTTATTTTTCCCAGTTGCAGTCGTTAAATAACGCATGGAAAGTAGAAATTAGATATTTTCTAACAGTTATGTCTTCTTATTAATTAGGAGTCCCGTTTCCTTTGGATTCCCTAGCAAGCATAAAAAGTTGGATGAAAATATACTGAACTATGTAAAGTATGCAACTTTTTACACACTAAAGTACATACCTGTAGATATAGGTGATAGCACTCTAACGCAGAGACAGCGCCACTATAAAATCAACCTGACGCACAAAATTTTAAAAAAGTCAAGTTTGGTATAAATTATATTAAAAATTTTCTAGCAAGTTCTTAGGAATTATCAGAGACAGGTTTTATAAATGAGTTGTAACTAAAAATTATATTAATAAGTCTGACATATAATTTTTCTGTATTCCAGCTATCCGTTGCAATTCTGTCTCATAGGGTAGATTAGTTTTATCCCGTGAGAGAAAACTGAGAGGAAATGACCTCTCGATTTTGTGGTTAGTCTGTAAAGGTAACGAGCGCGGAGGGATTTGAACCCCCGACCCACAGAACCGGAATCTGTTGCTCTATCCACTGAGCTACGCGCCCTCATTATTTCCAATAATAGCACGTCTGTGATCAAGTTTGCGGTCGAATTGGTAATGACTTAAAGATAATCAGTGGGGTTGACTGGTGTACCATTGCGACGCACTTCAAAGTGGAGGTGGGGGCCAGTTGAGAAACCCGTGGAACCAACAGCACCGATCGCTTGTCCACGTTCAACTGCTTGTCCTTCGGTGACATACAACTCGCTGGTATGACCGTAGAGTGTCGTCAGACCATTGCCGTGGTCGATAATTACTGCTCTGCCATAGCCACCATACCACCCAGCAAAAATTACTTTTCCTGAATCGGCTGCCCGAATTTTACTGCCATAACTGGCGGCAAAGTCTAAGCCGGCGTGAAAGCGACGATAGCCAAGAATAGGGTGTATCCGCCAGCCAAAGGGACTGCTAGTAGAAGCATCGCTGGGATATGTCATGACACCAGTTCCCCGGATGATATTTGTACGGCTGTTGGTTTTTGTTTGGGCTTCTTCTGAGGATCTGGCTTCTGCTACCTTTTGTTGAATCAAGACTTCGAGATTTTTCGATTCCCTTTCTAGCTGATTTTGTGCCGCTTCCAAGGCCAGACGATCGCTATTTAGGCGTTGAATCAATTCTGATTGCGATTGCGCCTGAGTTTGATAATCGGCTTTTTGTGCCAGCAGTTGCTCACGAATCAAGGCAATTTCATTTTTTTGCTGTTCTACTTCCGTTTTCTGTTTATCGATCAGCTTTGCTTGGGTGTTGAGTTTTAGCAAAATTTTCTGGTCTGCCTGATAGACTAACTTCAACTGATGACGACGGCTGAAAAAGTCGCTGATATTTTCACTTTCAAGCAAAACTGCCCATCCAAAAGAAGCAGGCGATCGCTGGAGATAACGCAATCGTGCTACTGTTGCTACTTGACGCTCCTGATATGAACGTTCCGCCACATCTAAATCAGCCTCTAACTTCTGGAGACGTTGGGCGGCGAGTTGTAATCGTGATTCGCTCTCTTGAATGTAGCTATCTGTAGTTTGCACATTTTGATTTAAGCCAGTGAGGTTTTTTTGAGCCTCTCGTTGGAGATTTGTTAAGCGATCGCGATCTTGAACCACACTCTGATGCTGCTGATTCATCTGTTGTTGCTGTTGTCGCAAATTATCAATAGACCCTGTGGATGTTGCGTAGGCTGGAATTAATGCCAAACAAATCCACATAATGCAGCAAAATGCAATCGAGAAACAGCAATAAATCTGCTTTTTTTCTAGAAATCGCGCTCTCATAGTGCGAAGCCCCACCACAACTATGCTTTCAAACACTATGAGGATTATTCCCAAAATCTGATTCACCCACTCCAACGCATTATTAAATTGGTCTGCCAAGTTGTAACACAAGGATTCCAGCTATGTCAGTATTGAGCAGATATATTAGCAGGTGGTATATCTGAATGCACGGATAGCAATTCTCTTAATCACTTTGCTGTGTCCAGGTTTAGCGGTGGTGGGAGTATCCTTGTATTGGTTTAATCTCGATTATGCAGCACCGATCAAAGCTGAAAGATATGTAGAAAACCTGGTAGAGGTGGGAAAACATAGTTTGATTTATTCTTGCCCTCTTACTGATCCAAATGTAGTGTAATTGCTGACACCATTGCCACCAAAATGAGTTAAAAATGAGCAGTCATTGGCCTGGAAAGTGAACATCTAGTCAAGACACATTAGAACTATTCATTGGGAAAAATTATTGTTTTCCCAAGGAAGTACTTGCAGGGCTATTTGTGCCCTGGGTATGCCCTCATTTTCATCTCCGCATCGTAAAACCGTGATTTCTTCAGGAGACACTAACTCATGGACTCTCAAAATCCTTTAAGCAAAAAATCCTCCCGCCGTGGGGTAATAGTGAGTGGAGCAGTTAGTGGTATAGCGACTGCGTTAGGTTTGCCGCTGATTGCCCAGAAGGCTGATGCTCTAACAACTGCTGGGCGAAACGATATAAAAATTCTGAATAATGCTCTTTATTACGAACACCAGGCAATTTGGGCTTATGGTGCTGCTGCTGGCAAACTAACTACTACTGAGGTTGGTAAAGCTGTTTTAGCTTTGGCACTCCGCAACCAAGCGGATCATAAAAACCATCGAGATGCTTTAACAGCTACGATCAAGAGTTTGGGAGGAACTCCAGTAAAAACAGGGTCTAGTTATGATGTTTCATCTTACATCAAAAGGGGTGAGGGGAACTTGGATAGTGATGTGAATATTGCCAAGTTGGCTTTAGCTCTAGAGATAGATGCTGCGATCGCTTATAGCCAAGAAATTGCTAAGTTGAAAACTCCAAAATTGATTACTATCGGGGCGAGTATCGGCTCTACTGAGTCTGCTCATGCTGCTGCTATTCGTGCCACTTTCAAAGCCCTCGGAGTGGATATCGAAATTGTACCGGCGCCTTTTGTTAGCTCTGAGAATCGTCAAGCTTGGGTGCTGAAAGTATAGATGGGGAGTGGGGAGATGAGGGAGATAAGTTAATAACCAATGCCCCATGCCCCATGCCCCATGCCCATTAATTACGATTAACTTTCCAGTTTGCCAAATCAGCTAAAGAGCGATCGCGGTAACGTCCATAACGCTCTGGTTTACTTTTGATTTTCATTCCTAAATCGGGAAAAATCCCAAAGTTGGGCGGCATTGGTTGGAAATGCTTGGGCGAAGCGGAACTAATAAATTCCAATAACGCACCCATCATTGTTGTTGGTGGTAAAACTAAAGCTTCTTTACCCAAAGCTAACCGCGCTGCATTAATTCCCGCCAAGCAGCCACCCGCAGCCGCAGCCGTGTAGCCTTCAGTACCAATCAACTGTCCAGCCGCTAATAATGTCGGACGCACTTTAAATTGCAAGGTAGGATGCATTAGCTGGGGAGCATTAATAAAAGTGTTGCGGTGCATCACTCCCAGCCTCACAAACTCTGCCTTTTCCAAACTGGGAATTAACTGAAATATTCGCTTTTGCTCGCCCCAACGTAGGTTAGTTTGAAATCCTACCATATTCCACAGTTGACCGGCTTTATCTTCTTGTCGCAACTGCACCACAGCATAAGGACGTTCCCCTGTGCGAGTATCTGACAATCCCACTGGCTTTAGGGGGCCGTAACGCATGGTATCTTCCCCCCGATGTGCTAATTCTTCTATGGGTAAACAGGCTTCAAAAAATTTCGCTGTTTCCCGTTCAAAACCCTTGAGTTCTATTTGTTCAGCTTTACAGAGTTCTTCCTTAAAATGTAAGTACTGCTCTTTATCCATTGGGCAGTTGAGATAAGCGGCTTCGCCTTTGTCATAACGTGATGCCATAAAAGCAATTTCACGGTTAATCGATTCTCCAACTATAATTGGACTCGCTGCATCAAAAAAGCTCAGGTATTCCATACCCGTAAAGCGGAGCAAATCTTCTGCTAAGTCGGGACTAGTTAAAGGCCCGGTTGCTAAAACCACAATTCCTTCGGGAATCGCAGACACTTCACCTCGACGGAATTCAATTAAAGGATGATGTGCTAAAGTTTCAGTCAAGTCTTGGCCAAATTGTCCTCGATCTACAGCTAGCGCTCCACCAGCCGGGACGGCGTGTTCATCAGCCTTGGAAATGACGATAGAACCTAGTTGGCGTAACTCTTCGTGCAATAATCCTGCTGCGCGATCGCTTGCCATTGCCCCAAAGGAATTACTACACACTAGTTCTGCTAAATGTTCTGTATGATGAGCAGCACTAAATCGCTTTGGACGCATTTCATGCAGAATTACTGGTACTCCAGCTTGAGCTATTTGCCACGCTGCTTCTGTTCCAGCTAGTCCACCTCCAATTACTTGTATCGGCTGTTTTTCCATAGTTAAATTTTTAATTCCCATATATATAAGTATCCATCAGCATCACAGAAATGAAGAGTGGTGAGTGTGGCAAAAAATTTAGTACATTTGTACTAAATTGCTGCTACAATGCCTTACAAGTCAGCTAGCCTTACTTGAGGTAGTAGTATGAAAAAAATTCAAACCACGGACAAAAAGCCCATTTTAGTGAAAGTTTCACTGTTGCAGCCGACATCTGTAACTACTGCTATAGTGCCACTGCAACCCCAAGAGGAAAAAGTCATCAGTGAACGGGAGCGTTTAATCACGCAAGTCGAACGCATTAATCAGATGGCAGCGGAGTTAGAAGCAGCGATATTGGAGTTGAAAGCGATCGCTAACACACTAAATACTCAAAAACGTTACCCAGCAGTAATTCAGGACGCATACAAAAATATTTGTCAGTATTTCGCAGTTAGCGTCCCTTGGGTGAAACGAAAGCCGGATGAATCATTTGTTTTGACAACGCGAAGAGTTGATTTATTCCGAGCCGAAAGGGAAGCCGCACTCTTAGCACAGCAACTGCGTCAGCAAACCAAAAAAAGATTAGCATCTCAGCGACACAGAAAAAACAAGAGTGGCGCTAAAGCTAATACCAAATGCTTGTTCAAAAAGGTATTAGTTAACAAATCTTAAAATTATCGATATTCAACGGCATTCCACCCTTGAGGTTGTAGCAGTTATGCTGATTGAAGTGGTGGAAAGAACTTCTTTTTCAAAATTTCTTGACACCACAATGCCATTGCTAATTGCAACCATAGTTGGTAGCAAAAAGGCAAAGCTGCCCTAATATTTGCACTTCCGTAAAACTAGAGTGCAACATAAGGGAAAATCAATCAGCGCACAGAAGAGGTAAAAAGAAGGTGTTAAAGACACTTTTAGTGATTGCCGTTGGTTTTTTACCGTCCCTGTTTTCCCTGTGGATGATCCGCAAAACCCAGCGATCGCGCTTACGGATGAGACAAGCAGCGATGAATTTTCCAGTGGTGCAGGGACGGCAAAATTTGAGATCGGTTGCAGGCGATCGCTATTATTTAGAAGGAGTGGGTTATCTAATTGGCGATATCAGCTGCAAGTTTAATGCTCGATCTGGCTACATTCGCTGTGCAATCAATCCCGATGGCCCATGTAACGGTTGCCGTCACTACGAACCAAAGGAATTAGCTGGTAGTGAAAAAAAGACTTAAAATTTCTGACTGAATACTCAACAAGCTAAAATTACCTGGTTAACGCAGACGCTCTAACCCGGAGATTTTTTCAGCGACTTCATAGCAATAGAAGGGAGGAATGATAAAATCATTACTAATTATAATAATTTGTATTTACAAACACTTTGAATATTTCTCTTTGCATGGTGAAATAAGAATGATTTAATAGAATTCGTGCAAAAGTGTAAATCTGCGTCACTTGGTTTGCAGATTAGGAGCTTTTTACGAATATCTCATAACTACATGATTATTCAACGATGAACAACGCGATTGCTCGGACAACAGCATTATTATCAACTTGCGCTTTACTACTAACAGGCTGTGGTGGTGGTGGTGGCAATACCCCTGTGACAAGTTCTCCAACTAATAGTTCAAGTACCCCAAGTAACACTGCAACTGATACCACAGCGACAACGGGTACAGTGTCAGGAGCTATTCCCATCGGTATTGCTGTTGCACAAACTAGCAATGTAGCATTACTAGGACAAGAGGAAGTTGCTGGAGCCAAACTTGCCGAGAAGTATTTCAATAGCAAAGGTGGGGTTAATGGCACACCAATTAAATTAGTGTTTCAAGATACTAGCGGTGATGAAGCTGGGGCAATTAACGCTTTTCAAACTCTCATTAACAAAGATAAAGTTATCGGTATTGTAGGCCCAACTTTATCACAGCAAGCCTTTAGTGCCGACCCCATTGCCGAACGTGCAAAAGTACCAATTATTGGCCCATCAAATACTGCTAAAGGCATTCCCGAAATTGGTGATTACGTTGCTCGTGTTTCCGCACCAGTTTCCGTTGTCGCCCCTAATTCGGTGAAAGCTGCACTTAAGCAAAATCCTCAACTGAAAAAAGTCGCAGTTTTCTTTGCTCAAAATGATGCGTTTAGCAAGTCAGAAACGGAAATTTTTCAACAAACAGTTAAGGATCAAGGGCTGGAAGTGATAACAGTCCAAAAGTTCCAAACCAGTGATACAGATTTTCAAAGTCAAGCTACCAATGCCATTAATCTCAAACCAGATTTGATCATTATTTCTGGATTGGCTGCTGATGGTGGTAATTTAGTCCGACAATTGCGAGAACTTGGTTATAAAGGCTTAATTGTCGGTGGAAATGGTTTAAATACATCGAATTTATTGCCAGTTTGTAAAGCCCTTTGTGATGGTGTATTGATTGCTCAAGCTTATAGTCCAGAACATCCAGGTGAAGTTAACGCGGCATTTCGTAAAGCCTATACTGACGAATACAAAAAAGAACCACCCCAATTTAGCGCTCAAGCTTTCACAGCAGTACAGGTTTATGTTGAAGCACTCCAAGCTTTAGATAAAAAGAGCAAAGTCAACAAATTACAGCTACCAGAATTGCGGACAGAATTAAACAAACAGATACTTGCCGGAACATACAATACACCTCTGGGTGAAATTGGTTTTACTCCCATAGGTGAAGTTGTACAAAAAGATTTCTATGTTGCCCAAATAAAGATGGAAAAAGACGGGAGCAAAGGTAAATTTACATTTCTAAAATAATTGCTAAATGAATATCAATCTATTTTTACAGCAATTATTAAATGGGTTATCCATCGGCAGTGTCTATGCAATTTTTGCCTTAGGATATACCTTGGTTTATTCTATTTTGGGCATCATTAATTTAGCTCATGGCGCAATTTTTACCTTGGGTGCATATTTCACTTACGCACTTATGGGTGGCAACTTTGGATTTAATGGCTTGTTAGCTAATGCAGCCCTGCCGATAAAATTACCATTTGCGATCGCCTTGATTTTAGGAAGTACTTTGGCGGGATTGGTAGGCATAGTGATGGAACGCGTTGCTTTTCAACCTCTGCGCCGTCAAGGATCTGATCCTTTACTAACTGTTGTTTCTAGCTTAGGGGTAGCAGTGGTAATTGTGAATTTAATCCAGTATTTAGTAGGTGCAGAAAGTTACACCTACCCTGCAAATACTTACGGTAATTTGCCAGCAGCGATTAACTTTGGTAGTCCAGAAAATCCAATTCCGATTCGCAGTGTTCAGGTGGTAATTTTTACTGTATCTGTGGTGATTGTGGCAATTCTTACCTATTTTATCAATCGGACTAAATATGGGAAGGCAATGCAAGCGATCGCAGAAGATCCAACTACAGCTAGCTTGTTAGGAATTAATAGCGATCGCTTTATCATCCTAACATTCTTCATCAGCAGTTTTTTAGCAGGATTAGCCGGAACTTTAGTCGCTTCTAGTGTTAGTATTGCAGGGCCATATTTCGGTATTGCTTTTGGTTTGCGGGGTTTAGCGGTAATTGTCTTAGGTGGTTTAGGTAGTATTCCTGGTGCAGTGGTGGGAGGCTTGGTAATTGGATTAGTAGAGGCGTTTGTACCCGCCGATTACTCTGGATATAAAGACGCAGTAGCCTTTGGAATTTTGTTTATCATGCTATTAGTTAGACCCCAAGGTTTACTTGGACGGCGATTTATTCAGAAAGTTTAAAGAGACAAAGTGTTATGAAAACATACACCAAACAAAAGTTAACTTTTGAGCAATTTTTAGAACAATGTCCAGAATCAGGTTTATATGAACTTGTAGATGGAGAAATTGTAGAAGTGCGTACAACCAGAAATCATGATGATGTCGCTAATTTTCTATTGTTTGGTTTCAATGATGAAATTAGACGACAAAACCTAAATTATGTAGTTAATAACACAGCAGTCTTTAAAACTATAACTGCTAATGGAATAGAACAAGGGCGCAAGCCTGATGTAAGTGTCATAGATAAAGATAAATGGCGCTCAAATCGTTTTGCTTATGCTGCACTTGAAGAACCTATCCAGTTAGCTGTAGAGGTGACATCAACTAATTGGGAAGATGACTACATTGATAAATTAGATGAATATCAACGCTTAGGTATTACAGAATATTGGATTGTAGATTATTTATTGGGCTAAGAGAGTATTTAGGAAATCCAAAAGTTCCGGCTGTATTTGTTTTTCTATTAGATGCTGAGGGGAAATACCAACGGACACTGTTTAGAGGTTTAGAACGAATTCTGTCACGAACTTTTCCTGAACTGACGCTGACAGCAGAGCAAATATTAACAGCTTAATAGTTTAAAAAAGTGATAGTTTAATTGAGCTTATATGGAAATACTTTAAAATAAATG
The DNA here is from genome assembly GCF_017115045.1 of Nostoc sp. NMS8. Classification (GTDB taxonomy): domain Bacteria; phylum Cyanobacteriota; class Cyanobacteriia; order Cyanobacteriales; family Nostocaceae; genus Nostoc. Next base: position 119,238 of record NZ_JABXKK010000105.1, on the reverse strand, counting down.
GCTGATTTTTTCGCTACTTACGCTTCTTTAATTGTCTCTATGGTATTGGGGGCGCTATTAGGACTGTCACTTTACTTACCGCTAATGACAGGGCAATTGTCTTTAGCTAGTCCAGGATTTTATGCTTTAGGTGGGTATATTGCAGCAATTTTATCTACAAAAGTTTTAACTCCTAGTAGTGGTTTATTTCCTATTCCATTGTTGTTATTGGAGATGTTAATTGCGGGTATAATTTCTGGTGTATTGGGTGTAATAGTGGGAATTCCGGCGTTGAGATTGCGAGGAATTTATTTAGCGATCGCAACTATCGCTTTTGTGGAAGTTCTGCGCGTCATCTCCCTCAATCTGGATATTACAGGCGGCGCTGTCGGAATCTTTGGCGTTCCTCAACCTTTCCAAACACAACTTGAGTATTTATGGATTGCCCTGCCCTTACTATTAATTAGTATGGTGCTGCTTTATCGTTTAGAACGTATTCGTGTCGGAAGGGCTTTTATCGCTATCCGCGAAGATGAATTAGCTGCGGGTGCAATGGGAATTGATCCTACTTATTACAAAGTTTTAGCATTTACACTAGGGGCTATACTTGCAGGGGTTGTAGGTGCTATTAGTGCCCACTTTCTCAATACCTGGAATGCTCGTCAAGGTACTTTTGATGCCAGTATTATATATTTAACTTTTGTTTTAATTGGTGGTTCGAGAACTTTTTTAGGGCCGGTAGTTGGTGGTATGGTATTTACAGCTTTACCAGAGATTCTGCGAAGCCTTGCTGATACTGGTGGTTTACCTAATTGGTTAGCGCAGTTTTTGCGAGATGGGAGATTAATTATTTTTGGCTTACTTGTAGTAATAGGTACAATCTTTTTTCCTCAAGGGCTAATTACTCCAGATATTTTTCAAAGGAAAAAACGAACCCCCTTTCCTCCGGAACGCTAGGCGAACGCGAAGCGTCTCGAAGAGAAGCACACAAAGGAATAAGAGTTTTAGAGAGTTATTGCGTAAGTCTTATATTCATAATAATATGCAAAAATGTCACATAGTATTCCAATAAATAACAGCAATATTGTTTTAGAATCAAGAGCATTGACTCGGCGCTTTGGTGGTTTGGTGGCGGTAAATAATGTATCTTTTAGTGTCAATAAATATGAGATTTTTGGACTGATTGGCCCTAATGGTGCTGGCAAAACAACACTGTTTAATTTGATTACTGCCTTCATTCCACCTTCTAGCGGTAAATTAATTTATCAAGGTGCAGAAGTTTCCCAACTGCGTCCCCATCAAATTGCGGCTTTAGGTATCGCCCGTACTTTCCAAAATATTCGATTGTTTGGGGAATTATCAGCGTTAGAAAATGTGATAATTGCCCGACACTTACACACTAAAAGTAATATGATTACAGGAGTTTTAGGATTACCACCAGCGCCTAGTGAAGAATTGAAAACTAAGCAAAAAGCTTTAGATTTATTGGATTTGGTGGGATTGAGCGATCGCGCTGACGAAAAAGCCAAAAACTTTGCCTACGGCGATCAGCGTCGGCTAGAAATTGCCCGCGCTTTGGCATTACAACCGCAAATTTTACTTCTCGATGAACCGGCGGCGGGAATGAACCCCAACGAAAAGCAGCAATTGAGTGAATTTATCCGCAGCTTGCGCGATCGCTTCAATTTAACGATTATCCTTATAGAACACCATGTACCATTGGTTATGGGTTTGTGCGATCGCATTGCGGTGTTAGATTTTGGTCAATTAATCGCTTTGGGTGAACCATCTATAGTTAGAAATGATCCGGCTGTAATTGAAGCTTATTTGGGAAATGAATGAATTTACGTAGACAAAATTACCACAAATTCGTCTAAAGAACTCACCGCGATCGCGCTATCCATTAAAGTTTCTAATTGTTCCACATTCTTGCCTTCAAGCCTTACTTCCACTTCATGAGGAATTTCGCCAAAGCGTTGTTCCAATACCCGAATTAGCTGCCGTCGCGCACCTTGCTGAATACCTCTTTGCTCAATTTCCTGATACCAAGGCGATTCTCGCAATACTGCCATATCCCACCTCATGATTTGTTGCACTAAAGGCGTGTCTAACACAAAGCTAGCAAAAAATGCCAGCAATGATTCTAATTGGTTCAGCTGTGCATCTGCTCTTAGCGTCTGTAATGCGCGTTGCACAACCGATACTTCTCCCCCTCCTCGCAAGATTGGCACAAAGGGTAACAACGATGGTAGTGGTTGCTGAAAGACTATTTCAGCATCAATTTCCCACAAATTAATCACGCGATAATCTTGAATAGCACGTAATCCTAAAAATTCCTGCTCGTAACTATTAACAATAGTTAACGTAGGTGGAGGCGGTAAAATGTTAATCAGTACTGGGTAAGTTGGCAATCGATACCGTTCTTGTGCCAAGGCAGTATATGCTCTCATCCGTAGAGGCATCTGTGCAGTGTAACGCAGTTGTAGTTCATTCAGTACGAGAAAATCGCCGTGAGTGGCACTGTATGCCTTCACCAACACATCTGTTTCCCGGCTAATCCACTGAAATTCAGAACCGAGAATTTCTTTCGCCACGACTTCAGGACGCTGTGTCACCCATTGTACCCATGCATCGGGAGCTAAATTAATTAGTCGCTTGCTACCAATATCTGCTACTTTTGCCACTGGACGCTTGATATCTTTATTAGTAATTAATGGTACATCATAAAGATTGCGGTATTATGGCGTTGGTTTGAAGTTTCAGCAATGTCTTACGACGGGGTAGGCCTACGCACTGTTTTAAGAAATGTATGATTGATGTATGTTAGGTTTTGAATCAACATTTCTGGATGTAAACCGCCGATGAAAGCCGATAGTAGACCAAATTATACAATTTTAGAAGTTCAAGAACTTGATGTAAATTATGGCGGTATCCAAGCTCTTAAAAAGATTAATCTAATTATTCAAAAAGGCGAAGTAGTTACTTTAATTGGTGCTAATGGTGCTGGTAAAACTACTACACTCCGCGCCATAAGTAAAGTAGTTAATCCTAAGAATGGTGTAATTATCTATAATGGACATAATATTACCCGCCGCCAAACTCATGAGGTTGTACAACTTGGTATCGCCCATTGTCCTGAAGGACGCAGAGTATTAGCGCGGCAAACAGTATTTGATAATTTACTTTTGGGTGCTTATATTCGCTCCAATCAAGCCGAGATAAAAGCAGATATTCAGCGCCAATTTGAGCTATTTCCCCGTTTATCCCAAAGACGCAATCAACTAGCAGGAACTCTTAGCGGTGGTGAACAACAAATGTTAGCGATCGCACGTGCTGTCATGAGTAAACCACAACTGTTGCTTTTAGACGAACCTAGCTTAGGTTTAGCACCTGCGATCGTCCGAGAAATATTCTCAATTATTGAAAATCTCCGGGCTACAGGCGTGACTATTTTGTTAGTTGAACAAAACGCGAATCTGGCGCTACAAATTGCCGATCGCGGTTACGTTCTAGAGGCTGGTTCTATAACTTTAACAGGTGCAGCATCAGAATTGATTAGTGATGAGCGAGTTAAAAAAGCTTATTTAGGATAAATATTATATTGATGTTTACATTATTTAAGGGTTCAACATTTCAAGATTTTCTTAATGAAGTGCGTTCGCGTCCTGGTCTGTATCTAGGTAAGAAATCTTTAACTGCGCTACAGGCTTTGCTACTTGGTTATAATATAGCAGTTGTTGAACACAATATCCCTGAAGTAGAGCAACTCAATTGCGATCTAGAAGAAAAGTTTGATAAATGGTTACGCAAAAATTATCACATGGGTAACGCTATAGGTTGGTATTTATTCATGATCAATTCAACTGAATCTGAGGTAGAAGCATTCCATAGGTTCTTTGAACTTTGGGATGAGTTTCGCAAATGATTTATTTAACAGGTGCAGCATCAGAATTAATTAGTGATGAGCGAGTTAAAAAAGATTATTTAGGGTGATGATTATAGTAGAGTAATAACCCAATAAATTTCTTATGACCTGGATTAGTGTCGATGAAATAAAACGTGACTTATTAGGCTATCTTCAGCGCGTTGAAGCTGGGGAAACTCTTGTAATTATACGTGGTGGAAAGCCAATTGCTGAAATTAAACTGACGGTAAAAGCACCTGATCTCTCTAGACCATTCGGGCTCTGTGCAGGAGAGTTTATTGTACCCGATGATTTTGATGAACCACTGCCAGAGAATATTATAAGTGAGTTTGAGGGTAAATGAAACTCCTACTAGATACCCATATTTTCCTCTGGTTTATTAGTAGCGATAGCCTTTTATCAAATACGTTTACAGAGATTATTCGTAATGCTGATAATGATGTATATCTAAGTATAATTTCTATTTGGGAAGCAACCGTTAAGTATCAATTAGGCAAATTACCTTTGCCTCAATCACCTGAGATTTATCTACCGATACAGCGTGAACGGCATTTGATTACTAGCCTTCCTTTAACAGAGGATAGTGTTGTACAACTTAGCAAGCTTCCTAATATCCATCTCGATCCGTTTGACCGAATGCTAATTTGTCAAGCTTTGCAGCATGACCTTACTATTGTGACTGTCGATGATGCAATTCGTGCTTACCCAGTTAAAATTTTAAACGATACATAATTGTTGTATGTAAAAAATTAGGAAGTACAAGCAGATGGTAAAATCACCAACTAAACCCCTAACTTTAGAAGAGTTCTTGAAACTACCAGAAACAAAACCTAGCTCAGAATACATCAACGGTCAAATTATTCAAAAGTCAATGCCACAAGGAAAACATAGTATTCTTCAGGGTGAACTAGTCAGTAATATCAATTCTGTAACCAAACCTCAAAGAATTGCCCTTGCATTTCCAGAATTGCGATGTACTTTTGGCGGACGTTCAATTGTCCCTGATATAGCTGTGTTTGCTTGGGAACGGATTTTATTAGACGAGCGTGGAGAAGTGGCAAATGTCTTTAAGACATATCCAGACTGGACAATTGAGATTCTTTCGCCGGATCAAAGCCAGACTAAAGTAACCGGAAATATTCTACATTGTTTAAAACATGGTAGTCGCTTCGGTTGGTTAATTGATCCAGATGAGCATTCTGTTTTAGTTTATCCGCCAAAGCAGCAACCAGAACTTTTACAAGAAGAACAAGAAATATTACCAGTTCCCGATTTAGTTAGCGGTTTTCAGTTAACTGTAGGGCAACTATTTGGATGGTTGAAGTTATAAGCAATTGTAGAAATTCATATTTATCTTCATCCTATTTGATTTGTGAGAAGTGCAACCCAGAGATCCCCGATTTCTTTTGATTCAGGATTGCTATGGCCAATTTTTATGAATAAAACTATACTGACACCAGTAATAACTTTTCCTAATCATTAGTATTATTAAATATTATTACGATTTTGTCATACTATATTAATATTTGTAGCCCTCCTTGCAGATATCTATTATTTGTTTAGCGGCGAATTATATTCACCGGAATCATTAAACCTATGAGTCAAATAGTCTGGATAGCAAGACACGCTAACCGCCTCGATTTTGTAAACCCTGATTGGTTTCTTACCGCCGAACGACGCTACGATCCACCCTTGTCTGACGATGGTATGCTTCAGGCACAGCAATTAGCGAAACGATTGAAAGGAGAAAAGATTGGCCATATTTTTGCCTCTCCTTTCCTGCGAACTGTACAAACTGCAAATGCAGTTGCAGAAACGCTCAAATTGCCGATCAAACTCGAAACAGGCTTGAGTGAATGGCTAAATCCAGTTTGGATGACGGAAGAACCCGAAAGACTCTCAACTCCAGCCTTAGCAAAATTATTCCCCAGAATTGACACCAGTTACACTTCGCGCATCGCCGCTAAATATCCTGAAACTCACGAAAAAGTGCGAGAACGTTCTGGGCAAACTGCGAGATGTTTAGCTACTGAATTCTTCCCAGAGGATATCCTGCTAGTGGCACATGGCGCATCTGTGTTGGGTGGGGCAATGGGGCTAGTGGGGGAAATTGCCAAAACAGAAGTCAAAGCTTCTTTGTGTTCTCTGGTAAAAGTGGTACGCCAAGACCCAGAATGGTTATTAGAACTAACGGGAGATACTTCCCATTTAACCCACATAGAAGAAGTTATTCGATTTGCTTAAACCTTTGATAGAGATTTGCGTTCATGGCTTCTGGTACTTTGGGTATATCCTACAAAAAAAGTAATTAATTCACGAATAAATTCTATGACTTTGTTACTAGCGGGAGACATCGGCGGTACGAAAACTATTTTGCGATTGGTTGAAACATCAGATTCACCAGCTTTACATACTATTTATCAGGAAAGTTACCACAGTGCTGATTTTCCCGATTTAGTACCGATAGTGCAGCAGTTTTTGGCCAAAGCTAATACACCAATACCAGAAAAGGCTTGTTTTGCGATCGCTGGGCCCATTGTCAAAAATACTGCCAAGCTAACCAATTTAATCTGGTTCCTAGATACAGAACGTCTACAACAAGAATTAGGTATCCCGCATATTTCTTTGATTAACGACTTCGCCGCCGTTGGCTACGGCATTTTAGGTTTACAAACACAAGACTTGCACACGTTGCAAGTTGGCAAACCTCAACCCGAAGCTCCCATTGGCATTATTGGTGCTGGTACTGGTTTAGGACAAGGATTTTTAATTAAACAGGGAAACAACCATCAAGTCTTTCCCTCAGAAGGTGGACATGCTGACTTTGCCCCTCGGAACGAAATCGAGTTTCAACTGTTGAAATACCTGCTGGGTAAACATGATATCCAGCGCATTTCTGTGGAGCGCGTGGTTTCTGGGATGGGAATTGTGGCAATTTACCAATTTCTGCGCGATCGCAAATTTGCCACCGAATCACCAGATATTGCCCAAATTGTCAGAACTTGGGAACAAGAAGCGGGACAGGAAGAGAAAAGCGTCGATCCTGGTGCTGTTATTGGTACGGCTGCATTGCAAAGTAGCGATCGCCTCTCGGAACAAACTTTGCAATTATTCATAGACGCTTATGGTGCAGAAGCCGGGAATCTTGCCTTGAAACTCCTACCTTATGGAGGCTTATACATCGCTGGCGGAATTGCGCCCAAAATCCTGCCCTTAATCCAAAACAGTAGTTTCTTATTAAATTTCACCCAAAAAGGTAGAATGCGCCGCCTCCTGGAAGAGATCCCCGTGTATGTAATCCTCAATTCGCAAGTCGGCCTAATTGGTGCTGCTTTATGTGCTGCTAGGTTATAACAGCTGGCATCATCAGTGAGATCGGCATCTCAAAAGGTAAAACTTATGACAGTTAAAAGTCTGTTGCCACTAATTGCCGCCACCATAGTCTGTGGTGGCTCTATTCTTGTGGAAGCGCGTCCAGTCAAACCTCCGGTGGCTGTTGTCAAACCAACAGTTTCTCAACCCGTACAGCCACAATGGAAATTGTACAACGCTCCCGATGGACGCTTTAGTATTTTGATGCCGGGAAGCCCAAACAGAAATACTGAATACCAAAAAACTTACATGGGGGAAATTACCTTAGAAATATTTGTTGCTCAACCACCAAAACAGCAAGTAGCATACATCGTTGCTTACAATGATTTTCCTTATAGCTATGGTCAAATGGCTGACCCCCAAGCTGTACTTAATAATGCACGGGATATGGCTTTAAAGACGACGAAAAGCAATTTAATTAGTCAACGAAATATTCGTAGTTACAATAATCATCCTGGCAAAGAAATTGAGTATATTAATTCTGGAGGGAAAATCACTAAAAGTAGAATGTATGTTGCCGAAGGCAGACTATATCAAGTAATGGCAATAACTACAAAAAAACAGCAGAAGACATTAGCTAAAACCATTAATGGATATTTAAATTCCTTCCATGTAGTTTTGAAAAAGTAAAATAATTCAAATATCATTAGTCTGAAATAGCTTATCTCTCGTTCCCATGCAGAGCATGGGAATGCCTATTAGAGGCTCTGCCTCCAGTCAAAGATTGATGATATCAAGCGTATTTGTAACCTGAGTGAGAAAACTATCAGGGAAGGTTTGAACGAGCTGGAAGAACTCAAGGTACTTAGCCGTATTGGAGCGAACGTCCGCCGGAAATACGTGTTAAATGAGATGTACATCAAGCGTGGTAAATAACATAAGTAAAATCTCGCAAATGACTGGAGATCGCACACATTTTACTTATCATTTCGCTTCAACTTCTAGCATGGCAGCCATTGTAGCCAGCCGCTCAGCACTCGAAATGTTCTTCGTAGTGCACCAGTTTTTACCTTATTCTTATAAGCGTTCTTGATGAATCACTTTTAGTATTATCTGCATTGGATTTCAACCAACACTCCTGTGTATCTGAAACTACATCTGAAACTACAATTGCTACGCACTTGGGATTATTTTTACATTCTTCTGTACATTTTTTCTCAGTGGTCTTTAATTCATGTTTAATATCATTACCAAAAGCATCTATGCCATAAAATTTGTTGAGATTTTTAATTGCAACAAAGCCTAAAATTATACCAACAACTAAAAGGAATAATCCAAGGAAAATAGCTAATTGTCTTTGCTGTGATGAAACTTCAAGCGTACCAAATTTATTTACGATTCCTAAAATAAGGAACAATAGTCCTACCACAATTACTATAGTAGGAACAGGCATATCTTTAATTACATTAAGAATTCCAATAGCATCCATGTTGTTTTTAACCTAATAAGTCTAGGTCATATAATACCACTTGGTAACGTCACATCTAATGATGCTACTACTGTCTGTATCCCATCCCCATATTTAACGATCATATTATTGCCTAGATATTATCGCCATATCCGACGATACTGGGGGTTGCTAAAAATCCAGTAGGGTGAGACTATATAAAAATGCTAGGAAACGGACGTAAAAGAAGAATGTTAGCTAAAAAGATTTTTTAGCGGAAAACAAGGAGAACATACTTTAAAAACGCAGGTTATCATCCACCAAAAAAGTAGCCAAATCATCTGTTTAGGGCATGGCTTGGGGAGAATTCATGATTTTAAGCTATTTAAAACCAGTAATGTAAGATTTGGGGAATTACTCAAAGTCATAGCGGATAAAGGGTATCAAGGGATAAAAAAAATCCATCAATTAAGCGAAACACCAATTAAAAAACTGAAGGGTAAAAAGTTAACAAAAGCTCAGAAGAAATATAATCGAGAACTCAATCGATTAAGAATTGTTGTTGAACACGTAAATCGTCGTATAAAGATATTTAAAATTTTGTCTGATAGATAACGAAATCGTCATCGACGTTTTGGGTTAAGATCGAATTTAATTGCGGGAATTTATAATCACGAATTAGCCCTATAAATCAGTGTAAAAAATCAAATAAATTAAATAATTTCAGTCCTTGATTAATTACTGAAATGATGTTTGCTGCCAATTTATTTAGTTATTGATCACTAGATAATACTTAATCAAAGAAATTGATAAATTCTGACTATTTTAATTGCCAATAACTGAAATTAAAACAACCCTTAATCATACCACAAAATATTTATGCAAGAGTTCTATTGAGTCAGAGACTCAATGAATGCATTCCCAGTCGGAGACTGGGAACGAGGAAAACCCTTGCAGCTACCACTTGTGTGTACATCGTAGCGGATAAAGGGTAAAGAAGCATATTTGCGATCTTCCCTCTTTATAGATGGGAATTAAGGGGGGTAATTCGACTTGTATATAGACGGTAGAGATGCTTTGGCGGAGTGAGGTTATTATTTGTGATTTACGCAAGTGGTCAATTAATAATAACTGCCAGATTTGCGATGCTCTAAAGCAGTGATACCATCACTTTCCAATACTTCGCCGTGATTGATGACAGCATAAATTAACCATCGATCGCCACATTCAAGCTGATTTTGCACCGTACATTCTAAATAAGCTAATGCCTCATTTAGAATCAGACAACCATTAAGAGCAGTTTTTGTGGCAAGATTTGCAAAGGGATTATCTCCTAAAGTGCTATGACGAGAAAAATAGCGTCGCAAATTTTTTCCTTCTTTGAGGATATTCAGCACAAATTTATCACCAGGATGATGCATCAAATCTGCATTTTGCTTGTTAGCGATCGCAATCATAATTCCTGGTGGGTTAAAAGTTGCCTGAGATATCCAAGAAGTTAAAACCCCTTTGTGAGTTTCTTCATCACGAGTTGTCACAACACATAAAGAACCAATAATTCGCCCCACAGCTTGTTCTGTACGATCTACATGGGTTTCTGTGACAATCTGGTGGGAAGTACGCAGCTTTTTGGTTTTCTTCAAGTTTTGGGCAAAGGAAGCGCCTGCTTCTTGACACTGCTGGAGAATCTCAGGAGTAGGACTAAAACGCACCCGAATTGTTTCAAATCCTAGTTGATAATTTGCATCTTTGAGCTTGCTTTCGATTAAATCGATTGCTTCTCCACTCCAACCGTAAGAACCAAACACCCCTGCTAACTTAGTTTTAGCTGTCACCGAGAGGACTATTCCTAAAGCTGTTTGAATTTGAGTTGGTGCATGTCCGCCTAAAGTGGGTGAACCGATAATCAAACCATCACAGGTTTCAACAATACGGGTAATTTCTGCCGAGTCTGCTAGTTCACAGTTAATTGATTCTACATTAATTCCATTTTGAATCAAACCTTGAGCGATCGCATTTGCCAAAATTGCTGTATTTCCATAAGCAGAAGCATAAAGCAAAGCAACACTTAATTCTTGAGATTTTTGCCCTTGACACCATTGACGGTAATCATAAGTAAAACGACTCAGGCTGTAACGAACAATTGGGCCATGTGCAGGGGCATAACATCTAGCTCCCAAAACTGATATTTTATCTAATGCTGCTTCGACTTGTTTTGCTTGGGGCGCATGGAGACATTCAAAATAGTAACGGCGTTCTGCATCTAATCCCTTCCAATCTTCATCAAACAAGGTATCTTCGCAAATATGAGCGCCAAAAAGTTTGTCTGTGTAGAGAATTTTTGTGGCGGGATCGTAAGCACAAAGTCCATCCGCCCAACGGGGAGTTGGTACGGTGATAAATGATAGATTGTGTCCTTGTCCTAAATCTAAAATATCCTGCGATCGCATCGCTTGAATAGGTGATTCAAATTCGGGAAAGGCAGTTTTGAGAGCATTGGCGGCGGGGCGAGAACAAATTATCGTGGCTTGAGGAACCAGAGAGAGCAATACTTGTAAGGTTGCTCTGCGGTTGGGGTTGACATGACTGAGAACAATGTAATCGAGGTAGATGAAATCTAGATGTTGTGCCAGTTGCTCAAGGTAAATTTCGGTAAAAGATTCGCCGGGAGGATCAATTAAAGCCTTTTTATCAGCTTGAATCAGATAAGAATTCGCCGTAGTTCCCCGTTGACGGGAATACTCCACCTCAAATTTTAGTCTGTCCCAAGTCCGCGATCGCAAAATCAGAGTATTTTTAGCAATTTCAGCAACTTGTACATCTCTTGGATGGCTGGTAATTAAACTATTTGCAGACATTATAACCTCTGGGAATGGGGCATTGGGCATTGGAGAAGATTCTATTTCCTACAGACGCGATTAATCACGTCTCTACTGACTCCCTACTCTTAATGGCTATTGGTTTGTATTAATTCAGACTTGGCTCGATTCCTATAGCGTTTAGATATTTCTTGTTCCGGATCGATACCTTCAAAGGTTGGGGGTAGCCAAACTCGAAGGAACTGTAGTACTCCCAGTACTAATAAAAAGGCGCAAGTTGCTAAAACTTGACTCCAACTTGCTTCTAGAACACCTTTAACAATGACTTCTCGCAAGGCAGAAACGATAGAAACTTCAACAGCTACCCCAATAGATACTCGATGCTCTTGTAGGTAAATAATCAGCAGTCGGAATAACTCTACTAAGATGAGTAAAAAGAGAATATCGGCAGTAACAGCATGAAAATCTAGAGGTGGAAGCAAGGAAAGAAACATATCTTTCACCTGAAGCACCATAAAGCTAAATAAACCAATACACAAGCAAATCACAATCACATCTTGGATAAATTCCAAGGTTCTCACGACGCGTGCCCGATTGATTTCGTACATGTTAAGTGAGGTATTTTCAACAGATTTATACATAGTTTTTAGGAGTGTATTGTAGAAACGCGACGATTCATCGCGTCTATGGAGAGTAGAGGAGACAAATGACAAATGACCAATGACCAATGACCAATGACTAATTAGTAATGATTGCCCATTTTGCGGTGATGGGCGGCAGTAAGCGCATTTAACTTGGCAATTCTTCCAGTTTGGACTGTGCTATAAATTACCCAATGATCTCCACAATCCATACGGCTAGTAATTTCACATTCCATATAAGCTAAAGCTTCAGCTAAAACGGGCGATTCATTGGTGGCTGGATATGTTTTCACTCCAGCAAAGCGGTCTGCACCAGGAGCAAAACGTTTGAGGAAATGTTTCATTAATCCTTGATATTTACCTTCTTCTAAAACATTTAAGACAAAGCGATCGCCAACGTGCATCAAAGATTCAATTGCCCGATCTTTAGATACTGCGATCGCCACTCCTAAAGGCTCAAGACTTGCTTGTGTCACCCACGAAGCTAGCATTGCACTCTGAATTTCTCCTTTTTTGGCGGTGATAATGTATAATCCTGTGCTAATACGCCCTAAAGCTTTTTCTAGCTCGGTATTGATGGATTTAATCTGTTTAATGGTGCGATCGCGGTTCAACCATTGACCCATATCTGTACCCGCTTCATCACAAAGTTGCTCTGTTGCTTGGGTAGGAATTTCCTTAACTAAGATTGGTGGAAAGGCTTCAATTAATCCCAATTCTTGAAATTTATTGCGTAAGGGATAAACTGGTTCATCTTCTCCTCCTCCTGACTCTAATAAACCAATTGCTTGTTTCTTATGAACAGCAGCTAAAATGGTACTTAAACCAGCTTGAGCCACTCCCGAAGACTGATTTGGCATTCCAATTACTAAACCAGAAGCTTGTGCAACTAATTCTCGAACTTCTTGAGGTTCAGCACTATTGAGGTCTACCAATTCTACTGCTGCACCTGTTTTTGCACATCCATGAGCTATAGTACGGATTAAATGCTCGCTATACCCGTAATCTTCAACATAAAATAGAGCCACTAATGTCTCTGTTTTTGCTTGTTCTAAACTCCAGCTTTGATACCGTCCAAGCCATTCGGAAATATAGTTTTGTAATAAAGGGCCGTGTCCGGTCGCAACTGTGACTATTTCTAACTTTTCAATCCGTTTTAAAGCTGCTAAAACAGACCGGGCATTGGGGCCCATGAGACATTCATAGTAATATTTAAAATCCTCCTCTATTAAGCTAATATTTTCATCATAGGTATGGTCATCACAGTAGTGCATTCCAAACACATCACAAGTGTAAAGAGTGCAAGTCTTGTGGTCATAAGTCAAGATTGTATCAGGCCAGTGTAAGTTAGGTGCAGAGATAAATTCTAATTCGTGTCCGTTGCCTAAATCTAATCGCTCTCCACTTTTCACCTGCATTGATTTAAAAGGCTGGTGAACCATACTTTCTAGAAATTGAATAGCTACCTTAGCACCAACAATAGTAATCGCAGGCGCTAATTGTAAAATATTTTTTACTAAGCCACTGTGGTCGGGTTCTGTATGGCTAATAATCAAGTAATCTATTTTAGCCGGATCTATTAAACCCAGCAATATCTCAATATATTGCTGCTCAAACTTGCGGTGAGATGTGTCAACTAAGGCAATCTTTTCTCCCTGGATTAAGAAAGAATTATAGGTCGTCCCATTCCGTAAACCAAACTCGATATCAAAACGTTCTCTATCCCAGTCGAGACAACGAATAGCTGTGGTTTGAGGAGCAATTTCAACAGTTTGAATCGTCAAACGTCCGGGATTGGGAATAACTTGAGTAAGGTGTGTAAGTGCAACCATAATTTTTCCCCAAAAAAATATTGTCTGGAGCGAGTGTTATGTCTCTTATAATTACCTGAAATACTCAATTAGTAAAATGCTAATTTCTAAAGCTAATCATCAGAAAGATTTATTCTTTTTTTTGATGATCTACCATTGAATTACTCAATGTTTATCATTACTTTTATCTTCAATGATGAACCTGAGAGAATGTAAAATCTAAGTTAGAATGCTGACAGATGTCGTTAATCTTTATTCCTCCTCCTCTACAACTCAACACCAGCGAAATTGCCCGTTACGCTGGTGTTGAGTTGTATGTGCTGCGGCTCGATCTGATGCACCCGTGGGTTAACGGCAATAAGTGGTTCAAGCTGAAATACAACCTTTTAGAGGCTAAGGAGAAAAATTTCACAACGCTGCTGACTTTTGGCGGCGCTTATTCTAATCACATCTATGCAACTGCGGCGGCTGGTAATCTGTTCGGATTCCGTACCATTGGTGTAATTCGTGGAGAGGAAAGGCTACCGCTGAATCCTACACTGAGTTTTGCTGTACAGCAGGGTATGCAGCTTGTGTATCTAAATCGGGAGACGTATCGACAGCGCAATACACCAGCGCTACATGAATATCTGCAACAACGTTTCGGTGAGGTGTTTATCATTCCCGAAGGTGGAAGTAATTTAAATGGTGTGCGCGGCTGCACAGAGATTGTTAGCAAAGCGATCGCCTTTGATTATATATGCGTCGCCTGCGGTACAGCTACTACACTGGCTGGGATTGTTCTTTCCTTACATCAAGGACAAAAAGCGATCGCTTTTCCCGTTCTGAAAAATGGGGCTTTTCTTGCACAAGAAATTGAAAGTCTATTGACAAATTACCTCACCTCTGGTTTACCCGCACCATATAGTTCTCCAGCTTCCTGGGAATTGGTGTGTGATTACCATTTTGGCGGTTATGCAAAGGTTAACAACGAGTTGCGACTGTTCAGCCAGCAGTTTACACAGGAGCATGGCATACCCCTTGATTATGTATATACCGCTAAAATGTTTTACGGAGTGATGGATTTACTAAAGCAGGGATTTTTTTGTAGAGGCGATCGCTTGCTGCTGGTACATACAGGAGGCTTACAGGGTAATATCGGTATGGAGGAGCGATGGAGCGATCGCAATACAGTTTAGTTAAGCCAAAAACCATATATAAAGAGTTTCTACCTCGTGCCTCAAAACCTGTAACTTTGTACTTCATGCAAAAGAAAACTGCTATCAATGAATATTGAGAGTATTCGTCTAAAAAACATCAAACTACAACAAAATAATATACTACAAAAAATTTTTCATTTAGCCTCAAATTCTAATTATGATTCCACCCAAATACGACATTTAAATCAAACTTTAATTAACACAGCAGCAACAATTGAAACAATATGTTCCAGCAAACAAGCAACGCCAGCAAATCTGACTCCTTCATCCCGTAAAATCTACTCGTGGATTAAATTTTTGACAGATGAACAGTATCTACAACTTCACCTGAAAGCTACTGGTTGTATGTTGGAAAGTGCTAAACAACTTCTGAATATACATCGTCAAAACTCACTCCAGCTAATGATTGAAATAACTAATTTAGCTGGACTATACCAGGGTAAAAGGTCTGCGAGTGTAGCGAATATCATTATTAATGAGGGATTTATCAATGCACCAAAAGCAGTTTTGCAAGCGTTAGTAGAATCTGCTCTTGTGGGCAAAAGTCAAGATAATACACAACTTATCAGGTCATTTGCCAGTACAGGAGAATACACCAATATTTTGTTAGAGCTTGATTTGATTGCCGAGGTAGTGGCAGAAAATCCCCAAGGCAAATTTTATAACCTAAATGATTTATTTGATAAAGTAAATCGTGAATATTTCGCGGCAAGTCTTGCCAAACCACGCCTAGCATGGAGCCGAATTAACACTTACCGTAAATTTGGACACTACGAATCAGCAAGAGATAGAGTAGTGATGAGTTTAACCCTTGACGATCCTAAAGTACCTGAGTTTGTAGTTGAGTTTGTGTTGTATCACGAATTGCTGCACAAGTACCACGGCATAAAGTGGGTTCAGGGAAAAAGAATGGTTCACACTAAAGAGTTTCGTGTTAGTGAAAGCCAGTTTAAATCCTACAAGGAAGCATCGAGATGGTTAGAAAAATTGGTATCTTTTGTACATTAAGCTAACTAGCAGCATCATAACTCACCAGGAACTTTTAGAATATCCCCTCTCCAAACCTCTCTCCGTTTCGGGGAGAGGCTTTAAAACCCGCCTTCCCTGTGTTCGGCACGCTGCGCGAACGTAGAGAAGGGGGGTTAGGTGGTGCAAATTTGTGGGATCTAAATCTTTTCTGGAGATGTCTAATAAGGATTTGAATCAATCCGTCCCCTTTTAACACTCCTGAGATAATACCCAGAGGTTGGTCTGTTTCTCAAGTTAAAGGTGTCGCCACTGCGAACTTTCCAAATTTTGTAATTAGAAAAGGTCAAAGGCTTTCGGGGTTCGCATACTTCCGGCTGATGATTGCCAAGTACAAAATACGCCGCACCCCTACCCATAACTTTCACCAAACCGTTTTTATCCACAAGAACCGATGTACTTTCGCTAACCGCTATGCCTAAAACACTGCTAGATACACCATCCTTAATTTGACGGGCAATAAAAGTCATAATTCGACCCATTCTCTCTCGCCTGTCAAAGTGTGTGTCTACAATAGTTCCCTTCAAATTACTCCAATTAAAAAAGTTGTAGGTAAAAGTAATGTCTCGGTAAGGATCTTCGAGTGCGTCTCTAGTTTCAATGCCTTTTTCGGAAGAAGCGCAAGCATCATAGACACAATCACTTTGAATCATTGCACCCGCACTAGTGCCACCGACACCACCTCCCTTCAGGTAAACTGACTTAACGGCGGTTTCAAGCTTGGTATCTTTCCAGTTGCGGATATACTGACATTGGTCGCCGCCAGCAAAGAAAACTACATCAGCATTTCGGACTTTTTCAAAAATCTCGGATTTGTTTGCTTCTTCTCTACTGCTAACCACAAGAGTTTCTACAAAGTTTACGCCCTTCATGGCATAAATTAGCCGATTGTAATCGTGATTACCACTCGTGCGGATAACTACAACATTAACTTTGCTGTTGGAGTTACTACTTCCCCGAACTTGGTTAATCATCCACTGAATAGCATCATCGACATCGGGGCCACCCCCACCCAAACTCAGAACTGGCCCCCCTAAGAAAGGACGGATATCATTGGAGGGAGAGGGGCGGACATCAACAGTGTCACCCAGGAAGTAGCGTTTCCAGTTTTCGATAAAACGGGTTATTAGGAAGGTTCCCATCTTCAACAACTTGATTCCTATATTTTTCAAGCGCCTTGCTATGCTTGGGAATGCCTTTGTCATACTAAGCTTCTAGAGCAAACTGCAATTATTGCTAGGCTGTGACGCATTTTGATGGCTTATTTATTCGTGAAATTCGTCCTTTGTTATTAGTCATTTATCAGTCACCTTTTGTAAATAATCAATAACAAATTACAGTCTTGACGAAAAATGTGCAATCTAGACGCGCCTTAGCTTAACTGTCGCACTAGTGAGGGTAAAATTTCCAGCGTACAGGTCTTGTACTGTTTTTTAACGCAAAATAGCGTAGAGTAATCATTAATTAATTCTCTGCGCTACTGCGCGAAAATCTCCACACTGCTTGTAGCGTTTAATTCCAGCCAGATGAAATCCAAAATAGACTACTAGTCATGCTACCAAACTTGTATTAATCATAACCCCCAAACATAAACAGAGAAACTTGTTCATCAGTAGCATTCATTAAAGCGTGGAGATTACCACCTTTGAGCATGGCAAAGTGTCCAGGTTGTAGTGTACGGATTTCAAAGCAGCGTTCTCGCTCTGGCATTTTGCACCAATCACCTACTACCATAAATCCTTGGCCATCCATCATCAGAAAAACTTCCTGATTATCACGATGGCGATGTAAACCAATGCCACAGCTAGGATTGAGGACGTGTAAATCTATGTAATCTACAGCAAAAAATCGTTCAAAACCGTTGCCATGATTTTTACTACCAAAGGCATTGAAGTTCCATGATTCTAACTGGCGACCCAATTCGGGTTTACTGGAGTAGCGCCCATAATTAGACATCAAATTGCGATATTCCAAAAAGCCAACACCACCGTGAGGGTTAGGACTGATGCCTGTTCCCAAAAAGTGATCCCATCCCCGGAGGGTCATGTTGAATTCGTAGTGGTAGTTTGCCCCATTTTGGGAGTCCCAAATTTTTTCGCTAAAATCTGCCCAAGCAAGTTCCACGTGGAGGGGTAACACAGGATGCATTGTGTTTGTGGGGGCAACGTCCAGTATATAGCGATCGCTTAATACTTCTCGGTTGAAGTCTGCGATGCTGCCATGTACTAAGTCAGTCCGTACCTGGAGTTCGCCGCGATCGAAGGCATTGCGTCCCTTGTCGTCTAGCTGACTTCGCAGATCGTTGCCTGGATAACCCCAAAACTCAATTTCATAGCGATCGCTCAGTGGATTATACGGCACTACAAGCAAAGTTGGAGTTGCTACACCTGCGACTTTAATCCAGAGTTTAATTTTTTCTCCTAGTTTATGGTTGGTAGCAACGGATAACTTTGTATCAGGGCCGCCACGGTAAGAAACTCGCAAAAATGGCCCTGTCCACTCTCCCACTGTCACCAAACCCCGAATTAAAAAGGTGTCGGTACTAACGAAATCCTTGACATTTTGTTTTTGGAAATCTGTTTTATTGTCCTGTTGAGTCGGATCGAGAATATTCGCATCATTTCCCTGAGGCCCATATAAAACCAGAGATTCATAGGGAAATAAATACTGGAACTCCCCAGTTAAATAAAAATCACGTTCCGCCGCTAGTTGGGAACGTTCGAGAAAGTTTAACAACTTCAGTAGCGGATTACCCCGACTATACTCAGGTGGGGTATTGGGATCAACTTTAAAAACACTGTCAGAATGAAGGATAAACATGGCAAAGCTTAAGGTTAGATTGTGTGATACAAGAAAGCGATGAATTTTAGGGGTTTTGTACCAGGGTTACGAATGCCATGCATCCCACCACTCTTAGTAAAAATGATGCTACCTGATTTCACCGGCAGTTCTTTAAATTCGCGTTTCCCCAGTCCCATCACTTGACGTTCTACAGTCGGGTATTTGTCGGTTGCTGGATCGTCGCCGACGCGCATGTAGGCAATACCCTCTCCCTCGCTGATGTAATACAATTCTTCCGTGCCAATATGTTGGTGAGTTCCTTCGACTTTGCCGGGAGGAATTGTTACTTCGTGGAAGAAGATGTTGGAACCACCTAGTTCTCGTTGCACAATCCAGCGCATATCAATAATGTTGTCGTTTGCTCTGTCTGGATTGTCGTCATCCATCATTGCATTGCGATAGCGCACAGGCTGAATGTCGGGTGCTTGTAAAAACCAACCGCGTTGGAAGTTGATCAGGTAATTTTGATCCGAGATTGTATTTTGGGGTGAACTGGGGTCTTGGGTGCGGGGTTCTTGGTGCGATCGCGAATAGTCATTATCCCAAGCTGTCTCAGCATCACTAATTTGGTAGCCAGTTGGTAAATTGCGATCGTTTTCCCGAAATGCCAATTCTATCTGCGTCAGTGCTTTGATATCTTGTAAAGCTGGGTTAAATGCCTTGACTCGCGTAATTGGCCCGTTACGCCCCATCTGATCCAAAATCTGAAAATCGTGGTAGCTGGTGGCGGGAGCTTCTAGGGTTTCCCAAATCTCTACAGTGTAAGCATCAATCCACGGGCAATAGTGCAGCTTGACCCTAGATTCTGCTTTTTTGCTTTGATCTTCCGGTAACAGCCTCACCCAAGCAATCACACCATTACTGAGTAACCGCTTTTTCTCGCGTACTTGCTCTACTAAACGACTGCCTCTGTATTCCAGTCGCAGAAAATTACTGATAAACTTGCCATCAAGATATACTTCTCCCTTCAGGGCATTGATACCCAGGTAGCTACGAACCTCGCGCACATTGTAACGGTAGCGGGGACTGCGGGTAGCGTTGAGGTATTCAGCATGGTAAATGCGATCGGGAAAAAAGACGACTTTGAAAATCTCATTCCACGGATTACTTTGAATATCGTTAAATGCTGGATCCATAAAGTTAAAGCCTCTTAAGTAATTCGTCAGCTACCCGAAAAGAATTGGCCTGAATTGTCAAGGTGGGATTCGCGCCTCCTGAAGTGGGCATAAATGAACCATCGGTGACGTAGAGGTTATCAAAGTCCCAAGCTTTGCAATTGCGGTCTAGCACAGAATCATTGCGGTCATTACCAAACCTTGCTCCCCCAAGAATATGGTTAGCAATCCGTGCCAAGGCATTTTCTGCCAGGTACACGCCACCCTGACCTTTAAATTCAAATTTGAATTCGCCGGGAATTGTATTACCACCCAATTTCAAAATCTGGCCACACATTTCAGCCAAGGTGTCCATGAGATATCTGTCGTGACTGTGCCATTGTTTGATGATGTGAGCTACAGGACGACCCCATTTATCTTGAATTGTGGGATGGAGTTCAATCCGATTGGTCTTAAGGGGTACTTGATTGGCCATAAAGCTGACGGATAAACCCCTGCCTATGTTGTTGTCCAAAAAGTCAGTCAACCCTTGAGCCGCTAAACTGGTATCCTCAATAAAGCCTTTCCAAAGCGTGTCTAAATCTCGACTACCGTGGGTACGTCCGAGAGAAATAGGCAAGGCTTGATCGGAAGTATTGTTGTAAATTGCTCCACCTGCCCAAAGCCCTCTGCTTTTGAGAAAGTCGTCAGTGGCACAAGCATCGGTTGCCCAATCAGCATCGAGAGCTAAGGTTTTATCGCTACGGGTAGGCATGAGGGCGCTAGCACCTCCAAAACAGTGGGTAAGGAAGTATTTACCCAGTAAATCATTTTGGTTGATGCGTTTATTGAATTCGGAACTCAGCTGTGCTGACAACTTCAGCAAGCGAATCGATTCAATGGCAGAACAGGCTACGATTACCAACTTTCCTTGAACAAACCGGGTTTTGCCACTAGGATCGCGGTACACGACTCGGTTGATTTTCGCTCCCTCACTTTCTAAATGGGTAACTACGCAGTTGGTGCGAATTTCAAAGTTTGGTAAATTAGCGATCGGGCTGAGTAAAGATACCCAAGTACTCGATTTCACACCCAAAGGACAGCCAAAGCGGTTCACATAACTGGTTTTGAGGGTTTCGGGGTCTTTGGGAACTTTGCGCCCACTGGGTTCATGGTCACGGGTAATCACCGCTAGGGGTGTGCGGTAAGGCTTAATCGGCTTACCAGCACCCAATTGTTCACCTAGCTTGTCCATGCCCGCTTTGGCATAGTTACTAATTGGGTTAGGTTCTAGGGGCGGTTGATAGCTATCTTTACTAAAAGGCTTGAGTTGGTTGTCAGCAGTGCCGTTAAGACCGACAAGGGATTCAGCTTTCACATAATACGGTTCTAATTCGTCGTAACTGACAGGCCAATCACGCGCTTCTCTCTGGACATCGCCATTCGGGTCATTTTTCAAGTCATTACGTCCAGCATTAAAGCTTTGTAGGCGTAAATCGGTAGGCGTAAACCGCAGGGAAACACCACCATAAAGTTGAGTACCGCCGCCTACTACTTGGGCTGTATAGCCTTCGATTGTGGCTCTATCTTGTCCATTGGGATCGCGGTAGATATGCGGCTCGTCATTAATATCTGGTTCAACGTGGCTAGAATAAAAGGCTTCATTGAAGTTAGCAACTCCCGGAATACGGATGCGCTTTTCTGGGCCATCAGCAAATAATTCGTCACGCTTAAAGTCACTTAACCCTTGCGGACTCTGATATTGGGGTCTAAATAGCGGGCCTTTTTCCAGGATCAGCACTGATTTCCCAGCCTTCGCTAATGTGTAGGCTATGGGTGAACCCCCAGCACCACTACCAATGATCACTACATCAAATTCAGTTTGCATATATCTTCTCCTGAGGAAATCAATTAGCCCCGATAATCGCTGTTAAGCCCAAGGGGTGCTTCTATCGCCCTGCGCCAATCAAATAAGGTTTTGCCGTTCTGATCTCTATACCTTTCTGAGAGATAAGCCCAACCTGTTCCTCCCACATTTCCGCCATATTTCGGATGAGAAAATGCACCTGAAAATGTGTGACGGCGCAGTAATTGGAGGAAGAAACGAGGTTCTTGATATTGCTGATAATTCCAACCATTGACTTGGTTAGTAGCCATTTCGTTATACAGGTCGATGTACAACTCTTTAGAGACATTTTTTGGTTCAACGTAGGGATTGCGCTGTCTCAATATTTGGTTAATTTGACCTAAGCAAATTTTGTAATCAATTAAATGATGATTTTCTTCTCTAGCTAAAATGTTGTCAATAAAGTTTGCTGCTCCTACAGATTCATCTAGACGATAAGCATAGGCATATTGCACTTGTTTATCTTGTTTACCCAAAATATTGTAATAACGGTTCAAAAAGTTTTCCCCTTCCTTGGTTCGGAAAGGCAAAATATGATCTACTAACCGAGTTACAATGTCAAATTCCCAATCTTCAAAGTTTAATGGTTCAGTGCATAATTGGGTAAAAAACCGTGACCATAATTGACCGTTATCAAGCTGGGCGCGTTGGGGATTGATTGGGTCTATAATCGCCTGCCCATCAACGATAAATTTATAGGTATGAAATTGTGCTTTCGGTACCACAATCGATAAAGCATAATATCCTGTGGGTTCCCCAACAAAGTTAACAGGCTTAAGTGGAATTGGCTCATAAAGGTTGGCAAAAGTCCCAATCACAGCAACATTTTTTGGCGGTGTTGCTCCTGGTTGTTGATATACGAAAGTTACTACGTTGGAAGAATAACTTTTAACAAAATCTTTGCCATCGCTGTAACTATCGATAATCGGAAATCGCCAAGATTCCGCAATGCGAGAACGAGGATCATCGTCAGTCAATTGTCCAAAGTTATGACGGGGATCTTTATTATCTCTGGCGATAAATTTAGTGCAGTGGTTAAGTACGTATTGGTCGTCTGTTTGCAGAATTTCAATAGCCATTATTTTTTCGTGGTAGATATTTATTAATGGGTTTTGGCGTCAGAAAAGCTTTGGAGTGCAGTACTTTTACACTCCTTCTTTCATCTATGGCGATCGCTTTTATGAGTGTACTACTCACTTACACAAGAACTCTCTGAAACTCTGATTTTTTTGTATATAACGGCTCCCACTCAAATGCAGTACAAAATTATATCGCAAGGTGTAGGGGCAACTTATGTAGATGCGTACCCCTGCGGGCAATACCCTGCGGAGACGCTCCGCAGGGTATTGCCCCTACGGATGTACCTTACGTCTATATATGCGCCTTTTGCGGTAGCTTTCTCTTTCGGATATCTACGCCAACGCCAACGCTAACGCATCTACGTTTTTCATAATTTTGCGTCAGTCCGATGATTGAGAGAAAATCAAGACGCCATAAGCCCCAATCCCAACATTGGCACGGAAGGGCATACCATTGGAATGATTGGGATTGCTGCGATCTGCAAAGATATCATAACCAGATTGATCGATTGCATCAAACTCCAGCCTTTAGGAATATAATTTTCAGGCTCGTTGTTCTTGCCGTAAATATTACGAATAGTGAGTCTTGTTCAAAAATCAAATAGGAGTCCCATATCACATTTCTATATATAGATTCATACTGCAATTGAGCAACGTCAAAACCAAGTGAAATTTGTACTGCTGAAGAAATTACAGCAGTGCCTCTTGTGGAATTATCAAAAGATGACTAGGAATTTATGCAGGCTTTAACAAAGTTTACATTTATTCACTTACAGCAGTTTGCAAGTCAATGAGGTACAAAATGCTGGGCTCCAGATTCAGATATAAACAGTTTCTATCTCCTGTCTCCTGACTCAAAACCAGTAGCTTTTGTACTTCATGCAAAAGAAAACTGCTGTACTTGATTGATTACCACACAATTTGCGATCGCTCTTGCACCACTTGCTGATAAACTCGATCGGTTTGCTTGGCTAACTTTGGCCAGCTAAAGCGCCGTTCTAAATCTTTATAGGCGTTATCTACCAGCCATTGGCGATAACCTGGATTTTTCAACACTTCCAAAATTCCCCAAGCTAAAGAATCAGGATTGTTCACCCAAGTTACAATACCTGTTTTGGTATGTTGCACCACTTCAGGAAAACCACCAGTATCAGAAACTACGACAGGAACACGAGAAGCAAAGCTTTCTAAAGCCACAATTCCAAAGGGTTCGTAAAGACTTGGAAAAACCGCGCAGTCAGCGACAGTTTGGAATCTATCTAAGTATTGATCGGAGAGAAAACCTGTAAAATAGCAATGATGCCAAATTCCCAAATCCCAGGCTTGGCGCTTGAGATGGTCAGTATTGCCACCACCAACGATGACAAATTTAACGTTACCTCCCATTTGGGAAAGGATCTTAGGTGCAGCATTGAGCAATATAGGTACACCCTTTTCGTAGGTCATGCGACCAAGATAATAAACGATTTGCTCATGGTCTGTGGCGAATTGGCGGCGAAAATTCAGAGCATGAAAATCTACGTTATGCTGTTTCTTTTCGGCTCGGATACCGTTATAAATGACATCGATTTTGTCCCAAGGACTGTGTAGCGCTCGTTCTACTTCTTGGCGCATATAATCGCTACAAACAATAATTCGCCAAGCATTGTAAGCCAGCAAGGTTTCTTTGCCATTTATATAACCTTGAATGTCTGTGTTAATACCGTTGTAGCGTCCGAATTCTGTAGCGTGAATTGTGGCGATTAGTGGTATTTTAAAATTATGCTTCAGAGCGATCGCAACATCTCCAACTAACCAATCATGGGCATGAATTAAGTCAAAGGGCCCTTCCTCCAAAATTAACTTACCACCATGATCTCCCATACTCAGGTTGAGATTGACTACCCAGTGGAAAAAGTCGTTACTATGTGCTACTGGTACTCGATGTACTTTTACTCCCTCAACTACCTCATACATCGACGCTTGACCAAACTCCGCTGTAATCAGATGGATTTCATGTCCTAGCTTTACCAACTCCGGGTACAATTCCGCTACATGCCGCGCAATTCCCCCAATAATCCTTGGTGGAAACTCCCAACTCAATACCAGTATCTTCATCTACTAGACTCCCCGACGTATTACAAATATCTAATATCTAAACAACCACATTTACCTAAAAATACAGGTCTAGCGAATGCAGTGAGTACTTTTACTAAAATTTTTAGATTTTTTAACAGTGATTTCATTAAAGGTTGTCAACTGTAGGCTAAGGATAGGAAGCAATATGATACTAATTCGTAATTCGTAATTCGTAATTTAGGACTATTGCCCGTTTTGCAACTCAGGCTTTAAGAAGGAGTAACGACGGAAACAGCATGAAATCATCGCGCCCTTGCTGTTTAGCGATATAAAGTGCTTTATCTGCTGCATTAATCAAGTCGGCGAAATTTCGGAATTTGGTACAATGCTGACAACGCCTAGAGTAACGGTAACGCGATCGCGATCGTCTGGATGAGTGAAATCTAACCAACTTTTGAAGAAACCAGAATTCCACCCTTCGGGGGCAATGCCTAATAATTGTTGCAGTTGTGGACTAATATAAGCTTCTTTAGTTGTGTCATTAATGGGTGAGACATAAACAACACCGGGAATTTGTTCTACCAGAGTGCGATACTTTTGTTCTGCCTCAGAGAGTTGTTCTTGGGCCTGCTTGCGACTCATGATGTTTTGAATTTCTAAAATAAATTATCATTTTTTCTGTTAGAAATCCTGCACGAGAGACACACTTAAGAATGGTTAAACCTACCAACAGCAGGCTGGAACTCATTTGAGGCTTTTGTAATGAAAATTAATGAATGTTGAAGAAGAATACAGAATAACAAAATTTGGTGTGGGACTGAAAATAGTAGATTTAGATGCTCTTGCTAGTACAGCACGGCGTAAATAAACAGACCATTTCAAATAGTGTAAGAGCTTGGAATACAATTCTTTTGACTTTTGACTTCCGCCTTGCGGTACTAGCTTGCTTCTTTGCAGGAGTACGCGGACTCGCTTTGCGTAGCGATATCCGCCCCTCGGAATCAAATTCATTCTGAATTCTGACTCCTGACTCCTGACTCCTATTAGTTTTGATCTAACCGAAGTACTGCCATAAAGGCTTCCTGGGGTACATCTACAGTCCCCACAGATTTCATCCGTTTTTTACCTTTTGCTTGCTTCTGTAAAAGTTTCTTCTTCCGACTGATGTCACCACCGTAGCATTTTGCTAGTACATCTTTCCGCAAAGCCGGGATATGTTCGCTGGCAATAACTTTACTACCAATAGATGCTTGAATTGGCACTTTGAATTGATGACGGGGAATTAGTTCCTTAAGTTTTTCTGCCATTGCCCGCCCGACGTTGTAAGCTTTATCTCGATGCACAATCATCGCCAAAGAATCTACAGGATCGCCGTTAATCATGATATCCAGCTTTACCAAAGGATTTTCACGGTAGCCGATGATGTGATATTCCATACTGGCATAACCGCGCGATCGCGATTTCATCTGGTCGAAAAAGTCAGTTACAACTTCCGCCAAAGGTAGTTCATAAGTAAGTGTGGTTCGTCCTTGGGTGAGATATTTCATATCTTTGAAGATGCCCCGGCGATTTTGTGACAACTCCATCAAGCTGCCAACATAAGTTTCCGGCGTAATCATCTCTACTTGGACGTAGGGTTCTTCAATTCTTTCGCGATCGTTGGGAGAAGGTAAGCGGCTAGGATTATCGATGTACAGTTCCTCACCTTTTAAGGTAATGACCTTATAAACCACCGATGGAGCTGTAATGATTAAATCTAGGTTATACTCTCGCTCTAAGCGTTCCTGAACAATTTCCATGTGCAGCAAACCCAAGAACCCACAACGGAAGCCAAACCCCATCGCGCTGGAAGTTTCCGGTTCGTAATGTAGCGCTGCATCATTGAGTTCTAGCTTTTCCAAGGCTTCCCGCAAATCTTCAAATTGATCGGCATCAATAGGGAACATCCCGCAAAAAACCATCGGGTTCGCTTCTGCGTAACCTGGTAAGGGTGACTCTGCTTTCGCCTTACTGAGGGTAATTGTGTCTCCTACCCGTGCATCAGCGACAGCTTTTATTGCTGCTCCCAAATAGCCTACTTCCCCGGCGTGCAGTTCATCAACTTGCTTTTGAGTCGGAGAAAGGACACCCAACTCATCAATTTCAAATTCTTTACCGGATGCCATTAAATGGATGCGATCGCCTTTTTTCACTGTGCCATCCATCACCCGGAAATAGACAATTACTCCCCGATAACTGTCGTAATAGCTATCAAAAATTAACGCTCGTAAGCGTTCATTTATGGTATTGGGCGGTGGCGGTATCCGTTCCACAACTGCTTCTAAAATCTCATCAATCCCAATTCCTTCTTTAGCAGAAGCCAGAATTGCCCCACTACAATCTAGACCAATAATTTCTTCAATTTCGCCAATTACCCGTTCTGGTTCAGCCCCCGGCAAATCGATTTTATTCAAAACCGGAATAATTTCCAGGGTACTCTCTAACGCTAAATATACATTCGCCAAAGTTTGTGCTTCCACACCTTGGGACGCATCTACTACCAATAGCGCTCCTTCACAAGCAACAAGAGAGCGGGAGACTTCATAAGAGAAATCCACGTGTCCCGGAGTGTCAATCAAGTTCAGCACATACTGCTGACCATCTTTGGCTGTGTAGTTCATCCGGGCAGCTTGCAGCTTAATCGTAATGCCGCGCTCCCGTTCCAGATCCATGTTATCGAGAAACTGTTCCTTCATCTGTCGGTCTTCAACAGTGCCAGTAGCTTGTAGCAAGCGATCGGCGAGGGTTGATTTCCCGTGGTCGATGTGAGCAATAATACAAAAATTGCGAATGCGAACTGCGGGAACGTCAGTCATATACTATCTTTGCCTTAGCAGCAACCAAAGTTAAAAGGGCAATTTACTTAATGTATTTTAATGCTTTCTTAGCCAAGACGCTCCGGTTTTAGTGCTGAGTTCTGAGTTCCGTTAGCGGATAGCTAAGGTTTAGCCCGTGCTGAGTGGGGCAGAGGGGAAATAACCCTTAACTCATTACTCATTACTCAGCACTCCTAACTCAGCACTCCCTTCACGCCATCTTTAACTTTCGATCTCAATAGGTGGACTTTTAAGAATATTATGAAAGTCTATTTGTCGTTGCTAGTATTCAACAGCTGGGAGCGTACAATAAATGTAAATAAGTACATGTAGGGATCGTGTAGCGATCGCGAGCAATTGCAACCTGTAATTGCTCAGAATCACTGATTGATCGGCCAAACATCTAAAGTCATTGTCTAGTCAGTTATATGAAAAATGCGATTTGAAACTTTAAGCTGTTACTTTGGTGCTATTTCAGGGAACTATTTAACTGTGCCCTTAAAGATTTCTCGCGTAAATTAGCCCAAATGATGAATATAACTACTTTACAAAACTTTAGACAAAACCAATTCAGAGAATTCAGAGTATATAAACCTATGAATATGCAAGAAAAAACTACCAAAGCGGGAAACACACAAACCGATAAGGTAGAAATTGCTGTCCGCTTGGACTCAGAGTTACTAGAGCAAATTCAGCATCTTACGAATGATCCAAGTAAGGTGATTGAAGTGGCGATTCGCCAGTGGTTGCGGGGTGAAATCCTCAGAGATGATGAACTAACGCGCACACCTGTGCGTACTCCTGTTCCTCCTCGCGGTGAATGGAACGATTGACGCCATTAGTCAACTGTCAATGCAAGTCAAAAAAGTAAAGTTTGCCAATCTGGTTTCCAGAACGCCAAAAAATACCCAATCAAACACAAAAAAGCTGTAAAAATTTATATATAAATTTGAGCGGCTTTAGTAAAATTACGGTCGGACACCCTTTGTCTATCCAACTCAATTAATGACTATTACTGCCAATTCCCAATTGCCGAATGTATTTTCCCAAAATCTGGAATCTATTACCAGTAAGACTGACGGCTTATTACCAACTCTAGGAGCCGAGTTGATTTATACGCAAGATGGGGCAGGGCGCTATCTGACCTTTTGTTGGCAGTACAGCGAACTTCTGGGGTTAAATACTGAAAAAATAGTTGACGATCTGAACCAGACTCAAACCTTTGCCCCAGTGGATAAGGTTAGTTATTTGGAACGATTGCACCGAATTTTGACAAATTTAGTGCCAGAAAGGTTTCAGTGCTGGTTTAGCTACCACCAGGAATTATTTGAGTTGGACTTAGTGATTAGTCCAATTATGCCGAGTTTGGGAACCACTGCCACTACAGTTTTAGTGATGGGACGCTTAATGCAAGCGACACTCAATAAAAAACAAGCGCGTGTGGCATCAAAAACACCCACGCAAATAGAGTTGGCTCTACGTTCACAGCAACACCAAAAACTGGTAAATCGCATTACCAGAAATATTCGCCGGACATTAGATTTAAATATTATTTGGCAGCAAACAGTTGACAGTTTGGGAAAAGCACTGCGACTAGAACGCTGCATTATTTGTCCTTATCAGCCCTCAAGCTCAAAAGTGCAAGTGAAAGCTGAGTATCGCCAGCCAGACCTCAAATCAATGCTTGGCTCAGACATAGATATAGCTTCTGAGGCTGCCTTTGCTCAAGCCTTGGCAACTCTAGAACCAGTTGTGATGGAAGTGTCTGGATATATGGGATCTTCTGGGCGGCAAAAAACTTTGGTGGTTGCTACTTGCTATCAAGACCAAGCTAATGGATTGATTGCCTTGAATTGGCAAGATGAATGCTACACATTAACAGAATCGGAATTAGAACTAGCGAAAGAAGCAGCAGATCAATTGGGAACTGCGATCGCACATGCTACTTTATATGAAGAATTAGAAATAGCGCGTCAAAAAGCCGAAGAAGCTTCCCGCCTCAAAAGTGAGTTTCTGGCCAATGTATCCCATGAAATTCGTACCCCCCTTAACGGGATGATTGGCTTTTTGAAGCTTATTTTAGAAGGTATGGCAGATGATCCAGAAGAACAAAACCAGTTTTTAGCAGAAGCTCACCACTTATCGATACATCTGCTAAATATCATCAACGACATTTTGGACATTGCCAAAATCGAAGCCGGCAAAATGGAGCTAGCTTACGCTCCAGTCAAACTAGATGAATTATTCAGTGCTGTCGAAAGTTTCATGCGTCCCCAAGCAGAAGTGAGAAACCTCAGCTTTCGGATGCAAATGCCTGCTATCTCCGATGAAATCATTGTCCAAAGCAACTACCAACGGTTACTACAAGTGATGCTCAATTTGGTAGGTAATGCGATCAAATTTACACATGAGGGTGGTGTCACCGTTAGCGCTGATTTAGTACTCAAAAAGGCGAACTTTCAAGATCAGCAATTTCCTGGCATGGTGAGAGTACGCGTGGCAGACACCGGTATCGGTGTTTCTTTAGATAAACAAGATAAACTATTTCAATTATTCTCTCAGGTGGATGGCTCCCGCACTCGCCAGTACGGCGGCACAGGTTTAGGACTGGCAATATCCCAGAAGCTAGTAGAGGCAATGGGTGGCGAGGTACATTTTTATAGTTTGGGCGAAGGTCTTGGCTCAACAGTCACATTCACAGTGCCACTATATCAACAACCAGTCATGGTTTCGTCTAATGATAGCGACTTAACAAACAGTGCTGAATGTTGAGTAATGAGTAATGAGTGCTGAGTAATGACTAATGAGTAGGATTCCTTACTCACAACTCGGAACTGTTTTGCCCCATGCCTAATATGGTTATTAAATAATAATTACTAAAAAACTTTAAAGTTTAAAACTCAAAACCCAGTATTACCAAGTATCCAAACTCATTACTCATTACTCATTACTCAGTACTCTTGAGGGGTATTGGGAAAAAACCTTCCTTATCCTCACCTCCTTACGTTCTCTTCAGTACTTTAAAGGCTAAAGTAGAGTAGGAGGGCTTGCACTAAAAATTGTTCAGCTAATCTAACTATCAAGTTGCTAAAATCAGCAGTGGTTTAGTCAAAAGTCATTAAAAACTGACACCTGACAATCTAGCGGCAATTAGATTTAGGATCGATTTAACAAAGCTGAAAAATAAAATTTTGGATAATGGTAAATGAGTAACGGCGCATCTGGTCAAGGGATCATGATTATTCAATGCCCAATGCCCAATGCTCCATGACGGCAGTTGCTCCACTTGGGGAGACCCCATCGCCCTTGGCGTCTCCCCTTGGGAGAAGACCGCACTGCCTCCCCAATGCCCATCCCTAACTTAGCAGGTCTAAACTATGGAACTCACAATTGACAACGTTGAAACAGTTTTAGATGAAATGCGCCCTTATCTTATGTCTGATGGCGGCAATGTGGAACTCGTAGAACTTGATGGGCCTGTTGTAAAACTGCGGCTGCAAGGTGCTTGTGGTTCTTGTCCCAGTTCTGCAATGACCCTAAGAATGGGTATTGAACGCCGTCTTAAGGAAATGATTCCCGAAATTGCAGAAATTGAGCAAGTAGTCTAGGGATTGGGGAAGGTGGGGCCCCCTCTGGGGATAAGGGGTAATGGGGATTGGGGACTGGGGAAGAATGGATTTTTTCATTCATAATTTATCATTAATACCTAATCCCTAATTTGTAATCCCCAATCCCTAACTCCTAATTACTTGCTATGTCCCATCCTCTCTACATTGCTTTTATCTGGCATCAACATCAGCCGCTGTACAAATCCCCTGGCAGCGGCGTTTCGCTATCTCCAAGTCAGCACTACCGTCTACCTTGGGTACGTTTACATGGAACTAAAGATTATTTAGATTTGGTATTGCTTTTAGAGCGGTATCCTAAGTTACACCAAACGGTGAATTTAGTTCCATCGCTGATATTGCAACTAGAAGATTATATTGCTGGCACTGCTTTTGACCCTTACCTGACAGCCAGTTTGACACCAGATGAACAACTCACCCAGCAACAGAGGGAATTCATCATCCAACACTTTTTTGATGCCAATCACCATACCCTGATTGACCCTCATGCCCGCTATGCCGAGTTGTACCAGCAAAGGCAGGAAAAAGGGCAAGCTTGGTGTTTAGCAAATTGGGAATTGCCAGATTATGGTGATTTGCTAGCTTGGCACAATTTGGCTTGGATCGATCCGTTGTTTTGGGATGACCCGGAAATTGCTGCTTGGTTAAAACAGGGTCGGAATTTTACTTTAAGCGATCGCCAGCGCATTTATTCCAAACAACGAGAAATTCTCAGCCGGATTATCCCCCAACATCGGAAAATGCAGGAGGCGGGGCAGCTAGAAGTCACCACCACGCCTTACACCCATCCGATTTTACCCTTACTAGCTGATACTAACTCTGGGCGAGTAGCCGTGCCCAATATGACGCTACCTAAGCAACGCTTTGAGTGGGCAGAAGATATTCCCCGCCACTTGCGGAAAGCTTGGGACTTTTATCAAGACCGCTTTGGACAGATACCTCGTGGTTTGTGGCCTTCGGAACAATCAGTAAGTCCGGCGGTACTTCCACATATTATTAACCAAGGCTTTAAGTGGATATGCTCAGATGAAGCCGTCTTAGGGTGGACGCTGAAACACTTTTTTCGTCGGGATGGGGCGGGGAATGTGGAGCAACCTGAACTATTGTACCGACCCTATCGCCTACAAACCGCCGAGGGTGACTTGTCAATTGTGTTTCGTGACCACAGATTATCAGACTTGATTGGCTTTACTTATAGTGCAATGCCAGCAAAACAGGCAGCAGCGGATTTAGTAGGACATTTGCAAGCGATCGCTAAAATGCAAAGAGATAGTCAAAGTGAACAACCTTGGCTAGTTACCATCGCCTTAGATGGGGAGAATTGCTGGGAATTTTATCCCCAAGATGGCAAACCCTTCCTAGAAGCTTTGTATCAAAGTTTGAGCGATGAACCCCGCCTCAAACTCGTCACTGTCTCCGAATTTCTGGAAGAATTTCCAGCCACAGCCACTATCCCCGGAGGACAGCTACATAGTGGTTCTTGGGTAGATGGCAGCTTCACCACTTGGATCGGCGATCCTGCCAAAAATCGTGCTTGGGATTATTTGACAGAAGCAAGAAAAATGCTTGCAAGTCATCCCGAAGCGACAGAAGAAAACAACCCCGAAGCATGGGAGGCTTTGTATGCCGCCGAGGGTTCAGACTGGTTTTGGTGGTTTGGTGCAGGACACTCCTCAAATCAAGATGCCATCTTTGACCAGTTGTTTCGAGAACATCTGTTTGGCATTTACAAGGCATTAAATGAAGCTGTACCGCCCTATCTCAAGCAACCAGTGGAAAACCACGAAGCACAGGGAAGCCAGATCCCACAAGGATTTATTCATCCCGTCATTGATGGTAAGGGTGATGAGCAAGATTGGGATAAAGCTGGGCGTATAGAAATCGGCGGCGCGCGGGGGACAATGCACAATAGCAGCGTCATCCAGCGACTTTGGTATGGAGTCGATCACTTAAATTTCTATTTGCGACTGGACTTTAAAAGTGGCGCTGCACCAGGACAAGATTTGCCAGCAGAGTTGAATTTACTGTGGTTCTATCCAGAAAAAGCAATGGTCAATAGCCCAGTCCCCTTGGCAGATTTACCAGATGCAGCCCCACTAAATTACCTTTTCCACCATCTTTTAGAAGTTAACTTGCTGACGCAATCGATTCAGTTTCGGGAAGCTGGAGACAATTATCAATGGCATCCCCGTTTCAGTCGCGCTCAAGTAGCTTTAAATAATTGTTTAGAGTTGGCGGTGCCGTGGGCAGATTTGCAAGTGCCGCCAGATTATCCTCTGCGCCTGATTTTGGTACTTGCTGATGAAGGGCGTTTTTCCAACTACTTGCCAGAAAATGCTTTGATTCACATTGAGGTGCCTTAGAACTCAATACTGTTGGTTTTACGAAATACCTATTAGGGGCATACATCTGTATGCCCCTAAAATCGATTTATTTGGAAATCATATTTAATTTTTCTAGTTCTAAATCTAAATAATCGAGCAGTATTGGGATGCGATTGCCTACGGTGGGGTAAAACGTGATCGTTGGTGGAAGATAAGCAATAATCGATAACATCCAGATTCAGGAGTTGGTGCATGACCGATAACGCAGATAGTACAGCGAACAGACACTTCAGTTCAGGTACTAAAAAAATCAAAGAGAAAGCTTCTCGAAATCAAGTGATCACGGCTCCATTACCAGACCCGATTGCAAAAAATATTGAAGCGATTATTTCACTTCATACCCAGGAAGTTCGAGATATTCCCGTCCACCAGCGGATACTAGAAGCGATCGCTACATTCTTTGGGCGATCGATATTTATGTATAGTTTGCTAGTCATACTGGCTATCTGGATTTTTAGCAGTTTTTTCGATCGCTTTTTGCCATTCAATCTCCCCTCGTTTAGCTGGTCAGGTCAAGGCTTAGACGCAGCGTCATTGGTGATTTCAACCGGAGTACTGGTACGACAAACTCGCCAAGAAAACTTTGCCGAACAACGGGCGCAATTGACGCTACAGCTTAACCTGTTGTCCGAGCAAAAAATTGCCAAGATTATTGCTCTATTAGAAGAACTCCGTACCGATTTGCCTGATGTAATAAATCGGCATGATTCGGAAGCGAAATCGATGCAGGAACCGGCTGACCCGATCGCAGTATTGGAAGCACTCCAGAAAAACCTGGCTGAAGAACTGTCACCCACAGAAGAAAACAATATGAGTTGAGCGCAGTTTTTTAGTAGATTTTTGTTTCTATTGAAAGACAAAAAATAAAACTTAATGTACAGTCTTTGTGTCGGAAATCACAATTTATCGTATATTTAACCAGAGGGATAGATATGGCTCAGCTGAATGGTGTAATGATGCAGTACTTCCATTGGTATATCCCTCCAGATGGCAATCTTTGGAATGAGTTTAAAGATAAAGTCAAAGAGTTAGCTGATGCAGGTGTTACATCTGTTTGGTTACCCCCAGCTTACAAAGGAACAGGGGGTGGCTACGATGTCGGCTACGGAGTCTATGATATGTACGATCTAGGTGAGTTTGACCAGAAAGACTCGGTTCGGACAAAGTACGGCACAAAAGACGAGTATATCGCTGCTATCAAAGCGGCAAAAGCTGCTGGCATTCGAGTCTATGCTGATGTTGTCCTCAACCACAAGTTAGGTGCAGACTTAGAAGAAGAGGTAGAAGCAACTCCTTACAATCCAGACAATCGGCACGAGCCAATCGGTGAGATGCAAACAATAAAAGTGTGGACTCACTTTACCTTCCCAGGTCGGAAGGGCAAATACTCCGATATGGAATGGCACTGGTGGCACTTCGATGCGGTTGATTACAATGTTTACAACGAAGGAGAGAATGCAGTTTACCTGTTTAAAGATAAACAATTTGACGAACAGGTTGACCTAGAAAAAGGCGCTTTTGACTATCTCATGGGATGCGATCTGGATATGGAAAGTTCAGAAGTTCGCGACGAGTTGAATCGCTGGGGTGAGTGGTTTGTAGAAACCACTGATATAGATGGCTTTCGTTTTGATGCCGTTAAACACGTCAGAGCCGGCTTTTTCCCAGAATGGCTGCAACACTGTCGCCAAAAAGCAGGTCGCGATCTTTTTGCCGTCGGTGAGTATTGGTCTTATGAAGTTGAAGCGCTGCACCATTTCATTGACGTCACTGGTGGCGATGTGTTGCTGTTTGATGCGCCATTGCATTATAACTTTAGCGCTGCCAGCAAACAAGGCAATGAGTACGACATGCGGCAGATATTTGATAACACCTTGGTGCAACAGCAACCTGCTTTAGCCGTCACCTTAGTAGAGAATCATGATTCTCAACCCTTGCAGTCGTTGGAGTCTGTAGTAGAAAGCTGGTTTAAACCGTTGGCTTATGCGTTGATTCTACTGCGAAGTGATGGTTATCCCTGTATCTTTTATGCAGATTACTATGGTGCTAATTACAAGGATAAAGCCCCAGATGGCAATGAGTATGAAATTTGGCTAGATAGTCATAAATGGATAATTGATAAATTTTTGCACGTTCGTCAAACCTATGCCTATGGCGACCAATACGATTACTTCGATCACGCCAATACAATCGCCTGGACACGCTTAGGAGATGAAGAACACCCTGGCGGTATCGCGGTTGTTCTGAGTAATGGAGGAGAAGGGACTAAGTGGATGGAAGTTGGGCAACCCAACAGCACTTACATTGACATTACTGAACATATCAGCGAACCTGTCACAACCAATGATGAGGGCTGGGCTGATTTTCGATGCGATGCTGGTTCTGTTTCTGTGTGGGTTCCACAGTCTTAGTCGAGCTTTTAGTAGCATTCACGAAGAAAGTTACGCACTTGACAAAATACTGCTTAAAAGAGAAATTAAGCAGTATTTTGTGGATAAGCCACAACCCTGATTATTCCGTTACAAAGCAATTTAATATCGCCTAAAAAGATTCAATTTAGGCAATGTTTAGTCTAAGTTTCAGATATGCTTTTTACTAAACCTGACTATTTGTAGAACTATGGTTCAAACTATATATTTAGAATTAGGTCTGAAAACGGAGAGGGAGAGATTCGAACTCTCGGAAACGTTTCCGCTTCACAGACTTTCCAGG
Source organism: Nostoc sp. NMS8 (assembly GCF_017115045.1). Lineage (GTDB taxonomy): Bacteria > Cyanobacteriota > Cyanobacteriia > Cyanobacteriales > Nostocaceae > Nostoc. The sequence continues at coordinate 82,524 of NZ_JABXKK010000105.1, read as the reverse complement.
TCTGCGCCTTAAACCACTCGGCCACCTCTCCAGGTGCCACAAGTTACGATCATACTATAGAATCCTAGAAAATGCAAAGATAAAGAAAGATATTCTAAATTGAATCTGATAGTCCTAATCCCAAAACGCAAATCCAGATGTCCCGTACATACACAATTAAAGTTCGCGATCGCGCCACTGACAAAACATACACCCTAGAAGTGCCAGAAGACCGCTACATCCTGCACACTGGCGAAAAACAAGGGGTAGAACTACCGTTTTCCTGTCGCAACGGGGCTTGCACCGCTTGTGCTGTGAGAGTGTTGTCAGGAGAAATTTATCAACCAGAGGCGATCGGCTTGTCGCCAGATTTACGTCGCCAAGGTTATGCCTTGTTGTGTGTGAGTTATCCCCGTTCTGACTTGGAAGTGGAGACACAAGACGAAGATGAAGTCTACGAACTCCAGTTTGGACGCTATTTTGCTAGGGGGAAAATTAAAGCGGGTTTACCCTTAGATGAGGAATGAAGAAGAATTCAGAATGGGCTAAACGCCCCGCTACCGCTAACAGGAGTCAGAATTCAGAATTCTGTCTCGATAAACAATTCAAAATCACCGAATTTCTGATGCCTTTACATTTTGGTGACTGGATGCGAAAAATAGCTATTTTGGCTTGTTTATTGCTCTTGGTGAGTTGCCAAGCCAAAAACCAGCTGCCAAACAATGAAGCCCAGGTGAAAGTAGCACGGGTAGTTAGTGGGCAAAGTTTGGAAGTTTTAGGCATGGCTGAACAACCAAATTTGATTTCCCAAGTGCGGTTAGTGGGTGTTGATGCACCAGATTTGCGACAGCGTCCTTGGGGGGAAGCAGCAAAAGAACAGTTAGAGAATCTAATTGGTGGTGTAGAACAATCGGTAACGCTGGAGTTTGATTTAGAAGCAAAAGACAAAATCGGGCGAACTCTAGCTTATGTGTGGAAAAATAAGGTGTTGTTGAATGAAGAACTAGTCAAACAAGGGAATGCAATGTTTGTGGGGCGATCGCCCAACCACAAATATGACCAGCGTTTAGAACGTGCCCAACAATGGGCTAGACTCATGAGCCAAGGAATCTGGAACTCAGAAAAACCCATGCGCCTCACTCCCGCCGAGTTCCGCCGCCAAAATCTTTGAGGAGTGGGGGCTGGGGACTGGGGACTAGGAGAGATGAATCAATGCCCAATGACAAATGACAAATGACAAATCTACAAATTTTTCTAGATATTGCTACAGAAGCAGCCTTAGCTGCTGGTGCTATTTTACAAGGTTACTTGGGTAAGTTAGAAGACGCAATTATTGAAAAAGGACGCCCTGGTGATTTAGTCACGGCTGCTGATAAAGCCTCGGAAGAGTTGATTTTAGAAATTTTGCGTCGCCACTTTCCTCAGCACTCGATCCTCGCTGAAGAATCAGGAAAATTAGGTAATCAAGAAAATGAATACCTCTGGGCAATAGATCCTCTAGATGGCACAACCAACTACGCTCATCAATATCCATTTTTTGCTGTTTCCATCGGGTTGTTAATTAATGGCGTTCCCCAAGTTGGTGTCATTTATGACCCCTTTCATAATGAGCTATTCAGTGCTGCTGCTGGCTTAGGAGCAACGCGTAACCATCAGCCCATCAAGGTTTCAGCAACATCTGAACTGGGTAAAAGCCTACTAGTAACGGGATTTGCCTACGATCGCCGTGAAACCTCTGATAACAACTACGCAGAATTTAGTCACCTCACCCATCTTACCCAAGGAGTTAGACGTAGCGGTTCGGCATCGCTAGATTTGGCGTATGTTGCCTGTGGACGTGTGGATGGTTACTGGGAACGGGGGCTTTCCCCTTGGGATATTGCCGCCGGAATAATTTTGGTACAAGAAGGTGGGGGCAAAGTCACCGCCTACGATGGTACTCCTGTAAAAATTGAGTCAGGTAGAATTCTGGCTACAAATGGTTATATTCACGACTCCCTCAGTAGCGAACTTTTACAGGTTCCACCACTGTCAGCCTGGGTGTAGTAGGTGGGGGCTTTACCCCCGACTTTGGGTAAACTAAGAGGAATCCAACTGCTCCTTTGGTGTAAAACCTCTATATGTCTTTTAAAATAGACCGCGGACTATTTAAATATGATTTCATAGATCATCACGCAGTATTGTGCGTTCCAGTTGATGCGGATGTCAAAGAGATTCGCAAACGCTATCTCCAAGTCGCCCGCCGTTTGCATCCAGACAGTAGTTTTACTGAAACGGCTGCTCAAAAACAGCTAGGTAACGAATTGTTATCAAAGCTGGTTAACCCAGCTTACGAAAAACTTGTCGGCGATCGCACTCGCACTGAATATATTCTAATTTTGTCGCAAATTGGCAAGCGTCTAGTACAAGAGTCTACTTCGGTAACTCTCAACACTGACTTGGCGAAACAGTTAGTTGAAGCAGGTAATACCGATCATTTCTATAAAACTGCGATCGCAAAACTAGCCCAAACTCAATATGATTCTTTAGAACAAGCACTGCAAGTCATTGCCCAAGCTAGTGAGCTGAATTTAGTGTATTTAATGCGGAGTGCAGGCAAATCATCCGCAGCGCCGCCACCTACTCAACCCAAAGCCCAATCAGGTACACCTCAGCCAAATAGACCAAAAAATACAGCACCAGCACCAGCACCAGCGCCACCAAAAGAAGACTTGGTTGTAGAACAGTATGTTCGTCGCGCTCAATCTTTGATTGAGAAAAACCAGTTTGCCCAAGCCAAAGTAGAGTTGCAAGAGGCCCTAAAGCTAGAACCTAAAAATAGTCGCTGCCATAGCTTAATTGCAATGGTGTATTTGAAGCAAAATCAGCTAAAAATGGCAAAAATCCACTTTGACAATACTTTAAAACTAGACCCCAGTGACGAAACGGCTCTGCAATGGAAACCTAAAATAGATAAGGCTTTAGGACAACAAATTAGCGATCATAAGGTGACTTCATCCCCCAATAATGGAGATAAGCAACCAGATAAATCTGGTAGTGGTGGTTTGTTCGGTGGTTTGTTTGGTGGGAAGAAAAAATAATGGTGTATCAACCAGCAGCGGGAGCCAGGGATTTATTGCCCTTGGATGTAGAGAAAAAACGCTGGATTGAAGAGCGGTTACAACAGGTGTTTCACCGTTGGGGATATCACAGGATTATCACCTCGACTTTAGAGCGAATGGATACCCTAATGGCAGGGGAAGCAATTCAGCGTCAGATGGTGATTCAACTACAACAAAATGGCGAAGATGATGAATTAGGGCTACGTCCAGAATTAACAGCATCTATTGCTCGTACTGTTGTGACTCGGATGGCAGGTCTACGTTATCCACAACGGCTGTACTACAATGCCAATGTGTTTCGCCGCACTTGGGAAAGTAGACACAATCGCCAACAAGAGTTTTATCAAGCTGGGGTAGAGTTGCTAGGTGCTGGTGGGTTGCTAGCAAACGCCGAAGTACTGCTGTTAGTAGCAGACTGTTTAGAAGCACTGGGTTTGCAGGGATGGCATTTAATTTTAGGTGAGGCGGGAATTACGCGATCGCTCCTGAGTGCCTTTCCTGACAATCTCCAACATCAAGTTCGCAGTGCGATCGCTCATCTCGATCGCATTGCCATAGATAATTTACCTCTGAGTGACAAACTACGCGATCGCGCCCAAATCATCCTGGATTTACGCGGGCCAAGTACAGATGTGTTGCAAAAAGTCAGTAGTTTGGATCTTGATGAAGAACAGCGAGAGGCAGTGAATAACCTCAAATCCCTAGTAGAATTACTAGAATCCGAGAAAAAACTGCCGTTAATCCTCGATCTCAGCCTGATCCAGACCATCGATTACTACACTGGTATTGTCTTTGAGGTTGTCAACGATACCGAATCCCAAGCCAGAGTTTTAGGGCGTGGTGGTCGCTATGACCAGCTTTTGGGGCTATATCATCCTCAAGGAGAAAACATTCCCGGAATTGGTTTTGGACTGAATATCGAAGATTTATACCAGATTTTATTATCTACTCAGCAATTACCACAGGTAACTCCAGCGAGTGACTGGTTAGTAGCACCAGAGACAGCCAGTGCTAACGCGGCCGCTTTTGCCTACGCGCAAAAACTCAGAGATTCCACTGATTTGGTGCGGGTAGAAATTGATTTAGGAGGAAGGGATGCTGATGCTATTCGCCAATATGCAGGCGATCGCAGCATAGCCCAAATTGCCTGGATCAAAGCTGACGGCTCACCAGAAATCGAATCATTGCGTTAAGTGAGTGGGGGATTGGGCATGGGAAAGAGGCAGAGGGGCAGGGTGCGGGGGGCAGAGGGAAAACTCTCCTCCCTTGCGCCCTGCTCCCTGCTCCCTTGCTTCTTCCCCCTGCCCTGCTAGGCTAGAAATAGCCGATACAGAAAAGAGGGAATCGAGAACAAACATGCCGCACACAATTGTTACAGAAGTCTGTGAAGGCGTTGCTGACTGCGTAGATGCCTGTCCAGTTGCTTGTATTCATGATGGCCCAGGCAAAAACGCCAAGGGAACTGATTGGTACTGGATTGACTTTGCCACTTGCATCGACTGTGGTATATGTCTCCAAGTTTGCCCAGTAGAAGGGGCGATTCTTGCAGAAGAACGACCAGAGTTGCAAAAAACCCCACAATAGTCCATAGTCAACAGTCAATAAGTTATGTTTGACTGTTGACAAATGACCAATGACAAATGACCAATGACAAATGACTATTTATTAGATGTTCAAAATGTCCACGCTGGATACATCAAAGATGTAGATATCCTGCAAGGTGTGAATTTTCAGGTTTCACCAGGAGAATTAGTGACAGTGATTGGCCCCAACGGTGCGGGGAAATCTACTTTAGCAAAAGCAATTTTTGGGCTTTTGATTCCCCACACAGGCACAATTACCTTCAAAGGTGAAAATATCGTGGGGCTAAAGTCCAATCAAATTGTCCAACGAGGAATGTGCTATGTACCGCAAATCGCCAATGTCTTCCCCTCTCTCAGTGTTGAAGAGAACTTGGAGATGGGTGCTTTTGTGCTTAACGTTCCCCTGAAGCCAATTAAAGATAAAATATTTACCATGTTCCCCAGACTAAGCGATCGCCGTCGTCAACGCGCTGGTACTCTCTCTGGAGGAGAACGCCAGATGTTAGCGATGGGCAAAGCTTTGATGTTGGAACCTGGTTTGCTGATTTTAGATGAACCATCTGCTGCCTTGTCGCCGATTTTAGTGACACAAGTATTTGAGCAGATTAAACAAATTAATCAGGCTGGTACTGCGATCGTATTAGTAGAACAAAATGCCCGTAAGGCTTTAGAGATGGCTAATCGTGGATATGTATTAGAGTCGGGACGTGATGCGATCTCCGGCCCTGGTGAAGAATTGTTGAATGACCCGAAAGTGGGTGAACTATATCTGGGAGCGGGTAAGAGACATTAATCTTTCTTAATCACTCTTGCCCCATTCAACATAACACCGGCTTAATATAGGAGCTTCACTAGGCGATAGCGATGCCTAGTTTAGGCTGCGCCTACGCTATTCTATAACTAATATAAATCCTGCCACTGCCGCGACCGTCGTTTTCGATGCTCAAAGAATTCTCCCCAATAATCCTTGCGTTTCTAATCACATCTACAGCTAGTCAAAAGACAAAACAGGACATTCATTGAGGAAAAATTGACCAAAACGTAAATTACCCCCATTTGCCAGAACCCTCATTAGCAATTTGTAATTATGTTGAGTGCTTTTGGCAATTTGGCATCCAAAATTTTTTTGTTGCAGTTTTAATTGATATATCAGCAGGGTTACAGGGATATTGAGAAAATTCTACAAGGGATTAATTCCCATCTCAAAAATCCCACCCAATGGCCAGTTGTTGACGCTGACGCTCTCCGAACCACCTTAAGGTGGATGCAGCGCCAACGTCACCGCTTCACGACAACTGGCTAGAAATCAAACAGAAAACACATAGTACAAATGGACTTATGCCATTTCAGGAAATATCTGATATGGATGTAGGGGCCTACAGTCGATTCATTCTGCTGTAAATATTCTTGGCGGAGATATTAACATACCCAGGCGATCGCTACCATTTATTTAATCTGTAGTTGTCTTAATTTATTATTTGCTGATAGTAGTAATTCTTGAGCTTTCAAATAGGTTGTTGTGCCATTTTGTACCTTTTCTAATTGATGAATAATACTTTGCAATTGACTCAACACACGATTGCGCTCTCCATCATGAGCATCCGTAGGAATTGAAGCCAACAAGCTTTTGATTTCTCGTTGCGCTGCCTCTAAAGCCTCCACGACAGCCGCCTCAGCTTGCCGTCTAACCTTAAATTGACCGTAAATTAGCCTTATAAATGAAGTAAGAGTTCGCAGTCAGCCGATTCGCCTCTATATCAATGGCTTAGATATGTAAACATGAGTAGTAAAACAGCATTTTGGAACAAAATGATACTCACTTACGTTTTAGGCTGTTGCGTCTGCAAATTGCATCACAAGCATGATTAGGCAAAACCTCTAAATCCTCTCCCTTGCACCCTACTCCCCTGCCGCCTCAATGTGCAAACTATAATCACAACAGCTTATAAGTGTCTCGCCCCTAATTTGGAGTGACGCACATTAGCAGGATAAAAATTCTGAAGAGTGATTGCGATCGCACAGACTTCCCATCATCATAAGTACTTTTATCTTCAGAATACGCCTATAGAGAGGTTTAAAAACAGTCAGAAACAAACTCAGTGAATCCTCGTCATTAAATACATCACATACACAAAGGATAATGCTCTTATGACTCGCCTACATCAATGGAAATATGGAACCGCTGCATTTATGGCAATGGCCGTTACTACAAGTACCATTAGCCCCTTATTCAGCTTGGCTCCTGCTAATGCTCAATACAACATTGGGCAAAACAGAAATGGGCAATACGGAAACGTGACCATTCCTTCTGGAGTTGCTTTTCCTGTCACCTACGAAAAAGAGACAATTACTATTGCCCCTGGGGAAAGTAAATCTATAACCTTGAGAATAGCCAATGACATTATCGACAGAAATAGAAATGTCTTAATTCCTGCTGGTACTAAAGTTAATGGACGGCTAGAATCGGTTGACTTAGATAGTTATTCAAGAGATACAAGAAATACAGATGATAATCAAGGAAAAGGCGTAAGGTTTGTAGCTCAAGAATTAGAATTTTCTAACGGTCAGCGTCAGTCGATTAATGCAACTTCTCGGACATACACCACAACTCAAAGAGTTAAACAGGGGCCCAACACCAGTCAGGTTTTAACTGACGCAGCTATTGGTGGGGGTGCTGGTCTTTTAGGTTCACTACTTACTGGTAATCGTAGAATTGACGATTTAAAACCTGTTCTTGGTGCGGCTGCGGGTGCGGGTGCGAGTGTCTTGTTGCGGAAAAAAGAAGCAAATGCTTTTGTCCTCAGACCTGCACAAGATTTAAGGCTCACACTAAATTCTAACTTGAATTTAGTACCACAATCCCGCTACTAAATTTCACTTCATTCAAATTGTGAATTTAATCATCTCTTATATGCGATCGCTACTTTAACTATAGTGTGCGATCGCCTTCATTTTTTAACCAGAAAAAATTATATTTAACAGCATCTCTTTTACCTCTATATTGTCTTAATTAGTATCAATATTTATTGGAATAATTATTTAAGTATGCTATGGGAAAGCCAGTAAATTTGACTCTATTGTATTCTCTATCCAAAAGAGTATTCAAACTTACGAAATATCCTGGTACTTTTATTAAGTAGTGACGATAAAGGAGTCTTTTATTGTGGTACTTCAAAGTTTTGGTTTAAGCGCATATCTGGCAATTCCCGTAGTATTAAATATTTTGGCTCCGGGAGAAAGGATAAAAGTATCTTTAGCTGAAAACGTCCGTCAGGTTTCCACTAACAAGGAAATAAGCTTATCCAGTCGTGAGCTAATCAGCGCGAATTCAACACCAAAAACATACTATGTTAGTGGTAGTGGAAACGACAAAAATAGCGGACTCTCTACATCATCCGCCTTTAGGACAATTCAAAAGGCAGCAGACCTTACCAACCCTGGCGATACAGTTTTGATTATGAACGGAGTATACACAAATTCACCCAAAGATGGGAGTGTAATAAATATTAAACGTTCTGGAACTGCAAATGCCTGGATTAGGTATAAAGCATATCCTGGGAATTTCCCAAAAATCCAACACAATACATGGAACGGTATCCTAATTTCAAGTGGAGCTTCGTATATCGAGATCAACGGGCTGGAAGTAGTAGGAAACAATGCCAATATAACCCTTGATTATGCGATGAGTGAGAAAACCAACAAACAAAATCCGCTGACAAGTGGAAACTGTATCAACCTTGATGGACGAATTAATGGTCATGTTCATCACATCCGTATTGTCAACAACAAAGTGCATGACTGCGGAGGAGCAGGTATTTCAGCGATTCAATCAGACTATGTGACAGTAGATAATAACGTGGTGTTCAATAATGCCTGGTATAGCGTTTATGGTTGCAGTGGCATTTCGATGTTGAGCAATTGGAATTTTGACAACAACCAGGGATACAAGATGTTTATTACCAACAATAAGACTTACAACAATCGTATGTACATCCCTTGGATTGCAGTTGGAAAGATTACAGACGGTAATGGCATTATTATTGATAGTACAAGAAATGATGGCAACCCCAAATTGGGTGCATATAAAGGACGTACTTTAGTTCAAAACAATCTTGCATTTAATAATGGCGGGTCGGGTATTCATGCCTTTTTCAGCGATCATGTTGATATTGTAAATAACACAGCAGTTTTAAATAATCAAAGTCCAGAAATTAAAGGTGGGCAAATATTTGCTCATACATCATCGGATGTCAGAATTCTCAGAAACATTCTCTATGCTTTTCCTGGGAAGGATATTAATAACAACACTAAGAATACAAATGTTGTTTATGATTATAATATCTACATAAATAGTTCTAAGATCAGTGTTAAGGGGTCTCACGATATTGTTGCAGACTCAGAGTTTTTAAGTAAGCATCCCACTATAGAAAAAATATCTGGTGATTGGAAATCGCAACTAGATAAACAAAATCCGCCCACACGGACTGATGTAGAGTCTAAGTTGGCAAGTTTTGTTTGTGAACCAGTGACTTATCCTTCACAAGAGAAAGTTACCAAAGTGGGATGTTCCCCGCTATCTTTAGCTCAAACTGCTTTTTCTGATGTTTCATCTGACTATTGGGCAGCACAATTTATTCAACAATTATCTCAGCGAGGTGTAATTGCTGGATTTCCTGATGGCACCTTCCGCCCAGAAGAACCGGTGACACGCGCTCAATTTGCCGCGATGATCGATAAAGCTTTCCAAAAAGCACAGCAACGGCAGGCAATCAATTTTACTGATGTGCCTAGCAACTATTGGGCATCTAGTGCCATTCAGGAAGCTTATGCGATTAGTTTCTTATCAGGATATCCTGGTAATCGCTTTGAGCCTAACCAAGCGATTCCCCGCGAACAGGTTTTAGTTTCTCTCGCTAATGGTTTGGGATATACTCCTGGCGGCAATACCAAAAGTACTCTGCAATATTTCAACGATGCTTCTAACATCGCTAGCTATGCCCGTAGCCCGATCGCAGCCGCTACTGAAAAGCAAATTGTGGTGAACTATCCTGATGTGAAGTTCCTGAAGCCAACTGCAAATGCTACACGGGCCCAAGTAGCAGCTTTTATCTACCAAGCATTAGTCAGTTCTAATCAAGCCTCAGCAATTAACTCGCCTTATGTTGTGTTAAGACTCAGCAATTAATTCACCATATACAGTACAGCACTTTCGGCAGCTATGAGGTACATCCTCAAATCTGAAAGCTTTGATAGGAGAGGGCAAGGAGAAAAACTGTATTGCATAATAGCCGGAAGCACTGTATCGAGTCTACTACCGCAACACCTGTATCGGTCACAATTAAAATCTGTTGATTTAGTATAGTTATTCAATAGGCGATCGCACACTATGTTTAAAGTGGCGATCGCCTAAATTTTTAACCCAAAAAAATCAATTTTTCGGCAACTATTCTATTCTTGTATCGTCTTTACTAAGTATCGACATTTATTACAATACTAATTTAATTCTGTAAAGAGGTAATAGGGTGATGATACTACTTCTATTACCTACTTCGGTTGATGAATATTTTTAGATTGTCACTGTATGACTAAAGTCATGGCTTTTACAAAAAGCACAAAAGAATGGAACCTAATACTTTAGTACATGTCTAATTAATTAAAAGTAAAAAAAATAATTGAACTGGAGTAAAAAAATAATGTTTAACTTAAATCGTTGGCAATCTAGAACAGCTGCACTTATGGCTTTGAGCGTCACAGTCGGAACTGTAGCGCCTTTCATGACAGCTTCGCCATCTTTAGCTCAAACTACTTTTTCTGATGTTTCATCTAACTACTGGGCGACACAATTTATTCAACAATTGTCACAGCGAGGTGTTATTGCCGGATTTCCTGATGGTAGCTTCCGCCCAGAAGAACCGGTGACACGCGCTCAATTTGCCGCGATGGTCAATAAAGCTTTCCAAAAAGCACAGCAACGGCAGCCAATCAATTTTGCTGATGTGCCTAGCAACTATTGGGCATCCAGTGCTATTGGGCAAGCTTATACTATTGGTTTCTTATCAGGATATCCTGGTAATCGCTTTGAGCCTAACCAAGCTATTCCCCGCCAACAGGTTTTAGTTTCCCTCGCTAACGGTCTGCAATATAGCCCCAGTGGTAATACCGAAAGCACTCTGCAATATTTCAACGATGCCTCTAGCATCGCTAGCTATGCCCGTAGCCCGATCGCAGCAGCAACCGAAAAGCAAATTGTAGTGAACTATCCAAACGTGAAGTTCCTGAATCCAACTGCAACTGCCACTCGCGCCCAGGTAGCAGCTTTTATCTATCAAGCATTGGTTAGTTCTAATCAAGCTTCAGCAATTAACTCGCCTTATGTTGTGGCTGTCGGGTCTACTACCCTAACACCTGTTTCAGTCACAATTCCCCAAGGGACTGCTATTCCTGTGAAGTATGAGAAGGCAGAAAAAATTCTAGTTACCAAAGATGAAACATCACCTTTGACATTGACAGTATCCCAAAACGTGGTTACGCAAGACGGATCTGTAGTGATTCCTGCTGGTAGTCAAGTTATTGGCCAACTCAAACCTGCTACAGGCGGTTCTCAATTTGTTGCTGAGAAGCTGGTTTTGACCAATGGTCAAGAGTATCAGCTTAACGCTAGTTCTGACGTAATTACCAAAACTGAAACCGTCAACAAGGGTACTAGTACTGGTGCAATTATCAGAAATACTGTATTGGGTGCAGGTGCAGCCGCAGCAGTATCTGCTGTCACAGGCGATCGCGCCATTGCCACAGAAGAAGTCTTGGGTGGCGCTGGTATCGGTGCATTGATTGGTCTGTTCTTCGGTAAGAAGAGTGTTGACTTAATTGCCATTGACCCAAATACCGATTTACAAATGACAATCAATCAAAACTTGTTGGTTTCACTAAGATAGTCATTAGTAATTAGTCTTTACAAAGGACAAATGACAAATTCTAAACTTCCGGCAACCAAATAATAAATGTAGTTCCCGGTGCATTGGGTGAAGTTAACTTAGAGTTGATTGCAGGGCTGAAAACCTCAATTTCGCCCTGCATTTGCTCTATTAATTGTTTAGCGATCGCTAACCCCAAACCTGTACCTGGAATTTCTGTTTGCGCTTGTACACCCCGATAATGCCGTTCTCCAAGATGTTCTAAATCTTGGGGTGGAATTCCAGGCCCGTTATCACTAATGACTATTCCCTGAAAATTCGCTTTTTCTTGCCCCGCCTGAATCAAAATTTTGCCACCAGTGGGAGTGTATTTTAAAGCATTATCAATAATGTTAGTTAACACCTCTCGTAATGCTTTGACATTGGCACGTACTAGAGATGAATTTTGTTGAATTTCAGTTATGAGTTTTAGCTTTCGCTCTTGGGCGATCGCTTTGGCTGATATTAATAATGGTTCCAATATATCTGCTAGGGAGCAGTCAACTGCTTTATCTCCCGTTCCCGGCAATAATAGCGGCGGTTTCGCGTCTTTTTGGATCGTTGCTTCTACAAATACTTCATCTTCTGTCAGAAGTGGTGCTAAATCTGTCTCTGTCAAGTCAATTACTTGCTCAAATTGTTGCAGCAATTCTTGGAGGCGATCGCTTTCTCGGACAATACTATTTGCCACATCCCGGTTAGCGTCTGCTGGTCGTAATCGTTTTAACAGCAGTTTACCAAAAGTCCGCAACGCCGTTAATGGGTTACGAAACTGATGCAACAGATTATCCAGCAAATCCTGCTGTTTTTCTTGGAGAATTTGTTGCTCACGCAACTGCTGCTCAAACCATGCTCGTCTCTGATCTAAAATACATGCGATCGCTAATGTTTGGGCTATCCTTTGAATCTGACTTTGCTCATGTTCATTCCATGCCCGATCATTCCTACCTGTCACTAGTAACCCCATCATCACACCCTCATAGACCAGAGGTAAAACAATTTGGTTGCCACTAAGTAGGTATTCCTCTTTTAGATCGGGTTGAGACGCATCTGGTATCTCAGACTCCCGCGACGAAGTTGGAGATTCTAAACCTGCTGTCAATAACCTTCGGTGATGATTGGGTAATATCAACGCATTTTCAACTTGAAGTTGCTTGTATGCTGTCCCCTCAGCATTCTCCTCTCCTGGCGGTAGTAATGCTGTTTCTGGGTAAATCACTACAGGAATAAGTTTTGCATCGCCTGAAGGAGTTTCTACCAATTCTTGTGTTAAGTACACAATACTTAAAGTTGCTCCCAGCCCTTGGGTTAGCAGCGCTATTTGCTCTCGACACAAAGCAAGAAAATCGGAACTGGCAGACATTAACATTTTTTAGCTCTTGCTCAAGATTATAGATTTTGAGGCATGATGTAAGAGAGGATACTTAATTTTTACCTCACTCATTTAATAAAGCTTAACTAAAATTTTCTTAGAGATAGTTTCTACTAAGGGATTATATTCTTAGGTGATTTTGTTTTGTCTATTTTCAAAGATATTAACTTTCTTATATTAAAAGGTTAAAAACTATTGATATTCTGAACTAGAACCTATATAATGACGACGGATTTTGTAGCTATAACTACAATCTATAGCTTGAAAGAGGAGGACAATAAATTGGCAAGGAGACGCAAAAGGAAGAGTCGTCGTCGTCAGGAAGGACGGCGCATTTTGGAACACGTGCCTCAATATAGCATCGAAAGTGGCGAAGAAAAGCCTGTGACAGCAGCGAGAAGATTCATTCAAGCTGAAGGGATTTTGCCACCAGCGTTGCTACTCGTAAAGCGCAATGAACACACTACAGATCGTTATTTCTGGGCAGAAAAGGGACTGTTTGGTGCTCAATACGTAGAGGAAAACCATTTCTTGTTTCCTAGTTTGAGGGTGTTAGAACCTTCGCCAGGTCAGGAACCTCTTGCTTTAGCTGGTAGGTGAACCATCAATGGTCATCTTAGGCATTGAATGTGGCTCCTGACTATCATTAACTGGCAAAATTGCTAAGTTTATGCAAAATTTAATTTTTTTTTAGTTTGTAGCTGATTGCCAGTAAATCTAGTCCAGGTAGTTGGAAAGTAAATTTGTCTCAAACCACGCTAGATTGCATGGGTTGATACTATTTTGATGATGCAGAAGGGAGTTGGTATAGAGCCAGGCGCGTTTAAAAGTGCTAGTGAAGTTGCGCTCTTATGCCGTAGATATTGAGAAAGCTCTGTCAATGAATTTAAGTTAATGAATTTAAATTTTTTCCCCACGACTTATGTCGCGGGGAAAACTGACAAAGCATTGGTCTTGATTTCCTCCTTCCTACTTTCCATTGCCTAAAGAGTAGGTCAGGTCAGAAGTCTGCATATCATAGTTAAAAGATGGTCACGAAAATCAACAATTATTTCCCAGGCTTTAGCTGTAGAGTCCTTTGCAACTCACTGAGTTCATCTCGATGGGCAACTACGGTGATCCTACTTGAGGAGGTTTGTTCGCTCTGAGTTGTTTCTACTTTGAGCAACACCTTCTCAAGTCTTCCAGACTTTTTCCAATAAAATAGACCACTTAAAGGCGACAGCAGAACCATCGCCAGAACAACAGTACTCAGGCGAGGAAAAAGCAGGTATACAACCAGAAATAAACAAACAATCCCGGTAGCTGCAAGTAAAGTTAGGAATATAGCTAAGAACCAGCTGGGGCGAACAAAACCTTCAAAAGTCACTTGGTTTTGTTCTCGGTCTACCGCTGCCACTCGGTAAGACCGCGATCGAAAATACTCTTTTAATTGAGACATCAAAGCAGCTTCGTCTTGCTCAGATACCAGTTGCACTATTTCTGTGCGGTCTTTAGTCGAGGCACGAATAAAGAAAAACAGCCCAACCGATAACAACAAAGTTAGCAGGAACGTAGATGGCAGAATAGCAGTATCCATAACGAATTGTTAATGTTTGACTGGAGGAGACTTATTCATTATCAATTATTCGTTATACCGATTTGAACAATGATTGCGACAAATAGAGCGCCAAAAAGCGATTACTAGCGACTCTTCCACAATCCAAAATCTAAAATCTAAAATCCTATTACTTTGTCCTCCCGTTAATGTAGTGTTGCCAAAGAAAAGCTAAATCCTGAGCTTGAACTTGCCATTCGGGAGAAACTTGGTACATCCGCCTGGGGCGTCCCCGTCCTTCGAGTTTCTTCCAATATCCAGTGATTGCCCCTTGGTCTTCCAGAAATTTGATTGCACTATAAAGTACGGTATCTGAAAGCCGATAGATGGGATATTCCGTTTCTAATTGCTCGATCAACTCGGTTCCGTAGGATTCCCCTTGTAATAAAACAAACAGTATGTAACAAACTGCAAGTTCCTGACAAAGGTAAGTTGGCGGAGGATTCTCAAAAAATTGATATATATCCTCAAGTTTCATGGTTAGTGAATGGCTAAAAAAATGCCTTAGGGTAAGGTCTACAATCCTTGTAGTCAGTATACAGTGCTACTGCTAAGTGAGTAATACATATAAAGCTACTTAGACTAGATATCCATTGCGTAAAGACCAAATAATCACCCACATCTGTGAAATAGTGGGAAGAGTTTGCGAGTTTTAGGGGTACAAAATAATGTATCCCTACCTAAGCTCGATACAGTGTCTTGAGGAGCCAACAGACAGTGGCGAAGTCACTATCTTGGTGTTAAGTGATGCCAGAGTGGTTAGAACCGCTTAAGCAATAAAATGCCATCGAAGAAATTTTACAGGTAAAATGCTATTTTGTCTGTAAATGTTAATAAACACTTTGTTTTACAGTAATTTTCCCAATGCGAATTCTAAAAGCTTACGCTAAGGGATATGTCTGGGTTAAAGCTGCTACGCCAGTGAAAACACTTAAGTAGCAACCATTGCTGGTTTCCTCGACAAGAGAATCTCTTGTCTGTTGTGGCAAGTGTGATAGTAAATTTATCAAATAAGACGCAAGGGACGCGGGTAAAGAACTCTCCATGTCCCCACGTCCCTGTTTACTCTTGTCCCTTAATAAAGCGCAGCACATTGGTACTATGTCACAAACTCCCGATGCCCCATCATCTTCCTCAACTCTTAGGGTAATTGCCCAAACTTTTCGCCTTACAGGTTGGATTAGCTTCTGGATTCAGCTAGTGCTAGGCGTTGTTTCTAGCATAATTGTGCTGCTGTTCGCCGTCTTTAATCAAAAAACTGGCAGTCCTACTAATAATCCTGGGACTGGCTTTGGTGTATTTTTAGCAATTTGTGGACTGGTTGTTTTGGGTGGGGGAATTTATTTAGCCTACCGTTATACTAGAATTGGCAAGCTATTGGAATCCTCCAATCCCAGCAACCGCCCTCGCAAAAGTGAGACTGTGCAAGTATTACGCTTAGGGCTGTGGGTGAATTTAGGGGGAACGCTGGTGACTCTATTGGGGGCGCAAGCGATCGTTGGCACACTGGTAGCAAGATCCATCTCTCCGCAAGCGATAACTACCCAATTTTTTGACCCTACCCGAATTATTAGCGGTCTAGATATGCTTGTCGTACAGGCAAACACCAACACCGTCTCAGCACACTTTGCAGGGCTTGTAGCATCGCTTTGGCTACTCAATCGCATTAACCGTCCTTAATACAAGTGGGGAATTGAGGAGATTAAGGAGGCGGAAGGAATCCCCATAAATAATACTTAGTGGATTTAATAAGGACGCCGTATTTCTTGCGCCCTTCGGGTTCACCAGTCGCCTACGGCGGGAAACCCGCCTACAGCACTGGTTCACTGCGCCACTAGTTATACATATTTCTTTGTTTTTTATAAATAAATTTACTTGCTTTAAACCCGTTTGGCAGAGGGCAAAAAATATATTTTCTTCCTCCTGCCGACGCCCTCTACGAGACGCTAAAAGCGAACGCGGACTCGCTAACGCTGCGCTATCCTGCCCTCTGCCTTTCTTCGGTAAATAATTTCTCCTTATCTTTTTTTATTTAGCAAATTAATTGCGTAATCCTATTCTACTTTTCCGTAACATATAGCCCAAGGTGTGAAGACAACTATAGATTATTTGAAAAAAACATCCTGCTAAAAAGTGGCACAGGGATGATACACATCTTTTTTGAAAGTCTTAACATTATGAAAAATCAACCAGAACGGAAATTTAATCAAGAAGCTTGGAGATTTAGCGTACAGGTTTTCTTTAGTAGCATCGTACTGGGACTGTGCATTTTCAAACTTGGTTCACCAGATAACGATAAGAATGTTGCCCTTTACTGGGGTGGTTTATCAAGTGTGCTTGCATACTGGCTACCTTCACTTGGACAAACTAGAGACGATAGGGAACAACCGAGTATCACTCAAAAGACGTTTGCCGCAACTGAAAACGCTAATGGCAATGGTCAGATTCTAGCTCAGGTTGCTGAAACGACAGTGACTTCAAATACCAATCCATGATTGGTTAAATGCATTATCTACTTTCGTAGCCCTGGCAGTGATGCTAGGGTAAAATTTTGATAATAGGTTAAGACTAATTTTTCTAAAAAACTTTGTTTTTCCAGTCACAGCAAACCGAAATTACTATATGCTGGATGCTTATGTGTTAACTGTATTGACAAAAAGATAATAGGCTAAAAACTGAGAAAAATCTGTGCTGGATATCAAGCAAATACGAGAAAATCCGCAATTCGTTCAAGAACGATTGAATAGTCGTAGTGGTAAATACGACATTGAACCGATATTACTGTTAGATCGGCAACAACGGGAACTTGAGGGGACACGTAGTCAACTCCAAGCCCGGAGCAACGAAATTGGTAAAATTGTCGGGCAGAAAATTAAATCTGGGATCAATCCTCAAGACCCAGAAATTCAAGCTTTGCGGGATGAAGGTAACTCTGTTAAAGCTACTTTGAGCCAACTTGAACCCCAAGAAAAAGAACTCAAAGCTGAAATTGCTCAACTTGTGTTGGCACTTCCCAACTTGCCAAGCGACTCTACACCCCTTGGTAAGAATGAGGAAGATAACGTAGAAGTGCGTCGTTGGGGTGATGAGTATATTCCCCAAAATCCGAATATTCTCCCTCACTGGGAAATTGGCGAAAAGCTAGGTATTCTCAATGTCGAACGAGCTGTAAAAGTTGCCCAAAGTCGCTTTGTGACATTGATAGGTGCTGGTGCGGCATTGGAGAGGGCATTAATTCAATTTATGCTGAGTCTCCATACTCAAGCAGGGTATATAGAAGTTAGTCCGCCGCTGTTGGTGAATACTGAGTCTTTGACGGCGACTGGTCAGTTACCTAAGTTTGCGGAAGAAAGCTTTAAATGCGCTGATGATGACTTGTGGCTGATTCCGACGGCGGAAGTTCCAGTTACAAATCTCTACCGGGGTGAAATTCTCGCTGCTGAAGATTTGCCTATTTACCACTGTGCCTTTACCCCCTGTTTTCGCCGCGAAGCTGGTAGTTATGGACGCGATATGCGGGGATTAATTCGTCTCCATCAATTTAACAAGGTGGAAATGGTGAAGTTTGTCGAACCCAGTACGTCTTTTGATGAATTAGAGAAATTGGTAGGGAATGCAGAAGCAATTTTACAGGCGTTGCGGTTGCCTTATCGAGTAGTAAATTTAAGTACTGGAGATTTGGGATTTGCCTCTACCAAAACTTATGATTTAGAGGTTTGGTTGCCCTCTTCTGGCAAATACCGCGAAATTTCTAGCTGTTCCAATACTATAGATTTCCAAGCACGACGGGCTGATATTCGCTTCAAGGAGGCGGGGAAGAAAGGAACTCAGTTCGTACACACCCTTAATGGTTCGGGTTTGGCGGTGGGAAGGACAATGGCAGCAATTTTGGAAAACTATCAACAATCTGATGGGACGGTGAAGATACCAGAAGTATTGCAACCTTACTTGGGACGTGAAGTTTTGTAATTTGTCATTAGTCTTTTACCAATGCCCAATGCCCAATGCCCCATGCCCAATACCCAATTAGAATGAAGATAACTATAGCTTAATATCTTCACTAAATTTACTCTATGTCAGTTTTAGCAGCGATCGCAGTCTTGGCTGTTTTGATCTTGGTACACGAGTTGGGACATTTTGTTGCAGCACGTTCTCAAGGCATTCTTGTTAACCGTTTTTCTTTGGGTTTTGGCCCAGTTCTTTTGAAGTACCAAGGTTCACAAACCGAATATGCTGTCCGCGCTTTTCCTTTGGGCGGTTTTGTGGGCTTTCCCGATGATGACCCCGATAGCGATGTTCCACCCAATGACCCAAATCTGCTGCGTAATCGTCCAGTTTTAGACCGGGCGATAGTTATCAGTGCCGGAGTAATTGCCAATTTAATATTTGCTTACTTGGTGTTGGCTCTGCAATTGGGTATTGTCGGCATTCCCAAGGAATTAACCTATCAAGCTGGTGTCCTTGTACAGCCTGTTAATCAAGAATCTGTTGCCTATCAAGCAGGAATTCGGGAAGGAGATATTATTCTGGCTGTTAACGGTCAAGAACTCCCGGCTTCTGATAAATCAACTCCTTTGCTGACAAAAGAAATTCAAACTCATCCCAATCAGCAAATCGAACTGAAAATTCTGCGTGAAAAACAACAACAAATCCTGAAATTAACACCAAAATTGGGAGCTGATGGTAAAGGTGTAGTTGGTGTGGCACTCAGTCCAAATGCTACAGCAATTTATCGCCGTCCTAATAGTCCTTTTGAAATTTTCGGTCTTGCTGCCAATAGATTTCAACAATTATTTGTTGGAACACTCAGCGGTTTTGGACAGTTGATTACCAACTTTCAACAAACTGCTGGACAAGTTTCTGGGCCAGTTAATATTGTCAAAATAGGTGCAAAGTTAGCTGAGGACAATAGCGTAAATCTGTTGTCTTTTGCCGCAATTATCAGCATTAACTTGGCTATTATCAACATTTTGCCTTTACCAGCTTTGGATGGCGGACAACTGGCTTTTCTGCTAATTGAAGGTTTGCGCGGTAAGCCTGTACCTGCCCGGATTCAAGAAGGTGTAATGCAAACTGGTTTGGTGCTACTCTTAGGCTTAGGAATTTTTCTGATAGTCAAAGAAACTACCCAATTAACTAGCCAATTGGAATGGGTGCAAAAATTATTCCAGTGAAAATAGCGAGTGGGAAGTCGGGAGTGGGGAGTAGGAAAGAGAAACTTTCACCTTTAAAGAAGCGATCGCTAGAAATTTTAGCTCGTCTGAAGCGTCTTTATCCAGATGCTACCTGCTCTTTGAACTACTCAACACCAGTACAACTATTGGTAGCAACGATTCTCTCGGCTCAGTGTACTGATGAGCGAGTGAATAAGGTAACACCAGCTTTATTTGGTAAGTTTCCTGATGCTGCAAGTTTAGCGATCGCTGACTTGGTAGAATTAGAAAGTTTGGTGCGTTCAACCGGATTTTATCACAACAAAGCTAAAAACATTCAAGCCGCCTGTCGGATGATTGTCACTGAGTTTAACTCTGTTGTCCCCAACCAAATGGAGCAATTGTTAAAGCTTCCAGGTGTGGCGCGCAAAACAGCAAATGTAGTCTTGGCTCATGCTTATGGAATTAATGCCGGCGTGACAGTAGATACTCACGTCAAGCGCCTCAGCGGACGTTTGGGTTTAACTGAAGCAAAAGACCCCGTTCGCATTGAGCAAGATTTAATGGGTTTATTGCCGCAGCCTGATTGGGAAAATTGGTCAATTCGGCTGATTTATCATGGTCGTGCTATTTGTAAAGCCCGCTCTCCCGTTTGTGTTGCTTGTGAGCTTGCTGATTTATGTCCTGCTGCGAATCAGCCAGTGGTTGTAGGGTAAGCGACACAAGTAACCCCAGAATTGATGGCGAGACTGTAGAATGGAAAACGGTGTCTTTAAATTAAGTTAGAGAATTTATGGCAAAAAAGAGCTTGATTGAGCGCGAGAAAAAGCGCACCAGGTTGATAGAAAAGTATGCTGACAAGCGAGAAGCCCTTCTAGAAGAGTTCAGAAGTGCGGCATCTCCTTTGGATAAGCTGGAAATCCATCGGAAGATTCAACAGCTACCCCGGAATAGTGCGCCCACTCGCCACCGCAATCGTTGTTGGTTGACTGGTCGTTCTAGAGGTGTTTACCGCGATTTTGGGTTGTCTCGGAACGTGCTACGAGAATGGGCACATGAAGGTCTTTTGCCTGGAGTTGTTAAGTCTAGTTGGTAGTTAAGAGTCATTAGTCATTGGTCATTAGTCATTAGTCACTTGTACTGAGCGTAGTCGTTGGCGCAGCCTCTCCAAGAGTTGTATTCGTCATTGGTAAATAACAAAGGACAAAGGATAAATGACAAAGGACAAATGACAAATGACAAAATATTATTGACCACAACATTTATCAATTCCCAGACTTTCTAAGAGTAGATCGCTGACGGCGTTGGCGATCGCAAACTCTCCGTAAAAGCTATTAGAAAAATCATAGGACTGCATCTCTGTGACAATGGCAATTACCAGAGAACCAAGGTCATTTTCTCCCTCCATCCGTTGACGCACAAAAATCTGTGCGGCTCGTTGAGCAATATTTTGGTTGACTGCTTCGGGGATAAATTCTGTATCTAACCACCGTTGTAAGCGTTCTCGTAACCATTCACCTTCGAGTAGAGGGTTTTCGGGCGGTGGTAGGGTGATGGGTGGAATTGGTTGAGTCATCTTTTTTAAACGCAGAGGGACGCGGAGGGAAACGCAGAGGAACGCTGAGGTTGACTGTTAGCATCAAATTGCGTTTCTAAGAGTGTTTTTTTATATTTATTTATGCAATATGATATCGCCGCTATTGTTGAGGGCTATGCACAAGGCTATTTTCTCATGGCTGATGAGCGCGATCGCCTGAGTTGGTACGGAAGTCGCGATCGGACTTTGATTCCTTTGGATGAACGGTTTCGCTACCCCAAATCTTTACAGCGCGTTATCAATCAAGAACGTTTTACAGTGGCGATTAATCGGGATTTTCAAGCTGTGGTAGCTGGGTGTGCTGACAGAGAGACAACTTGGATTTCACCGGAATTACGAGAGATTTATTCGCTACTTTACCAGAATGGTTATGCTTATAGTTTTGAAACTTGGCAGGGTGACGAATTAGCTGGGGGAATTTTAGGGATTGTCATTGGTGGCGCTTTCATTGGTGAGTCGATGTTCTACCGCATTCCCGAAGGTTCAAAGGTGGCGATGGTGAAGTTGGTAGAAAGATTGCGCCAGAGGAAATTTGTGTTTTTTGATGCCCAAATGATGAATCCCCATTTGGAAAGGTTTGGTGCTTGTCGGGTTGGGGATAAAGAATATCAAATCCTACTTCAACAAGCGTTACAACGTGTTTGTAACTTAGTATAAATTAGGAGAAAACTATTAATATTTAAGAAGTGGTTTGATTGATGGTTTCCATTGGCAAGTCTGAATCCCCCACTGATTATTGAATTCTGACTCCTGAATTCTTCTTCAATCTGTTTCGGTCAGATGCCCAATACCCTAATCTAGATGCATCTTATGGAATTTCCTCAAATATCAATATCCATAGGAGACTAAAGAAGGAAGAATAAAAAATATCTCATAAGTCTTGCAGTAGCGAAGGCTGTAACTAGTTAAGGAGAATTTATGCGTGCAGTACTGATGGCAGGGGGTTCGGGAACGCGGCTTCGCCCATTAACTTGCGATCTGCCGAAACCGATGGTGCCGATTCTAAATCGACCAATTGCCGAACATATTATCAATCTCCTCAAAAGACATCAAATTACGGAAGTTATTGCGACATTGCATTATTTACCTGATGTCTTGCGAGACTATTTTCAAGATGGCAGCGATTTCGGCGTCCAAATGACTTATGCGGTTGAAGAAGATCAGCCTTTGGGTACAGCCGGCTGTGTAAAAAACATTGCCGAACTTCTTGATGAAACTTTTTTAGTCATTAGCGGTGATAGCATAACAGATTTCGACCTCACAGCTGCGATCGCATTTCACAAACAAAAGAAGTCAAAAGCTACTTTGATTTTAACCAGGGTTCCCAACCCGATTGAGTTTGGGGTAGTGATTACCGATGAGGAAGCACGAATTCGGCGATTTTTAGAAAAACCCTCTAGTAGTGAAATTTTTTCTGATACCGTCAATACTGGTACTTACATTCTCGAACCAGAAGTTTTGGAATATCTGCCAGCAAATATTGAATGTGACTTTTCCAAAGACTTATTCCCCTTACTATTAGCAAAAGATGAGCCAATGTATGGTTACATTGCTCAAGGTTATTGGTGTGATGTTGGTCACTTAGACGCCTATCGGGAAGCTCAGTATGATGCTCTAGATCGGAAAGTCAATCTCGATTTTGCCTACAAAGAAGTTTCTCATGAGTTATGGGTAGGCCAAAATACTTACATTGACCAGACGGCTGTGATTGAAACCCCAGTAGTGATTGGTGATAATTGCCGCATCGGTGCAAGAGTCCAAATTGAGGCGGGAACCGTCATTGGAGATAATGTCACTATTGGCGCTGATGCTAATCTCAAACGTCCCATAGTGTGGAATGGGGCATTTATTGGCGAAGAAGCGCATCTTTCTGCCTGTGTAATTTCCCGTGGCACTCGTGTAGACCGCCGCGCCCATGTATTAGAAGCTGCTGTTGTGGGTTCGCTTTCCACAGTGGGAGAAGAAGCCCAAATTAGCCCTGGTGTGCGTGTTTGGCCTAGTAAAAAGATTGAGTCAGGGGCAATTTTAAACATTAACTTGATTTGGGGCAACACCGCCCAACGAAATTTATTTGGGCAACGTGGTGTCCAAGGATTAGCTAATATCGACATCACCCCAGAATTCGCCGTGAAATTGGGATCTGCTTACGGTTCAACCTTGAAACCTGGTTCTAAAGTAACGGTTTCCCGTGACCAGCGTAATGTCTCTCGGATGGTGACGCGATCGCTCATTGCTGGTTTAATGTCAGTAGGTATTGATATTCAAAACCTCGATGCCACAGCTATTCCCATTGCCCGCACAGTTATACCCACAATGTCGGTAGCTGGTGGTATCCATGTGCGGGTACACCCCGATCGCCCTGACTACATTTTGATTGAATTCATGGATGCTAAGGGCATTAATATCTCCAAAGCCCTGGAAAAGAAAATTGAAGGGGCTTACTTTAAGGAAGATATGCGGCGGGCGCTAATTCATGAAATTGGTGATGTATCTTATCCTAGCCAAGTCATGGAGCGCTACTGCACTGCTTTTGAAAAATTGTTGCATGTTCATACACTCCGCAACAGTCGGGCAAAAGTGGTGATTGATTATGTTTATGCAGTATCCGGGGCAGTTTTACCCCAAATGTTAGATAAATTTGGCGCTGATGCAGTAGTGTTGAATGCCAGTGTCAATAAAACGGCAATGTCAATCACTGACCGCGAAGCATTGCTGACTCAGTTAGGCCATGTTGTGGAAGCATTAAAAGCTAACTTTGGCGTGCAAGTATCCGCGAATGGGGAACAACTAATTTTAGTTGATGAATCAGGCTACCCAATTCGTGGAGAAACTTTAACAGCACTGATGGTAGATATGATTCTGACGGCTAACCCCAGAGGAACAGTAGTAGTGCCAGTTCATGCTTCCAGTGCGATTGAACAAGTCGCCCGTCGCCATGATGGCAGAGTGATTCGCACCAAAGCCAACCCGACAGCTTTAATGGAAGCTTGCCAGAAAAACCCAAATGTGGTATTAGGAGGTAGTGGAGAGACTGGTTTTATTTTCCCGCAACTGCATCCGGGATTTGATTCCATGTTCTGCATTGCCAAGATCATTGAGATGTTGACTATACAAGAGCGATCGCTTGCGGCGGCGCGATCGGAATTACCCCGTGTAATTCACAAAACTTATACAGTCCGCTGTCCGTGGACAGCTAAGGGTGCTTTGATGCGTTACTTAGTGGAAACTCACCCCGCCCAAAACCTTGAGTTAATCGATGGAGTGAAAATTTGTCAACCTTATGATGACAGTTGGCTGTTAGTTTTACCAGATGCCAGCGAACCACTGGTGCATTTGTATGCAAATAGCAACGATCGCGAATGGGTAGATGAGACTGTGAGAAACTACCGCACCCGTGTCCAATCGTTTGTGGAAAGACAACAAGAATATCAACCCACCGAAGTGTAATTACTAATTCGTAATTCGTAATTAAAGAATTACGAATTACGAATTATGCTGAGAGGTGTTCACAATTCTCATCGCGGACATTCTGGTAAACTTCTCTCAGCGTAATTGCAATCAAAATAAATTAGAGCTTCCCTACTAGAAGCAAATGCTCTAGTTGTGGAGTGTGCGTCACTGTTTTGACTTGCTTCAGATGACCAAATTTTCAAGTAGTAACCACTATTATCATCGGTAGACCATAATTCATAACGGTAATTACCTCCTGAACCCTGACTATTTAAATAGTCAGCTAGTGCTGTATTGGATGTAGATACAAAGCTAAATACAGTCAAAACAGGAATTACAGCTACCTTTAGTATTTGGATTAATTTCATATATCCAGAAAAAATTTACCTCCTCTAGCTTCCTGTACCGAAGTGATTTTTGGAACCAGTAATTATCAGGAATGTTTTGTGAGGATATCGTAATGTCTAACTTTTGCTGAAACGGCCCAACACCAAAGCCTGCTTGACTGTGAGATAAAACCTAAAACCCAATCCCTAGTTGTCTAAAGTTAATACAACGACTTAATCCACTCCCATTCCCGTGTCAAACCCTCTCTTAGGGAAACTTGCGGCTGATATCCCAGGAGTTTCTGCGCTTTAGATACATCAGCAGCCGTGTGGCGGGCGTCTCCCATCGCCTTTTCTATGTGGTTTCTTTTAATTGGTTTCCCGACAATTTCTTCAATCGTATCTAAAACTTCTGCTAAAACTACTCTGCTACCACCACCGATATTAAAGATTTCTCCCACGGCTTCGGGTGCGATGGCGGCTGCTAAATTAGCGGCAATGATATCACTAACAAAGGTAAACTCCCGCGTTTGCTGCCCATCGCCGTAAATAGGAATCGCCTCATCTTGCAAAATGGATTTAAAAAACTTATTAAATGCCATATCTGGGCGCTGTTTAGGGCCATAAACTGTGAAATAACGCAATGCCACACAGGGTACGCCAAAGTTTTTGTGATACACTTCACATAAAAACTCCGCTGCTAGCTTCGTAATGCCGTAAGGAGAAACTGGTTGAGGACAAATTCTCTCATGGGTAGGTAATGTTTCCGCATCACCATATACACTTGATGAAGAAGCAAACACCAACCTTTTCAGGTGTTTAGCATCCTTAGCTGCTTCTAGCAAAACTTGTGTAGCATTAATATTTCGTTCTGTATAACCTCGAAAAGATTTACCCCAACTTGCTCTAACACCTGCTTGGGCTGCTTGATGGTAAACTACATCAACATCTTTTAGGAGTTGCTGCCAATCTAAAAACTGCATATCTCCTTCAATTAAAGTAAAGCCAGGTGACTGATGCAAGTGTGCAATATTTTTAAACTTTAACATCGGATCGTAGTAATCATTGAATTCATCAATCCCGATCACTTCTTCCCCTTGTTGCAGCAATGTTTCTGCAAGATGAGAGCCAATAAAGCCAGCGGCTCCAGTAATAATAATTTTAGCCATGTTGCTTATTTTTTGATATTTTCATTAATCTGCATATTCACAGGTTAATACTTGTAATCAATGATCGTCATTACCTGAAGATGATTTTTTACTCAATTATTTCAATGCTTAAAAAAATCATTATAAACACTTAAGCTTTATAGTTATACTTTAAAATCCTAAGTATATTTATTGAATTATTGCTATTAATAACATTGATTACATCTTTTGCTTAAGTTGACACCAATGCCCTGTGCCCCTACCTCCTCTACCTTTAGTTAACTATTTTGGCTGGAGGCTTAATGGGAATCTCAATCCAGAACTCTGTACCTTTGCCTAGTTCTGAAATGCACTCCATTATTCCCCCATGTTTTTCGACGATAATCTGATAGCTAATTGACAGTCCCAAACCTGTACCCTTACCTACGGGTTTGGTAGTGTAAAACGGGTCAAAAATTCGCTTTTTCACCTCTTCAGTCATTCCAGGCCCATTGTCACTAATACGAATCAACAGACGCAAGTTGTCTGCTGAGGCTTTAGTAGAAATCTGAATAGTTGGAATTGGGCATGAGTTATTCTCCTCATCTCCCTCATCCCTATTCCCTGCTTCCCACTTGCGACTCGCCACTCCCAAAGCATCTATGGCATTGCTGAAAATATTCATGAATACCTGATTCATTTGACCGGCATAGCATTCTACCCGTGGAATGTTGCCATAGTCTTTGATTATCTCAATGCGTGGAGATCCAGCGCTTCCTTTTAGCCGATGTTGCAAAATTAATAAGGTGTTGTCAAGACCTTCGTGAATATCTACGCGCTTGTTTTCAGCCTCATCTAAGCGAGAAAAATTACGTAATGACAACACTATTGAACGGATGCGATCGCTTCCTACTTGCATTGATGTCAGGATTTTGGGGAGGTCTTCTATCAAAAATTCAAAATCGATCGCTTCGATCGCGGCGCTAATTTCACGATGGGGATGGGGATAGTGTAGTCGGTAGAGACGTAAAATTTCTAGAAGTTGTTCGGTGTAGTCACTGGCATGGCAGAGATTACCGTAAATAAAGTTAACGGGGTTATTGATTTCGTGAGCGATACCTGCTATTAACTGTCCTAAGCCAGACATTTTTTCGGTCTGAACCAATCTTGTCTGTGTTTCTTGGAGTTCACGTAGGGTATGCTCTACCTGAACAGCTTGATTCCTAGCTTCAATTTCAGCATCGTAGGTTTGTTTGTAGAGTTGTGCTTGTTGAATGGCGATCGCAGCTTGATCTCCTAACTGTTGCAATAAATCAATTTCTGCATCCTGCCAATTTCGAGGAGCCTCACATTCATGGGCAATTAATAAACCCCATAGTTCCATACCTATATTAATTGGAACTATTAAGTTTGCTTGCACTTGCAGACTCTCCAAAAACTCTCGATGACAATCTCTTAAAGAAGCAGCTGCAACGTTGTTAATTGCCCGCACCCGGCCCTGAAAGTATAGAGGGGTATACTCATCAGGAAAGCATTCTGGTGGTGCATTCACTCCTATAACTGACTGCCAATCGCCATTAATCTCTTCCACAATTACCGATTTAGTCTTCAGTTCAAAAATCAGCAGTCGGTCGGAATTTAGTAGGGAACGGACTTCCCGGACGATAGTTTGCAAGGTTGTCTGTAAGTCTAATGTACGGCGAATATGCTCTGTAACTTGCTTGAGTACTTTGGTAAACAATAATGATTTTTCAAGTTCAGCAGTTTGCTCTTGCACTCGCTGTTCTAGGTTGGCATTCAGGACTTGTACCTGTTTATACATTTGCTGTTGCTCAATTGCCATTGAGAAATGCTCATATAAGGCTTGTGCCAATAAGATTTCTTCTGGCTTCCACTCAGATGCTTGCCCCTTTTTTTGTTCTCGCCAAACATCAAAGGAAACCTGGGGTAATAGTTGTCGCCGATTTTGATCGCATTGTCCCGCCCATAAGATTTCTGTTTCAAATTCAGAGCGAAAAATACTTAATACACCGATAAATTTTTCACGGTAATGTAGAGGAATCACCATGAGTCCGCGAATTTGAGTAGAACGAAACGCTAAAGCCAAAACTCGTAAACGTGGTTCTTTGTATAGGTCAGGGGTTGACCAGATATTACCTTGTTTACAGTCAGCCATCCAGTTTTGCCAGATGGGATGCTGTTCGAGAATACTGTTATCTAATTCGTAAGGAAGTGTCGGTTGGTCGCCCCAAGTATATAGTTCCCCAGTCTGTTCAATGTAAAGTCTGCCACCGACTCCACTAAAGGCAGCAATAACTTCTTCTAGCGCTCCCTGTAATTGGATTGTCGGCAGTTTGTGCAATAGTGTGGTAATTCGATTAATAGTAGCTTCTCGCTCTTGTTTGGCGCGGGCTGTGGTGAGTAGATTACTTTGAGCGATCGCGATCGTTACCTGATCAGCAATTGGCTGCAATACTTTTAGTTCCCGCTTCAAAATCTCTCGCGGTTTACTGTGGTGACATACCAATAATCCCCACAATTTCGCCTTTGCTGATTGTTCTTGTGGATCGTAATGTAAAATTGGCACTACTAATGAAGACTGCACCCCCATTGCCTTTAAGTATTGAATATGGCACGGGTCTACCTGCCGATAGTAGATATTAGTTTCTAGACGTTTACCAGTTTCTTCTGACCGTAGAGGCGATAGCCCAATCTTCTCATTTGCCACATCCACAATTGAGCGTTGCCCAAGTAACAAAAACATCTCTCTGGCGGCTTCTGGAATATCATGAACTGGAAAGCGTAACCCCAATAAAGACGGCAGACGTTGCTCATAAATAGATTCAGCAATAACTTCACCACTACCATCAGCATCAAAGCGATATACCTTTACCCGATCTGCACCCAAAAATAAACGCACTTCGCTCACAGTAGTCGTTAATATTTCTTGAAGGTCGAGCGATCGCCTGATCTGTTTTGTCATCCGATGCAGTAAACTTTCTTGGTCTAAACTTTGCTGCAACCCGTTTGGTTTATCGCTAAGTGTCATTACTGCTATACACCACAATGGAAGTATAATTTTTTATATAATTGTCCATGATAATAATTTCTAACTTAGAATGCTTTGATTTTCACCATATTTCCAAAACTTTCTACTAAAAATGTATTGCTAGAGGCGTACACTCATTTATTGTAGATACTTTTGGAAATGGATCAGAGGATATTTGAAAAGCATCAGATATTTTGCTTGATCCCTGTAGCCCTTATACAAGTGGATTTAAAGAGATATCAAAACGCTGTATCATTAAAGACTTTTAAGTATCATCTCAAATCTAAAGTTCAGAAAATGTTTAATCATTGACACTTATTAATTTTATATTCTCACCCATTAAACTATTCCAGTAATTTCACTTAAATTAGTGCCTAAATAATTTAGTGAAATTAAAAATATTTTTGATCATTTTTGCCCATGAATTCAATTAATTAAGATTTTTTCAAATCACTTACTAAATTAGTGGTAACTTTTTCAAATATTTTTGACTGGGGAATTTCTATATTCCCCGTTTAATTGCTGACTTTATATTGAATGTAACTATTTTGATTAAACTATTCGTAAATTACCGTTAAAGATAGTAAATTACGAATTTCTTCACGCACACTCATGAGAGTTTTACCGAGATAGTTTTGACCGGCTTGATTAGCACCACAGCCCCAAAAAGAATCGGTTGGGGAGTTTTCCACCAAAATCTCATCACCTGTTTTCAAGAGAACTTCTCTAATATCAGTATGAGTAAGAAACTTTTTGAGTACAGCTTCTCGCATAATTTGAGTTTTGACCAAATTCCAGTCTTGAC
Source organism: Nostoc sp. NMS8 (assembly GCF_017115045.1). Taxonomy (GTDB): domain Bacteria; phylum Cyanobacteriota; class Cyanobacteriia; order Cyanobacteriales; family Nostocaceae; genus Nostoc. The sequence continues at coordinate 52,432 of NZ_JABXKK010000105.1, read as the reverse complement.
GGAGTTGGCGAGTGCTACATCTTCCCAAAATGGCAGCTTCTTCTGGGGTGGTAGCGGCATGGATGAGGGGTATAATTGCTGCATCTGTGCTGCCGACAAACTTTTGTGCTTGATAGTAATGCTCAACCGTTGACCAATAAGTACCCTCGATGTGGATTCTGTGGGGAGAAAAGTTAGAAAAACAGCCATAAGGCTGCCAAACCTTATAAAAGTAAATGGTCATTTGAAAATTGCTCTTTTATATATCAACTTCAGGGTAACTGAAAGTTTAGGGTTCAAAACCTTCCTTTGGATGAAGGGTTTTAACATTAGGTTAAGGGAATTATTTTACACAACTTTACACAATTCCTGGAACCAGCTAACTTCTGATATCTTTTTCTTGTAGAAAAATAACCACCTACTGTACTATTTTTTTGGGTGAAGTAGCAAATTATATTTTGGACGGGTGAGATGAGAATCTTGCTAATCGAAGATGAAGAGGTTTTAGCAAGTGTCTTGTTGAAGTCGCTTACTAAACAACACTATGTTGTTGATGTAGTACAAGACGGACAAATGGGTTGGGAATACACGCAAAGTACTAACTACGACTTGCTCCTAATAGATGTTGGACTTCCGAAACTGGACGGTATTACATTGTGTCAGCGATTGCGTTCTGGTGGTTGTTTCACTCCCATTTTGCTGATGACGGCGAAAGATGGTAATAGAGAGCGCATTCAGGGACTCGATGCAGGTGCAGACGATTATCTGATTAAACCTTTAGATTTGGAAGAACTGCAAGCACGGATACGGGCACTAATCCGTCGGGGCGATCGCCCCCGTACCCCAATACTGGAAGTAGGCGCACTACGACTAGACCCCAGTAGTTGCGAGGTTAAATATAACAACAAATTGTTAGAATTAACAGCCAAAGAATACAGCTTGCTAGAGCTATTTCTACGGAATCCATCGCGTGTTTTTAGTCGGGGGGATATCATTGAACACCTGTGGACTTTTGACGATCCACCCCAAGAGGAGACTGTAAAATCACACATTAAATACTTACGACAAAAGTTGAAAGCTGCTGGAGCAGTAGACTGGATTGAAAATGTTTATGGTTTGGGATATCGGCTGAATCCTGGAATAGTAGAGGGAGCAGGGCGCAGAGAGCAGGGGGAAAAAGAAAAATCTCAAATCCCTAATCGTGATGTTGAACAGCAGTTTAAGCAAGCGATGGGCGGTTTGTGGCAGCAATATCAGGGCTTGATGGTGCAGCGATTGACGGTATTGCAAGAATTAGCAGCAGCATTATCAAGTAAAACGCTGACTAAAGAATTGCGGCAATCGGCAGAACGAGAGGCGCACAAACTAGCTGGTGTCTTGGGAATGTTTGAGCAAGACAATGGCACTCAAATAGCGCGGAAGATTGAACAAATTTTAGGTAAAGATGGTGATTTCTCCGCAGGTGAAAAGCGGCAATTGCTGTCGTTGATTGAAGATTTGGGTACCTTAATCAATCTGATGGGGCAAAATGCAGATAATCAGATTTCGAGTGCGATCGCAACCGAAATTAGTACTCGATTGATATTAGTTGACCCTAATCCGCAACTAGGCGATCAGCTGCAACAACTGGTTGAGGGCTGGCAGCAAATCTCCAACTTAGAAGAAGCAAAAAACTTTCTACAAACCACATCACCCGATTTAGTAGTCTTAAATGTCGATGATGCCGGGTGGCGCAAAGAAAGCTTGGCATTACTTTCGGACTTAGCAACACGTACCCCACCCGTACCCGTTCTCGTGCTGGCTGCCACTGATGAGTTAGTAGAACGGGTAACTTTCGCTCAGTACGGGGCGCGGGGTTTTCTAGTTAAGCCTGTAACAGCTGCTCAGGTTTGGGATGTTTCGTCTCAACTATTACAACGTACTCGTTCTTTACGGCTAAATATACTAGCAGTAGATGACGACCCACTAATTTTAGCAACACTGCGCCCAATGTTAGAACCTTGGGGTATACGAATGACCGGATTAGAGAATCCGCTACGTTTCTGGGAAATACTGCAATCTACTGCACCAGATTTGTTGATTTTGGATGTAGAAATGCCTCATGTAACTGGTATCGAACTTTGCCAAGCAGTTCGTACCGATCCCCGATGGCAGGAATTACCAATTGTGTTTCTGACTGCTCACCGAGAGATGGAAACTGTGCAGCAAGTGTTTGCTGTTGGGGCCGATGATTATGTGGTTAAACCTGTTGTTGGGGCAGAATTGTTGACACGCATTACCCATCGCTTAGAACGCAGCCGTTTACTACAGTCTCTTTCTAGCAAAGATTCTTTAACCGGACTAGCAAATCAGTTTCAGTCTAATCGCGACTTGCAGCATCTAATTGCTCAAGCCGAGAAAAATCAGCAATCTGTTTGCTTGGCGATCTTAAGCGTGACTGATTTTCGGCAAACTAATATTAAATATGGTCATCAGGCTGGAAACCAGGTATTACAAAGATGGAGTCGTTTATTTCAATTGGGATTTTGCAGTGGTGAAGTGCTAGGTTATTGGGGTAATGGTGAATTTGTCATGGGAGTTTCTGGGTTAACCAAAACAGAAATCAGCGATCGCCTTAACGACATTTTAACTACCCTCCGCCAGCAAATATTTACAGCCTTCGATGGCGATCGCTTTCAGGTAACATGTAATTTTGCTGTAGTTGAATATCCCAGTGATGGACTAACGATCCAATCACTATACCAAGTTGCCGCTGGGCGTAATTTGTAATTGTTATCAACAAAGGCAGTCCTGATGAAACAAGTTTCACAGCCTTGAATGAAAATGACTGGGGACTGGGGACTAGTATTTTTACTCAGCACTCATTACTCATTACTCATTACTCAGTCCTCCTGCCTTCTCATACAAATAGTTGCGTAAACTCATATATCAAATCCACCCTACCCTTACGTAACATAGCTGGATCTAATCGTTCAGTAGTGTTGCAAGTCATCAAGATAACTAACCGTTGCTGCATTTGAATACCAGAATCATCAATTACACTCTGATATAAAGTGCCGTCTAGCAAACTGAGAATGTGTTCGGTTTTATTATTGTATTGGGCTACTTCCGAAGCACGATTTTGCGCCAGATTATCAGCTTCGTTAATTACTATACAAATACGCTCTATGTAAGTCGGTGGGACAAAGTTAGCGATCGCATCATGATCTAGAATAAAAATTACATACCCCAAAGGTACAAGAATTTCTTTTGCTACTGCCTGTGTCCAGACTGTTTTACCAGTACCCGGCTCCCCATGCACAACAACCGCTAACTGGTTTTGATTCAGAATCGCTTGCTGTACAGAATCAGTAAAGTTTTGGATATCTGCGGGAAATGTCCGAATCGCAAATTGACTATGAACTTTGCCTACACGACTTTGATATCCACTCAGCATCACCGCTAAGTCGTAAGTCGCTTTGTTAATGAGTGGTGCGAGATTTCTCGCCATTAAAGTATATTGTCGTCGCCCGCGATCGTAGGGATCAATTTGCAACCAAATATCATATTTAGACCAATAAGCATAAACAGTATTGATAACGTCTAAGCGTTCCCAGGTTACAAATTTATCTATAGGTAAATAAAAATCTCTTTCTGAATAATACTGAGTAATAATGTCGGGATTACCCAAAACACCTAAAACTCGCAGTACAGTAATTTCTTGTAGTCGGTTAAGAACATAATCAATAGGAATACTACTACGATTTACAAATTGAACAATGGGTGTTTCGGTACTCAAAACATCTTTGTAGCGATGATCTGGTGATTCGGGATCTGGCGTGATGTAATTCCAAAACTTTTCAACTTCGTAGCGGGTATTATCAGATACAATACTTAATAAATTAGCCCACCAAGCATAATTATTTCTTCCTAAAATCTCAGTGACATTACTCACTAAATTCAAACTTTTTTGACTTAATTCGCGTGAGTCACTGTGCAATAGTTGCCACAAAAACCCCCAGTCTAATTCTCGGTTAAATGGCCGCCAACCACAAGCTAGCAAGCTTTGCCTGGTATTATTTGTAGGAGTACCTTCATTGCTTCTAAAATAATCGAAATCCATATTTATTAGTTATGCAGCGTTAATCGAGTTATTTTGTGTTAAGTAGAATATTTGGAAAATTTTTTATCGAACAGAATTCTTTTTCAATGCAATCTCAAGTAATTACGTACAAATGACAATTTTATTTCCACCGTACTGTACTGGCTATGAAGTCTTTTTAATTTAACTCATTCTTTATGTATTACACTATAATACATGTTGATTACCTGTGTCAACTTTTTTGATAGAGTAATTGGTGAGTGAGAATTTACTTTTAACTATTGATGTACCGACACCACTTATCCATCTCTTCATCAGGACTAATATCAATCTCCGTATAATTGCTCGTAAAATAAAGCACCAAACCCGATGTTTAGCTAACGCCAAAGTTTTTTTACTGCTCGCTAGGTTTGTAGTAAAGGCTTTCTTGAGTACTATTTTAAGAGTTAAAGCTTTTACTACAAACCTTTAATTGTTCACACTTAAGAACGTGGAATAAATTGTATGTTATTTAATTCTTATTCCTTACCGACTTAATCAAGTCGAATATTTGCCATTAATTTCTATATAGCCTTCTGAAAGATCGCAACCCCATACAGTTGCAGAGGCTTCGCCAACGCCAATATTGAGACTAACATGAATCTTTACTTGATCTTTTGACATAATTTGCCGCAACTGTTCCAGATTTTCATTAGTTAAGCTATTAGGATAAACTTTCACATTATCAAAACTGATAACCACTAGTTCTGGATTTATCTCCTGTTCGTCTTCACATTTGCCTATAGCCATAGCAACTCTTCCCCAATTCGGATCTGCTCCATAGACGGCGGTTTTTACTAATGGTGAATTCACAATTGCTTTAGCTACTTTTTTAGCTTGTGCATAGTTAATCGCCGAATCGACAGTTACCTCAATAACTTTAGTAGCACCTTCTGCATCTCGTGCAATTTTCAGTACTAGTTCTTGTGCAACTTCTTGCAATGCAATGGTAAAATCTGATTCTGAAACTTCACCAGCTAAACCGTTAGCTAGAATCACGGCAGAGTCACTAGTAGAAGTGTCAGTGTCTACACTCAGACAGTTAAAGGTTTTATCTATAGTAGAGCGAAAAATAGAACGAAGGCTATTTGCAGAAATTGCCGCATCAGTAAAAAAGAAAGTTAGGAGGGTAGCCATATTCGGCTCAATCATGCCGACACCTTTGGCAATTCCTACCAGCTTGACGTTTCCTATTTGCCGTGTAACTAGTTTTGGTACTGTATCGGTGGTCATAATACCACGGGCTGCGGCATGAAAATCAGCATCAGTTAATTTTTTTCCCAATCCTAATAAACCTGTTCTGATTTTTTCAATTGGGTAACGTCTGCCAATTACACCTGTAGAAGCGATCGCAATATTATGTGCAGCAATTCCAGTTTCAGTTGCAACTAATTGTAGAACTTCTTGAGCATCAGCGATGCCAGCAGCACCATTAGCGACATTTGCATTCTTAGATATAACAACAATTGCTTGTGCTTGTGAATCTTTTAAGTTATCGCGGCTAAGAGTAACACTTGGGCCAGCAAAAAGACTTTGAGTGAAGACTCCATCAGCAACACAAGGAACTGATGATTTAATAAATACAAAATCATCTGTTGTATCTCGGATTCCCAAATTAGTAATAAATGCACTAAAACCTTGAGGTGTGGAAGATATTGTTGATGACATTTTTCGGGATTTAATAATTTGCTTTAATTATCTCATATCCCCACCCTTACCCAACAATTTTGGATTTTTTGAGTACTATAAATCAGTTAAGGTGAGGGTAAATATTGTCCATCCATTGCCACTTTCTACTTGAATATTTCCGTTTGTCATATTTTAGTTTTTTATATTAATGTAAATGTCAGATGACACTCCACTCCCATAGCACCTTGGATATTGATATTTCCTGAGATTTGATTGCTTAAAGCATCTACTAACAACCAACCTAAAGAGGCTAGATTTTTGAAATTAAAGTTTGATGCTAAACCAATTCCATCATCACTAACTACAAGTGTAACCTGATTTTTATGGTCTTTTTTAAGGTTGATAGAAATTGTACCATTTCTACCTATGGGAAATGCATATTTTAAGGAGTTGGATACAAGCTCATGAATAATTAAGCTGCAAGTAATTGCTGTATCCAAGCCGAGAAATACGCGATCGTCGATATTTATTATGAGAGCGATCGCATCTTCATTGACTTCATAAGCAGCAAATAAACTTGTTACCAAATCTCGAATATATTCACCAAAATTAATCTTTGCTAGGTCTTGAGATTGATACAATTTTTCGTGAACTAGAGCCATTGATTCGATCCGTTGCTGGCTTTGCCGGAATATTACCAAATCGTGTTCGTCTTTAATATGAGCAGATTGCAAGTTTAGTAAACTGGAAATAACCTGTAAATTATTTTTGACACGATGGTAAATTTCTTTTAATAACACCTCTTTCTCTAACAATGATGCTTGAATTTGCTGCTCCCACTGTAGCCGTTCGCTAATGTCTTTAATCACAGAAATAAAATACTTTGGCTCTCCAGAAAGTTCACGCATTAAAGACACAGTGACATTAACCCAAATGATGGAATTATCTTTGCGGAAATACCGCTTTTCAGTGGAATAAGTTTGAATGTTATCTGCTAAAATCTGGTCAACATATTCTAGATCGGTGTTCAGATCGTCAAAGTGAGTAATATCTTGGAAAGTTAGCAACTGTAGTTCTTCGGGTGTGTAACCGAGAATATTACAAAGCTTCTGGTTAACTAACAACCAGCTTCCATCTATTGCTACATGGGCGATACCAACAGCAGCTTGATGGAATGTAGCACGAAATCGCTGTTCGCTCTCTCGCAATGCTTGTTCTATTCGCTGGCGCTCTGTAATTTCTGCCTGTAGTGATTCGTTAATCCTAGTTAACTCTGCTGTCCGTTCCTCAACCTTGCTTTCTAGTTGCTCCAGCAGGCTGCTTAGTGCCTCCTCTGCTTGTTTCCGCTCAGTGATATCTTTTTGTGTACCTGTCATCCGTAGTACGTTACCATCTTCATCCCACAGCGCTTGTCCCCGATCTAAAATCCATTTATAAGCGTTGTTTTTACATTTGATTCGATACTCGGCAACATAAAATGACTTTTTTTGAGCAAAATGCTCTTGAACTGCTTGTGTCACCCATTCAACATCATCTGGATGCACTCGTGTTACCCATTCATCTAAATGGTTAGAAATATCGTGTTCTTCGTAACCAAGCATTTCTTTCCAGCGAGGTGAGAAAAAAACTTCATTGGTTTTAACATTCCAGTCCCAAATTCCATCATTATTGCCGCGTAAAGCTAATTGCCAGCGTTGTTGACTTTCTCTCAATACCTCTTCAGTGCGTATACGTTCAGCAATTTCTTTTGCTAGTTGGCAATTTGCAGCCTCTAGTTGGGCAGGACTCGGTAGAGCTAATAACTGGGGCATTAATAGCACAAGTTCTATAGCCGTCAATACGGAGATAAAAGCGGTGATAGCTTTGAGTAAACCTGATAGCCAATAAGTAGGATACCAAAGCGTCCATACATCCATTAAATGGGTTGTACCACAAGCAACGATGAATATGCCAAACATTAGGAATATCCATCCAAAAGGCATATCTCGCCGTTTACGGGCAAAATAGATCAACATTAATGGAATTGAATAATAAGCAAGTCCAGTTAACACATCCGAAACCAGGTGCAGCCATATTAATTCTGGTTTCCAGAGGTAGCAATGACCGTGGGGAATAAAGTGGCTAGTAGAGAAAAAATTACTTAAAAATTCCATCATCAAAACCTATACATTGCACAAGTCTTCACCAAAGCCTGAAGTGCGAAGCAAGAGGTTTTTAGCCTAAAGGACTGACAAGAAATAAATTAGACCTCTTGTGGGTTAAGCATCCTGTCATTGGGATGAAAGGGAATAGAGAATGCATTCTTAATCGGAGACTGGGAACGAGATAATACCTAAAAGCTGTCCGTCAGAGTTTTCCCGTAGTAGCCATAGGCTAGACTCGATTAGCGGCTGGGGCTTCTACATCCTTTACCTGTCATACGTTCTGAGTTTTTTAACCCGATAATATAAGATTTATTGAACTTAAAGTACCGCGATCGCTTCGGTTATTGTTACCGTATATTTTCTGAAATGAGCCATCAATATAATATATATACCTTCAAAATCACAGTAATATTTCGCTCATATAAGGTAATTATCATTTAGTTTAATACGTGTATTTACGCATTAAAGCTCCTTCAGAAATGTATGTTTACTACTCCCTTGATGTTTACTGACGCGTAGGATTTAATCGAATAGTCTGAGCGCTCGCAACTATTTTCTAAAGAAACTAATGAACAAATTCATCTTGAGTTTGCTTTCTTCTCCTGTACTGATTAGCTCTATTCTCTCTATGGGAGTGATGCTCAATCCAGCACAAGCTATGGAGCCACAATCAGAAGCCAAAACCACAGACCGTTTATCTTGTATACGCAATAAACATAAAGTTGGTTTAGTGTGTGCCAGGGCTTCTGTATTGGCTCAAATTCCTAAATATCAGCCAGAAATAGAGTTTTCTCAAGAAGATGCTCCGATGCTACAATTCAATGACCAAGAAAGCGATATGGCAATCAACTTATTTGGTTGCGACTGTGCTGCTTGTATAAATTCTTTACGTCAAATGCGCGGTGCAACACCTTTGGTATATTAGGGACTTCTAACTAAAAAAATATCCTATCGCTGTGTAGGCAGGGAGCAGGGAGCAGGGGGAGAAAGAAAAATATTATCTGAGCAAATTGGATAATTTATTTTCTGAAAGTACCTTAAACCAAGTTACTTGATGATTAGCTTGATTTTTCGACTCGCAAACCAAAGTATGTCAAAACAAGCTCAGTTGAGCCACTATTGACAACTTCGTGTACTTCTCCTGGTTCTATCGCTACGCAGTTTCCCGGAAGCAGGGGGTATTCTTTAGCATCAATGTGAATTACTCCCGAACCGGCTTCCACAAAGAATACTTCACACATATCTTGGTGCGCGTGTGCTGGTGCGGTTTGTCCAGGAGCAAAACGTGCTTGAGAAAAGTTTGTGAGGTGAGGTAAATCGCCGAAGCGTAGCATCACCTTTTTCTTGATTGCGGCATTGTGAGAAACAGACTCTTCAGGCAAATCTTGGAGGGAAGTGGTAATCATTCGGGTCTTAAATCATTAGATAATTCCACAATACCCCTAGACCCATCAATCCTGACTCGTTGCCCATCTTGCAGAAGCCATGTAGCACCGTGAACATCCATCACTGCGGGAATTCCATACTCACGAGCAACGATCGCACCATGAGAAAGTCTTCCACCAGCTTCGGCAATTAATCCGCCAGCCCTTAATAACAATGGTGCCCAGCCGGAATCTGTGTAAGGTACTACTAGAATTGTATCCCGATTAATCTCCGGCACGTCTTGTAAATTTCGCAACACCTTTACTCTCCCTTCAGCTTGCCCATGACTGGCTCCAATACCTTGTAAAATTTGGTCAGAGTAAACCTCAGAGGGCGCTAAGGGGTGAGGAGGTGTATTGCCGTAGACTAAAAGAGGTACTTGAATAATCTCACTATCTTGCAGAAATTGCGATCGCCTAAATTCCACTAACTCATCTAAGTTGGAATCTTCACCTAAAACTAAACGCCGCACTTCATCAAACTCTAGAAAAAAGATATCGCCTGTTTTTCTGAGTAAACCAGACTCTAACCAAATTTTCTCTAAAGCCAGAAAACTCCAACGCAATTCAGCTAAAAGCCGCGAATAAACTTCGGTGACTCGTCCTTTAATATCTACACGCCGCTGGACAAATCCACGTTTGCGCTTACTGGCAAAGATACTATTAATTGCATCTTTAGCGCCTGCTTGTGGTTCGTTCCCCTGCATTAACTGCACAAACATCTGCTGAATCATCTGGGGATTCTCCCGCCAAGTAGGAACGGAGATATCGGTTCCAACTTCACTTAGGTAACCGTAATCCTGAAGTAATTCGTTAAATTCTTGGAGGATTTTTTCACCCTCTGGGGTTTGCTTCAATTGCTCAAATACCTGCTGTGGCTCAAACTCAGGCAATATCTGCTTGGCATCGGTTGCGATCGCACTGAGTGTTCTTAATGCTGCAATCTCTGGTGTGACGCTATAATCCATTTGGCTATCTTTCACCCGGAAAATCGCCTGTCTCAGAGCAGCACTCAAGGGAGCTAAAATGCTGTAATATGTTCCTCGGTGCAGCAACTCCAGAATAAAGTCAATTCTTGCTAACAGCTTGGAACCATCCAAATTATCGACGTTTTCCTGTGCCAGCTGCGACAATCCAGGAATAAACAGTTTATAATAATCCTCCTTGAAGTCCTTTTCTAAACTTAATTCCCGCTTCAGTAACTTCCCTAGTCCTGGCAAATTTTTCCAGGTTGACTGCAAGGATGGTTTACTTAATTTAGCTCCTCTGGTTAAAAATTCCAGACTTTCCGGTGGCAATCCCATACGGAGAAAAATATCTCCTAAGAGGGAGGCATTAAAATAGGCTCTGGAGTAATGCAGACTTGCTGTCTCGGTGAAATCTAACCCCAAGGCGCGTTCGGCTTTGCCGTTGCCGAAGGCATCGCCCAAAACTAAAGTAAAAAATTCTCCCCAAACTCCACAAGTTAAGGGACGATTAATCGACCATGTTAAGGGGTGAATGACTCCAGGAATCACTTCGGCGGCGATTTTGCGTGTCCAGATGGGCAGCAGAGTAGTGATTGGTCGAGATTGCAATACCCAAAGCGTTTGACCATCATAACTCCACTCAATATCTTGGGGAGTGCCATGATAACGTTTTTCCAGTCGGTAGGCTAAGTATGCAACTTGTTTGATTAATGCTTGTGGGACTCGTCCTTGACCCTCTAATTGTACAGAGTAAGAATTTTCTGTTTCAATAACAAAAGCGCGATATTGTTCTGGTGTGACTTTTCCCGAAACAACTTGCGTCGCGCTGCCTGGAAGGGCTTCAATGATAATTGCATCACCTTGCTGGGTAATGGGATCGCGGCTGAAAGCAACACCAGAAAAGACACTCTGGACTTGTTGTTGAATCAACACAGCCATTGCTGTATCATTTGAGCCGCGATCGCGCCGATATTGGATAGCAGAGGGATGATTGTAGGAAGCTTGGACTTGAGCGATCGCTTGTTGCAATCCCTCTACACTGATAACATTTAAAACTGTTTGATATTGTCCAGCAGCAGAAGCGCGTTCAGAATCTTCTCCAATCGCAGAGGAACGCACTACTAAGGGAGATAATTCTGATGGCTGGAGAAATGTCAACAGTTCGGGATTATCGATTGGCGCGAGTACCCACCCTTTCGGTACTGGATAGCCCCAGCGCTTGATTTGCGATAACGTCGCCGCCTTTTCTCCGACAATGGCAGCATCCAACTCTTCGTCTAAAGAAACCGTTGTGCGGTCGCCGCGTAAAAATTCCAACATTGCTTGCGATTCTGTTTGTGCCTCTTGGGCTGGCAGGTTCATATCATCAGGAATTTTGCGATAAATCCAGCCCATTAAACCCGCTAAGGCAACAGCAACAAGTATTCTGGGAATATCGTTAAAGTGCAGAATTGCCACAAACAGAGGGAAAAGAAGCAAAACTCCGAATTTGACTACCTTTCTTGATTGCAGAATTGTAAAACTAATACCTGCAAAGAAAGACACAAACATTGCCACTAGTGGATCGTGTACGACAAATCCCCAGACAACATTTGTCGTACCTGCCCCTCTACCAATCCAGTATCTACCAATTACTAGAGCAATCAGGGCAACCAATTCCCAAGACGATCCATCAGGAAAGAAAGCGCGGGTGAGTAAAACTGCCGCAACTCCTTTAAAAGCTTCTGACAAGACTGCCAAAATGCCGACAAATTTACCACCATGATAAAATGCAGCCGATACACTAATATTTCTTGTACCAACTTGTGATAATCGCTTCCGCTTGAGGGCGTAAGTAATCCATTCAATCAGGGGTAATCCGCCCAAGAGGGGGCAGATAATTACAATAACTAAGACACCCCAAGGTTCAAACATTCTGGATTTTGGATTTTAGATTTAAATTTTCCATCTAAAACCTCAAATCTAAAGTTTTACTGAAATTTTTGATGGTTATTAGGGGGCTTTTTATAGAAAGAATTCAGGAGTCAGGAGTCAGAATTCAGAATGATGGCTAGGGCATGAACACAAGAGTTAAGTAGGTCGGCGTAAATAATTATCGTTGGGATAAGGTAGGGAGCAGGGAGCAGGAGGAAAGAGAGTTTGAGCCTTGTTTACTTCTCTTTACACAGTTTGGTTTTATTGTGCCGACTTACTTAAAAAACAATCCAAATTATAGATTTAGAGGTCTACAATCAGCTAGGGGTTTGAATCCCCCAAAGAAAAGCATTCTGGATTCTGGATTCTGTATTCTGTATTCTTCTTCAATTACTAGTTCCTAAATGGACACTTGGCTAAGACGGAAACCGTTTAAGACAAGTGTCCTTCTAAACTACTAATGGTTTTAGTTTAGCGCATAGGCCGCTTGCAGCGCCCAGACGATGAGAGCAGCGATCGATCCCAGAAGCAACACGGTAGATATAGTGACTACTTTTGGGGAATCTGCACCCTCAAATTTCATAATTCCTCGATTTAAATCGGACATAGCTTTGTAATCCTCTGTTTTTGGAGCATGAAACATTTGTCCGTTTTGATTGTAGTCTTTCTCTTTGCTGATGATGTTAAATTCACTCTAAGAATTTAGGAATGGGCATTGGGAGCAGGGGGCAGGGAGCAGGGAGAAGAGGAAATTGGGAATAAGAGGAGATTTTTCTTCATCCCCCTTGCACCCCGCACCCCGCTTCCTTGCCTCTTTTCAATCCCCAATCCCCCAGTATCATTGAAGAGCAACTTGGTATAAGAGGGTATGAGTAGGTGAAAATAGCACTGATCGTAATTTCGGCGGTGGTTGTGGGATTGTTTGTGGTAGTTGAGATCGGACTGCGATCGCTCTTCGGTTTTGGTAATCCCCTAATTTATATTGGTGATGAGCAGATTGGTTATTTATTAGCTCCTAATCAACGTACCCGCCGTTTTGGTAATCGCATTGAAATTAATGAATATTCTATGCGAGGTAGTCCGATCAAAAAGATACCTGCACCTTCTGGGTTGCGAATTCTACTATTAGGTGATTCTATCGCTAATGGTGGCTGGTGGACAGATCAGACGAATACAATATCTAGTTTGATAATGCGTTCTCTAGTATCATCCACTAATAGTAATTACCAGGAAGTAGAAGTGTTAAATGCTTCAGCTAACTCTTGGGGGCCAAGGAACGAATTAGCTTATTTAGAGAAATTTGGCAATTTCAACGCGCAAGCAGTGGTGTTATTAATTAATACAGATGATTTGTTTGCTACTCTTCCGACTTCTTTACCAGTAGGACGCGATCGCAACTATCCAGATCGGAAACCGCCTCTGGCGTTAGCAGAAGTTTGGCAGCGTTATATCCTTAAACAAAAGTCAATTCCCGAACTACAAGCCGTGCAAAATGAACCAGGCGATCGCGTGGGAATTAATCTAGAGGCGATCGCTAAAATTCAAGCCTTGACTCGCCAAAGCAACAGCCAATTTCTTCTTGTCATGACTCCCTTACTACGAGAAATTGGTGAACCGGGCCCCCGCGATTACGAAATTAAAGCACGTCAGCGCTTGAGCGATTTTACCAAAGCACAGCAAATTAACTATATAGACTTTTTACCAGCTTTCAATTCAACTACCAACCCGCAAGGTTTGTTTCACGATCATATTCACCTCAACTTGCAAGGCAATAAATTTGTCAGCGAAGTTATGGAGCGATCGCTTTTGAAAATACTAAATATTTCCAAAAAATAAATTTTCCCACCCACATATTTATCAACGGTTGCTAGTGAATGGTTATTAACTATAGCCCACTAGTTCACTGAATTAGTGGAGCTAAAATAGAGATTCAGTAACTATGCCGGAGACAATCTGCCTCCGGTCATTCCATCGACTCAGATTCACTACTTGGCGTTGCTGCTAGTTCTGGCAGTACAATCTATCTTCACTAGCATCATACTCAAACAATTCGGCATAACGCCCCCAATCTACGGCTGTGGCAAATTGCCGCTCGGCTTCTTCATGGGGATAATATTCATTAAGTAAATCGATAAAGAAATCCGCTCGCATTGAGCGATTCCGTTTTTCCCGCAATGTCTGCACCATGCTAACGACGACTGGCACATTTGATAACACTTGCTGCCGGAATAGGTCTTTACTGCGAAGAATAGTTGTAGTTGCGAAATCTTGTCCAATTTTGGTGAGAAAAACATCTCCTTGGGCAACCTCAGCAAAGCCTAGCATCACGGTTGCATCAAGCATCGGTAGGAGATCGTCAACGGTTAGCCGGATTCGTTCTGCCAAACGGGGAATATCATCTTTGCCCTCTGGTTGATCGACAATTAACTCCAACAGACCGCTAATACCGCCGACTCTGACATGAGGCAAGGGCTTTGCATAGGGCGATTCTTGGATTGCAGCAGGCGATCGCGATACTTCTATAATAGTTGATGTGGTTGTTGCAACTGCCCCAGTTACTTCCACATCTGGGTTAGTCATCACCGTGTAGATATAATCTATCAGTGATTTGAAGCGGATACTGGTGCGATCGTGAGGCCGCGGCATATCAATCACCACCTCACCGCGAATATGCCCCGGATTTGATCCCAAGATAATTACCCGATCTGCCAAAAACAGCGCTTCTTCAATGTTGTGGGTGACAATCAAAATACTTTTGGATGGAAATGTGCCAGCATTCCATAAATCATCAATTTCCCCCCGCAGGTTCTCAGCCGTCAATACATCGAGGGCGCTGAATGGCTCATCCATAAATAGTACTTGTGGCTCTAGTACAAATGCCCTAGCAAAGCCAACCCGCTGTCTCATTCCCCCCGATAACTCTTTAGGATAGGCACTTTCAAAACCATCCAAACCCACTAAGTCAATAGCTTTTAGCGCTCGTTGTCGTCGCTCATCTCGACCAATACCTTGGGCATCTAGCCCTAACTCGACGTTTTCTTGTACTGTCAGCCAGGGCAGCAGTGCAAAGCTTTGAAATACCATTGCGACACCAGGGTTAGCACCTTGCAGGCGTTTACCATTGCTGATTACCCTACCTTCACTTGCTGGAATCAAGCCGGCCATAATCCGTAGTAAGGTACTTTTGCCGCTGCCACTGCGCCCCAGTAATGCTACTACTTCACCCGCAGCTACCGTCAGATTAATGTTGCGGAGAACCTTAAATTCCCCTTTGCCCTCTGGTAGTGGAAAACTCTTATTGACTTGTTCGACAGAGATTAATACGTTATTAGTAACTTGGGTAGAAGTCATCCTTGCTCCTCTAGCGAACGATGGTTTAGAGATGGTATTTGGTTTCTGCTAACTCATACAATCGTCGCCAAAAAACTCTGTTCAGGCCAACAACGAATAGGCTCATCATTCCAATCCCCAGGGTAATCCGAGGCCAGTCACCTGCTCCGGTGGCGTGAGCAATATATGCTCCCAATCCGTTAGCAGTCAGGGTAGTTGAACCCCAAGCGACAACCTCAGAGACAATACTGGCGTTCCATGCGCCACCGGTAGCAGTGACGCCACCTGTTACCCAGGCGGAGAAGATGCCGGGAATGATTAACTTGCGCCACAGCAGCCAACCACGCAAACCGAGGCTGGTTGCCATCTCGCGCAAATCCGTTGGGACGCTCATCGCTCCAGCAATGGAGTTGAAGAGGATATACCACTGTGCGCCCAGGGACATCAACAGAATACTACCCCAATCAATGCTGATATGGGAACGGATAAAGAAGAGGGTAGCGAAGGGAAAGATAAAGTTTGCTGGAAATGAAGCCAGGAATTGCACCACAGGCTGCAACAAAGTTGCTAGTCGGGGATTAAACCCAATGGCTACTCCAACGGGTGTCCAAACTAGAGTTGAAAATACCAGCAATACCAGCACACGCAACAGAGTGAGTAATCCTAGCCCAAAGGTTTTGATGACTTCACTTAGTCCCACTGTTGTGAAAATGAAGTGCAGCCCGACAACCAACAACCCACCAATTACTACCAATAGGATCGAGTTGTAGAGGCGATCGCCTATTTCTTGCCCACCAGTCTTTACAGTACGGCGAGTTTGCGGTGGCGTTAGCAATGAGAGAATACGATTGATAGCTTCACCCAAAGGAGCTAACACCCGCCCCAGTAGACGCGGAATTCGGGCTGCTTTGAGCAGATCGTAAACCCAGGATTCGGGGGC
Organism: Nostoc sp. NMS8; assembly: GCF_017115045.1. GTDB lineage: Bacteria > Cyanobacteriota > Cyanobacteriia > Cyanobacteriales > Nostocaceae > Nostoc. Next base: position 35,984 of record NZ_JABXKK010000105.1, on the reverse strand, counting down.
TTGGGCTGCGGCACTCTGTTCCAGACGGAACTTATCTGCCCAAGCGACTAATGGTCGCCAAAATAGTTGATTTACTAGGATAATTACGATCGCGATCGTCAATAGCGCCCAACCCAAGGCAGATAAATTCTTGGCGGCAACTGCGGCGGCTACATAAGAGCCAATTCCTGGTAGAGTGTATTGCTGATTGAGTACGCTGATTGCTTCACTCGCTGCGACAAAAAACCAGCCACCTCCAAAACTCATCATTGCATTCCACAGCAGCCCAATCATGGCCGTCGGAAATTCCAGTTTGGTGAACCGCTGCCATCCCGACAACCGATAGAGCCTGACGGCCTCATCTAGTTCTGGTGGTAGTGTTCGCAGTGAGTGGTAGAACGAAAAGGTCATGTTCCAGACTTGGCTGGTGAAAATCGCAAAAATCGATGCTGCCTCTAGTCCTAATAGGCTTCCGGGAAACAGGGCAATAAAACCTGTAACCGTAATGGACAAAAAGCCTAGTACTGGAACCGACTGCAAGATATCGAGTAGGGGAATCAGAACTCTTTCAGCACGGCGGCTTTTAGCAGCAATGTAACCATAAATTAAAGTGAACAGCGTTGAGTAAAACAGGGCAATAAACATTCGCAGGGTTGAGCGCCCAGCGTAATAGGGTAAATTACGCGGGTCAAGACTAATACCTGGTACTACATCTGGTGGTACAAAGCTCACTAATGTTCCAGCACCAACACGCGCAATCAACGCCAGCAGTACTAATGTGCCAAGAATGAGGGCAATATCAGCCAGACCAAAAGGGAACCGTCGGAGTGCCTCAGGGGAAGGAAAAGTTTGCTTCAGCATTTAACGATAATTAGAGGGCTGGCATACCTTTTTTGAGCTAATAATACATTACTGCCCACCGTCTACAACGGCAAATAATCTCGCATCTGGTCAATTAACTCTGCTGCGATCGCTAACTAAGTAGTTTATGTTTTCGTGTATTACAGTTGAGATTGCACAGTTTTCACTGTCGATCAACTCTCATTTTCCCCGGTTGATCCAAACGCCTCTCAATCCAGCGGCTTTCGCTGCATGATAGTCTTCTACAATGCTATCGCCAATATGCCATGCGGCTTCTGGGGAACATTTATGTTTATCTAAAGCGATCGCAAAAATTTGAGGATCGGGTTTAGCTGCACGTACCTGGGTAGAAATGGTGACGGAGGTAAAAAACTCTCTCAATCCCAAACTTTGCAATACTGAATAAATCCGAGAATCAAAATTGGATAGCACCCCCAAGCTAACTCCCAAGCGCCGCCAGTTGATTAAAGCAGGTAAGACATCAGGATAGACAAACCACGGTTCGCCAGTGCCAAAGTGGATGTAAAGTTCGCTAAAAAAAGCCGAAAAGTCAGAAAATTCCTTGAGAACACCTGCATTTTCAAAAGTATTCAAGGCAATTATCCGCCACCAATCAAACTCGCGCTGGGGAATATCTTGCAGTTCCGCATCTGGAAATATCGGCGGCGGCGATGCTTTAAAGCTTTGGATGAAGGCTGTATTTAATGTTTTGGCTGAAACTATAACGCCAAATTCTTGGGCTATCTGACTATAGACTTCACCCACACTACCTTTGACATCAAAGAGTGTACCCACAGCATCTAAAAAAATAACTTTCGGTTGTTCCATCAGTGTTGAATTTTAGATTTTGGCTTGTTAGAAAGTTTCTGTGGGTAGAGTCTAACATCTACTAAATAGGTTGACGGAAATAAAACAAATCATCATAGATGTCTTGGTTTTTCAGCAATGCCCAATGCCCAACCTTAAGTTAGCGAGAAAGTGTTTCTATGATCGGACGGACTAGCCAATTAAAACCAACTTTAAGCTGATGGTCTAAAGTTGGTAGCCTGTATAAATAAGCAGCACGGCGGGCGACGTATGCCAATGGCCCATCTAGTTTAATTCCTAAACCAGTGAGAGTAGCATTGTCTATTCCTAGTGCCATCATTTCTCCTAACTGTTGGTAATGGAAGGGAAGAAGAGGGCGATTAGTCAGACTTGCCCAGATGTTCCAAGCAGTATAATCAGCTTGTTGGAAAGCCGCTTGTGCGGTAGCGGGGACTTGCTGTCCTTCAGTATCATGACAGTCTGCTAAATCTCCCAAGGCAAAGATTTCTGGATGATCGATAACTTGCAGATTGGATGTAGTGCTGATTTGACCACGCTGATTTTGCTTGAGGGAAAGAGATTTGACTACGGGCGCAACCCTAGTTCCTACTGTCCAAATTACCAAATCTACGGGAATCGTATCTAACTGGTTTTTGTACTCTAGGGAAATGGAATTTTGCTCTATAGATTCGACTTTAGTTTCTAAATCAAGAAACACACCACGGGCTTCTATTGCTTTCTTTGCTGCTTCCCGATTAAACTCTGGGGAAGTTCGTAAGATTTGGTCAGCGATTTCAACGATCCGAAAGCGTCCCCTTTCGCCTAGTCTGTCAGCTAACTTACAGGCTAACTCTACACCACTGTAGCCAGCCCCAACGATCGCTACCCGAATTTTATCAGCATCCGATTCTTCTAAAAATCGCAGGCGTTCTTCTAAACGATAGGCATCAGAGATTGTGCGGAATGTATAGGCGTAGGCTGCTGCACCAGGTACTAAATCTAACGGTGTCTCACCTCCTAGCGCCAGTACTAATCGGTCGTAAGGGATTTCTGGCCCTTCTTGGATATTTACCCGTTGCTGGTCGATGTCAATACCAGATACAACCCCTTGATAGAAACGTATACCAGTGCCTTGTAAAAGTTCTTCAAAGGGTGGGGCAATTTCCCAAGTTTGCAGTTCGCCAGTGAGTAATTCGTAAAGTAAAGGAGAGAATAGGAAGCGATCGCTTTGATCTACCAAAACAATTTCGGGCTTTTGCGTAGATTCCCAAGGTAATTGACTTAAGCGCAGGGCTGTGTATAGACCACCAAAGCCCCCGCCAAGGATACAAATTCTAGAAGTTTGTTGAGTCATCTATTCTATCTATGGGAAAGTCAATACTAGTTGGACAACTAACTTCAGGGTAACTGAAACGGAAAGACCTGGCTCAAAAGAAGCAGGGCGCAGGGGGCAGGGAGCAAGGGAGAAGACTTGTATTCCGCCCCAGTTCAAGCGCCCTGGAAGGGCTTCTCTTCTCTACGAGACGCTCCGCGAACGTACTTATGCTCCGCAATGCTTGGCGCAGAGGGGAAGGGCTTGCTCCCCCTGCTCCCTGCTCCCTTCCCCTATGCCTCTTCGGTGAGATGGTCAACCCAGAATTAGGCATTACTCACTCCAGCTTAGAGAATAGAGTTTCCCAGTCAATAACAGACGGTCTTTGTCCTTGGTTGATTATTTCAAAAATTTTCCTAGAACTACTTGGCTGAAAAAGGGATTCTACAGAAGCGCTGGCTACGTCAATCCGGCTAGTATCACCTGAAAGTGTATCGCCAGTACCTACGACTACACCGTATTTACCTCCTGTTTTTGCCTTCAGAAGGGTATTGAGGTCGTATGAGGTATAGGGCCCGTCTATCAAGCGTCCTGGGCGGATAATGGTGTAGGGCAATCCTGAATTAATAATGGACTCCTCACCTTTTTGTTTGGCATCCAAGACACCAAAGGCATTAAGAATACTAAAAGGAAACTGATTTTTACGGAGAATTCCACAAGAAGAAACGAAAACGAATCGTTTCAAATTCCGGGGTGCTGCTGCCACTAGATTTCTAACACCTTGGGCATCGACCTTTGCCGGACTATTCTTTGCTTTTGCTTCACTAGATTTGGGGTTAAGGAAAGTGATTCCCCATTCAATCAAGTTCGGGGGTTGGTCAAACTCCCAGCGCGCAGAGGGAAAGGCGGTAGTTCCAGTACAATTTATGATGTGGGTAACATTTTGGGTTGCAGCTGGCAGTGTCGCTGGCTGGCGAATGTCACCAACAGCAATTTCCACTCTCTGGTTAAACATCTCTTCAGCTTTTACGGTATTGCGTGTCAAGACACGAACTTTCAAGCCTTTCTCTAGTAACTTGCCTACCACCAGTTGCCCTACGCCACCAGTAGCACCAGCAACTAGTACCAAATCTTCAACTGAAGTTTCAAAAGAAGTCATAAAGTGCCCTTGAGATAATCTATTGCTAATCTACTGAAAAAATGGGGTCGGGTAGTATTTCTAAGTGCTGAGTAATGAGTAATGAGTAAAAATACCAATCTCCAATCCCCAGTCCCGATGAAACAGGGACTGCCTTCTGGCTCTCTTGCGAAATTAAAAATTTTGCTCATATCTGCTAAATATGTGGCTTTCAGCCGGAAAAATGGGAATTTTAGGAAAGGGGCAAAGTCCCTAAAACTAAATCAGCACAGTAGGTGGCAATTGAGGTTTTGAGCAAGGAATGAAAATTAGTCAAAAATTAATTTCGGGTATTCTAGGAATAGCTACTCTCTCAGGAATTATTGGTGCGATTAGTGCCCATCAACAATTAGAGATAGCTAAGTATCTTGCTCAACAAGAGGCAGAAGAAGTTGCTGGACTACTGGGATATTTCGTAAGTCATGAGCTTGAAGACCATAAAATGCGATCGCAAAATGAGATGCTAGCCCATCTGCAAAAGCATGTTGAATCGCTACACAAACAACGTCAGCGCGATTTGGAAATTGTAGACCCCCATAAAATCATTCTGGCAGATGTAGTTACGGAAGATATCGCTACACGATTAGATCGTGATCGCAATAATGAAGTTGGTAAAACTATTCAAGATGGTATAACAAGAACATATATTGAAACTAGTCCTGAATACCCAAATGGAATTCAATTAATTGCTGTTGTTTTTAAGACTAGCAAACATGAAACAATTGGTGCAGTAATTTTAGAATATACACCGCTTTATCAAGCAGCACTAGCAACAGCCCATAAAAACATTCTCGTGACATCGGTCATCAGTTTGGGATGTAGCATATTTGCCTTAATAGCCGGTTATCTACTTTCTATAACCATTTCCAAACCAATTAAACAACTCCAACAAGCTGTAATGAATCTGGCTGAAGGTAAGCTGAATACCAGAGTTAGTATTCGCTCCCACGATGAGATTGGCGAGTTAGCTACCTCATTCAACAAAATGGCAGACGATCTGCAATCTTCCAGAAATGAATTGATCAATGCTAACGAACAATTACGAGACGAAATTACCGAGCGAAAATTGGCAGAAGCCGAACTTCAGCAAGCTTTAAAAGACCTGAAAAAAACCCAAATCCAATTAATTCAATCAGAAAAAATGTCGAGTCTGGGTCAGCTAGTGGCAGGAGTTGCCCATGAAATTAACAATCCGGTTAATTTTATCTACGGTAATCTCCAACACATTGATGATTACACTCAACAATTGCTGCTATTAATTAAGCTTTATCAAAATTATTATCCTAACCCAGAGCCAGAAATTAAAAATGCTAACGAAGAAGCAGATATTGAGTATCTAACAGAAGATTTGCCTAAGATGTTAACCTCGATGAAGATGGGGGCTAAACGCATCCGAGAAATTGTTCTTAGTCTCCGAATTTTCTCTCGTTTGGATGAAGCTGAGTTCAAAACTGCCGATCTCCATGAAGGAATCGACAGTACCCTATTAATTTTGCAACATCGTCTAAAGGCACAAAATAATCGCCCGGAAATTCAAGTAGTGACACAATATGCTGAAATGCCTCAAATCCAGTGTTTTGCAGGGCAACTAAATCAGGTATTTATGAACCTCTTAGCAAATGCAATCGATGCTTTAGAAGATGCTTTCCAAAAGGAACTTTGTCTAAATCCTCTGATTCGCATTTCTTGTGAGCAGATAAATGAAAATGTAATCATTCGGATTGCTGATAACGGAGCAGGAATTCCACAAGAAATCCAGTCGCGTTTATTTGACCCTTTTTTCACCACAAAAGCAGTTGGTAAGGGGACTGGTATGGGCTTATCGATCAGCTACCAGATAATTACTGACAAGCATGGTGGATCTTCGCAATGTATTTCATCACCAGGACAGGGTGCAGAGTTTATAATTGCAATCCCGATTCGAGTCGCAAAATCAGCACAATCATCAATTTACGATCACCATAAGCTAAATCATATCTAGTTTGCATATCTAAAATTTATCAAAACAGAATTCAGGAGTCAGAATTCAGAATGGGCTAAACCTTAGCTATCCGCTAACAGAATGAATTCTGTACAAGTTGCAGATAGCGCAGTGGTAGTCAGTATTCGTACACTTACAGCAAGCTAGGCTTTTAGCGTCTGTCTGCGACATGCTGCGCGAACGTAGAGAGCATCGCGTCTTTATTCTGACTCTTATTAGCGCAAGTTAAAAGTCGAACAGCTTACCTATCAGTAATATCTAAAGATTTTTGATATTAGTTCTCTAGATAGATCAGAAAATTTGCAGCCAAACTTTAATATGAAGTCAGTCAAAAACAAACAAAGCAGATCCTCAAAGAAGGAGAAATTCTATGACTAACATTATTGCTTGGCTGGTTTTAGGTTTAATCGCAGGTGCATTAGCTAAGTTATTTTATCCCGGAACCCAAGGTGGTGGTATTATCTCCACCATTGTATTAGGAATCCTTGGAGCCGTATTCGGGGGTTATTTGGGTCAAGTCTTGCTCGGAAGTGGTTCAGCCGCCGCCGCATCTGTAGGAGCTTTATCTCTGGGAAGCATTTTATTTTCTGTGATTGGGGCGATGATACTAATTTTTGTTTGGGGTTTACTAACTCGTCGGGCTGTGTAATTACCTCAAATTAGCTAACAGTTTTGGGAATCACTTCTAGCTGCAATAAACCGATAAAATGACACTAGAAAAAGAGCGAAGAACTGTAGGAGTTTTCGCTGGGTATTCTGATGCACAATTGGTACTTCAGGAGTTAAAAGCTGCTAATTATCCAATGCAGAAAGTTTCCGTTGTTGCACGGAATACAGAAGAACAAAGTGATATTGCTGGTGTTGAGATTAGAGAACACACTAGTAATACATCCTCAGAAGATGCTGCTGGAGCCGTTACTGGTAGTGCTTTAAATGGTCTTACTGGCTTATTGGTCGGTTTAGTACTCTTGGTAATTCCTGGTATAGGCCCAGTCATCTTAATCGGAGCAGAGGTAACTGCGATCGCTACTACTTTAGCAGGTGGTTTGCCTGCTTTGTTCATAAGTTTAGGAATTTCTGAAAAGCCAGCCCAAGGTTATAGCGATCTTGTCTGCAAAGGTTACTATTTGGTGATAGTAACTGGCATAGATATAGAAATCCGCATTGCTAAGAGGATTTTTAATCGCCGCGATATTCAACAGTGGGGGATTTATGAGCCATACTCTACCCCAAATAATCGCTATAAACACGCCCTTGGCGTTTTTTATGCGCGCCAAGATGCAGAAAAGGCGCTTACTGAACTGAAAACTGCTGGCTTTCCAATGAGTCAAATATCAATAGTCACTAAAAATACAAGCAGTCTAAATGATATTTCGGAGGTAAATATCAGCAGTTACCAAGATAACTACACTAATAATTTAGGAATTTCTGACGATATAGCTAGATATTATGAGCATCATCTGAACCTCGATTGTTACCTATTAGTCCTAAAAAGCACTGATATATATGTAGCTGGTGCAAGAGCTATTTTAGAGAGTAACAAAATTCAACACTTTACTATTTATAGCCCATCTGAACTTGATGCGACTAGAAGCGATCGCCAGGTTATGACAAATTTATAATTCAACGTCAAGTTAATATCAAGAGGCTTGAGTAAACATCGTGATTGTGTGTATTCCTGAAAATTTATTAGCTAAGTTATACACTTATTCTGTAAATCATCAACTCATAAGAGTATTAATTGCCTTTTGAAACCTTAACTTTCTACCAAAATAATGTTTGCGATCGCCAAGTTATCAGTTTAACTGTATATTGATGTAAAATGGTGTTGATTTAATATTTAACTGCGAAAGCCACTATATTTAGCGTTTCTAGAAATTGTGTTTTCATCAACTTAATTTTTATTATTCGGCTGTTTGATTTTACTATCCAGCTTTTTTAAAGACAATAATTAGTAGCGTAGCAAGACTAAAATCTTACGAAAAAATTGTTGGTTGGGGAGCCACTGCGTTGCGCGGGTTTCCTGCATTGTAGCAAGTGGCATTGGAGGTTTTGCCAAAGCCAGCCAACATCGTGATATATGTGGGTTGCACTCCGCTCCACCCAACCTACTTCTAATGCACAATTTTTTTGCTTGCCACGCCTCTAGGATATTAAATTAGCGTTGTATTATTTTTACTACAATCATTTTTTAGTAAAGTCTGATGCTCAATTTATAATCTAAGAATAAGTTTTTAATTATCCACCACAAGATTAAATTACAAAATAATGTGGCTGCTTCTTTTGAAAGAAGTTATGCTGTCTAAAGGTTTAGTTTTTTAAATGAGCATAATGCTAGGTAAAGAGATTATTGATATACTTATTTAAAATAGCGTTACATTTGTAAATAAGCGAGGATACAAATAGTAATATTTGCTCTACAAAAAACTAGGTAGATTCCATAAAAACGTATCCTAATATTGATTTTGGATAGCTAAAATATCATCACAATAGTCTCAGAAACAGAAATAATTTCACTACTTGCCTGGAATAATGTTGAACCGTATGAAGATTGGAACCAAGATTGGAATAAGTTTTGCCTTGAGTTTGGCAACTCTGACCACCATTGGTCTAATCTCCTACCAAAGCACCAATGAGCTAATTGCAACTTCGCGCAAAGAAAGTCATACTTACCAGGTGTTAAGTCAGCTTGAAGACCTCAACTTGCAAGTGACAAATGCTGAGACTGGACAACGTGGTTACGTTCTTACTGGAGAACAGCGCTATTTAGAACCATATAACGCAGCCATTCAAGTACTAGCTCAAAAAGTTAAGGAGCTTCAGAATTTAACAGCAGATAATCCCAAGCAGCAAAAGCAGCTGGATATTTTACAGCCATTAATAACTCAGAAGTTGGACGAACTTAAAGAAACTATTGATTTGCGCCAGAACCAAGGTTTTGAAGCTTCTCAGAAGGTCGTTCTGACAGACCGCGGCAAGCAGCTAATGAGTGAAATCCGCAAAGTTATCCAAACGATGGAACATGAGGAGAATACGCTGCTGAAACAGCGCTCTGAAAAGGCACAAGCAGCAGCACGACAAACCATCGCCAGTATTGTCTATAGTATTCCCTTATTTTCTTTGCTTTTAGCTTTAATCGGATTTGCCCTAGCCAGACATATCTCAGCACCCCTGAAGCAAGTTTCTAATTTAGCAGAAAAAATGGCGGATGGGGATTTATCGGTAAGTTTACCAGATAGCGATCGCCAGGATGAAATTGGTGTGTTGACGCGCACCTTTAACCAAATGATTGTTAATCTGCGAAACACAAATCAAAGAAATGACGAGCAAAACTGGCTAAAATCTAACTTAGCTGAATTTACCCAGATGCTCCAAGGACAGCGAAATCTGGAAAGCGTGGCTCGGATGATATTGTCGAATTTAGCACCACTGGTTGGGGCATCGCAGGGCGTTTTTTATGCGATGGACTCCATAGATGACCAGCCTGTGCTGAAGTTGTTGAGTAGTTATGCTTACAAAGAGCGGAAAAACCTCGCAAATCAGTTTCGTTTAGGTGAAGGATTGGTGGGACAAGCCGCCCTAGAAAAACAAAGAATCCTTTTAACAGAAGTTCCTCATAACTATATCCGCATCAATTCCGGCTTGGGAGAAGCACCACCGCTAAATATTATTGTCTTGCCTATACTATTTGAAGGGCAGGTAAATGCTGTAATTGAACTTGCCTCTTTTGGGCCTTTTAACCAGTTGCACCTAACATTTCTAGAGCAATTGAGTGAAAATTTTGGTGTATTTTTAAATAACATCGCCTCGCAAGTGCAAACCCAGCAACTACTTGAAGAGTCTGTTATTTTAACAGAAGAACTCCAAACCCAGCAAGAAGAACTACAGCAAAGCAATCAACGCCTAGAAGAACAGGCGCATGAGTTAGAGGAATCACAATTTTTGGTCAAGCAATCTAACGAAGAATTACAACAATTAAATGAGGAATTAGAAGAAAAGGCAGAATTATTAGAAGTCCAAAATCGAGAAGTTGCCCGCCAGAATCAGGAAGTTGAAGGAGCGAGGCAGTCTTTGGAAGAAAAAGCTGAACAATTGGCATTGTCTTCCAAATATAAGTCAGAATTTCTCGCGAATATGTCCCACGAGTTAAGGACACCACTAAATAGCCTGTTAATTTTGGCAAGGCTGCTAGCAGATAACTCTCTCAAGAATTTAACTGACAAACAAGTAGAATACAGCCGGACTATTTACTCAGCTGGAAATGATTTGCTGGAGTTGATTAATGACATTCTAGATTTAGCAAAAATTGAGTCGGGCACTATGTCGCTTGATATTGAACAAATTGCTTTAGTAGATTTGGAAACATCTCTAGAGCAGACTTTCCAGCAAGTTGCCCACAATAAAGAACTCAGTTTTACTATTGAACTGGATGAGAACTTACCCCCAACAATTTATAACGACTCCAAACGCCTACAACAAGTGCTGAAAAATCTCCTAGCTAACGCTTTTAAGTTTACAGAACAGGGAAGCGTGAAGTTACAAATAGCCCAAGTTGATAATTCCATGATTGCTTTTGCCGTCAGCGATACAGGTATAGGCATTCCAGCCGAGAAGCAGAAGATTATTTTCGAGGCATTTCAGCAGGCAGATGGCACCACCAGCCGCAAGTACGGCGGGACTGGCTTAGGCTTATCAATCAGCCGTGAATTGGCTCAACTGTTGGGAGGGAGAATTGAAATAGTTAGCGAACCAGGGCAAGGAAGCACCTTCACCCTTTTCTTACCCAGGCGACAAGAAAAAAAGAATAGTCAAAATACTCTCACCACCCCACCCCCTGAGCCAACTACTTCTATCCGCACAGCTTCTATCCGCACAGCATCGACTATCAAAGATGTGCCAATGGTGGAAAAAAGAACCGCATTGGTAGATACATCTTTATCCGCGAAAGTACTTACTATCCTCTCTAGCGAAATTCCAGATGATCGGGAAAGAATTCAACCAGGCGATCGCACCTTGTTAATTATTGAGGATGACGATAAATTCGCCCGCATCTTACTAGATATGGCGCGTCAGCAGGGCTTTAAAACTATTGTTGCTTTACACAGTAAACAAGGTCTAGCACTAGCAGAACAGTTTAAACCCAATGCGATTATGCTAGATATCCACATGCCAGAGATGGATGGCTGGACGGTGCTAGATCGTCTGAAGCATAAACCAGATACCAGACATATACCAGTACACATCCTTTCTGTTGATGAAAGACAACAACGAGGATTACATCTAGGAGCGATTACCTATCTACAAAAACCTGTGTCTCCAGAAGCCCTAACTCAGGTCTTGACTGAGATTAAAGGCTTTATTGAGCGTCAGGTAAAAAATCTTCTGATCGTCGAAGATGATCCAGTACAAGCTCAAAGTATTATCGAACTGATTGGGAATGGCGATGTCCAGAGTACAGCAGTGGGTACGGGAGCAGAAGCCCTCTCGATTTTGCGATCGCATCATTTTGATTGTATGGTACTGGATCTCGGTCTGCCTGATATGAGCGGGTTTGCCCTCATTGAACAGATCAAGCTTGAACCCAGGCTGTTGAAACTGCCAATCATTGTGTATACAGGCAAAGAACTCAGCCGACAAGAAGAAACCCAATTGCGGGGACTAGCAGAGACAATTATCATTAAAAATGTGCGATCGCCAGAACGATTGTTAGATGAAACTGCCCTATTCTTGCATCGAGTGCAAGCAAATTTGCCCCCACCAAAGCGGCAAATACTAGAGCAACTACATCAAAATGATCCGGTGCTGGCTAATCGGAAAATTTTGATTGTAGATGATGACCTGCGAAATATTTTTGCCCTGACCAGCTTTTTAGAAAGCTATCAAATGCAAGTCCTATTTGCCGAAAATGGTAGAGATGGCATAGAGAAGCTGCAAACAAATCCTGACATTAATATAGTTTTGATGGATATCATGATGCCGGAAATGGATGGTTACGAAACCACCCGCGCCATCCGCCAGCAACAACAGTTTCGCTCACTACCAATCATTGCTTTAACTGCCAAAGCCATGCCAGGCGACAAGGAAAAATGCATCGAAGCTGGAGCTTCTGACTACATCACCAAACCTGTAGATACTGAGCAACTGCTTTCACTACTGCGAGTTTGGCTGTATCGGTAAGGAGTCATCTTTTTTATTAGCCTTTTCCAAGAGAGCTTTTCCATACTCATCACATTCTAAAGAATCCTCAAAAACAGGAACTCCCATTTTTTCAAGATACCTTATGTATATTCCATTAGCTTGATCGTCTTCAACTAAAAATGTAAAAATTTTATTGTCATAAGATAAATAGTATATTATCCCATTGTTTAATTTAGGTGTACCCCAAATATAATGATTTTCTATTAAACCGAACTGCGTAAGTTCATCATGAATAAGCTCATCAGTGATCCCAGGTCTAGTCTTAATTTTAACTTTTTTAGCTTTCATATTTTTAACTTCCTATAAGAAGTGTCAAGGCTAATTTTTTGCAACAATTTAGTCTTGACATGCTACTAAGTGTATTTCAAAAATCAAATAGAAGTCCTATAGACGAGATAAATTGATAGAACAAGTGAATAAATTAAGTTTAGAGTGTTTCAAAAAATAAATGATTCAAAAACCGTCATTGCCAGCGAAGCGAAGCAATCGCAAAGACTGGGATTGCTTCGCTTCGCTCTGTACGAGACTCTACGCGAACGCAATGACAATTGGGCATTTTTTTACTTGAAGTACTCTTAAAGAAAGTACCTTTCCACGCATCTAATAAATATTTCCACACCCATCGCCAAAGCGGTTTCGTCAAAATCAAACCGGGGATGATGATGGGGATATGCTAAGTCTTTCGCTGGGTTAGCAGAACCCAAAAAGAAATAACAACCAGGAACCTCTTCTAAGAAAAATGACATATCTTCAGCAGCCATAGTTTGGCATTCTGGCACAATACCTAGAGAAGTTTCTACCACTTCTTCAGCTACAGAACGCACCAGTTCTGCTATTCTCATATCATTAATTACTGGTGGATAAAGTGACCAGTATTCTAAGTCATAATTCGCACCATGACTCTGACAAATTCCAGCAATAATCTGCTCGACACGCTCTTTAAAAAAGCCTTTTAAACTAGGATTAAAATACCTGACAGTCGCACTCATTCTTGCTGTATCAGCAATCACATTACGCTTGGTTCCTGCATGAAGTTCGCCTACTGTCACCACTGCCGAATCAATGGGATTCACATTTCGGGCGACAATGGTTTGTAAAGCATTGACAATTTGGGCAGCAACAACAACAGAATCCACCGTTTGATGGGGTAGTGCGCCGTGTCCACCTTTGCCCAAAATTGTGCAGTTGAAGCACTCCACAGCGGCCATCAACGCCCCAGCCCGCACACCCACTGTTCCCAATGGCAAATTATTCCACAAGTGCAAACCAATAATTGCGTCAACATCAGGATTTTTTAGGACTCCAGCTTCAATCATCGGCTTCGCGCCTCCTGGTGATTCTTCTGCTGGCTGAAAGATAATTTTCACCGTACCAGAAAAATCTTGCCGATGCTGCTGGAGATAATAAGCTGTACCTAAAGCGATCGCTGTATGTCCATCATGTCCACAAGCGTGCATCACTCCCTCATGCTGCGATTTATACGGTACTTCGTTGAGTTCTTGGATTGGCAAAGCATCCATATCCGCCCTAATCGCTAAAACTTTGTTTGTGGGGAGTTTATTACCTTTGATCGTGGCAACAATGCCAGTGTGGGCAATACCAGTTTTATGCTCAATCCCCCATTCTTGCAGCTTTTGTGATACAAACTCAGCTGTCAGTTTTTCTTGAAAACCCAACTCTGGTTGTTGATGCAATCGCCGCCGCCACTCTACTAACTGCGGTTGCAATGAACGAATCGCTAGTCGGATGCGAGATAGATCAACAGAAGAGGGATTGGGAAAGGTAGAAACCATTATGAATAGAAACTAATTTAAGTACAGCGAACTTAGAGGATGTTTTAAAGTTTATTTTCCCAGTTTATCGTCGGGAATGGGGAAGAATCATCCAGAAATTAAAAAACTTTGGGATTTGGGGAAGCGGCAATGGAAAGCACTATTTTTTTTTCGGCTGGCTTTTCTAAGAAATTTTCGGATAGTAATTTAGTCAAGGCATCAGGATGTAGTTGCCAGTTCAATAATCCCGATAACCCCATGACCAAGCCAAATAGAGTTGGAACTAAGGCAGCGTAGAACAACCATTTTTTCTGAGATAGAGATGTAATGGCAAATAGCGAGACAGAGAGCGATAAGGAGGCATCAGCTAGATCAAACTGGTCGTCATGATAATTAAGCTGATCATAGGTTGTTTGATCTTGTTCGGCAATTACCTTCTGTTGCTGCTTTTTCTGGTCTTCTTTATCAGCAATGCTTTGATAAGCGGCAATCTGTTTTTCATAGTCAGCCCTCACAGCAGCAGGTTGAGAAAGAGATTGCAATTTGAGTTGCGCCACACTAGATTTGGCTATTTCTTCACGAATATTACGAGCCTGGTATAACGCCCAATCATCAATTTTATTTGCTTGAGCTTGCTGCATTGCCTGAACTATATTATCGTCTTTGACTTTGCAGACGCCCATAAAAGTTGCTATCAATGCAACTGCAATTGCCACAGCACTATTTAGACGACTTTTGCGTTTTTCACGGTTAGCTGGCGTTTCAGGTTCATCGTCGTCTTCCCCAAGCAGGTCAATTGGGTTGATGTCCATATCGTTATACCAATTTCACTTAAATATAAAACAAGGGTTGTTTAATTTGCAATTGATATTGTTAATAATACCTAATGCTCAATTTAAAGAGTAAGTGTTTCCCAATCTAAATCTGATGCTATTTGAGCAAGTTTATCTAAATCAGTCAGATTATCTAAATAAGGCAAGCAGCCTAAAACTGGTGTGTTGGTAAGTGATTGAATCAATCGATGCGGTGTCCAGTCAGCGATTTCTGCATCTGTTCGGGGTTGTATGCAGTTCAGAACAATACCTTTGAGATTGACGCGCGATTGTCTCGCTAATGCTACATTTGCCACTGCTTGAGCGATCGCACCTAATCTCACTGGTACTACTAATACTGTTGGTAAACGCCATTCCCCTGCCAAATCAGCTACCGTTAATTCCTCTGTGATTGGCGAACCCAACCCTCCCAAGGCTTCTACAAGCACAAAATCACGGTGTGATCGCAACTTAGACAAAGCTTGCCACACAAGAGCTAAATCTATTTGGCGATTTTCCCGTGCTGCTGCGATCGGAGGCGCTAGAGGTGCTTGAAAGTACAAAGGTGTAATTTCTTCAGCAGATTGTTCTAGTGAAAATAGCTTTTGATACCACTCGCGATCGCCAATTCCGGATTGAATCGGTTTCATGATTCCCCAGCTACGCTGCGGGTAATATTTTTGCCAATAGGCTGCTAATGCTGTCGTTAAAACAGTTTTACCAGCTTCCGTATCAGTTCCAGTAATTAGTAGTGTGTTTAACATTAATTTCTTTGACCAGAAAATGGTTGTGTTCCATCAGTCGGTGGCAAAGTTGGCGTTTCAATAGTGGTAGGAATTGGCAAGGGTGTTTCTGTGGGTATTGGCAAGGGTGTCTCTGTAGGTATTGGCAAGGGTTTCTCTGTGGGAATCGGCAAGGGTGTCTCTATGGGTATTGGCAAGGGTGTTTCTGTGGGTATTGGCAAGGGTGTCTCTCTGGGTATTGGCAAGGGTGTTGTTGTCGGTGTTGGTTTAACTAGTTTTTCTAATGCAACATTCAGGTTGTAATTGCTTTCGATAACTCCTGGAACCAGAGTTAACTCAATAGTATATCTACCAGTAACCAGCAATATGCCTTGATATGCTGTTACTTGTTGGGCATTAATATCAATTGGTTGTTGATTGGGACTGAAGACTGTTAACAAAATGTTGCTTCCTGGGTCAAGAAACGCAGTTAGCTTGTCGCCTTTTTGTCCGAAAAAAGTGTACCTGATTCTTTGATTTGTTTTCAGAGTATCGTTAACCGTGGCTGTGTTATTAGATGCTCCTAGATTGAGGCGTTTACTAGGTACAACAGATTGATTGCTGCTGGGTGTGGGTGTAAGTGTAAGTGTCGGTGTGGGTGTAGTGCCACCAGGAATCACTGGTGAAGGGAAATTTTGTGGAGGCGTTTCAACTGGAGTTTTCGGTTGACTGCGGATGGAACTTACCAGCGCCCAAGAACCGAATCCGGCGATAATCACGACAGCGCTGCCAATTGCGGTAATCGCTAAGGGATTATCCAAAATTGAGTTAGTGGTGCTTGGTGGAATCACAGGATTGGGTTTTTGAGGCGAAGCTGGTGGTGGTACTAAGTCAGGACGACGACCAACAACCATTGTCTGTAAGTTGGAAACATTCAGAGGAGGAAGACTGGGTTGCTGTAAAGGTTGGAGTGCTTGAAATACACTAGCAGCACTTTGATAGCGATCGCTCGGTATATGATTCAACATCCGATTCAACACTATAGCAAATCGCGGATTCACTTTTACCCACTGCTGCCAATTCCAGGTTAGTTGGTTTTCATCAAATAAATCCTTTGGTTCTTTACCAGTTAGCAAAACGACCGCGCTTACCGCTAAGGCATACAAGTCACTGCTAGGATAAGCTCCCCCTGTTTGCATTTGTTCGCTAGGAGAGTAGCCTAATTTTCCCACAGTGGTTTCTGGCAGGGCACTATCTGGCGATCGTAAACGCGTTGCTAGTTCTTTGACTACCCCAAAGTCAATTAACACAGGTTTCGCGTCACTATCTCGCAAAATAATATTTTCTGGCGAGATATCTCGGTGAATAATCCCTCGACTGTGAATATGCTCTAAAACAGGCAGCAACAACTCTATTAGCTGTAATACTTCTGCCTCTGTAAAAGCTTGGCCCACAGCTTGACGTTCAGCTAGCAGAGTTCGGTAGGTCTGACCTGCAACGTAGTCCTCCACCAAAAATAAGCGTTGATCTTGCTCAAACCTTTCCCGAAATTTAGGGACTTGTGGGTGTTCGATTTGATATAAAATGGCAGCCTCTCGGTGAAAAAGCTCTTGTGCCTTCTCCCAAGCTAAAGCCCCTGTTGCTGTTGAAGTCAATTCCTTGATCGCGCAAAGTTCGTTAAAGCGCCTCTGGTCTTCTGCCAGATAGGTTCTACCAAATCCTCCTTGTCCGAGAATTTGAATTATGCGGTAACGGTTTTGCAAGACAGTACCAACTGGAATGGGTGGTTGCATGATCGATTGATTGAGTGTAGTAGCAACTGAAGAGGAAGTCACCCACAAAGATTAAGTCCAAGAGGCGACTGACAGTTACCTGCCGCAATATTCTACTATACCTAACAACTACACCCCCACCAGAGCAAGGTTGTTTTTTACTCCATAACTTCAGAGCCTCCAATCCCCCAATTCAATTTTTCTTCTTGACAAAACGATATATTTTAAAATATGCAAAATCAACTTGAGAATCCAGCTTATACAACTTACTCATTTCTCTTTCAATCAACCCTTTAGGAAATTGATAATCACGATTAATTGTGAGGAGAACTGTATCCTTATTATTTGTTAATTTTTCAATTTCTTCTGCAAGTTTTTCATTCGGAATTCCTTTTTTTAAGGGATCTCCCAAATTTCTTGCATCCAGAGTTAGACTGTCACCATAGTATTCAAATAATCTGGGATTAGCAAATAAAAAGACAGATTGTGTAGAAGAAGAACGGTTTTTTATTAGGTACTGTACAGCAGAGCGATAATCATCTCTCTGATAGTCTCCATTGAAGTAGTAGTTACCAAGAGAATAAATATTCATAACTATCAGAGATATGACCGCAATTTGAGCCAACTGAGACACTCCATAGCGCTTTGATGTGATACTAGGTCTTTGACTCAAAACCGATGGGAGAAGTATGGCAAGTGGTAACCAAAGATAATAAGAGTGACGAGGCACCCAATTAGTTTTGGCGACTATAGCTAAGAGCAATCCCAGCAAAAATGATATGATAAAAACAGAAGTAAAAAAGTAATCAGGATGTTGCTCTCTGCCCTTTTTCTTGTGTATCAATAAAACTCTTACTAAAGCCAATAAAATTACAGTACCGACAATTAATAATAAAAGTAGTTGAGGCCAGTAACTAAGCATAACTTGCACTCTATTGTCGCCGCGCAGCTGCTCCATTGAAGGGCCATAGGTTGTTCCCACCAAAATTCCATTTAACACAAAAAGAATATTTTGGATTATGGGTAATCCCAAACGATTAATTGCAATTGTTTCGGGATCGGTTGCTCCAGGTAAAGTCAGGTGATATATAACTGATGGTATAGATAAAAAAGCAGCAGGAAGCCACCATTGTAGCCATTGCTTGAAATTTCTATAGATGGCAATATGAGATATACATAAGGCTGTAGTAAAAAGCCACATAGTAATGTTACTAAAAATCCCTAAGGCAGTAAAAATACTAAATAGCCATTTTGAAGTATTTTGATGAGTTTGATCTTTAACTAATACTTTGCTAAAAAAATATAATTGAAGTGAGGCGATAAACATTGCGAAAGAATAAATTCTTGCTTCTTGGCTGTAGTTGACACAGAAAGAACTGAATGTCAAAATTACCAGAGTCCAGAAGGCGTGCTTTTTACCATATATCCGCAAAGCAGTAAAGAAGAGAATGACATTTGAGCCAATACCTAAAATAGTAGAGAGTGAGCGAAGGGCAAATTCACTTTCGCCAAATAGCTGACGCCACCAAAACATAACTATAAAGTATAGTGGCTGAAACCTATCACTATTGCCGATGTTTCTAACTCTCGAAATACTCTCTTGAAAAGTCGAGACATCAGAATTAGTTAAAGTCAAGCCTTCATCGTACCAAAGACTCTGGCTTGAGAGCATAAAAAAGCGGAGTAAACCACTCAAAAAAACCAATATTAAAATAGAGATATAATATTTAGACCATCTCTTATTTTTGATTGTCATCATCATTTATTTTACGTCCTGGCACTTTTACTTCTTACATAATTTAGTTTTTTTATAGTCAATGTTTACCTGAAGCGATTGCCCAGATACCACTCAACATCAAACCTGCTCCTAACCATTGGGAAATTAAGATTTTTTCTTTCAAAATTACAGATCCAGTAATCATTGTAACTATAATTGTTAATCCTATTACTAATGGATAGGCAACAGATAAATTCAGTTTACCCAAAACTATTACATAAAAAACCGCACTCAAACCATAACTCAAAATCCCTGCCATTAAATAGATATTTAACGGATTTTGTCCTGCTCCTAGTTTCAATAGATTTTGCGCCAGTGTGTTTAACCCCACTGTGGTTAAAATCAGCAAGCTAAAAACTATCTGGTTATTCATAGAATTTACTCAATTTATAAAGTGAGTGATATTTTTTGATGAAAAGAGCAATTTAGAAGAAACTCTCATAGCCAGCAGTATCGTCAAAATCCCAAAGTTCTCCCCCAGATGGATAATGTATTTGAACCCATTTCCCAGCAAGTTTTTCCCACCATCGAGGCGGGTGCGGTAGGCTAGCAACTTGCATGAAGCCACATCTACAAAGTAATGCTCCCACAAAATCAGTATGTAAACTATCACCAATGACGAGTATTTGTTTTGCTGGTAACTTCATATAAGCTTTTGCCTGTCGAAATGCAGGGGGAAAGGGTTTTTTCGCCGGACTGAGTGCTGGAATATCAAGGCGATGAGACCAATATTTGACGCGATAGCAACGTTTCCCATTTGAGAGGATAAAAAATTGCAATCCGGCTAACTTTGCTTGCTTAATCCAATCTTCTGCATAAGGAGATAGGTAGCGATCGTCTTCTGAAACAATAGTGTTGTCTAAATCGAGGATTATCCCTTGAATTTTACAGGTTTTTAGCCACTCAATTTCGATACTTGCCAATGTATAGACTTGTCGTGGTAGTCTGTGGGGGTTCCTTTTAAAACCTCGTTGGTTGTTTCCCTGAATGAGCAAATGTAGCCAGGAGATAAAGGTGCTGAAGAGTTTTCTGAAAATAGCTATGGGATTTTTCATCTACAAATTCCGTCAAGTTTCCTCCCATCAGGCCTTTAGGGACTTCCAATAAATAAATTATCTTTCTTGTCGGGTGGGCAGCGTTTGACTGACTTGTACTGAGCAGTTCGACAGGCATACTGTCAAACTTGCAGTAGCACTTTGTGGAATAAAACTACGTACAGAAAGAGTTTAGTAGAGAAGAGTCGAAGTGTCGCTCTAAGTTCTGCATACCCTGAAGGGATGGGTGTTCGCGTCGCGGCAGGTAATGCGGACACTCATCAACAAGAAAATTTGAGATTTTTTTATTTGGAAGTCCTTTAAGGTACTAATACCACAATTTGAAAGTGTGGATACCAAAGAGTCCAACGGAGAATTGGACGACTAACTGTAGCTCCCATTGATTGAAAAACCTGAACAAGATCGCTACTTCGGCGTTGGTGAACCCATTCTCTTGCCAGTAACAAGTCATGAAGCTGATTCATAAAAGACCCAATAATCTTGGATGCCTCAATGTCTTTAATAATCAGCCTTGCTCCCGAATCCATCTGCGAAATTGTTTTACGGAGAAAATCGTCTTGTAATTTTGGAGGAATGTGGTGGAGAACATCAATCATAGTTACAGTGTCATATCCATGCAAATCTGGTGGTGTTTCTTCTGGATGCAAATGCCTGACCTGAAAAATTTCAGATTTCATTGCAAAAGCCTCAGAAGCTTTCACAGCTTCACGTGAAATATCATAACCATGAGCTACTTTTACTGAACGCAACTTTAAAGCCAGATAAAGTAATGCTCCTGTACCGCAGCCAATATCATAAAGACGTGCGCCTTCGGGAATCTTGGCAAGAACCATATCAAGCGGACAAATGAATGGACGATAGCGCGTTTTTAGTGCAGCAAGTCCAGACATTTTTTGACAAGGTAGTTTCATCTCGTCAGCAAGGCTAAAACTATTCATACAACTTGTTAGGGTGAAACAGTTACAAGCTTGAGCGGGCAGACTAACTGCTAGTACAGCACGGCGTAAATAAATAGACTATTTCAAATGGCGTAAGAGCTTGGAATACAATTTTTTTAATTTTGAATTGTGACTTCCGCCTTGCGGTACTAGTAGCTTTTCCTGTGAGATTTATTCAATTATCCCTTGCTTTCTCAACCAGAGAATCAAAAAGCATGTGATAATCCAACCAATAACTGTGATTAGTATCGGCAAGTCTTTCAATAAAACTTCTTCTGGGCGTTCACTACGTCCAGTTTCCTCTGGATCATGGTTGTCGCTATAAGTGCTAATCTGTTGAGGATCGCTCAACAGTTGATAGCGAAAAATTCCATACAACACAAACGGTAAAGTCAGTAGCATCCAAGATGTGGGCGCTCCATGTAGATAGGGCCCGGAACTCCAAAGAGCATAAGTGAGAACTGTGCCTGTGGTGACAACATTTTCCATGCGACCCAGCAGAGGCAAGGAATAGTATTTGAGAACAGAGCGAGGCTTGTTGCCTTTAAGTTGTGCTAACCGTAGTTCTGCTTTGCGTTTTTCAATACCTAGAAATAGCGCCAACATTGCAGTACACATTAAAAACCAAGATGATAAAGTAATACTGGTAGCAGCAGCGCCGGCATAAGCTCGTAGCACAAATCCGGTAGCGATCGCCCCAACATCCAAAATTACCATCCGTTTGAGTCGCAGATTATAGGCAACCTGTAACAGCGCGTATGCAGTTATCGCTGCACCCAAATGGGGCGATCGCAACCACCCAAAAATTAGGGCACCACCTAAAAGTAGCAATGCCATCACAGTCGCAACACGGATGCTAACTAATCCAGCCGCTATTGGACGCTTACACTTTACAGGGTGTTGACGGTCAGATTCCACATCTACGATGTCATTGATTAAGTAGAAGCCACTTGATGCACAGCAAAATAATACAAATGCCAATAAGCTACCCAATAGAGATTGCACATTGATGCTAAATGCGAACAATGGTGCTGCAAACACCACCAGGTTTTTCGTCCATTGTCGCGGTCGCATGGCAGCTAAGTAGTACGCTGACTTCTTGGAATTAGTTGCTATGGCAGTTAAAGATTTTTCTACTACTGAAGTACGCCGAGAGTCCATAAGTATGCCTACCGCTTCTATATCTCAAGAGAATTTAGATTCAACAACTTCCTTTATATTTATTATTAATAGATTTTTTAGTAAAAATACTTACAAGGTTTCGCCTAGAAAATACTATCGTTATTTTGGTATCAAAAAAAATTTTTTATTTAATCTTTATTCAAGCTTTATCCAATCTTTATTTAAAACTGGACTATACGTAGGTGAGTTTTGGGCGCTGCTAGCTTCTTTTAGACTTCGCAATTGATTATCGTTTTGATCAATGCGTAATGTTTAGAACAAAAAATACATTCATTGTACTTAATAATAGGTGCTATACTGTTATGAGAATAAACTCATTAAGTTCTAAATGCTTTACTGCCAGCTATAAATAAGATAGTTAGAAAAACTTACCACAACAATGTTTAAGCGATTGGGGTTATTTACCTCAACCTAAAAAAATTGAACTATAGACTTAGTGGATGAAATTGATGACAGTTAAGCTATCAATACCTTATTTGCCAAGAAGACTAAATAATTAGCGAATCATAATTTGATAATTTTATGCAGAAATGTTTAAATTTTGTATGGAAGCTTTAACAAAACTCACAGATGTTTTTTTAGGCTGTTTCTCGGTTAAATCTATTAAATCTCTAAAATCTCTAATGATAATATTACTATGAATGCACATAGAGGATCTGCTGTACTCAGTTCTGCAACTTTCAAAGTGGAACCATCTACAATTGGATTGAACGATAATCATCGTCTGCGGCTGTTTTCTGGCTCTGCCAACATACATCTGTCTCAAGAAGTCGCTCGTTATGTGGGTATGGACTTAGGACCAATGATTCGCAAAAGATTTGCGGATGGAGAACTTTACGTTCAAATCCAAGAATCGATTCGGGGTTGTGATGTCTATTTAATCCAGCCATGTTGTCAACCCGTAAACGATCATTTGATGGAATTATTGATTATGGTTGACGCCTGTCGTCGGGCTTCTGCGCGACAGGTAACAGCAGTAATTCCCTACTATGGCTATGCTCGTGCTGATCGCAAAACAGCAGGGCGAGAGTCAATAACCGCCAAGCTGGTTGCTAACTTGATCACTGAAGCAGGTGCCAATCGCGTTCTAGCAATGGATTTACACTCGGCTCAGATTCAAGGCTATTTCGATATACCCTTTGACCATGTTTACGGTTCACCAGTATTGCTGGATTATCTAGCAAACAAGCAATTACCCGATCTAGTAGTTGTTTCTCCCGATGTTGGTGGTGTAGCAAGAGCTAGGGCATTTGCGAAAAAACTGGGTGATGCCCCATTGGCGATTATTGACAAACGTCGTCAGGCGCATAATGTTGCAGAAGTGTTAAATGTCATCGGCGATGTTAGAGGCAAAACAGCAGTATTAGTGGATGACATGATTGATACTGGGGGCACGATCGCCGAAGGAGCGCGATTACTGCGTGAAGAAGGAGCGCGTCAGGTATATGCCTGTGCAACTCATGCGGTGTTCTCTCCACCAGCGATGGAGCGGTTATCCAGTGGCTTATTTGAGGAAGTCATTGTGACAAATACGATTCCTATACCAGAAAACAATCGTTTTCCCCAACTAGTGGTACTGTCAGTAGCTAATTTGTTAGGAGAAACTATTTGGCGGATTCATGAAGATACTTCAGTCAGTAGTATGTTTCGCTAGACTGTCATTCTAATGGCGTAAATTACCTACACTGTCCTCTTTATTGGGGGACAGTGTAAATTTTTGGCAACCCTAAATATAGAAATCTGATTTGATTTGGAGAACTTACTTGCGTAGGAAGGAAATTTACCGCTTTTTCCGCAATAATGTGATTCAACACGCCCAACCACCTCACGGTACTGCTACCCAAGTTTGTATTAGTTTAGAGCAACAGGGAGTCAAATGTATTTTAGCGATCGCCAACGATGCTTCAACTATCAAACCTACCGCCTGTGAATGCCCAAAAGGTGGCTATGGCAGTAAAATGATGAGTGCGCGTCGCCTCTGAACTTCCAGATGGTGCATGGAAAATGTCAGCTTTGCCTCTATTTCTCTCCCTGCTCAAGAACAGCTTGCCTCAACCAAGAAATTCCAAAACCTACGCAGTATTGCCTGCCTATCCATCCCGACACTAAACTGAGTACAGTTATACTGTGGGACTTCCGGC
Organism: Nostoc sp. NMS8; assembly: GCF_017115045.1. Classification (GTDB taxonomy): domain Bacteria; phylum Cyanobacteriota; class Cyanobacteriia; order Cyanobacteriales; family Nostocaceae; genus Nostoc. The sequence goes on along the minus strand of NZ_JABXKK010000105.1, from coordinate 11,498 downwards.
AAAGAAAGTTAAAAGGTAATCATGTCAGCTATCCAAACAACTGTGGTTCTTGCCATGACGGCCGATGGAAAAATTAGTGCCGTAGATCCGAAAGCGCCTCGTGAATCCGATGCAGCCGATCAAGCACACTTGGAGTATCAAGTTTCTCTTGCTGATTTAGTTCTGGTAGGAGCAGGGACAATTCGGGCTGAGGGAGGAACTTTTTCAATTCGCAATCCTGAGTTGTTGGCAGCACGTGAGGTTCGGGGTCAGTCTCCTCAGCCGATTACCTGTGTTGTCTCAGGTTCCCTAGACCTATCGCCGGACTTGGCTTTTTTGAGTCAGGACATTGAGCGATGGATATTCACCACACGGACTGGTTTAGAGCGCAATTCTGATGCAACAATCCTGCACAAGCTGGCTGAATTAATTGATTTGGGAGATACAAACCTAGACTGGGATCGAGCTTATACATTGATGGCAGAGCGGGGTATTCACAAAGTTGTTGTTTTGGGAGGCGGCTCTTTAACAGCTGCTCTATTGCAGGCAGGACGAATTGACGATTGGTGGTTAACCATTTGGCCAGTCATTTATGGAGGAAAGGACGCCCCTAGCCCAGTGGAGGGAGAGGGTTTTATTCCTAGTGCTGCTCCTCATCTTCAACTCGTTGAAACTCGTCAGGTTGGAAGTGAGTTGTTTTTACACTACCGCACACTTAAGTGATTTTTTTCACTGATGAATTGCGTCTAGAGACGCAATTCATTTGGTTTTATTAGCCAGGGGGCCAATCCAACTGCCGTCCTCCTAAAATATGTAAATGTAAATGATGGACTGTTTGACCACCGTCATCACCAGTGTTAATGACAACTCGATAACCATTTTTCAGTCCCGCTTCTTCTGCAACACGTTTGACGGTTAACAAAAGATGACCCAACAGAGCATGATCCTCAGATTCAGCATCAGCTAGTGTAGCCAGAGGTTTTTTGGGAATGACCAGGATATGAGTCGGCGCTTGGGGATGAATGTCTTTGAATGCCAGGGCTAAATTATCCTCATAAACAATATCAGCCGGAATTTCCCGACTAATGATTTTGCTGAAAATCGTTTCCGTAGTCTCACTCATGTCAATTTACCTACTTATCTCTTAGAGATTTTATATTAGACATCATTAAATGTAGTGAGATAAAAACTAGCTTCTCTTAAATGGAGAAGCTAGCTATTACTACGATTGATGAATAATTTTATTTTCTCCTTAATATAGAGAATGTTCAGCTATTTTGGTTGAGTAGGGCGAGCTTCTTGGGGAGAAGTTACACCATCGCTATGAGGATGAGGTGGAATACCTAGTGCATCAATCAACTGTTGTTCTGTAACTCCTAACTTGGCGGCTGCGGCTTTAAAATCCGGTCTGGGTGGACGTTGATTGCGATCGCCTGGATTCGGAGGATTGGCAGGAACTCCCAAGGCAGCCTTTAACTGTGCTTCTGTGACTCCTAACTTTGTCGCTGCGGCGGCAAAATCCGGTCTGGGTGGACGTTGATTGCGATCGCCTGGATTTGGAGGATTAGCAGGAACTCCCAAGGCAGCATTTAACTGTGCTTCTGTAACTCCTAACTTGGCGGCTGCGGCTTTAAAATCAGGTCTAGGTGGACGCTGATTGTGATCGCCTGGATTTGGAGGATTGGCAGGAACTCCCAAGGCAGCTTTCAACTGTGCTTCTGTAACTCCTAATTTTGTGGCTGCGGCGGCAAAATCAGGTCTGGGTGGACGCGGCTGTTCGTTTGATGGTTGATCGGGTGGTTGTTGTGCCTGTGCTATTTGATCGAATTGATTAGCAGCATTTGCTTGATTGAGTGAAATAAAACCAAATGTGCCAACTAAAACAGGAATTGCTGTCACTACTAAAACTCGACGAATATTCATAAAAATCAACCTTCAAAAGGTAGGGTGTTCATATTTATAATTGAGCCACCTCAAAATTACAGCTTGTCTATTTTATAAATTACAGTTTTGTAATTTAAACAGAAAATAATGAATTTAAAATGGAATAATATGTGAACTCATAAATACTTGTGAATGTTCTATTTGTCGAAGATGAAGCGAAAATTGCTAACTTTGTCCGGGCTGGGCTGAAGGAGCAGGGATTTGTTGTAGATTACTGCGATAACGGTGATGAGGGATATCTGCGGGCATTAGATAACGCTTATGATGTGATTTTACTCGACATTATGATGCCGGGAAAAGATGGACTATCGATTCTAAAACTGTTGCGGCGGCAAGGTCGGAATACTCCAGTAATTTTGTTGACGGCTCGAAATGAACTAGACGATCGCTTGCAAGGACTAAATTTGGGAGCCGATGACTATATCGCTAAACCGTTTTTTGTGGAAGAGTTAGTAGCTAGAATTCATGCCGTTATGCGTCGAAGTGTGAGCGAACGCCAAAATGTACTTGGCGTTGGGCCGATTAAACTCGATCGCATCACCAGAGAAGTCACTTGCAATCATCAGGCGATAGAACTCACCAGCCGCGAATTTAATCTTCTAGAATATCTGATGCGCTCTCCCGGACGGGTTTTCACTCGTACTCAAATTCTAGAACACGTTTGGGGCTACGACTTTAACCCCAATACCAACGTTGTGGATGTTTGTATTCAGCGAATTCGTAAAAAAATTGACCCCATTGATGAAGCAGTCTGGATTGAAAGCATTCGAGGGGTTGGATACCGATTTCGCAAGCCAGATTCTTCCTCATGAAACTTGATTCCTTTCGACTCCGCCTTGCTTTGTTGTCTGCGGCTCTAGCTGGAAGCACATTAGTCGGATTTGGTGCAATTTCCTGGTTGCAGATTTACAATGCTAAGATTAGCCGTCTGGATGCAGAACTATTAAATCAATTGCTGCGGGTAACTCCGAACTCGCCTCAACGACAGGAACCTCCCGTTCCCGAAAGTTTTTTCCAATCAGGCAATCGCTCGCGATGGCAATCTTACGAAGATTCATTATCTTATACTTTTGGAACCAACACAAAAACCCCCGTCGCCGTTCTGGTGCTTGATTCAAACGGCAATATACTTTATCAATCAAACTCCTTACCTGCCGATCTTGAGGTGAATCGTCTGTTGCTGGTGCGTCTCCAGTTGACACCTCTACCACCACCCCCGAAGAGAGAACCACCGCCTTTATCCCCCAATACAAATCCATCCTTCGACCCGCCGCCGCCGATTCGTCCACGTCCACCTCAACTTGTCACTCAACAGACGGCAAAAGCAGCCTGGCGGATTGGGGCCACTAAATTTCCCAATGCTCAGATTGCCATTGCTGTTAGCTTACAAGCCGTCGATCAAGAGATGGCTACGATTCGCAATATCTTTCTGATTTCAATTCCGGGAGCGCTGTTGCTAGTTGCAGTAGGAGCATGGTTGGTTTCTGGTGGTGCTTTGCGTCCTATCCGTCAATTAACGGGCGTAATTCAACAGGTGACTGTCAAAGGGTTAGATCAGCGGATTCCCATTGGAACAACTGATGTGGAATTTGTCGAACTGATTCAGGTGTTTAACTTGATGTTGGAACGCTTGGAACGCAGTTTTACTCAAGCTTCCCGCTTTAGTGGTGATGCGGCTCATGAACTGAAAACCCCACTAACTATTTTACAAGGCGAACTCGAACGAACACTACAGCAGGTTGATTCTGGTAGTGAAGTGCAACAGCGCTTAAGCAACCTGTTGGATGAGGTGCGCCGCCTGAGTGGAATTATGCGGAAACTTTTGTTACTATCGCTGGCAGATGCAGGAAAAATGAGCTTGTATCTGGTTGAAGTGGATATGTCTGAGTTGCTCATGGAGATGCTAGAAGATGTGGAAATGCTAGCTCCCCAGTTGACTGTGCAAACTGACTTCACTGATGGACTGCGGGTACAAGGCGATCGCGATCTTTTAATTCAAGTTTTGCAAAACCTGTTCAGTAATGCCATCAAATATAATCTTCCCAACGGCTGGATCAAAATTCGCACTCATCAAACTCCAGCAACCCTCAATGTAACCATTGTCAATGCCTCCCAAAATATTCCAGCAAGCGATCGCCTACGCATTTTTGACCGCTTCTATCGCGGCGATCCGTCACGTAACCGCAAAATAGAAGGTATTGGACTAGGACTCAGCCTATCCCGCGAAATTGTCCGCGCCCATCGTGGCGATCTCACCCTTGACTCAACGCCTTTAGGTCAAACAGCATTCACCCTAACTTTACCAGTGAAGTTACAGAATTGAGTTTCTTAACTCTGTGGTTAATAAATACTTTTAAACCGCAGAGGCACAGAGGGTACAGAGATTTTCTGACATCGAACTCAGGTTACATAATATTAATTGGGTCTACATCAATAGTTAAACTCACAGACGAAGGACAAAGCGATCGCACTTCTTCCCAATCTGGCAACTTTGGTAAGGCATCGGGGTCAAATTTAATCAATATCTGCCAGCGATAACGATTAGCTACTCGTAAAATACTGGCTGGTGCTGGGCCTAATATTTCAAATTCTTCTTCTGTACTCAAGGTTGTAGCAATAATTTGCGCCGTATTTTGTACTTGAATCGGGTCGAGACTACTTAAACGCAACAAAATTAACCGTCCATAAGGAGGATAATTGAGTGCTTGGCGTTGTTCTAATTCCGCTTGAGAGAAAGACTGATAATCGTGCGATCGCACTGCTGCAATTACCTGATGCTCTGTAGTATAAGTCTGCACAATCACTCTACCCGGATCTTCGCCTCTCCCAGCACGCCCAGCGACTTGAGTCAAGGTTTGAAACGCTCGTTCGCTGGCACGATAATCTGATAAATTTAGCAATCCATCGGCAGCGACAACGCCCACAAGTGTCACCTGTGGTAAATCCAAACCTTTGGTGAGCATTTGCGTACCGACTAATAAATCTGCTTCGCCGTTGGCAAACTGCGTGAGTAGGGTACGGTGTGAGCCTTTGTTGCGAGTGGTATCGCTATCAAAACGAATCAAGCGCAACTCTGGAAACTGTCGTGCTAATTCTTGCGTTACCCGTTGCGTACCGCTACCGAAAAATTTCAGGTAAGGGGAACTACAATCAGGGCAAAATTTGGGGTGCGATCGCGCATAGTTACAATAATGACACCGCAATAATTCCGGCGCTTTTTCTTCAGTGTGGTGATACGCCAGCGACACATCACAGTGCGGACATTCCAAAACATATCCACAACTGCGGCAAGAGACAAAAGTACTGTGTCCCCGGCGATGGATAAATAAAATTCCCTGTTGTTTTCTTTCTTGCAACTCTTGCAAAGCTGTTTGCAGGGATCTACTAAATATAGAACGATTTCCCTGCTGCAACTCTTGCCGCATATCGACGATTTCCACCGGCGGCAAAGGGCGAGAGTTGATCCGTTCAGGCAAACTTAAGTAATGTGAGGAGTTTGGAGTTATGAATTCTCCCCCTGCCCCCTGCATCCCCACACTTATCCAACTCTCCAAGGAAGGCGTAGCGGAACCCAACACCAAGGGGCAATTTTCTAATTCGGCTCGCCACCGGGCAACAGTACGGGCGTGGTAGGTGGGTATGGGGGAATCTTGTTTAAAGCTGCTGTCGTGTTCTTCATCTAAAATAATTAAACCCAAGTTGGGTAAAGGGGCGAAAATGGCGCTGCGAGTCCCAATGACAACTTGCGGTTCTCCCGTGAGCATAAGCCGCCAAGTATCGTAACGTTCACCATCGGAGAGGGCGCTGTGATAAACGCTGACTTTATTGCCAAAACGGGCACGAAAACGATCGGTTAGCTGGGGTGTAAGTCCAATTTCTGGGACTAAAACCAGGGCAGATTTACCTTGATTGAAAAGAGGTGCGATCGCTTGCAAATATACTTCGGTTTTTCCTGAACCTGTCACCCCATGCAATAAAATTTGAGCAAATCCATCTAGTGTCTGGATTGTCGCTAAGGCGCTGGCTTGGGCTGTAGTTAAAGATTTAGCACCATCACCTACTAATGTTGGGCCTTGTTCTGTTCGCAATACTTCCCGTTCTTCAACAACGATGTAACCCTTTTGTGTCAAAGTTTTGAGAATAGAGGAACTAGCATTGCAAATTTGCAGTAATTCATTTTGCCACAACTCCCCGCCACGTCGCCGCAGCACTTCTAAAATCTCTCGTTGGCGACTAGTTAACTCTTGGTCAATTGTACCTGTGAGCGTGACTGCTTTTTGCAACTTTGGTCGAGTTAGTCGCGGTGGTTCTAAGTAGCTTTCTACTAAACCAAATCGCAATAATTCCCGAATTCCCCGATAAGCAGATTTGACTTTTTGCTGAAGGTAAACAAAACTATAGTCCCCCGCCGGCTGCCCTTGCAAAAGTTCCCAAACTTGCCGCGCCGTCGGAGTCAAAAAAGCCAACGGATCGGCAGATCCCAGTAAATAACGACTTCCCCGCACCCCCTGCACCCTGTCCCCTGCCCCTCTCCCTCCAACCAGGCGGATACGACGCTGCGATCGCCCCAGCAACCCTGGTGGCAGAGCAACCCGGATTACTTGAATCAGTGGCGTATAGTAATATGCAGCTACTCGGTTGAGTAATTCCCAATAAGCACTTGGGAAAAATCCAACGCTGACTATATCTTCTACTTCCCGGATTTTTTCTAGTGGTAAATCGATATTTGGTTGTGCCAGTAACCGAATAGCGATCGCTCCTAATTGTTGTGCCCCAAATGGCACGCTCAAAATATCCCCTGGTTTGATTTCTAACTGGGCTGGCAATCGATAAGTAAATAGTCCTGTACTTCCTGGACAGTCTACTAATACTTCAACCCACCGATTCAGATTTGCACCTGACTGGTATGATTCACCTGCTTGGGCCACCACTAAAGGAGATAAATTTATTTCATTAATATACATACTTGCTGAATTTATATTTAGATATTTTCCTCACATAGCTGGTTAAAATCAACCTCGCTAACTAAACTCTGATTTTTCTTTTTCTTAAATTTAAATTGTATTTCTCAATACTGTTATTCTTCATAATACTTGATAATTTTCCTCTTATGTAATCTACTAGACAAATTCGTATCAACTATACATGCAATAAATATTTGGTGCCCACTATACAAATAAAAGCATGTCGGCTATTGCTGCAACAGTTGCTCTATCTACTAAATATGGAGTAGCCTTTTTCCGCCTATCGGTAGATATTCAACTCTATCTGCTTATGAGATGCTTTTATACAAAGTAACATCGTACCAAAATTAATCTACTATTTCTGTAATTTGTCTCATGTAGGCAACTTTAAATGAAATTGGTAATACATAAATCGAGTAGTAGATTTTTTCTTATCTAGTGACATCTAGCACTTAAGATATTAAAAATATTTAGAAAAATATATGAAAGTTTAAGAAAATTGGATGAGTAACTGAGATTTTTATATTTGTTAAGGTTGAGAAAGTTTGAGGGGGATTTGACATATTTGATAATTCAGAAAAAAATGAAGAATATATCTGTTGGGAATCTGAGAAGAAAGTTTTGGGTGCTAGGGTAAGTTTCGCTATAGGTTGTATATAACTGTAACCTATATGTACTAAGTAGATGCCGATTTTTATTTCTGTAGATAAATTAGCATCAGCCTGTATTTCGCTATCTAAAGGGGTGCATCGTCCATTAGGGAAAACTACCAAGCCTCAAAAGAGTAGGTGTAAATAAATTCTGTACCAAATAAAGCAACAATCCCTAAAGGAAAATATGAATATTGTTGAATTAGGAAAAATGGAAATATTGGAGAATGCTGCTGATATTGAAGAACTATCACTCGATAGTTTAGATGCAGTAGCAGAAGAAGCTCCAATTTTAGTAGAAAATCTGGAATCAGACGAACGCGATGGAGATGAAATGGCGGCGGCTCGTCCTTCGGGATACAACAAAACCGAACATGATGATGCTGTTGGCGCGTTTTTTAAAGAAATGGCGCGTTATCCGCTCTTGAAAGCTGATGAAGAAGTAGAGTTAGCGCGGCGAGTCAGATTTCTAGAGGAAGTTAGAGAAATACAAGCGGCTTTAGAGTTAAAACTGGAACATGAAGCCAGCAAACTAGAAGTAGCTTCCGAGCTAGGAATGACGGAAAAGCAATTAGAAAGTCGCTTGTATCAAGGGAGAGTAGCGAAACGCAAAATGATTCGCTCGAACTTAAGATTGGTAGTATCTATTGCCAAGCGATATCTAAATCGGGGAGTGCCTTTTCTGGATTTAATTCAGGAAGGAGCAATGGGTTTAAATCGTGCTACCGAAAAGTTTGATCCCGATAAAGGATATAAGTTTTCTACTTACGCTTATTGGTGGATTAGACAAGCGATTACTAGAGCTATAGCTAACGATGCACGGACAATTCGGCTACCTATACATATTGTTGAAAAGCTTAACAAGCTGAAAAAAGCCCAACGGGAACTCAAACAAAAACTTTCTCGTAATCCCACTGAAGCTGAAATGGCAGAAGCTTTGGAAATGAGTGTACAACAACTGCGCCAGCTACAACAACTACGGCGACAAGCACTTTCTCTCAACCATCGTGTCGGTAAAGAAGAAGACACAGAATTGATGGATTTGCTAGAAGATGAAGACAACTTGTCTCCAGAAGCAAAAATGAATGAAAACATGATGCGTCAGGAGATTTGGGAAGTCTTGGGTGACGTGTTAACTCCACGAGAGAAAGATGTGATTTCTCTGCGCTATGGTTTGACAACCAGCGAACCCTGCACTTTAGAAGAAGTTGGCAATATATTCAATCTTTCTCGTGAGCGAGTGCGTCAAATTCAAAGCAAAGCCATGCGGAAATTGCGCCGTCCTCACATAGCTAAACGTTTAAAAGGTTGGTTGATTTAATCACATTACTCAAGATAGAGATGCAATACCTGACTTAATTAGTTTTGCAATTCGCAAAAATCAGGCGTTTTGTAGCTTTTCTCGGCTCTTGTTTAGTCAATACTCAAAAAAATTGCCAAGTTACCTATAGACTATGGACTATCAACTATGGACTATAGACTAATGACTTCGGGTAGCAATTTGATTGTGCGTTTTGCCGAACCAGCCGATTACAGCGTGCTGTTTAAATTAATTGAAGGACTTGCAGAGTATGAAAAATTATCTCACGCTGTTACTGGTAATGCTCTAGCACTTCAGGAGCATTTATTTGGTTCACGGAGATATGTAGAGGCAATCTTAGCGGAATCTCAGAGTCAAGCTGTTGGTTTTGCCCTGTTTTTTCATAATTATTCAACATTTCTGACTAAGCCAGGAATTTATCTAGAAGATTTATTTGTTTTACCAGAATATCGCAGGCAAGGTATTGGTAAGGCTCTCCTGACTAAAGTAGCTCAGATAGCTGTAGAACGTGATTGTGGGCGATTAGAGTGGAGTGTCTTGGATTGGAACGAGTCAGCCCAAGCATTTTACCGTAGTATGGGAGCATCTATATTAGATGATTGGCGAATTTGTCGCGTTACAGAAGATGGGCTGATTCATTTAGGATCGGTTAAATAAAAAATAAAGGATGAAGTATAAAAGATGAAGCAGGAAAATTTTCATCTTTTATACTTCATCCTTAAATTTTGATGATTTTTTTGATCAAATCTCCTAACTTACATAAATATAAAGTAATTTAAGATTGCCATAGTCTAGATGTAGTATTTTGTCAATAAGCACCTTCTCGTCAGATATTATTGCTGACTAACAACCTAAATCTAAAAAACCTCAAAGATTCAAAAACTAAAAATTTTATTTAATAAAGCGAAGTTTGACAGCTTGTCGTTTGACTATGGTAGCGGCTCAACTCACAATTATGGAGGATATTGCACCGAATAAGCCGTTATTGCAGAGGGAACACGAAATGAAAAAAATGATTACAGTCATGCTGTTAGGCATAGCAATCTTCACCTTTGCCTTCAGTAGTCCAGCTTTGGCAGGAGATGCTGCTAGTGGAGCTAAAGTATTTAGTGCTAATTGTGCCTCTTGTCACGCAGGAGGAAAGAATCTGGTTCAAGCTGCCAAAAACTTGAAGAAGGAGGCTTTGGAAAAGTATGGTTTATACTCAGCAGAGGCAATTATTACCCAGGTTACAAACGGTAAAAATGCTATGCCCGCCTTCGGCAAACGCTTGAAGCCTGAACAAATTGAAAATGTTGCTGCTTATGTGCTTTCACAAGCAGATAAGGCGTGGAAGTAGACTAAAATCCAACTTCAAAAATTAACAATTTGCGGGGCTTTTTGTCCCCGCTAATTTTGTTGCTACTGAAATGATCAAATAGGATGTTTATACCAATTTTGGATTAAAGAGTCTTTACAAAAAGACTGTTCCAAAAATATCAAACAATACTACCTATCCTAATTTGGTATTATGAGTGATTTCTGGCGATTATTTTTCAGTATAATTATTGCTTTACCTCTCACTTTTTTGACTTTGCCTGCAAATTCTGCACCCATTTTAATTACCCAAATTACAGCAGGTGATTTCTTAGAGCTGGGTGTAGATAAGATACAGCGCGGTGATTATCAGGAAGCAATAGAGAATTTCAACCAGGCGATTCAACTAGAGAAAGATTTGGCTGTGGCTTATAGCGATCGCTGTCTTGCTTATCTCCAATTACAAGATTACCATCAAGCGATTGCAGATTGTACTCAAGCCATAAATTTTGCACCAGATAACTCTGAGGCTTATCTGAACCGGGGAGTAGCATTCTACAGACAAGGCGATTATCCTGCTGCCATTGTCGATCATAACCGAGCGATCGCACTTAAACCCTACGATTTTCGAGCTTACTACAACCGAGGGTTAGCCCGTGCTGGCGATGGGAAAGACTCGGAGGCAATTCTTGACTTTAATTTAGCTTTAACTCAAATTCCTCGAATCAGTAGCTTACTGCTTGCAGATATCTATAATGACCGAGGTTTAGCGCATTTTGTCTTGCAAGATACCCAAGCTGCAATGCTCGACTTTAGTTTAGCAATTCGCCTCAATGCTAACGATTATAGAGCGTACTTTAACCGAGCTTGTGCTTGCGGCCGAAACGGAAATGACTTTGGTGCAGTGCGTGATTTTTCTCAAGTCATCAGACTTAACCCCAGTAATGCTCAGGCTTACGTTAATCGGGGAGTAGCTCAGTATCGCTTAGGATATCATTTAGCTGCGATCGCTGATTTACAAAAAGCATCTGAGTACTTTGAAAACCAAGGAAAGAGAGTTGCCTACGAAAAAACTCTAGATTTACTAAAGAATCTGCGACAAAAAATCTCCTTTGCAACGGAAATCGCTCTTTTATAAGATTTTCAGTACTATACAGGGTATCCACCAGCTTGAAAAATCTGTTCGGCGGTTAAGTTTAATTCGGGGAAAGTAGGTGAGATAATGCGATCACTACCTTGAAATTGGCTAACTTGATATTCTTCCTCAATTAAAGTGTAAAGCGAGACAGTAGACATCTCCGAAAACTGCCTAAGTATCTCTGTGACTAGCTTATAGCGTGCGCT
>NZ_JABXKK010000069.1 GCF_017115045.1 Nostoc sp. NMS8 | reverse complement strand
TATTACACGGTAAATCTACCGTTTTTATGTTAAGTAATATTTCGCCAACAGTATCCGTTTCGTGAGCGATCGCTAATTTTTCGTTTTGTTGGCGCAGTTCTTCTTCAACTATCTGGAGTTCTTCGAGAGTTTCCCGAAGTGTCTTACTATTTTGTATTTGTTCAGTAATATCACTAGCTCTGCTACTCACACCAAAAACTTTCCCGACTTCATTCTGCAAAATGATGTCTCGAATACTACCCACCATAAATTTATTACCAGTCTCATCCTCAAAGCAAGACTTTTTTGTAGAGATAAGATGGGTTATACCCTGAGGATCGGTAAAAATATCCTGGTTCTCATTAGTAATATTTGTGGTGAAAACCAGTTCATCTTTTTCCCGAAACACATCAACTTCAGTTTGCGGCAAAAAATCATAGTCTGACTTACCAATTAATTCTTCTCGGCTATAACCGACGAAATCACAGTAACTATCGTTAAGGAATACCCAGCGATGTTGACGATCTTTGACAAAAATTGGGTCAGATATGCCATTGATTATCTGATGCAGAAACGCCAGACAGAAGTTTTGCTGCTGCATGTTTTGTTTTGGCGCAGAGTTATCTAAGAATCTAGGATGGTTCATACCCAAATTTATCTCTAAAATCAAGCTAAACAGCTTTTGTTGATCTGAGTGTGTGTCAGCATGAGTAGTCTTTATTATTCCCAATCTAGCTACAAATGCAACAGGGGATTGGGGCTGGGAATTGAGAAGATTTTGTTTTCTTTGGGAACAAAGAGATTGGCTACGCCAACGCATTCATCGACTGTGACGCGGCTTTTTTGAGTAGCATATATTGATACGAAACCTTAAAATACTTACGGTGTCGTTAAATTCCTGGACTAGACTAGAACCACAGGGTAACAATCAAAGGAAGATTATGATGAGCGATCGCGACTATACCTTAATCATTGACAAAAGCGGTAGTATGTCCACACCCGATCAAGTGGGTGGTAGAAGTAGATGGGAAATCGCCCAAGAGTCTACTCTCGCTTTGGCCAGAAAGGCGGAACAGTTTGACCCCGATGGCATCACCGTTTATGTCTTTTCTGGTAGATTTAAACGCTACGATGATGTCACCTCAGCCAAAGTCGCGCAGATATTTCTCGAAAACGACCCTTCTGGCACAACGAACCTAGCAGGTGTACTCCAGGATGCACTCAATAACTACTTTCAACGCAAAGCAGCCGGTAAAAGTAAGCCAAACGGAGAGACAATTTTAGTTATTACCGATGGTGAACCAGACGATCGCAAAGCTGTATTTGAAGTAATTATTCATGCTACTCGCCAGATGGAACGTGATGAAGAATTAGGAATTTCAATCATTCAAGTAGGTTCAGATGCCCAAGCAACTAAGTTCCTCAAAGCTTTAGATGACCAGTTGCTAAGTGTCGGCGCTAAATTTGATATTTGTGATACCGTCACTTTAGACGACTTAGAAGAAATGAGCCTTGTAGATGTATTAACAAACGCAATAACTGACTAATGTTTTGATCGCTCATAGTCTAGTAACTCTTTACTATTAACTGGAGAATTTAATAATGCTAGAAAATCGTGACTATACTTTGATTATCGACAAAAGCGGCAGCATGGCAACCCAAGATCAAAAGGGTGGTAGAACTAGATGGGTTGCGGCACAAGAATCTACTTTAGCCTTAGCTAGTAAGTGTGAGCAATTTGACCCCGATGGCATAACCATTTATGTCTTTTCTGGTAGATTTAAGCGATACGAAAATGTGACATCTAGCATAGTACCGCAAATTTTCCGAGAGAATGACCCCTCTGGTACAACTGATTTGGCAGGTGTGTTAAAACACGCAACTGATGATTATCTGCAACGCAAAGCAGCCGGACAAACCAAGCCAAATGGTGAAACAATTTTAGTGGTTACTGATGGTGAACCGGACGATCGCAAAGCAGTTATGAGAGTAATTATTGAAGCTTCTCGCCGCATCGATCGAGATGAAGAATTAGCCATTTCCTTCATTCAAGTCGGCACAGATCCGCAAGCTACCCGCTTTCTCAAAGTCTTAGATGATGAACTCCAAAGTGCTGGTGCTAAATTTGATATCTGTGACACCATTACTATGGAAGATATGGAAGATTTGAGTCTATCAGAAGTGCTACTTAATGCCATTAATGACTAGCTATACCATTTATTAGGAATTGCCACAATGGATTCCATTGATAAGCTATTAGCTGAACTCCAAACTGAATATAAAGAAGTAAAACCACAACAGCAGCAATCAAAATCAGCCGCAGCCAAATCGTTTATTCCGACATCGCCAAAGTCGGCATCTTTTATGGATAACCTTTTGGCAGAAGTTAAAGCTGGTTTTGCCGAAGAGGATGCTGCTATTGAATTAAAAAGACAGCAAGAACTAGAACAGGAAAGAATTCGACAAGAACAACTTAAAGCCAAACAATTAGAGACTTTGAAGGTTCAAGCAAAACAATGGTTAGCTAAAGTAGATCCACTTTCGTCTGAAGGACTTTGGTTTGAAAGGTTTGCTGAAAGTTACCCCTCAAAATTAGAGGCAGCAATTGAATATTTACGAAACAACGAATAAAATAATTCGTAATTCGTAGAAATTTGCTAGCTTAAATTGAAAGTTAGCAATTATTATTTATTACTTATGCTCAATACTAATGGTGATTTGGTCTAGCTAAATGTTGCACAGCCCATTCATGCATAGCATAGAGAATTGGTTGCAAAGTTTCTCCTAAAGGCGTTATAGAATATTCTACTTTGGGTGGAATTTGGGGATAAACTTCTCGATGAATAATACCGTCTTCCTCCATTTCTCTAAGTTGCTGAGTTAGCATCTTTTGCGTAACTCCAGGCAAAGCGCGTTGCAACTCACCAAAGCGTTTTACGCCACTCATTAATTCTCTAATAATCAAAACTTTCCAGCGTCCGCCAATCACCTTTATGGTAGTTTCTACTTCACAAGTCAGTCTGAAATGGTTTTCTGCTTCAGCTTTCATAGTTTTTTAGGAATAGCCTAACTCAAGTTTGCTGGGTAGTAATGCTATTTATCTGATTTATTACTTGTTTTAGGTTTTCCATAACTAGTGTAGCAGCTTCGGGAATCTGACAAGTTTTTCATCAGGCTAGACCTATTGAGTTTTTGCACTTTAATAGCAGAAATCTGTCGAATCATCTTTTGAATTTTGAATTACTTGTGGCAGTATGTCAACAGTTAACAAATATATCTTTGTATTTTGCTAGTATCATCCCACAGAGGTAATGTAGGTGAGTTTAGATGGAGAGATTAACTAAACCAGTGCGATTTTGGCTTTGTGCAATTATCATAATTTGGGGTTTAATAGGCTGCGATCGCCTTATCGGTAATTCTGGAGAACCAGTTGAGCGAGTAAGTGATGGCGATACGTTAGTAGTCAAAGATACCAATGGCAAAAATTTTACTGTGCGCTTTGCTTGTGTAGATGCGCCAGAAATAGCCCATACAAACAAAGAAAAGCAGAGTAAACGCACTAGCGATCGCAATCAATTTACTTGGGGTGTAAAAGCTCAAGAACGGGTGCAAGAACTGGTGCAACAAGGAGGCGATCGCGTGACTTTGAATATCACCGATAGCGATCGCTATGGACGCAAAATTGCCGAAGTCCGTTTAAAAAATGGCACTTTTGTGCAACAGGTATTGTTGCAAGAAGGTTTAGCAAAAGTGTATCGTCCCTATTTAAATAAGTGTCCTAGTAAAGACTTAGTTCAACAAGCCGAAGCTAAGGCGAAAGAACAACGGCTTGGCATTTGGAGTGATACTAAATTTGTGAATCCTTGGGAATATCGCAGCCTATATAAAAAGTAAAAACTTGAAAATTCCTACTCTTCTCCCCAAGTTTGTAATTGCAAATACACTAGTACCAGCGTCACAGCTAATAACACCGTTGCGGCGGCTGCTGCATAACCAAAATCAAATTGAGCAAAAGCCTCTTGGTAAATGTAGTAAACCAGCAAATTAGTCGAATTCAGTGGGCCACCACCAGTCATCACATAAACTTGCTCAAAACTCCGCAATGTAAAAATCGCGGTAGTGATGATGGCAAATATCACAGTCGGGCGCAATCCAGGCAGAGTAATATACCAAAATTGTTGCCAAGCATTTGCCCCATCCAAATCTGCTGCTTCATAACGACTGGGCGGAATTGCTTGCAACCCTGCTAAAAAAACTACCATATTGAAACCGAGTTGTTTCCAAATACTCATTAAAATAATTACCGGCATTGCCCAAAATGTGTCCCCTAGCCAGGGTATAGCTGGAATGCCAAAAAAATCTAAGAGTCCGTTAACTGGCCCTGATGTTTGAAACAGCCAGCGAAATCCCAAACCTGCTGCCACAAGTGAAATAATTGAAGGTAAAAAATAAGCGCTTCGCAGGGTTCCCCGCAAGGGAATGGAGCGATTTAATAGTACCGCCAATCCCAAGGAGATAACTAAACTGGGAATGATGGTAGCAACAGTAAAATAAAAGGTGTTACCCAGAACTTGCCAGAAGTCGGGGTTGAGTAGCAAGCGCCAATAGTTTTTTAAGCCTATCCAATAAATACCTTTTAAGGTGAAACTACCAGCAGTGAAACTGAGGTAGAACAAATAAGCGATCGGCCAAATGATAAAAACGCCTAGTAAAATTAGTGCTGGTGTGAGAAAAATCCAGGCTGCTACTGTATCGTTATCCAACCACGACTTAGGATATATTTTTGGCATCTATAATTAACCCTCTTAGCTGTTTATGACCCTCCGCCCTGATTTTACCCTTAGCTTGGTTTTTTCTAGCTTGGGTAAGCTCTTGGTTCATAATTATCTCTAATTAGAGTCTTTGATACCTGAAAGAGTTTTAGAGTAAGTCTACTGCTTGTAAATAACCCAACCCCTAGAAGTCCATAACTTATACGATCCAAAAGCTCCATAGCTTACAATCTCATGTTTTGCCGACCTGGGGCATCCTGATTGACCTTGCTCACCAATGCAAAGGACATTCCATTCCTTATAAGTTGTTGCACTACCTGGTAATACAGGTTCAAACGAATTATCCACTTTTTTAAATTTTTTCAATAAATCATTTAAGGAATTAACTTGTTGAGCAGTAAGTGTATTCACTTCATAACTATGTCCAGGTATTGGCTTACCTGGAAATTGAATAACTTGATTTACAATTTGTAAGTTATCTTCACTGCTTGATTGAATTGACTTATCTTCACCTTTTAATGGGCTGACAACTGTATTTTGACGAGAAAATATTGAAATATAGCCTATTGACAAAACAAGAATGCTAGAACCAGCAATTACAGCAATTATTCTGTTAAGTATATTTCTATGTAATTGTTCTAAATTTTGATTATTTATGTTCTGCGGTTCCAATACTTCAATTGATTTTTGTACAACTTCTGCGATTACCTCACTCTTTTCAATTGATTTCGCTTCAATCTGCGCTACTTCCTGAGCAGAAAGCTCTAAAATATCCTGAAAACGTCGAAGTTCTTCACGAGTAGCATCACTAAGAGGATATTCAAACTGTATCGACTCTCTAAACACCTCTTCATACTGTTGCAGCTTTTGCTGATGTTCCTTGATCGCCACAACAATTGGCTTTTCAATTGCAGCCACATCCTCAGCAGTCAAATTCAACCCTTGATGATGTTGCATTAGTTGAGAGCGTTTGAAAGCACTAAGCGGATATTCTTGCTGAACAACTTCTGTAAACTCTTGCTCATATTGCCGCAAATTTGCTTGATGTGTTGCAATTTCCGCATTAATCCCCCTCTCGATCGCTCCCACATCCCCTTCACTCAACCCCAACGTCTGCCAGGTTTGCTGTAACTGTTTTCGCGTCACCTCATCTGGATAATGCTGGCGCTGAGTCGCCTTCACAAACGCCTGCTCGTACTGCTGGAGTTTTTGATGATAGCTTTCAATCTGGGTTGTGATTTGGGCTTCAATTGGTGTAACATCTACATCCGTCAATCCCAAGCGCTGCTGCTGTTGGCGTAAATCATTGCGGGTTGCCTCGCTGAAAGGATATTCCTGCTGTGTCGCAGTCAAAAACAGCCGTTCGTAGTCCTGGAGTTTTTGGTGATATGCCTCTACCTCAGCCGTAATCTGAAATTCTATCGCGGCAATATCTCCATTCGCAAGCTCTAATTGCTGCTGAGTTTGCCATAAGCGATCGCGGCTTGCCGTACTCAGGGGAAACTCTTGTCGCACTGCCGTTGTAAACGCTTGCTGATATGTTTGCAGGTTTTGCTGATGTGTCTTAAACCGTACAGTCACCAGTGCCTCAATCGGTATCGTGTCCTCATTCCGCAGCCCCAAAATTTGCTGGAGATTTTGCAGATCGTGGCGATCGCTATCGGTAATCGTCTCATCTCGCTCCAGTAATTCAGTAAACACCTGCTGATACTGCTGGAGTTTTTCGCCAAACTCCTTGCGATACGGTTCTAACACCTCATCTTCGATTGCCTTCGCTTCAGTTGTCTCCAATTCCAAGCGAGTCCTCAATACATCCAATGTGCGACGACCAACAAAGGAAATTTCGCCTCGATGAATAAATCGCGCAACCTCTTTACGGTATCGCTGTCTGGGATCGCCCGGAGCTACCTTTGCCAGTCGAATTTTAAAGCCTTCTCGAATTGCATAGATTTCCGGCTTCATCGCCGGCTGAATTTCTCGCACCTTCTGACTGGCGTATTCATGCAGTTCATCAATGGAGATAAACTCATCGCGATCGCGATCAGCTTCTCCCGACTTGATACCTTCAATCAAAAAACGAGTGTAAATCGATAAATCTTGCCCCTCTTGCTCAAAGGAATATTGAGTCGAAGTAGAAGAAGTCAATACAGCTCGTCCTTCACCGCCCAGTTGATCCCGAATGTCAATCGCGCCGTCATCTTTGGCAGACATCCCCTCGGCAAACGCGCCACTAAAGCAGCTATCTAGGATCACCACTTGCCGACGGGAGCGGCTTTCGCTCATGCGATCGTGAATAAAATTGGCAGACACCGACGTTGAGCGAATCAATTCGCCCTGCTGCGTTTTACTGGTGTTGCGAGTTGCCAGATACAGCCTACCGCGATCGTCTTTGATGCCATGTCCCGAAAAATACAGCAGCAGCAAATCATCTTTGTGCCGACTGGAGAATAGCGTTTCGATCGCCATTTCTACAATTTGTCGCTCAGGATTTTTTAACAAGGTAATATCTGACGCAGCAAATCCACCCATGTCTGTATGTAGAAGCACCTCTCGCAACGCTTCTACATCCTTAACTGCTCCAGGAAGAGGATTCAGCCCTGGTTCATACTCACTGACGCCAATCAGCAACGCTACCTTTGCCATTTAACTTACCTATGCTGCGATCAAATCCGATATGGCTTTAATCTCTGTGCTGTTTCCTTTATACCAAGTTTTAGAATATTATCTCTATCAACCGGACTAGTTATAAGTTAAATTTTTACAGCAAAACTTAATTAAGTGTAGGCGTAGCCCGTCGTAGACATCGCAACATTGAAGAAGATATTGCTAAATCCAAAAATCAAATTCTACCTATTTATGTGATAAAAATCTAGGCGGCTCCTGTATCTTTATCCAACCACGACTTACTATATATTTTTGGCATCTATAATTTTTCCTTTTAGCTGTTATGACCTTCCGCCCTGATTCTACCCTGAGCTTGGTTTCTCCCAGCATTAGCGATCTTTGTCAACAAATTGCCCCTTTAAAACTGGGAATTATGGCTTCTGGGAATGGCAGCAATTTTGATGTAGTTGCCCAAGCTATCCAAGATGGGCGGCTAAATGCCCAAATTCAAGTTTTAATTTACAATAATCCCTCTGCAAAGGCAGCAGTCAGAGCAGCTAATAGAGGTGTAGAAACTGTTTTATTAAATCACCGCAACCATCAAAGCCGAGAAGAGTTTGATGAAAAAATTGTGCAGACATTGCGACACTACGATGTAAAATGGGTGATTTTAGCAGGTTGGATGCGATTGTTAACATCAGTTTTCATTGATGCCTTTCCTGATAAAATTATTAATATCCATCCTAGTTTGTTACCTAGTTTTAAAGGCATTCATGCTGTAGAACAAGCCTTAGCATCTGGGGTAAAAATCACTGGTTGTACAGTGCATATAGCTTGTTTAGAAATGGACAGTGGCCCCATATTGATGCAAGCCGCAGTACCAGTACTGCCGGATGATACAGCAGAAACACTCCACACCCGAATTCAAATTCAGGAACATCGAATTTTACCACTGGCGATCGCTCTGGCAGCTTCTTCGTCAAAGCATAAGTAACCAAACAGAATTAATTAATTACATAGATTCGCTGATTGCCTACTCTAAGATGTGATTACGCCAATTAGATAAATCAGCAAACTTGATTCAATCATCTGCGATCGCAGAACCTTGTCTATAGCATTTCCCGACAAGCGTAAGGTACACCCGTAAGGGCACAGCACTTAATACCTGGCGAATAAAATGAGACTGTTGGCGAATTAATAGGGAGTCTAACCCATCATTATCTATTGCTCTTGATTTCCCTGATTGAAGTCCGTTTCAACGGACTTGAGCTATTAGCACGAAATTTATTTCAGGGCGAGAAAGGAACGCTAAACCAAGGTTTTAAGGGTGAGGGATCAAACCCATCGAGAATTGACCAACAGTCTCATAAAATTCGCGGCTACACT
The DNA here is from genome assembly GCF_017115045.1 of Nostoc sp. NMS8. Taxonomy (GTDB): domain Bacteria; phylum Cyanobacteriota; class Cyanobacteriia; order Cyanobacteriales; family Nostocaceae; genus Nostoc. Next base: position 22,529 of record NZ_JABXKK010000069.1, on the reverse strand, counting down.
GGCATTGTCCGCCTCCGCGGACTAGAGTCAAATTAAGGGCTTGAAACCTACGGAGGTGGGTTTTGTTTGTATAAACGCGGTTTCTAACCGCCCGTTTCACGTTAAGTTCACACCAATGAGTACTGCCGTGCCTCTACACCTTGCGATATAATGTTGTACCTCATCTGAATGGAAACCGCCATACCACCACTGCCTAATTGATCCCACGCTGTCATTGATTTTCATTACTTTTTTACAGAAGCGGTGAAAGTTAGTACATCCCTGGTTAGGATAAACAAGAAGAGGGATAGTTCAGAGAGTAGAGGTTTGGGTATTGTTGTGTTTAAAGAGAAGTCTAAAATCTGACATCCTTTGGGTGTAAGATTATACTAATTTGAGTAGCGAGAAACAATTGAAATAGCATCTTATGTCAATTATTGCGCTCAGGGCGTGGTATCTACAAGATTATGAGCCGATTCCAGAACTGGAAAAACGTCTGCCAGACATTCGCTTGAGCAAAAAAAGTCTGTTGAAATCAGCATTGCGAGCAGACTTTTTGGAAGAAAGTGACGAAGTGAAGAAATCAACTTGGTTTGGGCGCTATCTGGAAGGGGAAAATATTGAATTTTATATTGAAGGTAGTGGTGGCTATTGTGTCTCTAACATTGACTTAATTAGCCATGAAATTTATTTTACCAAGCAAGCAGTGTTGGCTCAGTTAGAACCAACGATTTTTTTATCTTGTCAAACTGAATATCCCGCAGCGACAGATGCTCTAAGAGAAGAACTGCGAAAAAGTTTGGACAGTTTAAACTTGCGATCGCGCCTTCCCCTAACATTAGTAGAATCCTCTCGTCCCAGTGGCGCACCTCTGCGAATTAACCGCACAATCATGCGAAAAATCCGTAAGAGTTTGTTATTTATCGCTGACACTGCGCCCATTGCGATTATTGATGGTAAAGAAATCCCCCAATTAATTCCCAGTCCGAATGTCTGTATTGAAATTGGCTATGCCATCCAAAGTAAGCGTTCTGAACAAATTTTATTAGCACAGATGCAACGCCCAGACTTTGAAGGGCAATTTTCTTTCGACTTACCTACACAGCAAATTTTGCAATTCCAAGACACCACAGAACTGAATAAAATCCTCACAGGAACCATTGAAAATCAACTAGCACGATTCAAATTATTTGTTTGAGGTTGATACACAACATAATTCTTTTGTACAGTGCGTAAGTCCTAGTAAATTTGTATTGGATAAAGCAATCACATTTTACCGGCCAAGTTCATCAACTGTTTGAAGTTCACAAGATAATTGATGTTGTTGGCACTATCAATCTTTATCCACCCTTTTTCATGCAGCTTTTCCATGATTTTGGTGGTTTCTTCAACACCGATTTCTGTCACCTCTGCTAAATCTTTAAAGGGAACGTTAAAAATTTCTCTTCCTAAGTCTGATTCTTGACCATAGCTTTCGCCTAAAGTCACTAAGGTATGGGCGAGTTTAACTGCTGGTGGTGAAGACCGCATTTGTAAGCGCAGGTTGATTTGTCGCAATCGCCGCACCATCAGTTGCAACATCCGGTGATGTAACTGTGGGTCTTTAAACAATATTTGAATAAAACGCTCTCTAGAGATACTAAGCAACTTCACGGGTGAAAGGGCAATAACATCGGTTGAGCGTGGAGATTCATCTAAAATTGCCATTTCTCCAAAAAAATCACCACGACCAAAAATTGCTAGAGCTACTGAATCTTCCCCGACGGTACGCCGGACTTTGACCCAACCAGAAACCACGAAGTAAACTGCGTTACCCCAGGCATCTTCCATCACAACGGCTCGCCCAGAAGGGTATTCATGTTCAATTGCAACGTTGAGCAGCCATTCCAAAGTTTGGGGATTGGCTGTACTCATTAAGGGGAAAAGTTCACTAAAAACCTCAGTTAACATGAAATATTTGCAACAAATTGATGTAAGGGCGGAAAACTAACTTTGCTACTATAAGTTTTTTTTAAACCGTAATCTTACTCAGAATACGATCGCAAAATTTGTATTTATTGAAGATGAACCTCTAAGCTCGATCGGTCTAGGATTCCATTACAACATAACAATTATGTATGCGATCGAAATCAGCGTTTTCACTTACAGACCGATGATTTACTGTTTGTTGGTAGATTGCTATCTAGTGCCAGTATTTTGATCTGTTGGTCTAAATTTTTCACTAATTGATTCAGGGTAACTAAAGCCTCTAATTGCTGAGAATCAAGGATGGGGTTCAGTAAAAGCCGTTCTTGTAGTTCGTGTAACTTGAAGCTTAGTTGCTGAGAAATTCCTAAGGTATCGCGGCTCAAACGGGTCAACTGTTGTTGTTGGTAGAATTTTAAAGCTGCTCCCCGCAATACTTGGAGTGTTGCCTCTTCGCCGTAGATTCCCGGCATGACTCGCAAGCGTAATAATAAGCGGTTTTTTTGATATACATATTCCTTTTCTACCTGTTTTGGTTCTGCAACCGTGGTGACAGGCAGGGAAGCAAACCGCTTTAATTCATTGAGTACTCCTTGGAAAACCGAGAGTGGCAGTTGGTCTAATACAGACTGTAAAATTCCATTGTCACTCCACAGTATCCTACCTTCATACGCTTGTCTTTCTAAGTACAGCCGACCAATTCCCCCAACCAAGATTCGTCCCAGTAATTCTTCTAGTAATTTCTTGGGTGGCAGTGTTGGTAGCAACTCAATTGGACTCAGTAGTTGGGAAGCCTGTGTGGGCAAAATTGGTAAATTGTTTGGTGGTGCGGCTTCGGAAGTCTCTCCCTGCTGAGTTCTGGAAATAGGATTCGAGAACGTGGTAGTTTCAGATGATTGCTCTAGCTCTGGGATAGGAGGCAAGTCTACCCTCTGCCCAGAATGTTGACGCTTTGGTGTCTGAAATACCATCAATACCGGTTGCTGATTTGATTCTGAGGTGTCAGTGTCAGCAATGCTTGCTGGGCTATGTGTTGGAGAAGAGTCTGCTGTTGGCTGATGCACAACTTTGGCATCTAGCTGAGATGTATTCTTATGGTTGAGGTAGGCTGATAGGATTCTGCGGTGAGCGTCGGCTGCGATCGCTTCAATCACCATTGTGCAATTGATAGAAGACAAAATGCGACCAACGTAATCTAGTGCCTCGCTATCTTGTGGATAAACCATACCTAGCAAGAGGTTTTTGCCTTCTAATCCAAAGGGTAAAATCTGGTGGTAGAGGCAAGCTTCAAAGGACAAAAGACTATCAATTAATTGGAATATTTGCTCGCGATCGCCTTTTTCTTCCCACTTCATTTGAGTGGCAGTTAGCATTTGCCGTCCATTTGCTGCGGTATTATTTAGTTCACCCTCTGAAGACAACATAGATTTGATGCGTTGGTATTTAATTATATTTTGCCTTGAATTTAGTAGGTAGTTAATAAAGATACTTTGTTGGATTGTTAAAATTTCAACTATATATACTTAAGTAAACGTAAGTAGGGTATGAATTTTAGATTATAGACTAGGGATAATACTGAGGGTTGGGCATTGGGCATTGGGAATTGGTTCTTATCTATCATCTCCCCCAGTCCCCAATCCCCATCTTCCACTACAGCTTACTCTTGAGTTCTTAAACCTTGGGCTGCAAGATAGATTTTTGTCCATTCGCCTAACACTTGATGGGTTTTGAGTTTTAATTGTTCGGCTATTGCTTCTATTGAATTACCCGCTTTCCGCAAATCTAGAATCTGCCGCTCTAGAGAGGTCAATTTTTCATCAAGTTGCTGCCATTGATTTTGCGTTAATCCTAAGTTATGTTCTTCTAAGGAAATTGAGAGCCAGTTGTCTACGAGTTCTGGTTTACCTTTGAGGGCAAAAACACGGACAGCATGGTAACTAATTTTTTCTCGCAGACGATAAACTTCTTTAGTCTGCTTATTCAGTTTTTGGGCGATTTCTTCTTGGGACTTACCTTGCAGATAGAGTCGTAACCATTCCACTGCATCTGTTCCCAGATTTTCTTGTAAATAATTTTCAAATTCTTTTTGTACTGACTGGCGTAGCCCCTGTTGTTCTTCTAGTTGTTGTGCTTCTTGATATTCTGCGATCGCTTGACTATCGACTAAGTTAACTCGATTATCACTGTCGTCTGTAAGAACTTCTTCTGAAACTAGTCTAATCAAGTCACGGCCCGGCACTTGGGTTAAACCACCGCGCTGAGTGCGACGCAAGTAATTCACAAATCGGTAAGCTAATAGGGGTTGATTGCGTACTGGGCGCAGAGAATATTCTTCTAAACTGGCAAATAGCAAAGCATCACCTAATCGTCTATCGGTTGTATATTTGGCAATATCAGCCATTTGCTGTTGCATCTGGCTATCGCTTTGGAGTAATTCTTGGATTACTTCTTGTAATACATCGATTACACTGCGCTGGCGATCGCGGCTCAGGGAAACCCAAGTCTGAATCTTATTCCGTAATGTTACTAAACTTCCCAATCGCGTGATCAAGTTGCGATAAGCACGTTCTCGCCCTAGCCCTAAGTAGCGTTGACGTAAAATCCTCCAGCGATATTCCATCGCTTGCTTGGCGATTTCGAGTTCTTTAGGGTTAAACAAATCAAACCGTTTTGAGTCAGATCCCAATAACCAAAGAATAATGCTTTGTCTAGCAGCTTCATTTTGGTCTGGACATTCCACAGCCAAACGTTTTTGCCAATCTATAGCCAGTTTTTCTACATCCGTTTTCATAGTGAGATTGCATTCCTCGAAACTCAATTTTGAAGTTTGCATCACAACCCCCATTCGTCCCACTTAATTATTTAACTGGCAGCTGCCCCTAATTTCATGAAACTCATGAAATTAGCTCAGTGATTCTACTTTTATTACGTCTTAGTTCACTAAAATTATGCAGAAATTTCTACATTGATGTTTTATTTTCAATTCACAATATCTAAGACCCTTGTATATCAAGCATTTGGGTTGATTTTGCCAATTTAAACTTTTTGTAAAGTTATATTTTTTCACTGAGAACAGAAATCTGCCTAGAGTGTTGAAGATACAACCTTTGCACGAGATGGGTCAGGTAAATCTGACATTTTGTAACAGATAGAAGGAACGAATCTAATCTAACTCAATGTTAGACGTTATTTCACCCGTATAAGTTTCAACCTTCTCTAATTCATTACGTAGTCAAATACTTACTTAAATCTCAATATGGTTAGTGTTGATTGAGGTATGGACTCAGTAAATCCCTCAACCCATTTTCAAAATTGGCTTATTCTCTTCTTTTTAAGTAATATCAAGCCTTAACTCTAACTTTTTATCATACCTAGAAAACCTCTCTCCCAGTATGCTACGCAGCGATCGCTATTCTGGATAGTAGAAATTGATAGGCAAATTTATCTTTTTTACAGCAGTTTTCATGTATTTGAACCACATCTGTCGCAGGGGCACAGCATTACTCATTGGTGTCAACTTACAGCAGTTTTCGATCAAACCCGCCACAAAAATAAATCATAAAACAAAGCCCAGTATTGCTTTTATTTGTGGCATGTTTGATTGCAATTCGCTGTAAGCTAAAAATGGCTTATTTGTTAGCTTCCTCACCCGCCTTTAAATAAATTTCTTTGGCTTTTAGCTAAAGTCTACTGAAGTATACTGGAGATTTTTGGCGATATTTAGTCATCTTCAGATGACTTTAGCTATGAGGCGGGAATTTCAATTTCCGGCGGACGAGCGGTTTTACCACCAATGAGCATTACTGTGCCCCTACCGCCTGGTCTATTTACCTGAAAATAGCTGTAAATTAGTACAACACGGTGTAAATAGACCACTCGTTTAAAATAGCCAGAAGGCTTACAAAATAAGCATTCTTTCTTGCCTTATCTCAACGACAAATATTTACGCCCACCTACTTAGCTTCATTTACAACTACGCCTCTAATGATTGGCAAGTTATTCTTAAAACTTTTATATTCCTAAGAATGAATAGTCAACAGTCAATATTGATTTTGACTATTGACTCTAACTGTTGCTTTCCCTCTGCTTCAAAATTCAACTTATGCAAAATCTAAAAACAGAAAAGTTTGCAACGCTCTAAAGTTTTGATGATCAGAAGCCTTACAATAAACTTATTTTTAAATTTATTTATGGGCATTCTTCGTTTTGAATTTACCCACAGGGGATTAAATCTATCGATTGTTTGATCTAACAATGGGATTTTCTACAGATTCTCGATACTGTTGGACTTGTTCTGTGTAACCAATTGGTAGAACAGCTTCAACGTTTTCATGGGGACGAGGAATAATCACCCAGGATTCTAGGGTACCGCCATAAACATTTTCTGCGGCTTCAATACCAGCAGCCATCGCGGCTTTTACTTCAGAAACATCGCCACGAATATTAACTGTAAAGCGAGCGCTACCTACTCTGATATAACCAACGAGGGTGACTCGACCAGCTTTTACCATAGCATCTGCTGCTGCTAGCACCGCCGGAAAACCTTTCGTTTCAAGTGCTCCAACTGCCTGTAATGACATTATTAATCTCCTGTATAAACAAACGATATGGTGGCTACAAGTTAATTGTACGAAGCTTCGCTACAGATTTTGATAGCAAAATTGCTTAGAACATACGGAAAGGTTCTGATTCCTCGGTGAAATGGATTGGTAATATGGTTTCCACATTTTCCGGGGGATTAGGAACAATGTAGTAGGTAATTACTGCACCAGCTTTGACTTGCTCTCCCGCTACGATTCCGGCTTCAACAGCTCTATTTACTTCAGAAACGTGTCCCCGAACGGCGACTAACAAGCGAGCGCTTTCCGCTTGACCATAATACACAATTGTGACAGCGGCAGCTTTGACCATTGCATCTGCTGCTGCTAAGACACTAGGAAAACCTAAAGTTTCAATTACGCCAACCGCCATTGGCATGGCATTAGCTCCTGAATTAAGGAATAAGCGATTTTAATTGTACGTGGCTTTTGTCCCAATTTTGACATTTTGGAAAACTTTCTTGGATCTATAAATTTCGGTCGAGTGGGTAGAGACGCGATTAATCGCGTCTCTACAGGAGTTGGGAGTTAAAATATTTTGATCGCGGCTGGTTTATGTTTTATATATTAAAAATAATACTTTAGCAAATTAGTTTTTGTAATTTTGTTGTTGAACAAAATCACCTATATCTGGAAGTAAGCTAATACGATAAACTGAAATTTATGTTTCCGAATTTTCTGCCTACAGCAGTCAAGCAACTAACAGAACCTACTTCGATCGCACTAGCTCGGAGTATTCAAACCACTGCGATCGCTACTCCTTTAACTAATCAACCAGTTACTACAACATTTGTCAACCAAAGGTGTGATGGAACTCCAATTTTATTAATTCACGGTTTTGACAGTTCTGTATTGGAATTTCGACGGCTTTTGCCACTACTTTCTGAAGATAATGAAACGTGGGCAGTGGATCTGTTGGGTTTTGGGTTTACAGATAGACTCTCAGGAATTGCCTATAGCCCAACTGCAATTAAAACCCATCTTTATTATTTCTGGAAAAGCCTAATTAACCAACCTGTAATTTTAGTAGGTGCTTCGATGGGAGGTGCGACAGCGATTGATTTTACGCTGACATACCCGGAAGTAGTAAAAAAGCTAGTGTTAATTGATAGTGCAGGGTTAGCGGGTGGTTCGCCATTGAGTAAATTAATGTTTCCCCCGTTGGATTATTTCGCAACTCAGTTTTTGAGTAATTTGAAAGTACGCGATCGCGTTTCCCGCATTGGATATAAAAATCAAAGTCTCGCCTCTGTCGATGCGCTGTGTTGTAGTACATTACACCTACAAAGTCCGAGTTGGAATCAAGCTTTGATTGCTTTCACTAAAAGTGGTGGTTATAGTGCTTTTAGACTTGATATATTATCACAAATTATGCAACAAACGCTAATTTTGTGGGGCGATTCTGATAAAATTTTGGGTACTAAGGATGCCACAACGTTTCAAAAGGCAATTCCACACAGTATTCTCACTTGGATTCAAGATTGCGGTCATCTCCCACACCTGGAACAACCACAAATCACCGCACAGCATATTTTAAACTTTTGTGGTTCGGTTTGAATTGTGGCTTCTATTTGGGTCAGTGCAGCATTAAGATTATCTCGATCGCATTCTGGAACTGCAATATTAGGGAAGGGGAGTAAGATTCAAACCTCTCTCTTAAAAGGAGAGAGGTAAAACTGTATTGCATCCAAACGAAAACCGCTATAAACTAATCTCAGATGCACTCGACTTAATAAATCCTCAACATTTAAGAAACTGGTTTGCTAATTGCTGCTACTGTACCTCATGACAGCCGGAAATGCTGTATTTGAAGTTAATTAAACTTTAATTATTGAACTTGCGTAGGCATAGCCCAACCCAGGCATCGCAATAACTAAAATCCAAAAATCTCACGCCCAAACACCAAAATACAATTCTGTATCTTGGCGCAATTGAGTGAGATTTCTTAAACTCTCACTCAATTGCCCAGCCTACTTTAACCATCGCGCCGCATCTTTGGCATGATAAGTCAAAATCAAATCTGCGCCAGCCCGTTTAAAACCAGTTAAAGTTTCCATAACCACTCGCTCTTCATCAATCCAACCATTGAGCGCCGCAGCTTTCACCATCGCATACTCACCAGAAACATTGTAGGCTGCAACTGGTAAGTTACTCGCTTCCTTCACCCGCCAAATAATATCCATATATGCCAAGGCTGGCTTGACCATCAGCATATCAGCACCTTCAGCGATATCCAATTCAATCTCTTTAATTGCTTCGCGGGAGTTACCTGGGTCCATTTGGTAAGTTCTTCTGTCCCCAAATTGCGGTGTTGAGTCTGCTGCATCCCGAAACGGGCCATAATAACCCGAAGCATACTTCGCAGCATAAGACAAAATCGGCGTGTCTTGAAATCCTGCTTCATCCAAACCCTGACGAATTGCTTGCACAAACCCATCCATCATCCCAGAAGGCGCGATGATATCGGCACCAGCTTTTGCTTGAGAAACTGCTGTTTTCTTCAATAATTCCAGAGTTGGGTCATTTAAAACTCGTCCTGTTAAATCACCAACTTGTAAATAACCACAATGACCGTGGCTTGTATATTCACATAAACAAGTATCAGCAATTACAACCAAATCTGGCACTGCTGCTTTTACTGCCGTCGCTGCTTTTTGGACGATACCGCAATCATGCCAAGCACCAGTAGCATCCACATCTTTATCAGCCGGAATCCCAAATAAAATAATCGAAGGAATTCCTAAGTCATAAACTTCTTTTGCTTCTTCAACAATTTTATCTACCGAAAGTTGGTAGACACCGGGCATGGATTTCACCTCATTAGCGATTCCTTCACCTGGTACAGCAAATAATGGGTAGATTAAATCGCTTGTTGTTAAAACAGTTTCACGAACCATCCGGCGCAGTTGGGGATGAGTACGCAGACGACGGGGGCGATGTGTAGGAAACATAAAATTTTATGAAGAAAAACAACGCAAATGGACACAAAACAAAGCGTCACAAAAGCAGGCTAAAATTTTCCTGCCGTCAGACAGACTACAAACAGTGCTTAACTGTCCTTTGCCCTACTCTTAATCAAGTTGTAGGGCAATTTTGTATTCTACAGCTTGGTTGCACTTATCTGACGGACTGGAAAAAAAACATCATGAAGCAATTTAAAATCGTAAAACTGTCTGTTAGCAAAAATTGTGGCAATTGGGTGTGTGCAAATTCAAGGCACAACAGCTTAATCAAAAATAACTGACAATTACCAATGCCCCATTCCCAATGATAGATTTGTGTTAAAAAACCCGGAAAATATAAGGATAACGGAAGGGTATATCAGGATTGCTGAAAACTCCGATGAGCGCCCAAATTGTTAATCCCCAGTGCAATAGATATCCCAGACCGGCTAGCGGCCCCAACAATAATAGTGGTAACACTAACCAACCGAATAGAAAAAATAGCGCTCCCAGAATTCCTCCGTAAAGCCAGACATTAAAGTGGAAATTGATGGATTCTCTGGCGTTTTCTTTAACAACAGGATCATCAGATACAAGCAGTATGGCAATAGGTATACCTACAGATATCACCGTTGTACTAAAAAAAATCGCTCCATGAGACAAGGCAGATAAAAGCTTTCGCTTGTCTGTGTCGTACATTCTTTTCTCCTATTTAGTCAGATTGTTGATTCCACTACGACCCTATCACGAGCATCGTTGTCTTAAGATTAAAAGACTTACCAGAGTCAAAAAAAATTAAGCTAGCTAACAAACAAATACATTTATGTCTACAGAACTTCAGTCTGAACTTATTCAAGCAGTTGAACTTCGCCGCAATTTTGCGATTATATCTCACCCCGATGCAGGTAAAACTACACTAACAGAAAAACTACTCCTGTACGGAGGTGCAATTCACGAAGCTGGGGCAGTCAAAGCCCGACGGGCACAGCGCAAAGCTACATCTGACTGGATGGCGATGGAACAACAACGGGGTATTTCCATTACCTCCACAGTGTTGCAATTTGAATACCGGAATTGTCAGATAAATTTATTAGACACACCGGGACACCAAGACTTTAGTGAAGATACTTATCGCACCCTCGCCGCCGCTGATAATGCCGTGATGTTGATTGATGCAGCAAAAGGTTTGGAACCCCAAACCCGTAAGTTGTTTGAAGTGTGTAAATTACGGGGTATCCCGATTTTTACATTTATCAACAAGCTCGATCGCCCAGGCAGAGAACCTCTGGAATTGTTGGATGAAATTGAGCAAGAATTGGGATTGCAAACCTATGCAGTCAACTGGCCGATTGGGATGGGCGATCGCTTTAAAGGTGTTTTTGATCGGCACAAGCAACAAATTCACCTCTTTGAACGCAGTGCCCACGGCAGCCGAGAAGCCCGTGATACGATAGTGGAACTAACTGATCCAAGAATAGAAGAGCAGCTAGAACAAAGTCTGTACTACCAACTAAAAAATGATCTGGAACTGTTAGATGGAGTTGGGCCAGAGTTAGATTTACAGTTGGTACACGAAGGCAAAATGACTCCTGTGTTCTTTGGTAGCGCCATGACTAACTTTGGCGTAGAGTTATTCCTCAAGTATTTCCTCGACTATGCCCTCAAACCCGGCTCTCATATCAGCAGTGTTGGCGAAGTTGCTCCTACATACCCGGAATTTTCGGGGTTTGTCTTCAAACTGCAAGCAAATATGGACCCGAAACACCGCGATCGCGTCGCATTTATCCGGGTTTGCACTGGTAAGTTTGAAAAAGATATGATGGTGAATCATGCCCGCATTGGTAAACTCATCCGTCTGTCTCGCCCGCAAAAACTCTTTGCTCAAGAGCGAGAATCGATTGATGTGGCTTATCCTGGCGATGTGATCGGTTTGAACAATCCCGGTGTTTTTGCGATCGGGGATACAATTTACACGGGACAAAAGCTCGAATATGAAGGGATTCCGTATTTTTCGCCGGAACTGTTCGCTTCTCTGAGGAATCCCAACCCCTCGAAGTCTAAACAATTCCAAAAAGGCGTTGCGGAATTGCGCGAAGAAGGTGCTGTGCAAATTATGTATTCAATTGATGAAGCCAAGCGCGATCCAATTTTGGCGGCGGTGGGTCAGTTGCAATTCGAGGTGGTGCAGTTTCGCTTACAAAATGAGTATGGTGTAGAAACCATATTAGAGGTATTACCCTATAGTGTCGCCCGTTGGGTTGAGGGTGGTTGGGAAGCATTAGAAAAAGTGGGACGGATTTTCAATACCACTACTGTTAAAGATAGTATGGGACGCCCAGTGTTACTATTCCGCAATGAATGGAATTGTCAACAGTTATTAGGCGACCATCCAGAGTTAAAATTAAGCGCGATCGCTCCAGTATTTTCTAGTCAACAAGCAGTGGAGGAATAAAGAAGAATACAGAATTCAGAATTCAGAATTCAGAATTATTTTCACAAAATATTCAACTGAATTCTGGCGACTGACTCCTGAATTCAATCTTGATCGTTCACTTGACAAGCAAAACTTGAGCGCGGTTGATTTCCACGGCATCCGAGGTTCGCGCTTTTGCACAAACGTGGATCATTTAGAAGAGATTGGAGTGCCAGAATTTGTATGCCTTCACATGCCAAACCGTCTTTGGAGGCTGGTTTAGTTGCCCTCAAGCAGGGAAATTACCAAACAGCGATCGCTCAACTAGAACCTATTGCTAGCAGCCAGAGTAATGGTACTGCTAGTCTACAAGCCCAGGTTGGTTTAGTGATGGCTTTTGCTCGCACTGGCGAAGTTCCCAAAGCGATCGCTATTTCCCAAAATCTCATTGAGAGTAACAACCCACAAGTTCAAGAGTGGGCAACACGCGCTCTCGAACACCTGACAAAACGTAAAAAAACTGAGCAAGAATCAACAAATGTCGAAACTGGATTTGTTGCCTTTGAGAATTCAAATCCAGATTCAGCCCCAGATTCAATCCCAGATTCAACCCCTGTTACTCCCCCAGAAACTCCTACATTAGAGGAAAAGCCAGACGATCGAATAATCGAAACCAAGAGCAACGAAACCCCGTCGATGGTGCCACTACCTAAACTCAAAGCTACAGTGGCGACACCACCACCCCCACCCCCACTGGCTACACCCCTAAACGGCTTCATGGGTTCTGTAACCCGCACTCAAGCCAAACTATTCGGCGTTATTTATTGGCGACAAGCACAACGCGCCAGAGCATGGCAACCACTACGTAAACCGAAATTAATTCCTTTGCGGTTACTGTCAGCAGGAACATTCATTGCCTTGTTTTGGGTGATGCGGGAAATGCTCAAGTTAGCAATGGGATTTATCAACCAGACTTTAGTCAAACTTCCTTATCTGGAGCCGTTGCAGCTTTTATATCACGACCCTACTAAGTTGTTGCTAATAGTATTGGTGATTTTGATCGGAGTATCACCTTGGTTGCTGGATCTGCTATTGGCGAACTTGTATGGTCAGCGAGAATTCTCTAAAGATGTATTGAATGCTCATAGCCGTGAAGCCGTTCGGGTGCTACAACGTTGTTGCCAACAGCGCCACTGGCCGTTACCCAAACTGCGGATTTTACCAACGGCTGCACCAATTATCCTGACTTATGGTAGTTTACCACGTAATGCCAGGATTGTTGTGAGTCAAGGACTATTAGAACAACTAGCAGATGATGAAATCGCCATTATTTACGCCACACAACTAGGGCATATTGCTCACTGGGATTTTGCTGTAATGTCTTTGTTGCTGCTGGTGACACTACCAATTCATAAGCTATATCAGCAAGTGTCGGAGTTAGGCGACAGAATATCAGCAAAAATTTGGCGCTGGCCGGTGGCAATTCTGGCAACTTTAATTTATGGAGTTTGGTGTTTGCTGACTGGAACTGCATTGTGGTTGTCGCGGTTGCGGCTTTATTATAGCGATCGCGTTGCTGCTGAAATTACTGGTAATCCCAATGCCCTAATTCGCGCTTTACTTAAAATTGCCATTGGCGTTGCCGCTGACATCCAAAAAGAAGAAGAGACAAGTTGGCAACTAGAAAGCTTAAATCTCCTGACACCAGTTAGCCACCAGCAGAGTTTATCTTTGGGCACTATTGCCAGCAATTTATCTTTTGAATCATTTTTGAAGTGGGATACTGCCAATCCCTATCGCCAATGGTTTACGATTAATAATAGCCACCCTTTAATGGGCGATCGCATCGAACGCCTCTGCCAAATAGCCCGTCACTGGCATCTAGACACCGAACTACATTTTGCTAATGAACCATCAAAGGTTAAGCGACAGTCTTTCTTATTACAAATCGCTCCTTGGTTGGGAATTCCTCTAGGGGTTTCGTTTGCAGCTTTAGTCTGGCTAACTTGGCAACTAGCATTTGCACTCAAGTTTTTAAATCTAAAGTGGATCTATGAAGATTGGTCTTTCATTACAGGCTGCCTTTTGATTGGCTTTAGCATCGGTACATTAGTGCGGATTAATTCTTTCTTCCCGGATATCAAACCTGCCACTGTGCAAACTGATGACAGCTTACCCAACCTGTTATCTGACCCTTCTGCCTTACCCATTGACAGCATCAGCGTGCGTCTGGTGGGCAAATTATTAGGTCGTCAAGGCACTAGTAACTCCCTAGCGCAAGATTTAATCTTCCAATCCAGCGCGGGTTTGGTGAAATTACACCACATTTCTTGGCTAGGACAGTCAGTCAATCACCAGGATCTAATTGGTAGGCAAATTATCGTCACAGGTTGGTTTCGGCGAGGAGCAACACCTTGGATTGATATCCAAACCCTACAAACTCAAAGTGGCAAAACCATTCATAGCCCTCATCCCATTTGGTCTACTTTTTTAGCAGTTGCAGCACAGGCTTGGGGCGCATACGTTTTTCTTACTGGTTAAAGATAGTGCTGAGTAAGGAGTGAGGAGTTAAGAGTTATTTAACTCCAAATGACAAAGGACAAATCAGAATGTAAACAAAAGTTGCAGGTTTTCTTTACAAGTGTTACATTTATTCACACAAACAATAGCAGCCGATATAACTCAGCACTACTGCCTAGTTATTAATTCGGATGCTTTTTCGCCTGCTTCATACCTTTTATCCTCCCAACACAGCAGAAAATTAACCAGCCAATGGCTGGTTTTTGTCTCAAAATATGCTCTCTTGAATAAAAAAATGTGTTTCATGTTACGATGCAGTAATAGTAATGCCGGAAATATATGCGCTAAACTAGCTACGTAGAAAATACCGTGGTAATGTAGGGAATGGTATTTGATTCTGCGAAAAAGAGCATGAAAGAAAGCGTGTACTTTAGCAGGCACTAGGCTATTAAATTTACAATTCTTAGAATTAAGGTGTTATTAGCTCATCATAATGTGAGCCTTTTAATTAAACAAGCTTGATCCCGACGAAAAACTGTATTGTTGTATAGGTTGACAGTTTCGAGCAAAAAAATGGGTTTATGGCAGTCTTGGTCAATAGCATCTATTTAAAAGTTAAAAGCCTAAGCCAAGTGATTGTTTTCTCGCCTTGCCATGTTGATTTAACTCTGGAGGTATAGTTCATGTCCGTTCGCCTATATATAGGTAATCTGCCTAAAGATGAAATAGATCGTCAAGATCTGCAAGCAGTTTTTGCAGCAGAAGGTGATGCTGTAACTACTAAATTAATTAAAGACCGCAAAACTGGCAAATGCCGTGGTTTCGGTTTTCTGACAGTCAACAATGACGAACAAGCTGACGAAATCATTGAAAAATATAATGGTCAGCTATTCAAAGACACTCCCATTAAGCTAGAGAAGGCATTACCTCGGACAAAGGGTGAAGAGGGCGAGGAGCAAGCTCCTAAACCAGTTACTCTTGCTAGTAGTAGTACCCCGACTCCTAGCCCCAGCAGAGAAGGTAGCCGCCGTGAGAAAAGTTCTAAGAAGCCTCGTCGTGGCGGCGGTGGCGGCGGTTCTCGTGAAAGCAGTACCACAACTACCGATTCAGACGCTATTCGTCCAGATCCTCGTTGGGCTTCGGAATTAGAAAAGCTGAAGCAGATGCTAGCTGCACAAACTACGAATTAATCTGTCAGGGAGAGAAGTTAAAAATTAAAAATCAGAATTTTTTTTGATTTTTAATTTTTAATTGTCGATTATTATCTAGCTGCTTAGTGAAATCTACTTGCAGCTAATTTTATAATTCCGAATTGCATCTACACTAGTCACACTGAGGCGTACCTTAGAGCTAGGAGCGTTCAAAATCTCAATCAAATCAAACGATATATAAATTTCACTCAATTATCATACTTACGTAATAAAAAAGTATATATTGATGCAAATATAGTTTTTGTAAGCTTGCTGATAAAAAAATTAAGTTTTTATCATTAGATGCCTTAAAAAATCTGAACGATGTGAATGCGATGCCTACGGCGGGCTGCGCCTACGCAGTAATTCTCTGAATTTGACAAGTTATAATCAATAATATTTGTTATAGCTAGCTGATATGGCGACGTGAACCGGAAGCGCATAGGCGCAGCCCGCCGTAGGCATCGCTCTAAAGATAATTTAAACTCAAAGTGATACCGATCGTTTGCTGCTTCTGTTATGTCCTCAACTCTAGATTCTTTGCCACCTGCGCTAGCTAAAATTGTCCAGCGCTTTCAACGCGCTTCTGAACCGAAGCGGCGCTACGAACAACTAATCTGGTATGCTCAGAAGCTCAATGAGTTCCCAGAAGCCGATAAGTTACCCGAAAATAAAGTTCCTGGTTGCGTGTCTCAAGTTTATATCACCGCAGGGTTGGATGACGGTAAGGTTATATTTCAGGGCGATTCCGATTCCCAGTTAACTAAAGGATTAGTAGGGCTTCTGGTTGAAGGATTGCAGGGACTAACGCCAACTGAGATTGTCCAACTTACCCCAGATTTTATTCAAGAAACAGGTTTAAACGTTAGCCTGACACCTTCCCGTGCTAATGGGTTTTACAACATTTTTAAAACCATGCAAAAAAAAGCATTGGAATTTAAGTTAGATTTGCCTAACTAAACTTGGTCATTAGTCATTTGTCATTTGTCATTTGCAAAGGACAAGTGACAAATAGCGTACAACTACCAAAATTTAGTCTTATGTCAACCAATGCATTATCTACCTCTGCTGCTATTGGCTTTGGTGGAGTAGTTCAAGAATATCTCTGGAATTGGGAAAATCAGCAATTGCGCGTTGTTTATGAAACTCTTGGTAAAGGTTCACCGCTATTGCTACTACCATCTTTCAGCAGTGTTTCGACGCGTTTGGAAGTAGGCGAACTTGCCAAGTTACTAGCTCCCAATTTTCAAGTCGTAGCTATAGACTGGCCTGGATTTGGTGAATCTTCTCGCCCTAGTTTGAATTATCGACCGGAAATATATCAGCAATTTCTGGAAGATTTTGTCAAAGCTGTTTTTAATACTTCCATTACTGTAGTAGCGGCTGGTCATGCTGCTAGTTACGTTTTACAATTAGCTGTGAAACAGGCTGTTTTCTCAAAGATTGTATTGTTAGCTCCTACTTGGCGTGGGCCTTTGCCGACAATGGGGGCAAGTCAGCAAATAGCTGGTATTGTGAGAGGATTGGTGCGATCGCCTATACTTGGTCAAGCTCTCTACAAACTCAACACTACTCAATCTTTCTTAAGTTTTATGTACCGCCGTCATGTCTTTACTGACGTGGCTAAAATTACACCCAGTTTCATTGAAAAAAAATGGCAAACAACTCAACAACCAGGAGCGCGATTTGCATCTGCTGCCTTTGTAACTGGTAATCTCGATGCTGTACGCGAACAATCTGATTTTTTAGAACTTGTAAAGTCTTTAACCGTACCGCTCATGGTAGTAATTGGGGAATCCAGTCCTCCTAAATCACGAGAAGAAATGAACGCTTTGGTAGCCTTATCAGGAGTGAAAAGCGTTGTTATTTCCGGTTCTTTGGGACTGCATGAAGAATATCCAGCAGTTGTTTTAGAAGCAGTTCAAAATTTTTTATTATCTTCATAAAATTAAATCCTCGCACCAAGACGTAAAGATAATTTTGCGTCTTGGTGCGAAATTAAAAATTTTTTTTTGATTAAATTATGTGATGATTTTGCTGAAACCCAAAACAATAGCAAGTTCGCACAAAAATATAAAAAGATTTATCATGGGCGATAATGATTATCCATAAGGTGAGACAAGGGGAATTTAGAGTATGGTGGCTGACGTAATCAACAATTCAGTTCCCGTTACTGTTCTGACTGGCTATTTGGGAGCAGGTAAAACGACTCTACTTAATCACATCCTCACCTACGAACACGGCAAAAAAGTTGCTGTGATTGTCAATGAATTTGGGGAAGTGGGTATTGATAATCAATTGATTATCGATGCAGATGAAGAAATATTTGAAATGAACAATGGCTGTATCTGTTGTACAGTACGCGGCGATTTAATTCGCATCATTGGCAATTTGATGAAGCGGCGCGATAAATTTGACCATTTAGTAATTGAAACAACTGGATTAGCCGATCCTGCACCAGTGATTCAGACATTTTTTGTTGATGAAGATTTGCAAAGTCAACTGTCTCTAGATGCGGTGGTGACAGTCGTAGATGCCAAGCATATTTGGCAGCACTGGGATGCAGACGAAGCACAAGAACAGATTGCCTTTGCCGATGTAATTTTACTTAATAAAACAGATTTGGTAGCGCCGGGAGAATTGGATGAATTAGAAAAACGGATTCGGGCGATGAATGCGATCGCAAAAATTTACCGCACCCAAAATTCTGAACTAGGAATGGATGCTTTATTAGGTGTAAAAGCCTTTGATTTAGAACGCGCATTAGAAATTGATCCAGATTTCTTAGGCGAAGATGCCCACATACACGATGAAACTGTCTATTCTGTGGCTTTAGTAGAAGCGGGTGCAGTTGATGGAGAAAAATTAAACGCTTGGATTTCCGAGTTACTGCGTACCCAAGGCCCAGATATCTTTCGGATGAAAGGCATTTTAAATATTGCTGGAGAAGAGAATCGATTTGTATTCCAAGGAGTACACATGATATTCGATGGCAAACCCGATCGCCCCTGGAAACCAAGCGAAACCCCCAAAAACGAACTAGTCTTCATCGGTCGCAACCTTGATGCAGCGCAACTCAAGCAAGATTTTCTCGCTTGTTTAGCGTAAATAGAAAGTTAGGAGTTAGGAATTTTTAACTCATCACTCCTAACTCTTAACTCCTAACTTCTGTAAAAAATATGAACTCCACAACCAAATCTAAGGAATTTGAACAACACTATTCAGGGACACTTTCAGATTATGTAACTGTGATCGCTTGGTCGCCACAAGGTAAAACTTTAGCAGCAACTTCTGCTGCCGGGGAAGTCGTTCTGTGGAATGATGGCGAACTCACAAGCTTACAAACTAGTAACGGTAAATCAGTAGACTGTCTCGCCTTTTCCCCAGATGGAAAATTTTTAGCCGTTGGTGGACAAGATGGACAGGTAAAAATTTGGCGCGACACTGAATTAATCGCCACGTTAGAAAATGCCCCCGCATGGGTTGACAAGCTAGCTTGGAATTATACCAGTAACCAACTGGCTTTTAGTTTAGGGCGTTACGTCCAAGTTTGGGATGCAGATACTCGTGAAATTGTCGTGACACTGAATTTCGACAACTCTTCAGTATTGGGTATAGATTGGCGCATTGACGGCGAATACTTAGCCATTAGTGGTTATAAGGGAGTCAAAATTTGGCATAGTCAAAACTGGGATGAAGAACCATACAACCTAGAGATGACTACTGTCAGTGTCGCGATGGCTTGGTCGCCCGATGGCAAATTCCTGGCTTCTGGCAACATGGATCGCAGTGTCACCGTTTTAGAATGGAACAACCCCGATCCTTGGGTGATGCGCGGCTTCCCTGGTAAAATTCGCCAATTGGCATGGTCGGAAGCTATGACTAAAGTGGGTGCGCCAATATTGGCATCTTCTAGCGTTGAAGGTATTGTGGTGTGGGAAAAGCTAGAGGATGATACTTTAGGCTGGGAAGCGCGAGTATTAACTAATCATGTGGGTGTGATTAATGCGATCGCCTTTGCACCCAAAAGCTTCCTTCTCGCTTCTGCGGCGGCTGACGGCTGGTTGTGTTTGTGGAACAAAGCCAAAGAAGTATCCCAAATTATCACAGGTGTTTCAGCAGGATTTTCTAGCCTCGCTTGGCATCCCCAAGGTAAGTTATTGGCCGCAGGCGGTGAACAGGGTGAATTAGTTATTTGGTCAAAGGTTTTGCGGGGTCAAGGATTTGGGCGTAGTTAAGCAATACTTAGTAATTAAAATTGAAGCTGGGCAACTTATTAGCTATGCTGATACAGCAAAGCTATCTTTGTGTAAATTATGAACATAGTCAAACTGATTTTACTTGCCTGTCCCGCATTTCTAGTATCCATGCTGCTGATAGTCAATCCAGCAAACGCATCTAGCCTGAAATCTTCATACGCTACCCAAATTATGACGGTAGTATCTACACAACAAATTCCCGATCTGGCAACACCAAATTTGATTCAAACATCTCATCCGATTATTGATCAGCTTGGTTGCAATTGTGCAAACTGTGTTCAAGCCAAATTTCAGTCGTTACAAGGCAAGCTGCCATCTGTCGGTTTTTGATAAAGTTAGGAGTTATGAATATTCTAGGGGCACAGCAATGCTGTGCCCTTATTAATTATTAATGAGCTTTTTGTACATAGCGATCGCACCTGCGGCATTATTATTTATGTAATCAAGATTAAGTAGGGGCAATACCCTGCGGGAAGCCGCTTTGCGCCTACATGAATTGCCCCTACCGCATGGTCTAATTACCTAAAAATAGCTGTAAAAAACAAGATGAAAGTTTTTAGGTGAATCCCTAAATACTGAGAAACCTGCTGGTAAGCCAGTGAAGTTAGTGCAATCGCCATCTGCACCCAAGCTGTTAAGCTCTTGTTAAAAGAGCTAGTCCGGGGATTAGAAAACTTGCTAGAGTGAACAGAGTTAGCCTTAATGTCTAATCGCCAAAACCTATACATCTCATGGATTTTGCTAATATTGCATCCCAGCTAAACGCTGGAACGATTTTGCCAGAGGGGATTGTTATTCTCACCCTCTTGGGGGTTTTGATAGTTGATTTGATTTTGGGGCGTACATCCGCGCGCTGGATTGGATATCTAGCGATCGCAGGTTTATTTGCTTCGATTGTCGCCCTATATTTTCAATGGGACTCTCCTAATCCCATCGGTTTTACCGGCAGCTTTAACAGTGATGACCTGAGTATTGTCTTTCGCGGTATTATTGCCTTGTCTGCGATCGCCACTATACTGATGTCAATTCGCTACGTTGAGCAGAGTGGCACTGCTTTAGCCGAATTCCTCGCTATTTTGCTGAGTGCTACTTTAGGAGGAATGTTTTTATCCGGGGCTAGTGAGTTGGTGATGATTTTCATCTCCCTAGAAACCCTGAGTATCTCCTCTTACTTGTTGACAGGTTATACTAAGCGTGACCCCCGCTCCAATGAAGCGGCGCTGAAATACTTGTTAATTGGAGCTTCCAGTACAGCAATATTTTTGTACGGTGTATCCCTGCTGTATGGACTATCTGGAGGACAAACTGAACTAAGTGCGATCGCAAATGGCATTGCCACAGCGAAAGTGGGACAATCTTTAGGTTTAGTGATTGCCCTGGTTTTTGCGATCGCAGGTATTGGCTTCAAAATCTCCGCAGCACCCTTCCACCAGTGGACACCAGACGTTTACGAAGGCGCTCCCACCCCAGTCATCGCCTTTTTATCTGTCGGTTCCAAAGCGGCTGGGTTTGCCCTAGCCATCCGCTTGCTAACAACAGCCTTCCCTCTCGTTGCTGACGAGTGGAGGTTTGTCTTCACCGCTCTAGCCGTTCTCAGCATGATTTTGGGTAATGTTGTCGCCCTAGCCCAAACCACCATGAAACGGATGCTAGCTTATTCATCCATTGCTCAAGCTGGGTTTGTGATGATTGGCTTGATTGCTGGTACACAGGCGGGTTATGCCAGTATGATATTTTACCTACTGGTCTACCTGTTCATGAACCTGTGCGGCTTTACCTGCATCATCCTGTTCTCACTACGCACCGGAACCGATCAGATTACCGAATACTCTGGCTTATATCAAAAAGACCCACTCTTAACACTAGGGTTGAGTATTTCCCTGCTTTCCTTGGGTGGTATTCCACCATTGGCTGGGTTCTTCGGCAAGATTTACTTATTCTGGGCTGGTTGGCAAGCAGGTCTTTATTGGTTAGTCTTGCTGGGCTTAGTTACCACCGTCGTCTCCATCTACTATTACATTCGTGTAGTGAAGATGATGGTGGTTAAAGAACCCCATGAAATGTCTGATGCGGTGAAGAATTATCCCCAAGTGCGTTGGGATTTACCTGGACTAAGACCTTTGCAGATCGGATTGGTAGTAACATTAATTGCCACTTCTTTAGCAGGTATTTTGTCAAATCCGCTATTTACATTGGCGAACAATTCCATTTCTCATACCCCATTTTTGCAAGCAACAATCAACAGTAATGTAAAAGCACAAAATCTAGTGCTTTTGCCAAAGTTAGATTCGGTTAATCAGTCTCAACCATCAGTTGATTCTACTGCTAAGATTTAACCGAGTCTCAACGAAACTTCGTTACTCAAAGACACACCTGTTTGCTAATTAGCAGACAGGTGTTTTTCATATCAACTTAAAATAACGTGAATTCGATTGCTCATATAATATCTACCCAATTTGCTCAATCAAAAAACCTCTCCCTGGTTTTACTACGCAAAACTGTCCTTCTCCGACTCGGAGAGGGATAGACTTGAACTAAAGTTCAAGGCAGGGAAAGGTTCGTCGAACTCACGTTAAAATAGTTAGAATTCAGGATTGATGAATAAATATAGGACTTACGCATTGACAAAAAGAATCATCTATGGAGTCTAGATAATGCCATCA
>NZ_JABXKK010000032.1 GCF_017115045.1 Nostoc sp. NMS8 | reverse complement strand
GCGGCTAATCCCCTAGAATCCTTATGAGGTCTAGTTTCTAACCAACGAATCGCACATATAGTATACGTCTGTCATCTGCTTGAGCGATCGCAGAAACTAGCTTAAAACTGCAAGATAAACCCCAGACATTACGAGAGTGGTTAAAATTGCTATATACAAAAATATAGTGTGGTCAAAAAACCACACTATTTTGACCGATTAATACAGTCAAGCAGTCAATATGACTTAATTTACCCTTGCTTGTGGTTTTCGTCGATTTTGTATTAGCAATCCAATTGCCATACCAATGCCGACAAAGACTGTAAAGTAGAATAAACCAATCAATCGGATATAAATTGGTGGTGCGATCGCTTTAACTTCGACTTCTTGCGCTACCTTCACTGGTGTAAATTGACGGTTAGATCCTGCTATAGGAGTTGCTTCTACCTCGATTGTGTGGGGTGAACCATCAAAAAATTGTTCTTGCCATATTAGCTTACCTTGATCGTCGGGAATACCTTTGTAATCAAAGACTGTTAAATTATGTTCTGTGGCGATCGCTTTTACCTGTAATGCTACATCTATGATTGGTTGTCCGCTTGCGGTATCTTTCACCTGTAACGCTAAATTTGCAAGTTTTCCGACAGTTGCATTTTTATCTCCCTCAAGGTTAATTTCTAATCCCTGAGATTTTTGGGATGATGGTGCGATTACTTCGCTACTACTTGGGTGATGTTCACTGCCATGAGCTTCAGCAACTTCTGCACTAATATTAATAACTAATAGGGTTACTATAGCCACTACAGTCAATGCACTTAATAAAAGCCGGACTGACTGGGGTGCGATTTCTCCTTGTTGTAGTTCTTCTTGTCCGCCAATAACCCAACCACCCAACAATCCAAGTGACAGTAATATAGCTGCGATCGCAACAAAATATTTATATTTGACTGGATTTTCTCGGACATGCAGATTTAAAGTTTGTTCATAAGCAGTAAAACTATTTGCTACCAAAGGTGACACTTTAACTAATAGTTGATAATTACCACGTATGGGTAACATCTGCTGAATTTCTAGCTTACCATCAAGTGCATTAGCATTCATTTGTAACAATTTTGTTCCCTCGACAATGGGAAAATCCGTTGTTAACCAAGGATTACGCGGCGGTGTCAAAATTTGTAAACTAATATTGGCATTTGTTAAAGATTTACCCGCAGCATCAACGGCTTGTAGTGTCAGCTTAACAGGAGATTGCGGTTTTTCTGCCTCTGCTTCAAAGGGCAGAATACGTTCTAAAGGTGGGTTGGTGGAAAGTAGCACTCTGGATGAAGGAGTTTGGGAATTTCCCACAAAAGAATAAAGAATTGACAAAGCGATACAAACAGCGCTGATAACTCCAAAAAGCCGATATTTTTTCATAATAACTTATGGTAAATGTTAACTTTATGTCCTTTCTGTGACTGAAACTTTAATAGCAGTAGATGAAAGTTATTCCAGATTATTATTATAGTTTAAGTGCAATAATTAATCATAAATCAAACATCATCTTAAATTAAGTTAAGGTGATGTAGAGATGGAAAAAAAGCATCTCTACAAAACCTAAAAGTCATTTCCAATCAAAAACACTGGCACAAAATCCGCGCTATGTTACCTAGCAAAGCTTCATGCACCTAAAAAATCTTGAGATTATAATAATTTAGTGACATGCAACGCCTAATGTATGGTGACGTGTTGAGTGTGCTGTGTTATGAACCGCAGGATAGGTAGAGAACAACACAGTCCAGATAACTAAAGAAGATAGCAGCATATAGAGCGTTACCTGCACAGGCTTGGATAAGGTAACACCTGCGGTCTTCTGCAATATTGAAATATGAGAAAAAGTAGTCATTTTTGACATCCTATAATAAATTTGGGTAATCCATCAATCAAAGGGTATGACACCCCTTGATTGGAAAAAGATATACGATCAACTTTGTATTTGACAAGTGTGTATCAAATGTATTGTGTAGTTTGGCTTTAGTGAATACTATACTATTCTTTGAACATCGGCTCATCACGATGCAGAATTTTACACACAAAGTCCATACAAATAACAAAAGAATGACACATGGTTTAGAGTAACGGCATTTTCAATGCTACGAATACGAAGGTAACAGATAAAAATTAAAAATGCTCATATTGCCAAGCATCAAAAATGACTTGAAGAAACGCAATTTATGTTATCTCTAAGCTAATTAAATACGCTAGAGATTAGCGACAGTTTCTTGCTTGCGTCCATATCTTCTAAGGTGCTACTATACACATTGTTTGTATTCTAAGTACTGCTCAAGCAATAAGCATATCAGGAATCGGCATGAAGCAACTAGCTTATTTCCAATATAATTTATACATAATTAAACGTATAAATACTGTTAAAGTTAAGAAAATTTTGCTAGAGTTTTTAGCGAATGATTCTTGCTTGCTCTAAATCTAATAACTTACACTAGCAATTAGGAAGCACTCTAAAATTATTGACAATAATTATTAATTCCTCTAATATTTAAAAGCAATTGCAAATCTTTTGCAATTCTTTTATAGCGCTAACCGTAACTACAATGTCATGCCCAACAACTTCGCTCTGGGTAACGGCAAACCTTGGAGCCGCCGTCAATTATTGCAGCTGGGCCTAGCGGGTGCTGGAGTGACTGGTGCAGCTGGACTTTGGCAGATGCTAAATCTACAAAGTAAGTCAACCGTCAAAGTGCCACCACTCAATATAGAAGCACCAGATGACGTTACTAATCCGATGAAGATGTTGAGGGATTTTGATTATGGGACGGTGAAGCAAGAAAATGGGCGGACTATCCGAGAATTTCAATTAACTGCTGGTACTTCCATCATAAAACTCAATAGTGCTGTCTCTTATAACATCTGGGATTTAAACGGTCGCATACCAGGGCCAACGCTACGGGCAAAACAAGGCGATCGCATCCGGGTACTATTTCTCAATAATGCGGGACATTCTCACTCTTTGCATTTTCATGGCGTTCATCCAGCAGAAATGGATGGTGTTCGCCCAATCAGCAATGGTAATGCCACAATCTACGAATTTGATGCTGAACCTTATGGGGTTCATTTATACCACTGCCATATTGAACCAGTCACCCGCCACATTGCCAAGGGACTGTACGGAATGTTTATCATCGATCCGCCGACTCACCGTCCCCCAGCTGATGAAATCGTATTAGTAATGGGTGGGTATGACGTGAATGATGATAGCCATAACGATTATTACGCCTTCAACGGTCTGCCTCACTATTACATGCATCATCCCATTGGCATTTACAAAGATCAGTTGATTCGGCTGTATGTCCTCAACATCATTGAATACGATCCGGCCGTGACGTTTCATCTCCACGCCAACTTTTTTGATGTCTATCGCTACGGCATGACTATGACTCCTAGCGAGAAAGCGGATGTGATTACGATGGGTGTCGCAGAAAGGCACATCTTAGAATTTGCTTTTCGTTATCCAGGTAAGTATATGTTCCATCCCCATCAGGATGCGATCGCAGAAAACGGTTGCATGGGTCAATTTGAAGTACTTGCCCAGAGTAACTCTCAAAATCCTGCTAAAAAATCCTGACAATATTAGTAGTAATTCGTAATTAATTTATTAAAGTTTTAGATAAATAGTTAATAAAAAATCTCATTATATGAGACAGTAAAATCTATGACAATGTGTCAAACAAACTAGTTTTTAGTAATAGTTTGAAATGTTTCAATTAATACCTTTTTTAGTTGTGCGAGGAGCAAAGATGATAAAAGTTCGTTATATCTGTTTAGCAGCAGCAGCAGCCTTAATAGTTAGCTTGAGTTCCTGTAGTAGTACACCAACCGCAGAAAATCCATCAGCACCCGTTGCTAGCCCTGCCGCTACAGAGGCAGTAAGTAATAACAGTCATAGTGGTCACAGTAGCAAAGAAAAAATTAACATTAACACTGCTATCTTGTCAGAATTAGATAAATTTGAAGCCAAACTAGGTGTTCCGGCTTTATCGAACAAAATTCAGGCAGCTCGTCCTTATGGTAGCCCAGAAGATTTAGTTACTAAAAAAGTAATTACTCAAGAGCAGTTCGACCAAATTAAAGATCAGGTTGGTGTTCAAGAAGTGGTACTCACAGGTGAGGCAAAAGATGTTGACTATATGTCGAAATTAGGCTTAATGAAAGGGCATCTTTTAGTAGCACGAGAACTGCTAGATCAGAATCAGCCGAAACAGGCAGAACCTCATATTGGGCATCCAGTTGAAGAAATTTACGTTGACGTAGAAGAGCAACTTAATGAGCGCAAAGTCAAAGAATTTAAGACAACTTTGGTAAGTTTGCAGGATTTAGTGAAATCTAGTCCGAAGGATAGTAAAGTTAAAACTAATTTTACTTCTTCTGTACAAGCAGTTGATTCCGCGATCGCAGCTTTGCCAGAAGCTCAACGCTCAAAACCAGGATTTACGCTACAGGTAATTAACGAACTACTAGATTCAGCCAACTCAGAATATGGCGCGGCGATCGCAGATGGTAAAATAACTGCGCCAATTGAGTATCAAGACTCCCGTGGTTTTGTCATTTACGCCAATGAATTATACAAAGGAATTTCTAGTCAAGTAGCTCAAGCAGATCCCGAAGCACATAAAGCGATCGATGCTAGTTTTGCTGAACTAATAAAAGTTTGGCCCGCCGCCATCCCACCAGCAAAAGCAGTTAAAACTCCTAATGATGTTACCAAGCTAGTGAAAACCATTGAGGAAAACTCTCAAAAAGTGGTTGACAAATCCAATACCCAAGCACAGCGATAACATTTTAATTTAATGGAAAGTATAGGTTAAGGAGTTTAAAATAGTTAGGAGTTAAGAGTTAGGAGTTACGAATTATGAGTTATGAATCCCAAACTACTAACTCCTAACTTTCAACTCCTCACTTCTAACTCCTAACTAATTACACTCCATTCGTTACTTGAACTAACAACTGATGCAAGAACTTGACTATAAAAAGACCATTGACCTGCTGAACGCCATCATGGAATTTGAACTAGCAGGGGTAGTGCGGTATACACATTATTCTTTGATGGTAACAGGCCCTAACCGCATTCCAATCGTGGCTTTTTTCAAAGCACAGGCAAGTGAGTCTTTACTTCATGCCGAACAAGTGGGAGAAATTCTCACCGGTTTAGATGGGCATCCCTCCCTGAAAATCGCCCCAATGGAAGAAACCTATCAGCATAAAGTCAAGGATATCTTGGAAGAAAGTTTATCCCATGAAAAAAAGGCATTGGAACTGTATAAAAACTTGCTCGAAACTGTCACCAATGCCAGTATTTACTTAGAAGAATTCGCTCGCGGTATGATTGGACAAGAAGAGATGCATAATCTCGAACTGAAAAAGATGTTACGCGATTTTAGCTAATAGTCATTAGTCATTAGTCATTGATCATTAGTCAAAAACAATTCAAAAGACTAAGGACAAAGGACTAATGACTAAGGACAAAAAACAAAGGACAAAAAATGAATTTTAGTACTGCTCTACCCACTTTTGTCATAACACTCCGAGAAGGGGTGGAAGCTGCCCTTGTTGTTGGCATTGTGCTAGCTTTGCTGAAAAAAGCGAAACAATCCCGACTCAACTCTTGGGTATATGCTGGTGTCGGCGTTGGCATTGTCGTCAGTGCCTTAATAGGTGTGCTATTCAGTTGGTTAATTCAAATACTGGGAGCCGCGAATCCTCAATACACCACTGTAGTTGAGCCAGCGCTAGAAGGTGTGTTTAGTGTATTAGCGATCGCAATGCTCAGTTGGATGCTAATCTGGATGACTAAACAAGCCAGATTCATGAAAGCTACAGTTGAGGGAGCAGTAACAGAAGCGCTGACACAAAACTCAAATGCTGGCTGGGGTGTTTTTACCTTAATTTTAATTGCTGTTGTCCGCGAAGGCTTTGAAACTGTTCTATTTGTTGCCGCTAATTTTCAACAGGGATTAATGCCAGCCTTGGGCGCTATTGCTGGTTTAGTAGCGGCATCTGCCATTGGAGTGCTGCTATTTAAATGGGGTGTCAAAATTAACATCCGCCAGTTTTTCCAGGTAATGGGCGTTTTATTAGTGTTGATTGTCGCTGGGTTGGTAGTTTCAGCCTTGAAACACTTTGACGAAGCCGTAGGGAACCTTGCCCTGAGCAGTCGTGCCACAGAAAACCTTTGTTTTTATTACGAACGTTTTACAAAAGTCCACTCCTGTATTTTGGGGCCAATGGTTTCCAATACTTCCACAATCTTGCCTGACGAACAGTTTCCTGGCATTATTCTCAAATCTTTATTTGGCTATAGAGACAATCTCTATCTTGTGCAAGCAGTGGGATATGTGACATTTTTACTCACCATTGGAGGACTGTATTTCCGCAGCCTTGGGGGTGTGTCTCGTGAAGGTAGAAAGAATATCCCCTTTGGTCAAAAACCAATTAGTTCTGCAAAAGATTAAGATTTTTGTTTCATTCCCAGTCTGAGACTGGGAATAGCTTTAGCGATCGCTTATCATCCACTACTGGTTTGAAGATTGAGTTGTGAGACAAACTACGGTAATTTGATAGTTATACCGGATTTTTAACCAAAAATTGCTCACAAATCATTTTTTCAATCCTAAATATGTCAGATATTGCTGATTTCTCGGCTTCTAAGCTTTTGTCGTTATATCGCGCTCGCCAGTTGTCACCAACAGAAGCAACCAAAGCTGCCCTAGAGCGAATTAATACTTACAATATCCAAGTTAATGCATTTGCGATCGTTGATGAAAAAACCGCTCTTGCTGAAGCAGAGGCTTCCGAGGTGCGTTGGCTGAATGGAAATCCCCTTGGCTTGGTGGATGGTATACCCTTTACCGTCAAAGATTTACTCTTAACTAAGGGTTTGCCAACTCGACGAGGCAGTAAAGCGATTACTTCCAATCAACCTTGGCCAGAAGATGCCCCTGCGGTGGCTCGTTTGCGCGAACAAGGAGCAGTACTACTAGGAAAAACCACAACCTCAGAGTTTGGCTGGAAGGGTGTAACCGACAGCCCCCTGACTGGGATTACTCGCAATCCTTGGAATACAGATTTGACTCCTGGAGGTAGTAGTGGTGGGGCAGCTGTTGCTGCTGCATTGGCAATGGGAACACTCCATCTCGGTACAGATGGGGGCGGCTCGTCAAGAGCGCCGGCAGCCTTAACCGGAGTGTTTGGTTTAAAACCCACTTTTGGGCGTGTTGCTGGCTATCCATCAGCCCATACAGGAACTTTGTTTCATATTGGCGTTCTAGTTCGCACTGTCACTGATGCCGCAGTCATGATGAATGTTATTGCCCATCCTGATGTGCGGGATTGGTATGCTTTATCAAATGACAAACAAGACTACACTGTTGATTTAGATAAAGGTGTTGCGGGACTGCGGATTGCTTACAGTCCTAACTTTGGCTACGCTGATGTCGATCCAGAAGTAGCTGCCTTAGTTAAAGCCGCAGTTGATATTTTTGCCAAACTTGGTGCTGTTGTTGAAGAAGTTAACCCTGGTTTTGCAAATCCCCGCAGTATTTTTCAAACCTTCTGGCAAGCTGGTGCAGCAAAGTTAGTGCGCGGCTTTAATCCAGAACAACAAGCTCTCATTGAAGAAGGCTTGCTCTCAATTGCCAAAGAAGGCGATCGCATCACCCTATCAGAATATCTTAGCGCCCAAGATGCTCGTGAAGCATTGGGACGACAAATGCAACGCTTTCATGAAAACTATGATTTACTAATTACTCCCACCTTACCTACAGT
Organism: Nostoc sp. NMS8; assembly: GCF_017115045.1. Taxonomy (GTDB): domain Bacteria; phylum Cyanobacteriota; class Cyanobacteriia; order Cyanobacteriales; family Nostocaceae; genus Nostoc. The sequence goes on along the minus strand of NZ_JABXKK010000032.1, from coordinate 128,367 downwards.
TGCTTTTCCAGTTGGACAAAACAGACCCCAATCATCTATTGACAATCCGCAACGCGATTGGGCACCTTTTACCTATCCTTTTAATCTCACACAACAACCTGCTGCGTCTGTACCTTGTGGCTTCACTACAAATGGTTTACCTGTAGGGATACAAATTGTTGCCGCGAAATATAGAGATCTACTGGTACTGCAAGCAGCTAAAGCCTACGAAAGCATTTCTCCTTTCATCATGCCATTAGAATTGAATAGAAATGTTTTGAAGTAATTAAAAAAGGCAGTGAGCAAAATTTTTATATTAAATTCCTTACTACTGCTTTCTCAAACACCCAATCTAGAGTCAAAATTTGTAGATTTAAAAAATCAATTAGAAAAGAAAGGGTTTCAGGTAATCATTGCACTGCCACCAAAGCGAGGAGCTTATGGGTTACTAAGAGAAGCTGACAAAAAAATCTGGATTAATCCCGTAGTGTTTGAGTTACATATTGGGACTCAAACACTAATCCATGAAACTGTTCATGCAGCACAGGTATGTGCCGGAAAAGGAAAAATAAAAACTTTAGGTTTAAAAATTCAACCAAGCAATTACGCTCGACCATTTTTTAGACGCTATACCGATGTTAAACGGCAAGATTTAGAAAGAGAAGCCTATGCAGTGCAAACTCAACCTAATAGTTTTGAATTAGCTGTATCTCTTCTTGAACAACACTGTAAATAACTAGTTTTTAGATGGGAAAGTTGAACTGCCTTGTTATGCAAACAACGCTTGCTTAAGCTGCTGACAAGCCTTTTCAATTGCATCTATACTACCTGGATTCACCAAACCAAAATAATCAAACACATAAACTCGGTTATTTTTAGTTGCTTGTAATTGCTGCCAAAAAGCCTCCTTTTTCAAAGAATCTAAAAGTGCTGCTTCCGAATTTCCTTGTGGAGGATTAACTAAAATTATCACCTCTGGATTTGCTTCTAAAACTTTCTCAGCCGAAAGCGTCACATAGCCGCCAACTGGGCTTTTTCCTTGTAAATCTGCGGCTATATTTTTCGCCTGAAACTTCGCCAGCAAATCCCCTGCCCAACTATTTTTATTTGGCGCTAAAATTGGTTGACGACTAACCAGCGCTAGAGTAGAAGGACTCTGAGTTGGCTTATCTGGCAAAAAAGTTTTATAACGATTTAACAAAGGCTGAGGATCAGCATTAATTAACCCAGCCAGTTTTTTAGTAAGTTCTTCTAGAGATTCCCAGCTATTCACCTTAGTGAGCAAAGTCGTAATTCCTAGCTGCTGAAGTTTTTGGATTGGAATGTTAGAAAAACCTTCAGCACCAATAACTAAATCTGGCTTTAGTGCCACCACTTTCTCTAAATTTGGCGGACTTTGACCTTCACTAACGCGGGGAATATCCTTGAATCTTGAGTCATTCTTAAATAATCTATTCCCAGTAATTCCAACAATTTTTGTTGCTTCGAGTCGAGAGATAATATCAGCAGAAAGGGAAGAAAGAGCAACAACTCTTTTTGCCAAGCCTTTTGATAATTGTTGAGAGTTCGTGTTAGTCGCCTCAGTGCTATTTTCCACTTTGGTTTGTGGTTGCTGAGTATTTGCAGTGGTGCAACCAATTAAAACTATACTCAAGAAAATTGCTAAAGCAGATAAGAGCCAACGACGATGCATATTAAAATTCCTTATATGACTAAGAATAGTATAATAGAATGTTTGTAAAGCCCTCGGCTACACAGACAAAACCTGCCTCCGCAGGTTGAAGACCCTTAATTTTTTCTTACCACGGAGGTGGACTTTGTTTGTGTAGCCGCGATTTCCAATCGCGCAATACTTTTAAAGCATCCTTTAAAATTGATATCGATTAGGCCTGTTGTAACTGCTAAAACAAATGTAGGCCCATCTCAATGTAATTGTTCCAATCCCCAATTCCCAGTCCCCAGTTAAACTTACTTCGTCTCCATCCAATTTTCACCGACACGCGCCTCTACCAGCAATGGCACACTCAACTGTACTGCGTTTTCCATCACCGACTTAATTTGCACTTGTAATTCTTTCCACTCATTAGGGGGAATTTCAAATACTAATTCATCATGAACTTGCAATAACAAACGCGCCTGATAGTTCTTCAAAACCTCATGCAATCTTACCATTGCAATTTTGATAATATCAGCATTGGAACCTTGAATTGGTGCATTAGCCGCAGAGCGTAATAAACCCGCATCAAAAGGGCCTAAATTCTTCAATTTACTCAGATCGATATCTTCAGGATTACTACCTTTTAATTTGCGTAAACTGTTATTAGTAAAATCAAAATAACGACGGCGACCGAAAATAGTTTCTACATAACCAAGAGCGATCGCTTCTTTTTTGACTCGCTCCAAATATCCAAAAACTTTCGGATATCGTTCATTAAACCGCTTAATGAACTCGTTGGCAATGGACTTATCTATCCCAGTTGAGCGCGAAAACCTGAGAGAACCCATTCCATAAATCACGCCAAAATTGATAGTTTTTGCTATTCCTCGTTCTTCTGAGGTGATATTTTCTTTTTCAAACACTAATCGCGCAGTAACAGTATGAACATCTTCATTTTGCTGATATGCTTGCACCAATATCGGCTCTTGACTCAAATGAGCCAAAATTCGCAATTCAATTTGTGAGTAATCAGCAGCCACCATTAACCAACCAGCTTCAGGCAAAAATGCCTTGCGAATTTGGCGGCTAAAAGCTGTACGAATAGGGATATTTTGCAAATTCGGATTAGAAGAAGATAACCGACCCGTTGATGTTGTTGCTTGATTAAAATCAGTATGTACTCGCTGGGTATCTGGACGCACCAATGCAGGTAATGCATCAACATAAGTAGACTTTAATTTAGATAGGGTGCGATACTCAATAATCGCCTCAACAAACCCAGTATTATCATCTTCTTGGAGTCTTTCTAGTGTTGCTGCATCTGTAGAGTAACCCGTTTGAATTTTACGAGAATGTCTAGTACTTAACCCCAATTTTTCAAACAAGATTTGGCTCAACTGCTTAGGAGAACCCAAGTTAAAATTTTCCCCAGCTATTTCAGTTGCTTCCTCTTTTAACCTAGCTAACTCAGTTTCTAAATGCTGCGAAAGTTCTTGTAAATAAGCTGAATTAATCCGAACACCTGTGTATTCCATTTCGGCTAAAACCGCTTCTAGTGGCTGTTCAACTTCCACTAATAGCTTAGACAAAGCTGGAATTTTCTCCAAATCCTCACGCAATTTCGCCACTAAACCAAAGGTAGAATAAGCATCCATACCGCAGTAATCTGCTACGGCTGTAATATCTATATCAGCGATAGTTTTACCTTTAAGAACTAAATCTAAATAACTTTTAGCTATCAATCCCAAATATCGCTGCGATAAATCCATCAAATTATGGCTTGAGTCGGGATTTAGAATGTAACTTGCCAGCATGGGATCAAACACCACTCCCGCCAAGTTAATTCCTTGACACCTGAGAACTAAGCGGTCAAATTTGGCATTCTGTAAAGCTTTGGGATAATCGGCACTTTCAAGAATTGAGCGTAATGCTTCTAACACCAAATCTTTATGCAAATTTTCCCCAGTTTTGTGCCCCACAGGAATATAGGCTACTTCATCTGGTTGCGTTCCCCAACTGCAACCAATTCCTACTAAATCAGCATCTCTTGGTTCTAAAGCGGTAGTTTCAGTATCCCAAGCAACGGGTGTTTCTGGATTAGTGAATTTTTGCAAAAGTTTCACTAACTCAGTTAATTTGGCTTCAGTGTTAATAATGTGTGGTGTAATTGGGGAAGTAGATTGTTGTGGGACTGCTGCCGTATCACTAGCACTGAAAAACCACAAATCATTATCTTCATCAGCGCTGAATTCTAAGTTGGTAGAGTTAGAATTACTTGCGTCTATTTTGGCTTCTTGCTTTTCTTCAATTTTCCCACCAAAACGTTGCTGAAGGTCGTTTATCCTACCTAAAAAAGACTTAAATTCTAATTTTTCTAAAATTGGTGATAAGACGCTTGTATCAAAGCCTTTTAATTTGCAATCTTCTAAATTAAATTCTATAGGAACATCTAAAACTATGGTTGCCAAATAGCGAGACTTTTCGGCATCTTCTTTACCTGCTGCCAGTTTTTTCTGAGTTGCGCCTTTAATTTCATCTAACGCAGCATAAACATTCTCAAGTGAACCATAGGTATTTAGCAGTTGTACTGCTGTTTTTTCTCCAATTCCCTTGACTCCAGGAATATTATCTGATTTATCACCACAAAGAGCTTTGAAATCAATAATTTGTGAAGGCAAAACGCCCATCTTCTCTTTGACTTGTTCTGCTTCAAATTCCGTGATGCTATTTGTAGAGCGCTTTAGGGCATCTGGACTAAAATTTAGAACAGTGATTTCTTTGTCAGAATCGATCAGTTGAAATAAATCGCGATCGCCAGTGAGAATCTTCACCCTATAGCCAGCAGCAGTTACTCGTTGTGATAATGTTCCCAAAACATCATCAGCCTCATAACCAGGGGCAGTGAAAAAGGGTAGATTGAAGCCATTCAGCAACTCATGCAGGTTTTCTAAGTCAGGAATAAAGTCTTCTGGCGTTTCGGGGCGATCGGCTTTATAAGTTTCATCAGCTTCGTGGCGAAAAGTTGCCTCAGCCAAATCAAAAGCGATCGCCATTGCTTGAGGCTGTTGTGTTGCCATTACCTCCAACAGGCACTTCACAAAACCAAAACATATACTCGTAGGAATCCCTGCTTTAGTACGCAGTCCTCCATCTCGCCCTTTGGCGAAAGCAAAGTATGAACGATAAGCCAGCGAGTGCCCATCTACGAGGATGAACGTGGGGCGTGTTGCAGTTGCAGAAGTCAAAGTTTCAGACATAGCCCTATTTTAGCCAGAAGCTTTGTCACATAGTTAGCAATTTCCGATGCTAGTTCAGCTTGGCTTTGGCGATAATAGCGTACTTTATTCAGTACAAATTACTTTATAAATAACTTTGCGTGTAATTTTATATATTAGAATACTAAGTATATGCAGTTTCAGTACGGAAGCCCAGTAGAACCAACTTTTACCAGAGATACTACCCTAATTAAGTACGTAAGTATCAACATAGTAACCAAATCCTCAACTTTTCAGCAGAAATCGGGGATCTATACCCCTGAGCGTTTTATGTTCAATTAGATAGACCTAGCTTACTTCTCAGGAACCACAAACACTAACTTCGTATTTCGACATAAGACTACCACTATCAAAGTCTCTCTTTTTTAATAAAACTTTATATTTACCGATCGTGAACTATACTTTCGGAAAGGACTTGAATATAAAAGCTTTACATAAAGTTACGTGTATTTATCAAGCCTACAAGTAAAGTTTCAGAGTTAGAAAGTAAGTTACTAATCCCGTAATGATTCGTTTTAGAAAAAATCTTTCATCATGAAAACAAAATTATTCAACACTCTTGCGGCTGTGACAACTTTGGCAGGAATAGCTACAACTTCTGGAGTAGCTAATGCAGCCTCTCTCTCGTACACTAGTTCCCTTGATTATAAATTGACAAATATCGTTGATGCACCTTTGAGCATCCAACAATTTAACTCGTCTTTAGGCACTCTCAAGGGTGTAACGATAGGATTTACTGGCGACATACTTGGAAATGCCGGTTTTGAAAACACAGGTGATACTTCAAGTCCGGTGACAGTAAATCTTGCCAGTCAACTCGCCTTAAAATTAAATAATCAGTCTCTATTTGCACTCAATCCACAAAATAGCTTCAGTTACGAAGTTGGTCAATTTGACAACAGCATTGATTTTGGTGGTACATCTGGAAAGACTGTTTCCGGACTAACTGCCACAAAATCTGGTACTCAGTCTTTCACTGATACCCAATTATTGCAGTCTTTCATTGGTAATAGCGACATAGACTTTTTGTTTTCAGCTACAGCCAACTCAGTAGTTTCAGGTTCGGGCAACATAGCAGCTTATGTTCAAACACTTGCCAAAGCAGATATCAAAGTAACTTATGACTATGATGATGTTAAATCAATACCTGAACCCTCTGCCACACTTGGAGTTGGTTTAATTGCTGGGCTTTGTCTGCTGTCACAACGCAAAAAAAGTTGGATCAAAGAGTAAAATTCATAGAATTTCTGGAATAAGCGGTTTTTTACATCCTATCTATCCGTCAGGTTCTCTAATTTAAATTAAAAACCCCGATTTCTTGGATAATGGGGGTTTTTTGTTATGATTAGTATCCAGAATTTTGAGCAATTTTGAACAATATTTAAAAAATACTATAGCAATCTAAAATCTTGTGATTCAGCATCCTTATGTTATAAAAATTAGGTTGAGTAGAGAACCCAATTTTTGTTATGACTCCCCACCGGTCGTTAGACCCTGTTAACCTCTTACTGGAACTTAAAATCTAGGAAATTATGCAGAAAGCATCTGCCACTCATTTAGCATCTACCGATCACCAGGCTGCTGCAAAAGACATTAAACTACTAGTTTTGGATATAGATGGCACGATCGCAGGACACTCTAACACCATCAGTGCAGGTGTAAAGCAAGCTATTGTGGCAGCGCAAGCACGAGGAATTCAAGTGGCGATCGCAACAGGTCGAATGTATCGTTCAGCTTTACGCTTTCACCAAGACATCGGCTCTACCTTACCATTAATGGCCTATCAAGGAGCCTGGATTCAAGATCCAATCACCCAAAAAATTCATCGCCATTGGGTTGTTTCCAGAGAAATCGCCCACCAATTAATCGACTATTTTGAACAGCCTGAGTTGCGATCGCTCCTATCTGTCCACTTCTATATCAACGATCAGCTATACGTCCGTGAGTTAACGAAAGAAACCCAAATTTATGCAGAACGTTCTGGTGTTATTGCAATTCCCGTAGGTGATTTGCGGCAAGCCTTAACGAATGAACCAACAAAAATTCTTGCTTTGTCTGATGACACTGATGTTATCGACAAGCTATTAGGAAATTTACGCCGCCAGTACACACCCGCTGAACTTTACTTAACAACATCTGTAGCTACCTTTTTTGAAGCAACTAACGCTTCTGTAAACAAGGGAACTGCTGTACGTTACCTAGCCGAAGAGTTCTTGGGATTACAGTTAGCCAATGTGATGGCCATTGGCGATAACTTCAATGATGTGGAAATGTTGGAGTATGTTGGACTCGGTGTCGCTATGGGCAACGCACCAGTAGGAGTACAAGCGATCGCACAGTGGGTAGCTCCTAGCGTAGAAGAAGATGGGGTAGCAGTCGCAATTGAAAAGTTTTTGCTGTAGCGGAGGTACTTTTTCAAACCTAACTCATATAAATCAGAAAGGACACCGACGACTGGCCGTGTTTCGTCTCGGTGCCCTAGCTGGTTCGCTCCTCACACTCCTGCTAATGTAGCCGAGGTGGTGCATTGAGTCAATAGCTATATTAAAGTTTTTATTTTTACCTAAGCAACATTACCGATTTATAGCTCCAAGGGCGCAAAAACCCCCAGGTTTTCCTCTAAAACATATCTTAATACTGACTGAGTAGCCATGAGCAATCCGAGTCTGGCTTGAGCTAGCTCTGGCGACGTAATTTTTACCTCACCCCAAATCCGGCAATTAGACCAAAACTTTTCAAAAGCTTGGCTCAAATTCAGGGCGACTTTTTCCCATTTCACAGAACCGCTAACATCAGGGCACTCTATGTTGTCTACTACTTGTATTAATTCGTCAATTAGACGACGCTCATCTGGGTGATTTAGCCGCAATGTTCCGTCACAATTAAGCCAAGGTACAGGGTTAGGAGAGATAACATCCCAAAAAGCTGGGCTAGTACTTGGAACCGGTTCTTTAAGTTTAATCAATCCCTCTCGATGAGCCAGAAGCACTAGCGAACAGCAGCGTGCATGAGCATATTGAACAGCGAATTGGGCATTGGGCATTGGGAAAGAGGAGGCAGGAGGCAGAAGGCAGAAGTTCTTTAATTTTGAATTTTGAATTTTGAATTTTGAATTGATTTCTCCCCCTGCTCCCTGCTCCCTGCTCCCCTGCTCCACTGCTTCCCCCAAACTCCCCTCTACGAGACTTTGTAACCAAGTCGCTAAGGTTGAGTGATTTAATTCAAAATATATCCAACCAGGAGGAACTACTTGGATGCTAAAAACGTCCTCACAAATCCCTGATAAATCAGAAGCGATCGCACTAGCAAGCTCCATCGCTTTTCGATTCTGAGATTTTGATAGTCGCAACGACACACTTGAGGTGTATAAAACTCTATTATCATCTCTACCTTTATGTAGAGGAATTTTTTCGTTTTCTATGCATTCATTTTTTGCTATGTAAGTATCAATGCTTATTGATTTTATTAAATAACTATACAATAACCGCTTGATTGACGTATATTTACTAACTGGTAATCTATGATGCACGTAATATTATTTAAATAGTCATGTAAGCTATATTTATTACATCTCTGTCATCTGTCTTGCGATATAAATTTCATTTAGATGAAGAAAAATGAGAAGAGGATAAAATTTAATGAATAATCGATGAATAGTAAGTAAACTTTACTACCATCATTGTACAGTAGGAAGTATAACAAAAGAGTAGAGAGTAATTTGCTTTCTATTCTTTGGATTGGCTGGCGCTGTTAGGCGTTAAGCCTGCCTCGTCAACAACAAAGACACTCCTTGCACCCTTTTATTTATGTCTTTGTCTTCAGCCGAACGCTCTTTGTTACCTATGCAATCTCCATCCTCCTTTTCTGAGGCATCACGGCCTTTTCTGACTTGGCAACGCATTCTTGACTGGGCTCAAGAACACTATCGCTGCCGCACCTTTAGCAAAGATGAGCGCATTCCAGCCCGGCCTGGATTGCTGTATTTGGTGCAAAGGGGTGCGATCCGCATGGTAGGAACCGCACAAGTTAGTGCGACTGCTAGTCAGCTAACGTCTCGACGAATTAACAGAACCCCAGAAGAAGCGTTCTTGGGTTTTGTGGGAGCGGGACAGCCATTTGAAATTGTTGCTCAATCACCGTTCACACTCCAGGCTTACGCCCATGTTGATCAAACTGCGGTGCTGTGGATGTACTGGCACGATTTAGACAATTGGCCTCACTTCCGGCGCGAAGTTATGGATGCCTTTAGGTATCAGCACCAGCGTAAGCTGCTGTGGTTGAGTGCCTTGGGACAACGCCGCACAATTGACCGACTCTTAGGATTTCTCACATTGTTAATTGAGGAATATGGAGAACCAGCAATGAGCGACACTGATCCTGATGTGATTCGCGGTTATTGTCTGCCCTTCCCCCTCACCCATGCCCAAATTGGTAGCGCGATTGGTTCCACTCGTGTTACCGTCACCCGCTTGATGGGTAAGCTGCGTCAACGTGGCTTAATCCTGACTCAAGGCGATAACCTCATTTGCTTGCCAGCAGAATCGATTAATAGAGCTGGTTAAAGCACAGTTCAGAGCGGCGATTTCCGCCACTCTGTCTGAGTGCGATGGGCTACGCCCCGCCGGAGACGATCGCAAGAGTCAGCGAATTTTGACAAACCCAGCTTGGCTAATCAATTCCTGTCCCTGCTCAGTCAGCAGCAAGTTGGCGTAAGCGACACCTGCTTGCTGCTCAGTCTGATTATTCTGTTTAACCACCACAAACAGATTGCGGGTAATCGGGTATTTTCCTGATTGGAAAGCATCAGTGTTCAATTTGTTCCGTTTCCCAGGACATTCAGACGGGAGGACAGAAGGTTCTTGGTATGGAGCAATGTATTGTCCTTGCGTCCGCCCCAACGGCAAGGCTTTGATTGAACATTGAGGAATCACCTCTGGGGCAGAAGCGTAGTAGATACTGGCAGGACTACCAGCCAATTTTTGCAAGGCTTGGGTGGTTGTGGAGATAAATTCCACATTTGGGCTGAAAGCTTGACCACCCAAGATGTCTTGGACAAAAAGCTCAACCGTACCGCCATCAGCAATGCGGCGGGAATAGGGCTTAATCGGGATATTGGGGCCGCCCACCTGGCTCCAATTATTAATTTTGCCTGTGTAAATTGACTTTAACTGGTCTACCGTTAGTCCTGGGATATTCAAGTTGGGATTAACTGCGACCGCTAAACCATCAATTGCCACAGGAATTTGTTTTAAACTGAATCCACGCTGTTGGGCACGGCTTAATTCCTGATCTAGAACTGGTCGGGAGGACTGGGCAAAGGCTAGTTGACCGTCTATTAGGGACTGAATGCCAGTACCAGAACCAGGGGAAGCATTGCTGGGTTCCACGTAGCGCAGCCGTAACTCTGGCCGCGCAGCTTGAATTGCTGGGTCAACTACTAGTCGAATTGGTGCCCAAGATGTACTACCTCCGTAATTAAACAATCCTGTAGGAACATCTTTTACTAAAGAGAAAGTCCCGCCGCTAGGTTTTCCTGATGTGGCTTGGGGCGTATTAGTGCTAACTGGATTAACTGTATTTAGCTCCAGACCAGACTTTCTGCTAAACCACCAAAAACCTCCAGCTACTAACCCAACTGTAATCAGAATTGATAATACAAGAATAGGTATTTCATTTTTTTGGGACATAGTAAATTACTCCCGCGTCCATTCAATATAAGTGCTTGATACGTACTTGCTACTTGAGATTGTATTTGGAGGACGGGTATTTTGTTGGAAAATTCTGATAAATCCTAACTTCTGACTACTTACTTTAGACACTTCCAAGAAATAAATGATCCATCTTGTGGGATGTGTGTCCCTACCTATCCCAGATTTAGAGACCACAAAATCCGCACCCCATAATAAAATTTGGGATGTTTTCTATTTGGAAGTCCCTTAGAAGCCAAGGTATGAGAAATTTCACCTAGATTATTCGTCTCTTCTCTCAAGGAACACTAAAATTTTTCCCATAAATTTCAATTTCCCATGTTGAGAGTTTCTCTAGGTTAAGTATTGGTTAATTTTTTATTTTTTATTGCTGATTAACGCACTGGTTCAAAGTCATAACCAGTGCGAGAGCGAGAACCAGGAACAATTTTTACAAGTTGGACTGGCGCATTGCGATCGCCTGATGGTAAAAATCGAATTGTACCAGAAGCGCCGTTGGCAGAAAAATCAGAGGAAGCCAATGCTTCTTGGACTCCAGATCGTGTAGGATTACGTTCTAATGACTTAATTAGAGCAATAGTAGCATCATAACTAAGGGCGCTTCGCCAACTCACATCAGCACCCCATAGCTGCCGCGATTTCTGAGGAAAATCTGACTTAGGATCGCTATCAATATGCCAGGGAACTGCCACCACCATTCCCGCCGCTTGCTCTCTGCCAATTTCTAAAGTTTTAGCGGTGTAAACATCATCTCCCGCCAGCAGAGTTAATTTTTTCTGATTAATCTGAATTACTTGCAGCGCTTTATCCAGAGTTTCAGTGTTAGCAGCTAACATCAACACTTCTGTACCTTGTTTAGTTGCTTGTTCTACACTTTTAGCCGCACTAAAATCAGCCTTGGATAAGTCAAATTCGCTGGATACTTGTCCACCCTCTAAAGAAACAGATGAGACAAACTCTGACTTTAAAGACTGGCTATAGTTACTCTGAGAATTAAAGAAAATCACTGCATTTTTTTTCTGCAAAGTTTTCACCATATAGTTAGCTAAACTTCTCGCAGCCATAAAATCACTGGGAACTGTGCGAAAAATGTAGCGGCTAAAGTTAGAAATTTTGACAGATGTGCTGGTAGGAGAAATTGCTACAAGTTGTCCAGAATTATAGATAGTACCTGCGGCTAAGGTAGAATCGCTAGTATTCGGCCCAACTACACCTAATACTTCGGAATTGCTGACTAGGTTGGAAGCGATTTGCTTGGCTATTTCTGGATTGTCGTCGTCGTTAGCTATTCCTACTCTCAACCGTACTCCCTTGATTCCCCCAGAGGTATTAATTTCATTTTGGGCTTGGGCGATGCCACGTAAAATTTCTAAAGAAGCATTGGGGTCAGTGCCTAATGGTACAGAAGCCACAATGGTATAGCTCCTGGAAGAACCGATGCGGGCATTGTTAAGAAAAATTAAGGCTTCTGGATCGTTACGGTTGAGTTTTAGGGCAGCTGTGAAATTGGCGATCGCCTGATCATAACTTTTAGCAGCGATCGCTTGTAATCCTTGTTTTTTCACTGGAGAAATCTCACCTGGAGTCAAGGATTTTTCCCCAAAACTAATGCGGTCTTGTAAAGATGTATTGTTACCTGGTTCTTGATTTGGAATGGCGGTATTACTAATTTTGACCCCAGAGTTGTTAGTAAACAACCAAAAACCACCGCCAACTATGCCAATTGTCAGCAGCAAACTCAAGGCTAAAATTTTGATTTCATTCTTTTGTGACATGAACAAGTTTGAATAAAGTAAAAATGTTTATTATTTGTAGAACTTACGGATTCAGTTGAAGATTCAGACCCACCCATCCGTGAAATTTTAGAATAAGGTGCCTTTGGTCAATCAGCTAAAATACTCAAAAAGCTCTTAATGATAATTGTGTGCGCGGGAGAAAGAAAATCAAGATTTAGGGATAGTCAAAGCCCTGCGAAAACCAGTCTCAATGCTGGATTTATCCCCTTTTCCTGCACCCTCGCAGATATTAGTGCAATTACCTTAACCTCTCACGGATGCCTACTGCGTCCCTATTTGAAAAAAGTTTCGGACGTTTGGACAATCTGATCGATCAGTTGATGTTGCCGCACAGCATCTCTGAAATTACTCGCTTCTGATGTCCCGTTTTTTCTGTCGCGTGCATACGCGGCGTAGAGATAGGCCACATCTAGCACGCTTGCGTCCAGGTGGGAGTTCGCAAGCGATTGGTATTCAGCGGGCACCGGAAGCGGGGATAGGGACGACCCATCGCCGTTCACTCCTTCGATGGAGTTGTCCTCCTTATTTTCAAAGGCACGCGGGTTCGTAACTTTTAGAACCCCTTCAGTTCCTGTAATGTCGATCTGGAGACCAGTGCGATGTCGTTGACCACCTTCGAGTTGAACTGAAAACAGCCCTCCATCTTCCAGGGTGCCAATTACCATCACCTCGTTAGGATTCGTTGTGGGAATTTTTTCTCCCGTCTCCTCAACTGTAAAGAAAGGAAACTGATTCTCTACAACTGCGGTCAGCTTTTTCGGGAAGCCAACGGATTGGAAAAGCATGTCCATAAAGTGACCACCGTAAATGGAAAGGACGTGCGAAAAATTGGAAGCGTGGAAAGCCCACTCGTATCTTCCGGGCATGGTAGGCATGAAAGCGTCCACGCTAACAGTCATGCGGGCAGATCGAATTTTACCCACGTACCCCTGCTTTACCAAATCTCGGGTATAGCGGGCACTCGCCCCGAGACGGCGCTGGAGGCCGACGATATGCCTAACACCTTTTGCTTCGGCCAAGGACAGAAGTTCTTCCGATTCGGAGGTCTTGGTCGTGAGTGGCCACTCACTGTAGACATCTTTTCCTGCCGCAATCGCAGCTTTGGCATACCGGGCATGTTCAGGGGCTGGCGCTAAGATCACAACAATATCTACATCAGGGTGGTTAATGAGCGCCTGCTCGTCACCGAAAGCATGCAAAATGTTAAACTTTGCCGCGTACTCTTCGGCGGTTTCTTTCTTGCGGCTCGATACCGCAATTATCTCAAAGTCCTCTAGGTATTGTAGTGCGGGGATGTGCCCGTATTTTGCCCAGCCACCCACGCCGATAATACCTACTCGAATCTTTTCGTTGCTCATAATTTTTCCTTAAAACATTCCTCTGATTAAAATCGTATAACTCGGCAGGAAACAGATAGCGCAGGGTTAGCGAGTCCGCGTTCGCTCTTGGCGTCTCGTAGAGAGCGCCGGGCAGTTTTACTCGTGCCTCCTGCCCTCAGCAAGAACTGCCTTCCTCGATAAAAAACAAACTACTCAAGACACAGAGAACACGGAGTAAATAAGAGTTTTTGCATAAGTCCTAATTTAATTATTTGGCTAAATCTAACCATTTTGATCATTTAATTCTGACAAATCCAGCTTTTTCGATCGGTTCTTGGCCTTGAGATGTCAAAAGCCAATTTGCATAAGCTTCCCCAGCTTGCTGATCTCTTTGACCATTCTGTTTAACAATTACAAATAAATTGCGGGTAATTGCGTAGTTTGCACTCCGAAATACTTTATTATTCAACTGATTCCGCTTACTTGGGCATTCAGATTGAGGTATAAATGGTTCTTGGTAGGGAGGCACAAATTGACCGTTTATCCGCCCTAATGGTAAAGACTTAATCGTACACTGGGGTACAATCTCTGAGGCAGAAGCATAGTAAATTGCGCCAGTATTCATTGCTACTTTTCGCACGGCTTCTGTGGTCGTACCAATGTAACTAATGTTGGTAGCAAAATTCTCTTTATTTAAAACATTTTCTACAAAAAACTCTACTGTACCCCCAGCTTCTTTACTGCGAGAGTAGACTGTAATTGCTAAATTTGGCCCACCTACTTGTTGCCAATTAGTAATTTTGCCCGTGTAGATGTCTTTGAGTTGGGCGACAGTTAAACCTGGGATATTGAGATTGTGGTTAACTGCGATCGCTATACCATCAATGGCCACCGGAATTTCTTTCAAACTAAATTCTTTTTGTTTAGCTTCGGTATTTTCTTCAGCTTTAACTGAGCGAGAAGATTGAGAAAAAGCTAGTTGATTATCTATCAACATCCGAATCCCAGTTCCAGAGCCGGCTTGGACTGAAGGAGGTTGAGTATAGCGTAAAGTAAACTGAGGGCAAAGGGTTTCTAATACTGAGTCCACGTCTTTACGAATGGGTGCCCAGGTTGTACTACCACCATAGTTGAATGTTCCTTCTGGGAGATTTGGCACATTACATTTATTGTTGTTGATAAACTGGTTTATGGGATTACCTGTGTTGCTACTCCCTGAAGCTTTAGAAACAGTTCCGTTTAATTGCGCCCAGCGTTCCATAAGAAACCATAGACCACCAAAGATTAAACCAACGGTGATGATAATGGCTAAAAAAAGACTAATTGTTTCGTTTTTTTGAGACATTATGTAGCTGTTAGCACCAGGAGTTTTTTAAAGTAAGAGAGATAATAATTTATAAATAAGTCGAAATATGGCTGTCAGTGAAATAGCTACTAAACCAGCTGCAACGGTTAAAATAACCACTGGCACAATGTCAAGACCACCCCGTAAAAATGGGAGAAAAAAAATAATTGCAAAAGTAATTGTGGGAATAATTAATAAATCGAACTTTTCAATCCACCGCCTAGTTTGGGCAAAAATTAGTATAACTAAAATCAGGGCGGAAGTAGTAAAAACAATTATTGGTGATTTTACTAGACTGAAGAGGGCGATCGCGATTAATGCACCCTCAAATCCACTAAATGCCGCCCCACCCAATAATTCCAATGTAGAAAACGCTGGTTGAGTTGATGAACGGCGGGCGAAAATACTGGAACCTTTGGATGCTTGTGGCGGGAGTGTTGCAGAGGGTGAATTAAGTTGTGTAGGAGCTAAGGCCTGTGAACTAAGGGCACGTAGAACTTCTTGCGCTGACTGGAAGCGCTGATTAGCAGCAGGTAGCAGCATCTTATCGAAAATGTCAGCAAGGCGGGGGTTGATATTTACTTGCGATCGCCATTTCCACTGGTTGCTATAGGCATCAAATAGTTGAATTGCTTCCTGATGTGTTAATAAGGTAATCAAAGTGACAGCTAAAGCGTATAAGTCCGTAGATGGAAATACTTGACCTCCAGTCATCTGTTCAGGCGGTGCAAATCCCATAGAATAAATTCCTGTGGAAGCAGCCGCAGAAGGAGCATTTGTTACTTGCTTGACTGCACCAAAATCTAGTAAAAAAAGTTTACCATCACGACGACGCATGATGTTTGAAGGTTTGATATCTCTGTGGATAATGCCTCTTTCATGAACAAACTCTAGTACTTTCAGGATTTCTTGCAATACCTGTAACACTTGCTGTTCAGAGAATTTGCCTTGTTGAACTAATTCTTCCTCTAGGTTTTGCCCATCAATGTATTCTTGCACCAAGTAAAAAAATTGGTCTTCTTGTCCTGATTGCAAGCTATTAACTATTACTGGAAAGAAGGCAAATAAATCAGGAATTTGCTCGTGGTCGTTACCAAGCTGTGCTAAAACTTCTGCTTCTCTCTCAAACATTAACTGCGCTTGTTGCAGTTGACTTGAAGTCAAATTTCCCGCAGGTTGAAACTGCTTAACCACGCATTGACGCATTCCTGGTATTCGGCGATCGCGTGCCAAAAAGGCTGCTCCAAAACCGCCCCTTCCCAATAGCTTTGTTGGCACATATCGACCATCTAGCATCAGTGGCATACCACAGGTAGTGCAATACTTCTGCTGGGTTGTTTTCAGCGTCGTAATATCGTCTAAATCGGCAAAATAGTTTTGTGGGCGTGGACAACGTGGACGAGTGCAGTAAACTTCCATTTTCGTGATTAGTCAAAATAATTCGTAATTGATAATGTTCACCTTCTCTACGAGATGTTACGCCAATAGCGAGAAGCAAGCTACGTAATTCGTAATTAGTTCAGGTTACAGAACAGCTAAATTTATTAATTGGAGAACAGGAAACTTTTTTCCTGATATCAAACCCTTGGCTTGTCTACGGCATCCTGTACAAACATCGATGGGTTAATAATTTACGAATTACGTTAGCGTAGCGTAAAGCTTTCTCTACGAGAGGCTTCGCCAACGGCATGGCAACGCTATGAGCGACAGAGGAGCGTCATTACGAATTATTTGGTCATTTACAAAAAAACAAAGGACAAATGACTAATAACTTGATTTTAGTCTTCGCCGGATAAGCTGGGTGTTGCTACCTCCAATGTAGTTAATACTATGTTTTTTTGTGCTAATTTTAACACATCTTGATTCCATCCTGGGTTAGCGAACTGGGGCAAAATTTCTTGACTAAAGGCTTCTGCGGCCTTGGATCTATAGCGATTGGGATTAAAAATCAGCCACAGTGTCCGTTTGACAACTACACCTTCAATGGGAGTACGATGCAAAACGCCCATTTGTAGCTCTTTAGCGATCGCACTAGTTGAAACAAAAGCAGCCCCTAAACCAGATTGCACAGCATTTTTAATCGCTTCAATGGAATTTAATTCCATTTCAACTTTAAAACGTCTGGTATCAATTTCACAGCGTCCTAGCACTTGGTCAATTACTTTGCGGATAGTCGATTGGGAATCTAGGGCAATGAATTGTAATTTATATAGGTCTTCTTTTTGGATTTTCTCAAGTTTGGTAAAGGGATGAAAGACAGGTAGAATCAGGGCTAGTTCATCTTCAGCGTAAGGAATAACTTCTAAAGATTCTGAGAGTTCACCAGGAATTTCCCCGCCGATAATCGCCAGATCAACTTGTCCATTCGCGACACTCCAAGCAGTTCGCCGGGTAGAGTGGACGTGTAATTGCACTGCCACATCAGCATATTTTTGCCGGAACATGCCGATCATTCTGGGCAATAGATAAGTGCCAGTAGTTTGAGAAGCACCGACAATTAAAGTCCCACCTTGGAGATTTTGTAAATCCTCAATGGCGCGGCAAGTTTCCTGACACAGACTGAGGATTTTTTCACCGTAGCTTAAGAGTAGATGTCCGGCTTCGGTTAATTGGGCGCGTCGTCCTCCGCGGTCGAATAAGGGGACATCGAGTTGCCGTTCGAGATTTTGGACTTGCAAACTGACGGCGGGCTGGGAGACGTAAAGACTATCAGCGGCACGCTTGAAGCTTCCTTCTTGGGCGATCGCTTTTAAAATACGTAACTGATCTAAAGTGAAAGGAAGGTCAGACATAAGGCTCAACCCACAAACTTTGAAAGGAGCGGATGCACACAACAAATCAGGTTTAGCAGCAATCAGCTAGATCGATATACAGACTATAAAGGTGCGATTCCTGATGCACACAACAAATCACGTTTAGCAGCAATCAGCTGGGTATGATTCGTTGCATATTGAACTTGAAGGCTTGACTCGAAAAAGACAGTGGCACAACATCTTGACTAAAGTCCCCTTTTGAATACTTTGTGGTATTGGTTGTACTGAATTCAATTTTCTTTAAATTACTTCACTCGTTTATATGCCGTTGATTTCTTGGTTGACACCCAGTCATTTTGTCATACTGGGGTTACAAATAGTTTTTGCGATCGCTCACAGTGGAGGCGCTGCTTTGCGTCCCTGGGCAGAAAAATACATTGGCCCAAGGCTTTATCGCATTCTCTTTGCATTAGTCAGCCTACCGTTGGCTGTGATATTAATTATTTACTTTTTTGGGCATCGTTATGATGGTTTGCAACTTTGGCAGGTACAAGGAGTGCCAGGAGTGCGAGAATTTGTTTGGCTGCTGTCAGCAATCTCGTTTTTGTTTTTATATCCTGCTACCTTCAATCTACTAGAAATTGCTGCCATTCAAAAGCCCCAAGTTCATCTCTACGAAACAGGAATTATTCGGATTACCCGCCATCCCCAAATGATAGGGCAAATAATTTGGTGTGTTGCCCATACTCTCTGGTTGGGAACTACCTTTACTCTTGTGACTTCCATTGGATTGGTGTTGCATCACTTGTTTGGGGTTTGGCATGGGGATCGCCGTTTGAGCGATCGCTATGGCGAAGCTTTTGAAGTTGCCAAACAGCGGACTTCAATTATTCCCTTTAAAGCAATTATTGACGGGCGTCAATCTCTCAAATGGCAGGAATTTCTTTGCCCTGCCTACTTGGGAGTTACCATTTTTATCGCTTTGCTTTGGTGGTCTCACCCTCTGTTACAGGAAGCAACTAGTAGAATAGGATGGTAACTCTAGATGATCCCCAATGTCAGCAAAAAATCCGAAATAGAGGAAATTTCAGCTTATCAATTGCCCCAAATCAATGTAGGATAAATTCAAACATCTATAAATGGGGGTGCATTGAGTCAGTTTGAAATTTTATATTGGTAGTCATTGGTCAGTTGCCTTTAGTTGGGAAAACGCGGCAGATTCAGTTAAATCTCCAGGCAGCCATGGCAATCAGGAGTTTAACATCCAAAAAAGCCAGCGCGATTTCCACGGTGGCTTTTTTGTCAGAGACACATTAACGCGCTCAATTTTTCAGTGTCCTGAAATTTGTGTCCTGAAAGCATCTATCGGCATTTAATGACTTGCCAATCTTTCACTTCAGTCCTGATAGCTAGTTTGATATAAAAACCTTATAATCCAAGAGGCGTCATGGTGTTGTCGGTTAGTGAGCGGACATTTACTCAAGAAGTTTTAGAATCTCCTATTCCTGTTTTAGTTAATTTTGAAGCACCTTGGTGTGGCTTGTGTCGGATTATCCACCCACTATTGTTGGAATTTCAAGCCCAATGTGGGGAAGAAATTAAATTAGTTGGGGTTAACGCCGATCAAAATTTTAAATTGTCTACTACTTATAGGCTAAAATCACTACCTACTTTACTATTGATTAAAAATGGTACTGTCTACCATCGCTTGGAATGCTTTCGCGGCAGAGAAGATTTACGTCTAGCTTTAGAAGAGATTAAAGTCAGCTACAGTAATTGCCCGAAAATCTACACTAGTTCCAAAGCAATGGATTTAGAATATCGATCAGCCTGATTGATATTGGGCATTGGGCATGGGGCATGGGGCAAAACAGTTCCGAGTTCCGTTAGCGGATAGCTAAGGTTTAGCCCATGCTGAGTGGGGAATCTCACTTCTTTACTCAGCACTCAGTACTCAGCACTCCTGAAGGGTATGGGGTATGAGGCAAATGACCAATGACTAATGACCAAATCTAAAACCATGCTTAATACCCCACCCAATCAGTCTTGGGTGGGTTATTTTATGCTAAAGGGTGTGTGTCACAATTATTAACAGTTTGGACACGCTAATCAAGAATTCTAAAAGTAGGCGTCAGTGATGGAAGTAATCTATCAGTATGCCTGGCTGATTCCGGTGTTCCCTCTTCTTGGGGCAATGCTGGTCGGTCTAGGGTTAATCTCGTTGAATCAGGTGACAAACCGCCTACGGCAGCTTAACGCTGTGGTGATTATCTCCATGATGGCAGCAGCTATGGCGCTGTCGTTTGCCTTGTTATGGAGTCAAATTCAAGGACACGCGCCTTATCTCCGCACCTTTGAGTGGGCAGCAGCAGGTAATTTTCACCTGAGCATGGGCTACACTATCGACCACCTGACAGCCCTAATGCTGGTGATTGTCACAACGGTAGCCTGCTTAGTCATGCTTTACACCGATGGCTACATGGCTCACGATCCCGGTTACGTGAGGTTTTACGCCTATCTCAGTTTGTTTGGCTCCTCAATGTTAGGTCTGGTGGTCAGCCCCAACCTAGTACAGATTTATATATTCTGGGAACTGGTCGGGATGTGTTCTTACTTGCTGGTCGGCTTTTGGTACGATCGCAAGTCAGCAGCCGATGCCGCGCAAAAAGCCTTTGTAACCAACCGCGTCGGAGACTTTGGTCTGTTACTCGGTATTTTGGGGCTGTTCTGGGCAACAGGAAGCTTTGATTTTAATATCATGGGCGATCGCCTCGCCCAACTCGTAGAATCAGGTTCTATCAGCAATTTTCTCGCTGTCCTGTTTGCGATTTTAGTTTTCTTAGGGCCAGTTGCGAAATCAGCCCAATTCCCCCTCCATGTCTGGCTACCAGACGCAATGGAAGGCCCCACCCCCATTTCTGCCTTGATTCACGCGGCAACAATGGTGGCGGCGGGTGTTTTCCTCATTGCCCGGATGTACCCAGTATTTGAAGACGTTCCAGCCGCAATGAATGTCATTGCCTTTACTGGGGCGTTTACGGCGTTTTTGGGGGCAACCATTGCCATTACCCAAAACGACATCAAAAAGGGCTTGGCTTACTCCACCATTTCCCAACTTGGTTACATGGTGATGGCAATGGGCATAGGTTCCTACAGTGCTGGATTATTCCACCTGATGACCCACGCCTATTTCAAGGCGATGCTGTTCTTGGGTTCAGGTTCAGTAATTCATGGTATGGAAGGTGTTGTTGGACACGACCCCGCCTTAGCCCAAGATATGCGCTTGATGGGTGGACTGCGAAAGTATATGCCCGTCACGTCAATTACTTTTTTGATTGGTTGCTTGGCAATTTCTGGTATTCCACCCTTTGCTGGCTTCTGGTCAAAAGATGAAATTCTGGGGAAGGCTTTTGAGGCTAACCCATTTCTCTGGATGATTGGCTGGTTAACTGCCGGGATTACAGCTTTCTATATGTTTAGAATGTATTTCATGACATTTGAAGGCAAATTCCGGGGTAATGACCAGAAAATCAAGGAAAAACTTAAAAAAGCTGCGGCGACAATTGTCCTGGAATTAGAGTCAGAAGAACCAGTCCCGAATTTTGGGCCTGGGGCGATGAAGAAAGGAGAATTGGCGGCAACTAGTCAGCATCATGATTCCCATGACTCCCACGGTCATCACAGCGACTCCCCCCACGAATCGCCGTGGACAATGACGCTGCCGTTGGCACTGTTGGCTGTGCCTTCGATTTTGATTGGTTTAGTGGGAACTCCCTACGCCAATTATTTTGAAGAGTTTATCTTTCCTCCTAGGGAAACTCTCTCCGAAGTTATAGAAAAGGCTTCCGAGTTCAATCCGACGGAATTCTACATCATGGCGGGTGCCTCAGTCGGAATTTCCTTGATTGCGATTACCCTGGCTTCGCTAATGTATTTGCGCCGTAAAATTGACCCAGGTGCGATCGCTGCTAAAATCCAACCACTTTACGAGTTATCCCTCAACAAGTGGTACTTTGATGACATTTACCATCGCGTTTTTGTCCTCGGCTTGCGTCGCCTAGCTAGACAAGTTATGGAAGTTGACTTCCGCGTTGTTGATGGTGCTGTTAACCTCACAGGCTTTTTCACCCTTGTTAGCGGTGAAGGTCTGAAGTACCTAGAAAACGGTCGCGCTCAATTCTATGCCTTGATTGTGTTTGGGGCGGTTTTGGGCTTAGTGATTGTCTTTGGTGTTACCTGATTTTAATCGGGGTGGGCGATCGTCCGCCCCTACATTATTTTTTGTCTCACGCAGAGGCGCAGAGTCGCAGAGAAGAATTGAGAGTTACGCCTGAAAAGATAACAAGATTTTTTAATACAAGCCATGTACGTTTATTTGATCTAAAATTGCCATGTAACGTATAAAAATATTTATTATTGCATCTACGTATGTGGACACCCAATCAATCTATCAGTGATGGTAAATATATTATTCAAGATGTGTTGGGTGAAGGTGGTTTTGGTATTACCTATAGTGCGATAGAAACAAGCACTGAGCAGTTAGTCGCTATCAAAACCTTGAACGGGAAGCGACAAAGGGCTAAAGATTTTCCTAAGCAACAGGAAAGATTTGTTAATGAGGCTTTTAATCTCCGCGCTTTTTCTCATCCCCATGTTGTCAAAGTCCATAAAATGATTCAGGAAGATGGGCTGTGGGGAATGGTGATGGAGTTTATTGATGGTGTAGATTTAAATGATTATGTTGATGAATATGGGCAATTATCAGAAAATGATGCGCTGTTGTATATTGACCAAATTGGACAGGCTTTAGAATATATTCACCAACAAGACGGAATGATTCATCGGGATATTAAACCCCATAATATTGTTTTACGTCGCGGTAAAAAGGAAACGATTTTAGTTGATTTTGGGCTGGCTTGCAAAATTGATAAACTTACCACAAGGGATGGACGCACCCCAGGTTATGCACCACCGGAACAATATCATCCTGATGAAAAGTTAGGTCTTTATACAGATGTTTATGCTTTAGCGACAACGCTGTATTATTTATTGACTGCGGATGGACTGAAAGAAAAAAATGAATATGTACATGAGTCAATTATTCGCAAGTATGGTTCTTTACCTTAAAAACCACCACAGTATTATAATTCTCGGATTAGTAATAGGGTCAATAATGCCATTATCAAGGGGATGGAGTTGGAAGTAGAGAATCGTCCCCAGACTGTACGAGAATTTCGGGAATTATTAGGTTTGGTCAATAGCAAAACACAGGGAGACGTACAATTAAAATCAACCGTAGGGATGGACTACACTGGACTGGGTGATTTACTCGCAGACGGGAAGTGGAAAGAGGCTGATGAAGAAACAGCGCGAGTAATGTTAGCGGTTGCAAACAGGGAAGAAGAAGGTTGGTTGGATATTAAAAGTATTGATAAGTTTCCCTGTGAAGACCTCCGCACTATTGACCAGTTGTGGGAAAAATACAGTAATGGGCGTTTTGGCTTTTCTGCACAGAAAAAAATTTATCAAAGTCTCGGTGGAACGAGGTATTACGATCAAAAAATTTGGGAAGCATTCGGTGAGGTTGTAGGCTGGAGAAAAAGAGGAGAGTGGTTATATTACAAACATATTACTTTTAATATAAAAGCACCAGAAGCCCAATTCCCAGCGTGTCTGTGGATTTTGGTTTTCAAAATTATGAGCAGTTTTGAATTTATGAATGTAGGGTGGGATATATTCTTTCGCATTGAGACTTGTGATCTTCCCAGTCCAAAGTCTGAAATTCAAAATCCTGAATTATCAGAATTAGATGATATTAAGCTAATATCAGCCGTAGACATAGACTATACCCATCTCCGTGACTTACTAGCAACAGGGAAGTGGAAAGATGCTGATGAAGAAACAGCGCGAGTAATGTTAGCAGTAGCGAAACGAGAAGAAGAAGGTTGGTTAGATATTGAAAGTAGTGACAACTTCCCCTATGAAGACCTCCGTACCATTGACCAGTTGTGGGTAAAATACAGCGATGGGCATTTTGGATTTTCCGTTCAAAAGCATATTTATAAAAATATGGGGGGAACGGAACAAATTTGGAAATATAATTCAGAAGTTTGGCGAAAGTTTGGGGAAATTATAGGCTGGAAGAAGATAGGGGAAGACTGGTTATATTACAAAGATATTACTTTTGATATAACAGCACCAAAGGCGCACCTTCCGGTAGTAAAATGCCTGTTTAGTTTTTTAGGACGGGATTGGGAAGGTTTGGTTGAGGTTGCTTGTTATGTGGGATCTAAATGCGGGGGTGGTTTCTCTCTTATCTCGCGTAGAGACTTGTTATGTTACGAGCCAAAGTCTGAAATTAAAACTTCTAAATTAGCTCAATTAAATGATATTGAGCTAATATCATCTGTAGGAATGGACTACACCCAACTGTGTAATTTACTCATGAGAGGGATGTGGCAAAAAGCTGATGAGGAAACAGCAGAATTAATGTTAGCGGTAGCTAAAAGGAAAAATAAAAATTGGTTAGATTATGAAAGTATTAGTAATTTCCCTTGTGAAGACCTTCGCACCATTGATCAATTGTGGGTAAAGTACAGCAATGGTCGTTTTGGTTTTTCCGTGCAAAAACGTATTTATCGAAGTCTGGCGGCAACTACTAGACAGGACAAAGATAACGTTTGGGAAGCTTTTGGCGATGTTGTAGGCTGGAGCGCAGGAAGACACTGGTTGTATGACTATGAAATTACTTTTGACATTACAGCACCAGAAGGCCACCTCCCTATGAGTATAGGTTATTCTCAGGATTGGACTTGGATTGGGGACTGGGAAGATAAGGTGAGGTTAGGAGAATTTTTTAGGTATCTTTTCTTGCGTAAAGACTTGTAAAGTGTAATCTCCGAAAAGATATAAAAAATTTCTAATCTCTGTAACTCGTTAATTTACTAGTAAGCTGTGCAACTTATAGCTTTCCTGTATCTGAAACGATGAATAACATCCCTGAAGATTAAAATAAGATAATACTTAACTATATAAATGCTCATGGCATTTTTTGCAAAAAATCTGTCAAGCGTGAACTAGAGAAGGTTGCTGATTTAATAATCTGCGAAGAATATCCAATACATTTAGGCTTCAATATCGTCCCAAAGCTCTGAAACTGGAAAAGTTTGTCCAGCTGCTGCTTGTCGCACAGACTCTTGCAAATCGGCTAATATTTGTGCTTTTGGCTCTTGTTCATCAATCCAAGCTAAACCACTGGTGTTATCAGAATTTATGGAACTTATAAGCTGTTGCCAAAGTTCTACAGGGATGAGTACATCTGTTGTTTCTCCATCTGCGTTGGTGACATAACGAATCTGACTTTCAATTTGTGCAATTATCATTATGGTTATTTCTCCTGTTAGGCTTTTTTCAACAATCACCAAACAGCATCGTGTATTTTTAGTGATGCCAGGGGCGATGCGTAGACGCAAAGCGGCTTGTCGTAGACATCGCACCACTAAACTATAATTTTAACGGCTTTTTTAAGGTAAATTTTTGACTTGACTGGGAGTATCACAACGCACATTCCACACCCCTAAATGTCAAAAAAGACTCCCAAGAGAAGAAATGGGGGATTGCCAATTTAATTAAATCAACCTAACGAGGAAGACGAAATCCCCAAAAAGCTGTTACTTAATAACTAGTGACTTTTTGCCAAACATGATTTTGATAGCAGACGAATTGTGATGAATACAGCTAATTTTCCGTGGCTGACGACGATTATTCTGTTGCCGATAGCCGCTTCACTACTGATTCCCATCATCCCAGATAAAGAAGGCAAAACAGTGCGCTGGTACTCCCTCATCGTAGGGCTGATAGATTTTGCGCTAATTGTTTATGCTTTTTATACTGGGTATGATTTCTCCAATCCAGATTTGCAGTTGGTCGAGAGTTACCCCTGGGTACCCCAACTAGATTTGAATTGGTCAGTAGGGGCAGATGGCTTATCTATGCCCCTAATTATTTT
The DNA here is from genome assembly GCF_017115045.1 of Nostoc sp. NMS8. Lineage (GTDB taxonomy): Bacteria > Cyanobacteriota > Cyanobacteriia > Cyanobacteriales > Nostocaceae > Nostoc. The sequence continues at coordinate 102,527 of NZ_JABXKK010000032.1, read as the reverse complement.
GACTGGATTCATTACCACGCTGGCGATATTAGCAGCTTGGCCTGTCACCTTCAAGCCGAAGCTATTTTACTTCTTGATTTTGGCAATGTATGGCGGTCAGATTGCCGTGTTCGCCGTCCAGGATATGCTGTTGTTTTTCCTGGTGTGGGAACTGGAACTAGTACCGATATACTTTCTGCTGTCGATTTGGGGAGGCAAAAGACGGCAGTATGCAGCGACTAAATTTATTTTATACACCGCAGGCGGTTCGCTGTTTATTTTGCTGTCTGCCCTGACAATGGGATTTTACGGCGATACGGTGACGTTCGACATGAGAGCGATCGCCTTAAAAGATTTCGCCCTGAATTTCCAACTTGCCCTCTATGCTGGCTTCCTGATTGCTTACGCCGTCAAGTTGCCCATCATTCCCTTGCACACCTGGCTACCTGATGCCCACGGTGAAGCTACAGCCCCTGTACACATGTTATTAGCAGGTATTCTCCTGAAAATGGGCGGTTACGCCTTAGTTCGGATGAATGCCCAAATGCTCCCCGATGCCCACGCTTATTTTGCACCAGTGTTCGTAGTTTTGGGGGTAGTTAATATCATCTACGCTGCCTTGACATCCTTTGCCCAGCGAAACCTAAAGCGAAAAATTGCCTACTCCTCAATTTCTCACATGGGCTTTGTGATGATTGGTATTGCCTCCTTCACAGATTTGGGATTGAGTGGGGCAGTGTTACAAATGGTTTCCCACGGGTTAATTGGGGCGAGTTTGTTCTTCCTGGTTGGCGCAACTTACGATCGCACCCACACCTTAATGTTGGATGAAATGGGCGGTGTCGCGAAGAGAATGCCGAAGATTTTCGCCATGTTCACCACCTGTTCAATGGCTTCTTTGGCATTGCCAGGGATGAGCGGTTTCGTGGCAGAATTGATGGTATTTGTGGGCTTTGCTACTAGCGATGCTTATAGCTCTACCTTCAAAGTGATCGTCGTGTTCTTGATGGCAGTGGGAGTGATTTTAACTCCGATTTATCTGCTGTCGATGTTGCGAGAAATTTTCTACGGTAAAGAGAACGAGGAATTAGTTTCTCACCAAGCTTTGATAGATGCCGAACCCCGTGAAGTATTTATCATTGCCTGTTTGTTAATTCCAATTATTGGTATTGGTTTCTATCCCAAATTGCTGACTCAAATGTACGACGCTACAACTGTACAATTGACAGCAAGATTGCGTGATTCCGTGCCGACATTAGCACAGCAACAAGAAAAAACGCTAAAGGTTTCTTTGAATGCGCCGAAAATTGGTAATTAAGTTGCGATCGCTAGTTTAGTTGAAATATTTATTGCTTCAAGGGCGGGTTTTTTACCCGCCCTTTTTGTTACTCACTCAAAAATTTTGATTCGGTAAAGTAAAAAATGTTCCGCCCTTTTTTGCTATTGTCAGTTAGACACTCTGATAATCAGTACCGAAAAAGCACGAATCTAATGTAAAGATTTTACACTTATGAGTATTTTGATACTGAGAAGAGAGATACAAGGCGATGTCTACGCCTACGCTAAAAATGCTTCTTTATTGATGTGCGATCGCACATCAATAGATTACGTACAATCTATCTAGAATCAGATTTGGCAAAACTGCTCATGTTAAACTACAATCCTCTCCATTGTTTGCCATCTTCCGAAGAACTACCCGACTCAGATGATACTGCTGTGGATAATGAACTCCAAAATTTAATTCCCGGCTTGCTAAAAACGACACTGGCTTTAGTTTGGTGCGATCGCTGGGATTGGTTCTTTGGTGTTGATATGGGTATTTATTATCACCCAGATAAACCAGCCATTGTCCCTGATGGATTTCTCAGTTTAGAAGTTAAACGCTTCGTTGATGAGGATTTACGCCTAAGTTATGTGCTGTGGGAAGAAGAGCAACTGCCAATTTTAGCGCTAGAAGTTGTTTCCCAAATATATCGGGAAGAATATAGCGCCAAGAAAGAATTCTATGCCAAAGAATTAGGAATTTTGTACTACGTTGTATATAGTCCGCTTCGGCGTAGAAAGACACCTTTGGAGGTGTATCACCTAGTTGATGGGGAATATATCTTAATGTCAGGAAATCCCGTTTGGCTGCCAGAAATTGGTTTAGGAATTGGGCGAGAACGAGGAATTTATCAAGGTATAGTACGAGAGTGGCTCTACTGGTATGACCAAGAAGGGCAAAGATTGCTAACACCAGAAGAACGCATTAGGGAAGCTGAAGAACGCACAGCTTTTGAAGAACAGCGACGAGTGGAAGCAGAACAACAGGTGAAAATGTTAATTGAAAGGTTGAATGCACTTGGTGTCGATCCAGAAACTTTGTCATAGATTCACCAAATTTTGTAATTTTCGCTGACTTAATGTTAATTAGCTTCCTGGCTAGGGAATTATATCTATAAAGTAACTCATTGCTTGACGGTACAAATCGTAAAAGCTGGTTGCTCAATAAATATATTTACCAAAACCTTCATCAAAAATATGGAAGTTAAATTAGGATTTGGAGCAGTACCAAAACCTCAATATGTCTTTGTCAGCAAAGAATCCGATCACTGTTGGTATATGCTTGCTGAAGATGAAAGACGCATCCCAGTTTATGAAAGAGCCTTGACTGGGGTAATTACAGAGATAGAAGTTAATAAAAAGGTTGAAACTAAATTCGGGCCAGTTGAAAAAAACGATTTATATATTTTGGCAGATAAACCTTATATTATCCGTTCAGGTAGCGACTCTTTCTTTTCTAAAAGTTTATTATTATCTTTAGATACCCTTACTTATAAAGAATTGTGTAATCCACTAACGATCGCCGTTAGTCCTGGAGATAGTAATGTAGTTTTTTGTAAAATTTACGATCCAATAACTTATCGTTCTGTAGGTGTTAGTTGGGATGGACATAAAGAATTAGACTGGCAATCTTTAGGGCAAAAATTAAGTTTAAAAATTAATAAAATTCACAATGTTAATCAAGATAAAAATCCATCTCAACCAGAAATAGCTAACAATATAAAAACGGTTGAACCTCGTGATGTTTTTATAGCTAAAACTGACACATATTTAGCTCAATTAAATTGGACTCCAGAGCAGGGAAGGGATTATTTACAGCATAAATATGGGAAGCGATCGCGTCTACAACTCACTGATACAGAAATTCTGGACTTCATTGATTACCTGAAGCTACAACTAACCCAAAACTGCCCAACTTAGCTGCTGTTGTTGTTAGCCTTGGATAATTGCAATGCCGAATAGCCCGTCGTAGACATCGCTTGTCCATTGCATTTAGATTTTAGCCCCTGTGCGATCGCACAAAGTGTAGTTCCTAAAGATACATAAATTGCTGGGTTTTCTTGCTTCAAATCAATTTACTAATCTACACGCAAGCAATTGCCTTTACTTTATCAAAGAGTTGTTCAATACGACTATCTAACGTCAGAAAATCCTCTGTTGGCCATTTCTCATTCAGTAAACAAAATAGTTGTTCCCCAACTCTTGAATCATTACCAAAACCACCCCAATTACAACTAGTCATAACTACAAGAAATATCTTTGCCTCTTCTGAGACTTCTTTTAATTTCTGTTCCCGATATTGAAAATGCTCATCCCAATTTTGTCGATGCCAACCAAGTTGTGTTTTGCATTCAATAATGGCAAGTAATTCATCGCCACGCCAGACACTAATATCAGGACGTATAGTGTTACGTTTTTTTTGGAGTGGACGTTCTGAAGCGATTTCCAAGCCAAGATTTTCTAAATCATTAAACAAATTGAGAAAGAAGAGTACTGTTTCTACAAAAAAGTCTGAACCGGCTTGAGCCACCTCCTTCTTAAGAAACTCCTTAATTTCTAATTGAGAACAATAAAAAGCACGCAGACGCTTCGCGATTGCCTGTGAATAATCAAACTCACTAGAGAATGTACTGGTCTGTTTTATTTGCTCGTATGAACGTTTCAATGCTGACGCTAAATTATCCAATGTATAAGCATATTCATCTTCAAACTTCAAAGACATAATTTAGATGTGTAAATTATTTGACTGGTATCACCATAATGAACTACCTCAATGCATGGGCGAATGGGGAATTTCACTGATTCTGTGAAAAATTTTAACTATCATGTTTTTGTTTACAATGAAAAATATTGCAATAGAATAATGTATTGCAATACAACTTTCACAAGACGATGAGCAAAGAAAATATTACGTTTCGGATAGATAGCGATCGCAAAGCTGCACTTGATGCGATCGCATTTGGAATGAATCGCGATCGCAGCTACATCCTTAATGAGGCGGTAGCCGTTTATCTAGAGATACATCAGTGGCAAATCGAGGAGATTCAAAAGGGAATTGCTGAAGCGGATGCTGGAGAATTTGCCAGTGATGAAGAAGTAAAAGCAACTTTTGCAAGACTCACCAATGCATATTAAGTGGCTGCGTAGTGCGCTTCATTCCACACAGTCACAAATAAAGTTATTAAATATCGCTTGCTTCTGGTAGCCAGTCTTCATCCAACACTAACTCTAGAGAATATGGGCACTCTTCTGGAAACACGGATAAAAGTATTCCCGTTTGCTTGGCTGCTTGGCGACGTGCCATTTGATAACTTTCCTCAAGTTGCTCTGTAGGATAGCTCTTAAGACTAGGACTATCTTCTAAGGCTAACTCAATTTGGGTGCGAGAATCAGTGATGGAATCGAGCCAACTATCTGAGCGACGCTGGGGTTGATATTGCCACTTGAACAGATGCAACACTAAGCGAGTTAGTTGACTGGCAATAGCCCGCCGTTCACTTTTGCCCAAGCCTTCAACCTCTTCAATCAGATGTTCTACATCAACTTCATGCCAGCGATGCGATCGCAATAGTTGGGCTGTCTGTTCAATCCACAAGTTAAAATCTGCTTTATAAGTTGCGCTCATAGCCTTTATTGATCAGCCGCATGGCTTAGGCAAGCCAAAATATCCTCTTGTGTCAAATAAGGAAAGTCATTAAGCAATTTCTCGTAGGTCATGCCAGAGGCAAGATAAGACAAAACATCGTATACAGTAATTCTCATTCCTCGAATACAAGGCTTACCACCTCGTTTTCCTGCTTCGATTGTAATAATGTTTTGATACTGCACAGCTATTCAACCCTCAAAAGTCTTCATCATCAACAAAAAATTCGGCATCGTCTTCCAATCGAGGATTACGCTGCCCAATACCAGCAAGTCCCCACAGAGGTTGCAGCAGTGCCATGCCAATTAACCCGACAACGGCACTAAAAGCTAGCACTAAACCCATTGGTATCTGAATCGATTGGAATGTTAAGAATTTTAAAGATACGGGTGTGGCATTTTGGACTGAAATAATTGCGATCGCGATTACCCAAACCGCTACAACTAGAGATGTCAATAAAGGAGCGAGAGTTTTCATACTTTGATTGAAGTTAGGAGTAATGAGTTAAGAATTGTTAATTTATAACTCTTAACTCATAACTTTTCACTTTTAATTTTTATGCCTCTAGTTTAGCAATGGCATTCTCTAACTCTTGGGCGATTTGGGTGAGTTTTTCCGGAGTGTCGGTTTCGAGGTAGACGCGCACCAGTGGTTCTGTACCGGAAGGACGCAGTAAAATCCAACTACCTTCTTCTAAATAGAGTTTAATACCGTCTTTACGCCCTACTTCCTTGACTTTAATGCCAGCTACTTCTGTAGGTGGATTTTTGCTAAAAGAGTCGATGACGGCGGTTTTATGCGCCTCTGTGAGGTGCAAGTCTAGGCGGTTGTTATAAAGTGGCCCATCGGCTTCGGCGATCGCTTCCTTAACCAACTGACTCAAAGGTTTGCCTTCATAGGCGATCGCTTCTGCCACCAGCATATCTGCTAATATCCCGTCTTTTTCGGGAATATGCCCAATAATACTCAAACCGCCTGATTCTTCTCCACCGATTAATACGGCAGTTTCCCGCATTTTTTCGCCGATGTATTTAAAACCAACTGCTGTCTCGTAAATTTGTAGCCCATTTTTAGCAGCGAAATTATCCAGCAGGTGGGTTGTAGCCACAGTACGGACGATCGCGCCAGTTTTACCTTTGTTTCTAATTAAATGACGTGCTAGAACTAACAGCACAGTATTCGGAGTAAGGACAGTTCCTTGTTCATCAACGATACCAAAGCGATCGCTATCTCCATCCGTCGCCAAACCCAAATCAGCGCGATCGCGAACTACTGCTTCTGCTAACTCAACTAATTGTTCTCCTTTGGGTTCTGGCATTCCACCCCCAAATAAGACATCCCTCCAATCGTGAAAACTTTCTAACTGAACGCCACTACGTTGCAAAACTTCATCTAAATAGCCGTGAGAGGTAGAATACAAAGCATCATACTTTACCTTTAAATTAGCGCTTTTAATCTTTTCTATATCAAGTAAGGTGTAGATAAATTGTAGATAATTAGGTTTCGGATCGAAAATTGAAATTGAACCTGATGGTCTACTCCCAGGCAACTGATCCGATGCACTTTTTATATTTGCCACAATAGTATCAGTAATCTCTGGAGTGGCAGGCCCAGCATAATCGGGTATATATTTAATTCCACAGTAGCGTGCTGGATTATGGCTAGCAGTAAACATTAACGCCCCTGCGGAATTTAAGTGACGGGCGTTGTAAGCAATTACTGGTGTGGGGCAATCTCGATCGGTAATTTTTACTGTCCAACCCAAGTCTGCTAGGACTTGGGCCGCTGTTTGGGCAAACTGGTCAGCTAAAAAGCGAGTATCGTAGGCAATAAGTACTGGTCTATCTTTTGTGTAGGCTGTTGCTAAATAAGTGGCAATTGCCCTTGTTACTTTCCGTACATTGGGAAATGTAAAATCATCGGCAATAATCCCTCGCCATCCATCAGTACCAAATTTTATCTTGCTGGACATTTTTGCCACTTGCTCCCGTACATATCAGTACTATAAAAGCTTTCCGCAAAGCCTGGGTAGCAGCAAGTATTCCACCGAAGTTCTTTTCTAAGCAAGCCTTAGCTTAAACTTCTACCACCGTATTTTCTCTCACTGTTTCTGAGCAATGTCAACCCCCGATCGACCTTTTGCCAGTTATCACCTTTGGTCTCTAGTTGCCCCAGCGACCGGGCAAGAACGCTGGCATTGCCAGATGAGACGGGGGTTTATCAAAGCACGGCAACACGAACCACAAGTCAAAGCGCTATTAGCACAAGCCACCGCACCCCAGCGGATAGGCATACTCGCCCAAAAAGGCGTTTATGAGTTTCATCATCACAGGCATCTGTTGAAGCAAGCAGATGGTGTAGAAAGAGTTGCCCAGCTACTAAAATTAGGCAACTCAAGCGTTCAAGTCCAGCAACGCGTGCTGCAAATTTTGCAAAAATATCACGATTCGCCGTTGCTTTTGGATAAAGATATTATCCAATTAACACCGGGTGATGAAGGTTTTCCCAAACCGATAGTAGTTGAACAAGAAGATTATTGCTTTCGCTTATACGCGGCTATGGACTGCGTTTTCATTGAGTCTGATAGCACTTTACATATTTTGGATTTCAAAACTGGTAAATCAGCTTTTGACCAACGACAGGCATTAGTTTATTTATTAGCTGCTCGTTATCTTTACCCTGGGCGAGAAGCTGTTGCATCATTTTATAATTTAGAAATATGTAAAAAATCTGAGTTAATTAGCATTAATAATAGTGAATTAGAATCCTTAAAGTTTGAGTTAGCGAATATTGCCCACAAGCACCAGCACGATTTGCAAAAATATCAGGAAGAAACTAGTAATTTCAGTAAAATATTTCCTCCCAACCCTGGTTCTCACTGCCGTTTTTGCCCATTTAACTCCATCTGTGAATTTGCCGATTTTAAGCAGCATCAATCATATCCAATGCCCAGTTTAAGAGTTAATAGCTAGTGGGGACTCTGGGGACTGGGAAGAAGCGGGAGCATCTCAGTGAAAGCAAATATACCTGGCGATTAGAAATCGCGGCTACACAAACTTTCGTCCGCCTGCGCGGACTCAAGAAATTAGAAAACCACGGAGGTAGGTTTTGTCTGTATAGGTGCGAATTCTATGAGACTGTTGGCAATTAATAAGAGGTCTAACCCATCATTCCTGATTACTCTAATTTCAGTCCGTTTCAACGGACTTGAGCTATTAGCCCGAAATTTATTTCAGGGCGGGAAAGCAACGCCAAACCAATGTTTTAGGGGTGAGGGGTCAAACCCACCGTGAATTGACTAACAGTCTCATTCTATTTGCCAGGGCTAGATTTTTACGAAAGTGAAATGCTCCCGGAAGAAGCAAGGTAGTAAGGGAGAAGAGTTTTCCCTCCGCACTCCGCCCCTCTGCCTTTTGTGCGCGATACCCAATGCCCAAATTCAAAAGTCCGGTAATTCTTTAAGAATTGTGAACCGGATATGATTTATCGCCAAATCACCGATGGGGATATCTTCTTTGGTTAGCCGCGCACCTTGACTTGTCACGGTTTCAAAGGTGATGCCTTTGCCAATTTCAATGTGATACCAGCATAAGCCCATAAAAAAGCGCGTCGGATAAGGGCCACCTTCACCTATATCGTCAGGATTTGATTCCATTGGCAACCAGCCAAAATTTGGGACGTAGAATTCTAGCCAAACATGATTAAAGTCTGGTTGTAGCGGTACTCCTACGAAGTCACTATGGGGAGGACATTTGTATCTACCGACGGTGCGGCAGGGGATGCCATTTAAACGAGATAGGGCAAGTAAAACACCGACATATTCGCCACAAGAACCAACCCCCCGTTCTAAAACTGTATCGGGCGCGTCAATGTAAGGTTTTATACCATAAGACAACTGGTCGTAGACGTAGTTGCGAATGCTGTGCATTTTCCGCAGCACATTGGTTTCAGAACCAATCGCTTCTCTGGCGGCACGGCGAACAATGGTGGTATCCATTGCTAAATCGTCGTCATCCACTAGGTAGCGTGTTTGTAATTCTGGGGAAAGTTCAGGAACGTTTTCTACATCTCTGGGTGTGATGCGATATTTAATTCCTCGAACTTCCAAAAGTGCTTTCCAGCCAAATATATGCCGTTCGCCTGGGGCAAGAGAATCAAATTTAAAGACTGCTACCCGTTGCCCCTGTACCACTTCTTCGGTAAAGGGTATACCAATGGGTTCAACGTGTTTCACCTTTTGACGCTCAGTTTCCGATGGTAGGGCGATACGCCATTCCACATCAGGGATATAAACCTCGTCTAAGGGTGCAATTTCCTCAGCATAAGACATTTCAATGAGATAGCCATTAGAGAGGGCGTAACGCTTATCTGGCTGGTAATGGTAATACAGAGGATGAATAAAAGTGCGATCGCGGAATGTTAGCTCATGACTCGGATCGGCATTGGGGTTATCCCGGATATAAGGCTCCTCTGAGGCGTAGGCGACGTAAATACTCTCTTTGGCTGTTTCGTAATTTTTATGGATTGCGATGCCTGTGGGACATTCAAAGGGTGTCAGGACACTAAATTGCAGTTCTCCCGTGGCCCTGTCCATCGCGTAAACTGATTGTTCAATGCGATCGCAAATCCACAGCATTTCTTGGTTGACTGCCAAATTCTCTATCCCAACTCCAGGAGCATAAAATCTGGTAATCTCTTTTCGGGTTTCGCGGTCAAAAACCAGAATGTAACCTAGTCTTTGGCAACTGACATAAACTGTTGTTTCCCAAACAGCAACACCGTCAGCCGCATAAGGCAATGTCACAAAATGTTCCAGATCCAAAGCATCGAGCTTACACAAGTAAACACTATTTTCTCGGCTCACCCACAGAGTATCTTCCCACGCCGCTAGACCAGTGACATCGGTAAATTCTTTAACTTGATGGGGATTGAGAATTTTACTGTTGTCAGAGGCGGGATCAATCTCCAGTAGATGCCCTTTAATACTGTCAATGGCAATCAGTTTATCTTTGATGAAAGTAATGCCACACAGGGCAGCAGCAGTAAGCGGTCGAATTGTTTTTTGCCCAAACATCTGGCTAACGGTCAAAGTGGGGAGTGCAAAACTCATAAAACCTTATGGTAAGTGTAAAAAAACCCTCACCTTTAGGTAGGGGAGGAAACATGACTCAAGCGGTTTTACCGCCGTCACACCAATTGCTTGATATGGAAAATCCTCGTCTAGCAATGGCTCCCCTGATTGGGGTGGATGAAGAGTGCTGAGTTAAAAGACTGCCCACAATGGGCGTTGCTCTTACCAAGTACATCAATTTAGTGGTTCTCGATCGCCACCTTTACAGCGAGGTACTAACAATTATCGGTACAATGTGTTCCGAAAAACTCTTTCGTGAGAAATAATACTATGTCAAAATCGGAATAATTTACAAATGTTAAGAATTACAGATACATTCATCTGACTGGGCGATCGCCTTAATGTAACTTTAGGAGATGGAATTCCTGCCATCACTAAATTATGATCGAATTTTGTAACCATTTGCTGTGACCTACACGATGTCTGCTAATTCTCTGCCTGAAGGTGCCGCCGTTTGGCATAGTTTAGAAGTTGATAAAGCGCTAGACCTGCTTGATAGTAATGCAGACAGCGGCTTAACACCCCAAGAAATTCAACAGAGATTGCAAAAATACGGCCCCAACGAACTTGAAGAAATTGCTGGCCGTAGTACTTGGGAAATTCTGCTGGATCAGTTCAAGAACATTATGTTGTTGATGCTGATTGGCGTCGCTCTGATTTCTGGTTTGATAGATTTATGGGGTTGGCGGACGGGCACTTTAAAGCCTGGTGAAGTGCCATTTAAAGATACCATCGCTATTTTAGCAATTGTCATTCTCAATGGCATACTCGGCTACGTCCAAGAAAGCCGTGCCGAAAAAGCCTTGGCAGCCTTGAAAAAAATGACCTCTCCCTTAGTGCGCGTAATCCGCGACACCAGATTGGTGGAGATAGCAGCTAAGGAGCTAGTTCCAGGGGATGTAATGCTGCTGGAAGCTGGGATGCAGATAGCCGCAGATGGCCGTTTGATCGAACAATCTAATTTACAAATACGCGAGTCGGCCTTAACTGGTGAAGCCGAAGCGGTGAATAAACAGGCATCACTAAAATTACCAGAGGAAACATCACTAGGCGATCGCCTCAATGTCGTCTTTCAAGGCACTGAAGTAGTCCAAGGACGCGGCAAGGTTCTGGTGACTAACACCGGCATGACTACAGAATTGGGTAAAATTGCTGCGATGTTGCAGGCAGTAGAAAGTGAACCTACGCCTTTACAGCAGCGGATGACTCAACTGGGTAATGTCTTAGTTACGGGTTCTTTAATTCTCGTGGCGATCGTTGTGATCGGCGGTGTCATCAAGGACGGAGGTTTTAAAAATATCCAAGAACTTTTGGAAGTTTCCTTGAGTATGGCGGTTGCTGTGGTGCCAGAAGGTTTACCAGCTGTAATTACCGTCACCTTGGCACTAGGAACCCAGCGAATGGTGCGCCAAAATGCCTTGATTCGCAAATTGCCAGCAGTGGAAACATTGGGTTCTGTAACCACCATCTGTTCTGATAAAACCGGCACCCTGACTCAAAATAAAATGGTGGTGCAATCAGTTTCCACCAATAACAAAACTTTTCGCGTCACTGGTGAAGGTTATGCACCAACAGGGGACTTTCAGTTAGATGGTCAAAAAATTTCCTTAGAGGAGTCTCCAGAAATCCCAGCGTTATCAGTCGCCTGTACTATTTGTAATGATTCAGTGTTGCAAAAAGAACAAGGTGAATGGGCGATTTTGGGAGATCCTACAGAGGGTGCATTGTTAACACTGGCAGGAAAAGCCGGAATTGAAAAAGACCAGTGGAACAGTAAGTTACCTCGGGTTGCGGAGTTTCCCTTTTCCTCGGAACGGAAGCGGATGAGCGTCATTACTCAGGTGGAGGGAGTCGCCACAGGTGAAGCATTTTCGAGAGGAATTGATCCTGCGATCGCCGGTTTTCTGCAATCTGAACCTTATTTAATGTTTACCAAAGGTTCTCCAGAGTTAACCTTGGCACGTTCCACTCAGATTCATTTAGGTAATGATACGGGTACTTTAACCGAAGCACAACGCCAGCAAATTTTGGCAGAAAATGACAAAATGGCGAGTAAAGGTTTGCGGGTGCTAGGTTTTGCCTACAAACCTTTAGTAGAAATTCCGCCGGAAGGTTCAGACGAAACATCTGAGCAAGATTTAGTCTGGCTGGGATTGGTGGGAATGCTAGATGCGCCACGCCCAGAAGTCAGAGCATCTGTGCAAGAGTGTCGGGATGCAGGTATTCGCCCAATCATGATTACAGGCGACCACCAATTAACAGCACGAGCGATCGCCACCGATTTGGGAATTGCCCAAGAAGGCGATAGGCTACTCACAGGTCAAGAATTGCAACGGATGACTGACCAGGAATTAGAGCAAAACGTTGATCTGGTGAGCATCTATGCCAGAGTTTCCCCAGAACACAAACTGCGAATTGTCCAAGCACTGCAACGCCGGGGTCGATTTGTGGCAATGACGGGTGATGGTGTCAACGATGCCCCAGCCCTCAAACAAGCCGACATTGGTATCGCAATGGGCATTACTGGCACGGATGTCAGTAAAGAAGCCAGTGACATGGTGTTACTTGATGACAACTTCGCCACCATTGTTAGCGCTACTAAGGAAGGCAGAGTTGTTTACACCAATATCCGCCGCTTTATTAAATACATCCTGGGTAGTAACATTGGTGAAGTTCTTACAATTGCAGCCGCACCCTTAATCGGCTTGGGAGGCGTTCCCCTTACTCCTTTACAAATTTTGTGGATGAACTTGGTGACAGACGGTTTACCAGCCTTGGCATTAGCTGTGGAACCCCCAGAACCAGATGTCATGCAACGTCCGCCTTTTAGTCCCCGCGAAAGCATTTTCGCTAGGGGATTGGGTTCTTATATGATTCGCATTGGAATCATCTTTGCTATTATCAGCATTGCTTTAATGTGGTGGGCTTATCAACATACCCATGCTGCTGGGTATCAGGGCGATCCTGAAACTTGGAAAACAATGGTATTTACAACTTTGTGTATTGCCCAAATGGGTCACGCGATCGCCATTCGCTCCAACAACCGACTAACCATCGAGATGAATCCTTTCTCTAATATCTTTGTACTAGCGGCTGTCGTCGTCACCACGATTTTGCAGCTGATGCTAGTTTATGTCCCACCCCTGCGAGATTTCTTTGGTACTCACTACCTGACTCTAGAAGAATTGGGGGTTTGTATTGGCTTTAGTGCCTTAATGTTCGTGTGGATTGAAGCGGAGAAGATATTTTTGCGGATTATGGGCAAGAAGGCCGTTTGAAAAAGTGAGGAGTTAGGAGTTAGGAGTTATAAATTATGAGTTGAAGAACATTTTGCATTCAAAACTCAAAACTTAAAATTCCTCATTGCTAACTTTTCGTTATGTACCTGAAAACTCTAAACCTCCGACAATTTCGCAATTATCGAGACCAAAAGGTTGAGTTTACTGCTGCTAAAACAATTTTGGTCGGTAATAACGCTCAGGGAAAATCGAATTTGTTGGAGGCGGTGGAGTTGCTGGCAACATTGCGATCGCACCGCATGACCCGCGATCGCGATTTAGTTCAAGAAGGGGAAGCCATAGCCCAAATTGATGCCACCCTTGAGCGACAAACAGGTGTTAGTGATTTAACTTTAACCCTGCGCCGCAATGGTCGCCGTAGCGTTGCTCTCAACGGTGAATCTATCCGCCGTCAAATGGATTTTCTCGGCGTTCTCAATGCAGTCCAATTTTCCAGCTTGGATTTAGAACTAGTACGCGGCGGCCCGGAAGGTCGCCGCAACTGGTTAGATACACTTTTAATTCAACTCGAACCAGTTTATGCTCACATTTTGCAGCAGTATAACCATGTGTTACGCCAGCGCAACGCCTTCTTAAAAAAAACTCAAGACTCAGAACTCAGCACTCAGCACTCAGAACTAGCAGTATGGGATGCACAGTTAGCGACCACAGGAACCAGAGTAATTAGACGACGCGATCGCGCCATCCAAAGATTAGCTCCCATTGCTAGTACTTGGCACGCCAGTATCAGCGGCAGTACAGAAGTTCTGCAAATCAAGTACGTACCGAATATTCCTTTAGAGGATAATCAGCCAGAAGAAGTACAGCAAGCTTTTTTAGCTAAAATTCAGCAGCGAGCGATCGCTGAAATGCACCAAGGTACTACCCTGGTTGGCCCCCATCGCGACGAAATAGAATTAACTATTAACCAGACACCCGCTCGTCAATACGGTTCTCAAGGTCAACAACGAACGCTGGTTCTAGCCTTAAAATTAGCCGAATTACAATTAATTGAAGAAGTCGTCAAAGAGCCACCATTACTATTACTTGATGATGTTCTTGCCGAACTAGATTTATCCCGCCAAAATCAACTGCTTGATGCTATTCAAGACCGCTTTCAAACCCTGATTACTACCACTCACTTGGGTTCTTTTGATTCCCAGTGGTTGAAGTCCTCCCAAATTCTTTTTGTGAAAGCAGGACAAATAATATGAAATTATCATAATTTTAATTTAAAATCTATTTCAAAATACTTGCATTGAAGAAACTGGCAGAAACTCTGCATCTTATAGCGGTTCTCATTCACGTGAGGTAACCCGTAGGGGTAATAGCCTGCGGGAAGCCGCTTCTCTACGAGACGCTCCGCGAATGCGTCTACATGAATTGCCCCTACACCTTGCGATATAATTTTGTACCGCATTTGAGTGGGAACCACTATATGTGTACACCATAGCCTTTTAAGGCGAAGCAAGCTACGTGCAGCGTCTCGTAGAGAAGCCACGTAACCACTTATTTGGGTTATTTTGATTGCCAAGACTTGAAGTCTTCTCAAACTCTTTTTGTGAAGTCAGGACAAATAATGCGAGATTATAATAATTGCGATTTAAAACCTGTATGTAGCTTGTCTTTGAGCGAAAGACTGGCCAGAAATTTTAATCTATAGTAAGGAGTAAAGATTTGTGGAAAAATCCTTAATATCTTCGCTGGGAAGTGATCCAGAGCCTTCCTCCGGTGTTAATTCACACTCAAAGATGTACATACCATCCCTCGATGGTATGAGAATTATTGCTTTCATAATTGTTTTTTTATCTCATACACAAATTGCGAACGCTTTTCCGGGAAATTTCGGCGTAACAGTATTTTTCTTCCTTAGTGGTTACTTAATTACTACTCTTCTCAGGCAAGAATACGATCGCTATGAGACTATTGATTTTAAGCTCTTCTATCTAAGACGAATCCTGCGTATTTGGCCCTCCTTTTATCTAGTCTTGGGGTTAGGAGCTGGCTTAACTATCTTAAAATTACTTCCGGGAGAAATACTCCTACCCGCCTTCTTAGCTCAGTTTCTCCACTATACCAACTACTATGGAATTTTTTTTGGTGGTGGAATGGCTGCTGGGAGTTGGGTATATTGGTCTCTCGCAGTCGAAGAGCATTTCTATTTACTTTTTCCACTGTTTTATGTAGCTCTACGTAAACTGCGTGTGACTCCACGCAGACAAATGCTAATCTTTTGGGGATTGTGTTTAGCAGTCTTGCTTTGGCGATGTGTTCTAGTTTTTGGTTTTAAAGTACCTGAGCTACATGTTTTTTGTTCAACAGACACTAGGGTAGATAGTATTCTCTTTGGTTGTGCATTGGCAGTCAGTGGTAATCCTGCCCTAGATACACAAGATTACTCTAATAAACTCTGGAGGTATTTCTTTCTGCCCGCAGGAATAGTCTTGATTCTTTTGTCATGCCTCTCTCGCTCACCTGAGTTTCGAGGAGCCTTTCGTTATACTATACAGGGAATTGCCTTATATCCAGTCTTTATTACCGCTATTCGTTTTCCCAATTGGGGATTATTCGCATTCCTAAATTTAAAGTGGATGCGTTTTCTTGGTGCATTATCTTATTCTTTGTACCTTGTTCATTACACTGTTATTTTCTTTGTTTGGAAGCATTTACCCCAATTGAATAAAGTTATGCAGTCAGTAATTGCTCTATTAATTTCTTTTGGACTAGCATATCTGATTTACCAGTTTATAGAACTTCCCATTGGACAGCTACGTAAAAAGTTTTCACGGGCATAAATTGGCTTGCTGCAATCTTTGTTATCGAAACAGAATTCATGAGTCAGAATTCAGTTGAATATTCTGACCTAAAAAGCTGATAGCACAGCGTCTCGTAGAGAGCGCCTGAATTCTAAATTCTGCATTATTCTTCAATGGACTTGTTGCACAAGTGGGGAAAGGGGAAAGCAGCTCAAAAAACCCTTTCCCTTTTCCCTTCCTCATCCTTTTGCAAAACTATTTTTGCAAGAGGTCTATCTAATGGTGTTTTTCTAACCTTTTAAAAACGTTGAGAACCAAAAAAGTCAAGAGAGCGCCAATCAATCCTAACTGCCATAAACCACAGCCGGCAGCAATTCCCAATGCAGATGAAACCCAAATAGCTGCTGCTGAGGTGAGTCCGTGAATTTCAAGTTGCTGTGATTCTTGGGATGATTGGCGGACAATTTCTCCCGCTCCGAGAAATCCTACACCAGCTGCAATCCCCTGAATGACGCGGCTAAGTGCATCAGGACTACCTTGCAATCCTCCTGTTTGCATGATTATCAAGGTAAACATGGCTGAACCTAAACTCACCAGTATATGAGTTCTTAAACCGGCTGGTTTGCGCCTAATTTGGCGTTCTAGGCCGATCATTGCTCCAATAAGCAATGCAAGGCATAGCCGGAAGCTGATATTCAGCCAATCATTAGTTGCAAGGTAGTAAGTATTTGGCAATGCTTAAGTTTGATATAGATAATCTTATATACTAGGTTAAATGGTAATCCTTTTATACAAAGAGTACAAAAGACTCTAATCTTTTTTTAATGGAGTTTGAGCCAACTTATTTGGATTCTATCAATTCAGGAATACTTTTTAAACTGTGAACTAACATCTTAACATTATTAGAATTATTTCCTAATAACGTATTGTTTTATTCAATCAATGGAGGTTTGCATTGCCAAATTATCATTAATATCATAATCTGAGCAAACTACACGAGTTTTAAGTTTATTAAATAGTTTTTTGGTTATTTAAAATAACTAAACTATAAAATACCACCTTAAATTGCTAGATTTAACTCATACACTCAATAATTAAATATGAAACCGTACAGCACTCAGCACTGATTCAAGAGTTAGTGGATTAACGGCTGATAACATACCAGGAAGAAATGGCTGTGGCTATAAATAGACAATTGACAACTAACAAATTGAGTGGATAAACTCTACTGGCTAGACCAAATTAAACTACAAGACCGCTCCAAAGTAGGTGATAAAGCGTTTTACTTGAGCAAAATTATCCAGCGTGGCTATCCGGTGGTGCCTGGTTTTGTTGTTTCGGCAGAAACTTTACGGCAATTTCTCGAAAATCTCAATAGCTCAGAGTCATTAGTGGCTGACTTACCCCATTCTTCGTTACACCTGGATGTTAATAATTGGCGTCAACTTCAGCAGGTGGCTAGTCGCTTGCGCCAAGAAATTTTGACTGCGACTGTGCCACAGCAATGGGTAAGCACAATTCTCCAAGCAGCTAGAGAATGGCAAACTGGCTGTTTGATTCTTCGTCCGACTTTGGCAGTATCAACTGCTACCCCAGGGATGAAGGATATATCTGGTTTGCTGGAGTCGGTGTTTTGCCAGTGCGAACCAGAAGCGATCGCTTTAGCTTTAAAGCGTACTTGGAGCCAGATATTTCGGGCCCGGAGTCTTTTATATTGGCAGCACTCAGGAATTAATCTGCAACAAGTTAATCTTGCAGTTTTGGTGCAACCTGTTGAAAATGCGATCGCCAGTGGCTTGCTCACAGCCGACCCCTCTGGGTGGGAAATTGAAGCTACTTGGGGATTAGGAATTGCGATCGCTCTTGGCGATGTACAGCCAGATGTTTACTACATTCAACCGGAAACTAGGGTTGTGCTTGAGCAACAACTGGGCAATAAAATGCTGGCTTATGGTGTTGATGATGCCGCGCCTGGAGCTTTTTCGCAACCCGTGGCGAATTCAATGCTAACAACAAATCACACTTGTCTGACGACCTATTTACTTCAAGAAGCCCAGCAAAAACAGTACGCTTTACAAGAAGAATACTTACAACAAATAATTGCTCTGGGAATTCAGCTGGTGAGTGAACTAGGTAAAACCTTCACCATTAAATGGACTCTTGCTCAACAACCTACATATAGCAAGCTTTACATCACACAAGTTAGTCCTTCCCAATCTGTAATTCCCCACTTACACTTCATTCGGGGACTAGGGGCAGCAGGGGGACGTATTGTAGCCACAGCGCTGGTAATTATTAGTCCCCAACAGAAACCCGAACAACTACCCAAGGGAGTGATTTTAGTAGTACCAACAGTTACACCTGATTGGTTGCCATTACTGCAACAAGTTGCTGGTATTATCACAGAACAAGGGGGATTAACCAGCCACGCGGCAATTCTGGCTAGAGAATTAGGTATCGCCGCCGTAGTAAACGCCACATCTGCCACAACTTTAATTCAAACTGGTGAACGACTGTTGCTTGATGGCGACAGAGGAGAAGTTTATCGCATCAAAGGAGACTTAAAGGAGGAGATGGACAAAGGAAGAGAAGAAAATCTTCTTTCCTCCCGTCACCCCAGCCCGAAAGCGCTTCATCCTGCTGTTACGTCTCATCTACCTATGATTGCTACCCAACTGCTGGTTAACTTGAGTCAATCCACTTTAATCGAACAAGTGCAAAGCTTGCCTGTGGATGGGGTGGGACTGTTGCGCTCAGAATTGATGGTATTAAATATATTGTCTGGGCAACATCCTAATAGTTGGATTTTAAGCGGGCGTCAGGCAGAATTGTTAGAGCTATGGTCAGACCAGATTATGCAGTTTGCCCATGCTTTTGCGCCAAGACCAGTTCTTTATCGTTCTTTAGATTGGCGATCGCAAGATTTACCATCATTGAGTGATAGTTTAGAATCTTCGCCCCAGTCAATGCTAGGTGAACGCGGCACCTTTAGCTATTTACAAAATCCCGCAGTATTTGAGCTTGAACTGAAAGCTTTGGCGAGTGTACAGCAAGCTGGCTACAGCAATGTCAACCTACTTTTGCCCTTTGTGCGGACTGTGGAAGAATTTATTTTTTGCCGTCGCAAAGTTGAACAAGCTTTTTTAACTGAGGTGGCGCAGTTTCAACTCTGGATGATGGCAGAAGTGCCAAGCGTACTGTTTTTATTGCCAGAATATGTTGAAGCAGGTGTTGCCGGAATTTCTATTGGTACAAATGACCTGACCCAATTATTGCTAGGAGTAGATCGAGAGCAAGGACAGCTAGCAAAAGTATTTAATGAACGCCATCCGGCTGTGATGAAGGCGATCGCACAACTAATCAAAATGGCTGAAAGTGCTGGTATACCTTGTTCAATCTGCGGTCAAGCACCAGCCCTCTATCCAGAAATTATCGACAAACTAGTGGAATGGGGCATTACTTCCATTTCTGTGGAACCGGAAGCAGTTGAGCGAACATATCAGGCGATCGCTCGTGCCGAACAACGCCTAATTTTAGCAGCAGCACGACGAAAACTGCATTAGTTAAGAGTGATTCAATTTTGGATTTTAGATTTTAGATTGAAGGAAAATCTAAAATTAGCAGAGTTATATAAAATTTTAAAATGTCTTTGATTCTAATACCGATTTGAAAAAAGAATGCGACACATAGACCATTTGTAGAGACGCGATGAATCGCATCTTTACTCAATGATTTGTTGCAATTATTATTTATTCTGAATCCTGAATTCTGAATTCTTACGAAAAACCTTTACTCATCCAGCATTGCGGTGTTAGTATCGGCTGATTGTGTATTGAGAGGATATGCATCTTTTGGTTGCCTGATAAAACCCAAAGTGACTCGTTTCATAATCCAGTACAGTCCAATAAGGATCACAAAACTGATAGCAATAATCACCAATGGCTGTTTACCGAGAATTTCCTCAACACCTTTGGTAATTACAGCATCGGGTTGAGTAATAAAATCCCAACTGTTGAAACGCAGAAATCTTCCCCAATAGACGCCAATAGCACAGAGAAAATGGGTAATCAACTCAACGCGCCAAATCCATTGACTTTTACCGATGCGATGTAAGTAGTGGCCCCAATTAATTAACGATATTACATAAGCTTCAAATCCACCTAAAATCACTAGCAAGTACACAGGAATAAGTACCAAAGTAATTATCCACACCGATTGAATCGTGCGGATATCATCTATCAAGTGAATTACATCAGTCAACAAATATGGTGCATTTGGTAAGAAAGCATAGAAAACTAAGAATCCTAGCCACCACAGCCAAGTACCACCGCGCCTCATGCGAAATAGCCACACACTTAAAGCCAAAGGTATAAAAGCCAGAAACAAATTCCAAGTCATCCAACTCATATTAATTCGCAAGACATGTACAACTTTGGCTATCAATTCTTCTTTCATAGGTGCTTACTCGGAAGATGTTTAATTAATGTATATTCGCTTTGTAGTGTTAGTGTTAAGTTTAGTAATTGATCGAGTTTTTATAGACACGAAAAAAATTAATTTCCTCTAACATCAAACATGATTTTTGTGTCAACTAAAAGTAAATGTACACTGAATATATATCCAAAACTGCGAGTTTTTTGTATGTTTCATGGTGGGGGACGAAATTTATCAATCAGCTTAAGCCCTAGTATAGCCAGAAAAACGAAGAGGAAAGGGGGCAGGAAGCTCTTAGCTGGGGCGAGAACCCCATAAATAAATTTATTGGCTCTGAAACCCAGATGGCAGAGGAATTCTAGAATCTTTCTCCCCTGCTCCTTGGTCAAGTCAGCTTTTGCTTAAGAGACTTCCAAGAAATAAATGATCCAAAACACGTCATTGCGAGCGAAGCGAAGCAATCCCAGTCATTGCGATTACTTCGGTTCACTCGCAATGACAATTGGGCATTTTTTTATATGGAGTACTCTAAGGGCGGGCGAGACGCCCACCCTATAAGAAGTAGTTGGATTTTTTTATTTGAAAGTCCCTAACTAACGCAGTAGCACTCGACTGCGAGGGCCGATCGCTTGTTTAGGTGAAGTGGATATTGCACAACTCTTGGCAGAATCTTGTGAACAAGCCGCTTGAGCAAGGGTTGCAGGGTTGACAACTACTTGATTGACTTCTAAGGAATTACCGTTACTCAATTCCATATTAGGTGTAGTAGAGAGCGATGGAGAATTAGTCTCAGATGTGTAGGTTGCAGGTGTCGAGGTGGCGATCGCACTACCATCACTAACTACAGGTGCAGAAGTCGGTGTGCTACCACTACCATCACTAACTACAGGTGTAGAAGTCTGTGTGCTACTCTCGATTACTAATGGGGAAATGGGTATGCTGACACCACTAGTTATCGGCGGGGTGGTAGGTGTGCTGACACCGCTAGTTATCGGCGGGGTGGTAGGTGTGCTGCCACCGTTAGTTACTGGTGAGGGAGTTATGAGAGTTGCAGTTGCAGGTACTTTGATTTGTATTCTGGCCAGGGGTGAGTTAGTCATTTCCAAAGATGTCACCTTTGGCGAACCTGGGATATCTGACTTGAAATCAAAAACTGTAGGAGTTGCCCCACCGTTGCGATCGCTATATCGGACTCCATATCCACTCACTTCAAAAGTGCCCTGATACTGGTTTCCAGTGCTGGGATCGGTGACAATACCAGTGTATAAGGCTTTTGTGAGATTAAACTCATCCTGAACTACTCCTTGAAATGTGGTTCCTGCCAATCTTCCCTGATATTTATAAGGTGTCAACTCACCGCCAGAGAGAATCGGCGAAGTCAGAACGCCATTAAAGGAGACAATCGGAATGCCTTTAAAGTCAACAAAATAATGCAGACTACCATCAGAGCGTGTTTGTACCTTCACATAGTCTGACTTGTATACAGGAACGTAATTAGGATTATTATTAGTACCTAAGTTCCGGGAGTAAGTCCCCGTGTTGTCTGTATCAACACGAGTAGTGCTACCATTAAAGTTGGGATTAATGCTGGGAAGTTGGATAGTGCCTGATAATGTGCCAGTGCTTTGAATTGTGATTTGAGCAGAAGCACTTGTTCCGCCTAAACCGATAAAGACTGCGGCTAAACAGCTTTTGGTAACAACTGCACAACCCAACTGATGCAATTTTGGATTTTGGGCTGCATCTTTGGTGCGCTTCCAGCACAACTTAGATTTGGGATTGGGAATTACCTTCTGCGTCTGGGTTGTGTAAATCCATCTGTCGCCTACATTTTTTCCATTGCGATGAGTTAATGAATTTAGTTTCATGAAAAATTTGCTCCTTTAATCACATATAAAAAAAATACGCATTGTGTTAACACCAGAATTTACCTTGCTCTCACTAGATAATTAAAGCGTCTAGTACTGAATTAGGCAGTATGGAAATAGCGTATTTAATTACATTTACATCAGTACAAAATTAGAACCGGAAAGTTGCTCTTAATGCGCCAACTACCAATGCATCGTTAGCAGCATTGTGATCGGGATTGAAAATGACAAATAAACCTGGAGTCAAAGCAATGTTGTCGCTGAGTTGGGCGCGGTAAAAAACTTCTACGTGAATTGATGTGTCACTACGTCCGCCTGCTGTTCCCCCATCAGAAAAGTTAGGAAAATTAAAGCCTTCGGGTAAACTACTCGAAGTAATTTTGGGCGGTTGTCCGACGAGAACGCCTCCTAAATTCCCAGAGCGCAGCAAATTGGGAAAAGCCGCGAATACCATCCAGTTGGTGGTTTCCACACTTCCAGGAAGGTTTAATGGTTTGGAGGAAGTAAAGCCACCCCAACCGCCCAATTGCAAGTTAGGGTTAATTCGCCAAGCAACGCTAGCACCAATTGCTTGGGTATTGAAAGCTGTAGGATCTGCAAAAGGCGAAATCAGTTGAGAATCGCCGATACCACTTGCTAATAAGCCATCTGGGGAGTGGGAATAAAGATAATGTACGCCGATATCAAGGTTATTAGTGGGTGCTAAACTTAACTGAGCGCCAGCAGTAAATCTACCGCCAAATAATCCGCCTTGGTTGATATCGCCTGGAAAATTGGGTATTTCTGCACTATAAACACCTTGTAAACTGATGCGATCGCTAATCTGCCAATCAAAGCCTATACCACCACTGCCGTTACCAATACTTAAAATCGGGTTTCGTTGACCAAATAGAGAAATTGCACCGTCACTAGAACCTTCTAAAGGGCTAATACCGCGAAAGGTGTTGATGGGGTTGACTCCCGCCGTACCTACGACAATTCCCAAGTTATCCGAGAGAAGAAATCGATAAGATAAATCGCTAATAACTAGATTGTTGTTGGTATTTGACTCGAAACCCAACCGCCCCATATTGTTAGATAGCAAGGATGCATTAGAACCCAAATTACCAGCAGATAGCCCAGTTAACAGCAAATCTCGCCCTGTAAATGAAGTTGCTAAGGTGAGTTGGGCGCTACTTGTAAAAGTCAGATTAGTTTTTCCCTGACGTTCAGGTATTCCATCTCTAGGAAACAAATCTACATCGGGGCTATTGGTTCCCTGAATACTGAAAATAGCTTGACCAAATAATCTGGTAGTTGTCGAAAACTTATTACCCTGTAATTCACTATTGTGGTTTTCCACAGCCTTGATACGCTGCTGTAATTGCTGCAACTCGGCTTTGAATTCGCCTTGCAACCTTTGCAGCAAGACTAAATCTTCGTTATTAACAGTATTAACTTTATTGTTAGCGTAGGCGTAGCCCGCCGCAGGCATCGCATTGTTAATCTTCTCTAAGCAAGCATCTAAACCAGCCGCAAATTCATAACGGCTGATGCTACGATTCCCTAGATAAGTCCCATCTGGGTATCCAGCAATGCAGCCATAGCGTTCTACTAAAGACTGCAAAGTACCAAAAGCCCAATCAGAGGGTTGCACATCTTGGAGTTGCGAGACTGAAGTGACTTGAGACATTTGATTGTCTGAGTCTGAGGGATGGGGAGATAGAAAGAATTCTTCTGTGTTTTTCTGGTTCTGTGCAACTTCTGTTACAGACTGAGTATCTTTTAATTCAGGTAAATTAGGAGAACTGATAAATTGAATTTTTTCTCTACTTTTTTTAAGTATATTTTCGTACTTATTCTTTATAGCTGGTGAAGTGGTTATATCTGGTTGCACGAATTCAGGCGGTGTAATTTCAGCAGGTGAAACAACTTTAGACAAATTTTCCTGTGTTGACTCCTGCACCGAATTTTCTGACGTATTTATAGGCTGTTGTGGTAAATTTAGCGCAGATATTGGCGCTGTTACTAACACACCCGCCATCAGTAGACTAATATCACTCATGGTATTTCATTTGACTTGCACCAATATCTCTTTTGACAGACAAAGTTGGTGTATATCAGGAAACTTTAAAAAAAAGTAGTGATAAAAGTTACTGTGGATGGGGACTATGGATTGGGGGCTGGGGACTGGAAAAAACTAGTTTCTAATTCTTTAGTACCTAATCCGCAATACCCAATCCCCCAGATAAATTATTCAGGCTGATTACAATACTTATTCATTTCATTGACTAACGTATCTGATTGTTTGCCAACAGTTGTAGCTGCTGTTGTCAGTGTTGAATCAATATCGGCTCTAGCCTTTTGGATTTTTTCTCTGCCAGATGCGGATGCTTCTGCTGTTTTGGTTGCACCAAGCGCTTTACCTGCAATAGCGATCGCTTGACTGAGATTTTGAAAAATCTTGACAAAACCGCTTTGAAATTCTTTCAGCTTCGGATCTGTTAACTTCAATTCCCCAATGGATTTAGTCACAAATTCTAAATCTTTAGATAGCTGTATGCTGGTTATCACTTGGGTTCCTTTATTTTTATCAATCAGAGAAGTTCCGGCATTTACAACTCGAATTAGTCGCTGACACTGAGAGACTTTATTTTCGCTGCAACTAGTAACGAACAAAGCAATGCTCAGGCCAACAGGAGCAAGAACAGTATATTTATGTAAAATAGACATTAACACCCCAACAGCAATAAAACAGAGAATATAGTATCCAATATTACGAGTAAATAAGGGAATTGGGGAGCAGGGAGCTAGGGAGAAGAGTTTCCCTCTGCCCCCCGCACCCTGCCCCTTTGCCTCTTTTCAATGCCCAAATCACCAATCTATTGGCAAACCCAACTTGTCTAAAGTAGCACCATCCTGCAAAAGTGGTTGAATGTCGCTGTCTATTTGAATTTGACCACCAGACAACACCAAAGCGCGTTGAGTAACTCTGCCTAACCAATGTAGATCGTGGGAGGCAATTAAAATCGCCTGCACGGGTAATTTTAACAAGACTTGCGCCAAATGACGCCGCCATGCTGGATCTAGACCGTTAGTTGGTTCATCCAAAATTAGAATTGTCGGTTCTAGGGCTAAAATCGAGGCTAGGGCGGCTAGGCGTCTTTGTCCACCAGAAAGTTCATGTGCAGAACGATTGGCGTAGGCTTCTAGACCAAAATCAGCTAATAACTGTCGGGCGCGATCGCTTGCCTCTGCTGGAGACATACCATAGTTACGTGGCCCAAAGGTAACATCTTCTAAGATGGTGGGCATAAATAATTGGTCGTTGGCATCTTGGAAGCTAAAACCAATTTGACGACGCACTTGGGGTAAGGTTTGCGGTTCTACGGGAATACCATTAATTGCAATTTTCCCAGATTGCGGTTGTTTTAAGCCAATTAGGTTCTCCAACAAGGTACTTTTCCCCGAACCCGTTGCTCCCATCAATGCTACGCGATCGCCTTTGTTTAAGGTAAAAGAAATTTGTTGTAATACTGGCTCCGGCTGGGAATATGCGTACACCAGGTTCTCAACCTCCACTACGGCTGTATGGGGTTTACTGGTTGATGTTTGGGAATTGGAAGTCAAAGATTTCAAAATTTACCTATGTAATGGAGTGTACAGTAGAAACGCGATAAATCGCGTCTATAAGGCAATACGCTTGGGATAAGCTTTTTTCTCCCCCCCTGCATCCCCTGTATCCCCTGCTCAAGAACTGCCTGCCTCAACGGATAAATTTCTCAACCCAAGCGTATTGGTCTCTGAGGAGTGGGTTAAATTTTGTAAGAAGTTAGGGTGATAACAGTAGCGATCGCCCAAGCTAGTAATAGGGCAAAACGTTCTTTTGGTCTGAGGGTAGAATCTATGAGTAATTGTCCGTTGTAACCACGAGTTACCATTGCCGCGTAAACTCGCTCTGCCCTATCTAAACTACGGAGATACAAAGCTCCAATCATGGCAGCACTGGCATAACGCAACCATCCCCCTGTACCAGTCAAACCGCGTAATTGGGCGCTGCGTCGCATCCGGGTTACTTCTGAGAGTAAAATTTCCATATATTGCCCAGCTAACAACAAGTTTTCTTTTAAAGGTGCTGGTACGGGTAAACTTTTAAGGGCAATACCGAAACTGTGGGGCGGTAAGGTTAACAAAAAACTATTCATTGTAACCAGACAAATCAGCGAACGAACCAGCAAAAAACTAGCTCGCTCCCATCCCAAGGGCAAGGCCAGCAATGACAAAAAAATCAATTCTGTGCCGAGTAATCCTCCCAATTGGCGAATTGGTACGCGCAATAACCAAGCCCATATAAGTGCGATCGCGCCATATATACTTAGTTCATACCAAGCATGATGCTTTAATAAAGCTGCCCCCACCACAATCACTAGAGACAGTTGCAAGCGTAGCGGTAAGGAAAGTTTAAGCATTTTTCGGTTTCACTACCTTGGCAATGCCAAAGGCCACAGCAAAGCAAACCGCAGCTCCCACCAATCCAGCAATACTAGTGCCAATTGTCCCCAAACCTTCAATACTATAGTTAGCTAAAGGTGTAGGCACAATTATCCGTACTTGATTGGCTAAGTTGATGAAGCCTGTATTTTCGGCAACTTTTTCCAAACCATCGGGCCAGGCTGAGGCAAAGAGTGACAGCACTCCCGCAATCAAGAAAATGGTGACAATGGGTACTGACCAACCGCGAAACTCCTGCTGTTCTCCTGGTAACAAATCTGGTCTGGCTCTGGCTAAGTAAGTCAGCACACCCCCAGTAATCAGCCCTTCGCCGATGCCAATCAGAATATGCACACCAGTCATCGCTGGTAAAACGATCGCGACAGGTGCAGTTCCAGAGAGGGCTAATTCAATGGCACAAGCGATCGCAGCTACCACTACACTTACACCAGCTGCTATACCAGCAGCCAAGGGTAAGCGTCCTTTAGATCCCCCAAACAGCCGTTGCAAGGTTTCGGTTAAAACCCAGCCAACCCAAACCCCAACTACTGCCATGTTAAAAATGTTTGCTCCCAAGGCTGTAATGCCACCATCAGCAAATAGCACGGCTTGAATAATTAAAACTGTTGCGAGACACAATGTTCCTGCCCAAGGGCTGCCCAAAACGATCGCAGCTAAAGTTCCTCCCAACAAGTGACCACTAGTACCACCTGCTACCGGAAAATTGATCATCTGGGCGGCAAAAATAAAGGCGGTGGTTAGTCCCAATATGGGCGCACGACGGATACCAAAGGCTTCTTGCGATCGCCCGAAGGCAATAAACAGTGCTGCCGCACTCGCTAAACCAGTAGCCCCTGCTACTGGTACAGAAACAAATCCATCAGGAATATGCATGATTTACCCTGTATTCTTAAGATGTTAATTTAGTCAAAACAAGCAATAAAGCTACACCGTCATTTTAATAACAAACAAAACTTTTCTCTTTTTTGCAATGCCCTATTGGGGGATTTTATGGTATTACTTTTGACAGATTTATTATCCAATATCTCCTAAATAGTATACTTATTGATTAAACATTTAGTTTTTATTGAGTTTATTTTTTAGATCGTTAAACGTTGATAGATATTACAAAAACGGAATATCTGTATATGTCTACTTCAATAATTGCTTGTGACTTTTTGGAGCAGGTCATTTTTTCCAAAATCAAACAGGAATCCTACAGTTGCTCTTACAGTTGAAAAATCGCTACCATTATTTCACAAAAAGCTACTTTAATATTTCTCTATTTTGTGGTTTTTGATTAATTCCAGATTGACTAGATGAATAATACCAATTCTTTATGAAGCTGCATAGAATTCGATCCCCCCTAGCCCCCCTTTTTAAGGGGGGAACCGGAAAAACGCCTATCAAAGTCCCCCTTTTTAAGGGGGATTTAGGGAGATCAAGATATCTGCAACTTACATTAAATTGGTACAAGTAATTTTATTTGCAGATATAACAAGCTGATGTCATTAAAATTTGCGCCTTTTGTCATATCAACCAAAATTTATTTCATAACAAATTATTTATCCATCAAATTATTAACAATAACAACGTGGAAGTATGTTAGCAAAATTTACGATACTTCATATTTAATTGAGATTACCCATATTAATATTAAAAGATTATAAAAATTTCATAAATTAGGTGTATATTTATTGACTTAGTTTACTTAATGGTACAGTATGTGTATATAAATATATGTAACTAAAAAACAACACCATAAAAATAAGTAGTGAAATGCGAAATTTAGATTAAATTTGGGAAAATGCTGTGAATTTAAGTGCGGAAATTACTAAAATCTCAGAACAGTTAACTGTAACAAAAGTATCCCTCAAGTTTTGAGTAACTAGATTCAGTCAATAAAGTCAGCAGATGTTTGGCTCTATTTTCCACGGACTTTACACATCCCCGTTCTGCAATTTGGAACATGAAGACAAACTCATCCAACTCGCTGTTAACAGTACCAACTGGACCACTAAAGATTTCAGAGTTACCTCTTAACGATGTGGGTACAAGTAGTGAATCTATCGAGCTTTCTCTAGTAATTCCCACTTATAAAGAGCGTGACAACATCAAGAATGTAGTTAGCATACTGAGTCAGTTATTAGATGAATCTATTCCAGGAAGCTATGAACTAATAGTGGTAGACGATGATAGCCCAGACCGAACTTGGGAAATAGCGCAATCCTTAATACCAGAATATCCCGTGTTGCGGGTGATGCGACGCCAACAGGAACGGGGGCTATCGTCAGCGGTGATTCGTGGGTGGCAGGCTGCGACGGGGAATGTGTTGGGGGTAATTGATGGAGATTTGCAGCATCCGCCAGAGGTGCTGATGCAATTGTTGCGTAGTGTTGAGCAGGGAGCAGATTTAGCTGTAGCCAGCCGTCATGTGGAAGGAGGCGGTGTTAGTAGCTGGAGTGTCGTCAGGCGTTTCTTGTCTCGTGGCGCTCAGTTGTTAGGCTTGGTGATCTTACCGGGGGTACTAGGCAGAGTTTCCGACCCCATGAGCGGTTATTTTATGGTGCGTCGGAGTGCGATCGCCAATGCAGCACTCAATCCAGTTGGATACAAAATTCTCCTAGAAGTAATCGGCCGGGGAAATGTAGACCAAGTTGCCGAAGTTGGGTATGTGTTCCGCGAACGCACAGAGGGCGAGAGTAAGGTGACATGGAAGCAATATATAGATTACATCCACCACTTAGTACGGTTGCGGCTTTCCACAGGGCGAGTCGGACGGTTGAGTAAAAAAGTCAATTTCCCCGTCAGTCGATTTCTGCGTTTTGGATTAGTTGGCTTTAGTGGCGTCTTTGTGGATATGGCAATACTTTATTTACTGAGCGATCCCACTACCTTGGCTTGGCCACTGACACGCAGCAAAATTGTTGCCGGTGAGATTGCAATTTTAAATAATTTCTTCTGGAATGATGCTTGGACATTTGCTGATGTCAGCGCCAGACAGCAAGAATGGCATCAACGCCTGAAGCGGTTTTTGAAATTCAACGCCATTTGCCTGGCTGGACTGGTATTGAATGTACTGATCTTGAATTTGGTATTCAACTTTATTATTCACAACCGTTATATTGCCAACTTTATTGCGATCGCAGTTGCTACTATCTGGAATTTCTGGATTAATTTGAAACTTAGCTGGCGTGTCACCGACGTGAAATAATCACAACGAGGGATTTGAGATTTTGATTTTTGTTTTTAGAACGAACTTCAATCTTCAGCGTCAAATCTACAAATCCATTCGTGTGAGGCCCAGCAATGAGAGTTCTTTTCCCAGATGCATTTTATTTTTACAGAAAAATGATCTCGTTGCTACTTGCCTCTGCCAAACATGGTTCACAACACAAGCATTGGCAAAATTGGCAGGCTCGACTTCCTCCTTTCTGGGTTCACTCTTTGCTGAACCTAGTGTGGTTGCTCATCGGCCTCAGCTTGCGTCTAGTCAACTTGACAGCAAAGCCTCCTTGGACTGATGAATTTTCCACCTTGGTGTTTAGCTTGGGAAATACTTTTTTAGGAGTACCCTTAGATCGAGCGATCGCACCTGATACCTTATTGCAACCATTGCAATTAAACCCAACGGCTAGTATTGCTGATGTGGTTCATAACTTAGCTACACAAGATAGTCATCCACCACTATATTTTGTGCTGGCTTACCTGTGGATGAAATTATTTCCCAGCGACGGGGGATTAGTGTCGTTATTTGGGGCGCGATTATTACCAGCAATCTTCGGCGCTGCCTCTATTCCATGTATTTATGTATTAGGTAGAGTAGCATTTCGTTCGCCATTAGTGGGACACTTGACTGCTGCCATGATGGTAGTATCACCCTACGGCGTATTTTTAGCACAAGAAGCGCGTCATTACACTTTGGCAATCTTATGGGTAATTGGTTCCCTCACCTGCTTAGTAATTGCCACACGTCATATTCGAAACCGCACACCTTTACCCATCTGGATAGCACTTTTCTGGATAGTAATTAATGCTTTAGGTATTGCGACTCATTATTTCTTCACCTTCACCCTCTGCACAGAAGCCGTAGTTTTGATTTTTCTTGCTTGGCTTCAATTGCAAACTAGCAGCAAATTTTCTCTCCTTTTCTCTCCTCTCTGGCGGCGCATCTATGCCGTTGCTATAGGTACTTGTGTGGCGGGTTTAATTTGGATACCAATCTTATTAGAGAATAAAAATCGTGGTGTTTTGACCGAGTGGATTCGAGGTTCGCGCGTTGGACTAGATTGGTTAAGCCCAATTTTTCAGGCTTTGGGAACATTGATTGCCATGATTTGCCTATTACCAGTGGAATCTTCTCAAGCTTTGGTTGTGATTCCTTCTGGAGTGGTGATGTTGACTTTCTTTATTTGGGCAGTACCAATTTTGTTACGTGGAATTAAGATTCAACTACAGCACCCAGAAAACCGAATTATGATTCAGGTTTTTATCGGAGTCGCCATCGGTGCGATCGCTTTATTCTTTATCTTTACCTACTTTTTAGGTATCGATCTGACCAGAGGTGCTAGATATAATTTTGTTTACTTTCCGGCGATCGTTATTTTACTAGGCACAAGTCTGGCAGCTTGTTGGCATCCTCCCCAGGAATTGCTGGGAAGAGAACCAGGGAAAAATGGCATCAAAACCATCGGTAGATGGGGAATAAATGGCAAAAAAGCCGTGATCTTAATTTGGTCAATGGCATTTTTGAGTGCAGTTACAGTATTCTGCAATCTCGGCTATCAAAAATATTATCGCCCTGACCTGTTTGTGCAACTAATTCAACAAATATCCCCAGTGCCAGTACTGATTGCCACTACCCACAAAACTTATGTACACACTGGGGAAATGATGGGGGTAGCTAGGGAGATTAAACTTGGCAATTCACTCCAAAAACCTCTGTTTCTCCTTGCCCATCAAGACCAAGACCCCAATACTTCCACCATAGCTCTAGAAAATACTTTAAATAAATTACCACGACCTTTTGACTTATGGTTGGTAAACTTTCACGCCCCCGTCGCAGAAGCCGTCAAAACGTGCGTTATGTCTGATACTCAATCTTTACCAGGCGTCGATGGCTACGAATATGAACTTTATCATTGTCAGCAGAATTAATATTTTGGGATTAGCTATTGCCGATGCGATCGCTAAAACTTATGTAGAAGATATTACCGTCACCAGTGAAGTCAGTGTTGGTAGCTGCTTTCAGGTACTTTTGCCATTAGCATCTTAGTTTAATTCTTAGGATTTTGCCGAGTTCTTTTACCAAATAAACCAGACATACTTAATCCTGTTGCCAACAATCCCAGAAGTCCTAATCCATTCAAAATTGGGTAGATTCCTTCAAGATGAAAAATTTCGCCTGTATGGATACCTAATAGGAAGCTAGCTGGAACTCCTATACCAATAGACCACTCGCGAACAAACGTTACTAACATCCCAGTCAATACAGTTAAAACGAGTGGCACAGATAGGATGATGCCAAAGATCCGATGATACTTACGAAATGAACGTTTCATAGTAATTCTCCGCTCAGTAAAAACTTTTACCAAACAATACAATGTAGGCTCAGTATCGCCTAAAATGCAAAAACTTAATAGTATTGTTTTATATCAGTCCCGTGAAATAGAAAAACCCTCCAGATGATTGAAATATCCAAAAATCTGAAGGGTTGGTGTCAATACGGTTCAGTTAGGGGTTATTGATGTAGATAACAGGTCTATTGAAGACGCGATAAATCGCTGTCTCTACAAGTGTTTTGTTGCTCTATCTAAACTGTATTGGGGTTCTGTTTGATTTGGGCAATTTTGGTAACTTTTATGCTTTCCAGGCGAGACTAGCTATTTGTTGCCAACTTAAAAATATTGGCTGTAATTCCTAGACTTTCTTCAAAAAGTGACTCGCGACCCCAACGTTGTACCTGCTGACTCAGCAATGCTTCTGCCTTTTGTTCTGAAAGTGAAGTCACCTGTTGAAACAGACCGGCAGATTGGGCACCGCCGTGGGTTTCCATCCGCATACAGCCACCAGTTTCCGAGCAAATCACTGTACCACAGTCTGCCTTCGGATTGGTCGAACTGAGGCGCAAAGCAATCAAGTCGCCAGCAATCTCGCCGACATCAGCCAGAGGAACACCCGCTAATTCTGCTTCTACTTGCCGTTGGTCTTGGGCAATAAAGTGAATGCGAGTGATGTCGTAATCTCCGATTTCCTTTTGATAGGAAACTGGCTGCCATGCTAGACGACTTGCCAGCCAACCCAAAAACAGCAATGCTTGTGCGGGGTTGCCTTTTTCATAATCAATAGTTACTCGGTCAACTTCTTTGAGAACAGCCCGACGGTTAGGTGAGTCATAGGCTTCAGCTGTCAATTCCTGCCAAGCTGAGAGGCGACGCCAGTTGAGGTCAGCAAGGGGAACTCCACTATCCACCAATTCTTGGAGGCGGAGTAAATCACTTTCTGGCTCGTTAAAGCGGCAAGAATCCACAATCACATTATTACAAACTGCTGCCAGCCGCTTGAATAGAGCGTTGTTGGGGACTGGTGTTGCTTTCCACCAAAGAAACTTCGGTAAGCCACCAATCAACAATGCTGGAATCAAGCCACCAATGCGTTCCAAGGCAGCAGCAGTACCACTGAGAGTTATGTATTCGCAGCAGATTAGTGTACTTGACGATTGCTTTTGGATGGGGCAATAGGCAGAAACTTGAGCTTTGACCCCTTCATCTTCGCCAGCAATGGGAAACAGTGCAATAATCCGGCAAGGGTTGCGGAGGGCGATTTCATCGGCAATTCTGGGACTTGGGGCATTTAAGCTGGGAAGATCAATAGAACCATTATCCCCTGCAGCGCCGTTTCCTTGACGTTTGATGAATTCTTCTCTCAAGATAGCCAGGGTTTCTGGTGTTGCTGTTCCTGTATCTGGCAGTGCATATTTTTTCTGCACTTGCCGCAAGGCAGCTTCCATCTGAGGCCCTAAAATTCCATCAAGCGGGCCGTTGTAAAATCCCAAAGTAGCAAGAAGATACTGGGTTTCTTCCGGTTCGTAAACCACTAGGGTAAATGTCGTGGCCCGAGTAGCAGCAGGATGCCCACCATCCTCACCAGTAATGCCGTAACTTTGCCAAATTTGATGAAGTTCCGCTTCTATTTCGTTAAGCGAAATATCTTTTGGCGCCTGAAGTGAATAAATTGTAGAAGCTTGGGGAGCCATAGTAGTTTTGAGTTGTCAGCTTTGTTTGTTGAATAAGTTAGGAGTTAGGAGTTAGGAGTTAAAAGTTAGAAGTTAAAAGTTAGAAGTTAGAAGTTAGGGGTTAGAATAACTGAAATTCTTAACTCCAAAACTCATAATTGATAACTTCTCATCTCTTAACTCATCACTCTTAACTCCTAACTTTCTAAAGTCTGCGCCAGCGACGGCCATCTTGGTTAATTAAGAATTCTGCTTCTGCTGGTTCCCAGGTACCGGCTTCGTACTGAGGAATAGTATTGGCGTCGGCAGGTGCATCCCAAACGGAAAGGGCTGGTGTTACTACCTGCCAAGCTGCTTCTACTTCATCCGCCCGTGTGAATAATGTTTGATCGCCCATCATACAATCAAGGAATAGGCGATCGTAGGCATCAGATGTTGCTTGGATGCCGAAGGAACCATAACTAAAGTCCATGTCAACGGAACGGGTGCGAAATTCGGCCCCCGGCATTTTCACATCAAAACGCAGGGAAATACCTTCATTTGGCTGAATCCGCATCGTCAAAATATTGGCATTTGTCTGTTGAGCAGCAGATTGGAACATCCGAGACGGAACTTCGCGGAAGTGAATGGCAATCTCACTGACTTTTTTCGGCATCCGTTTCCCGGTACGCAAGTAGAAAGGCACACCTTTCCACCGCCAGTTATCTACCAAAAACTTCATTGCGACGTAGGTAGGCGTGGTGGAGTTGGGATCAACGCCTGGTTCTGTCCGATACCCTGGCGCTGCTTCACCCTTCATCCAGCCAGCACTGTACTGACCACGTACTGCTGACCGCGACAGATTGTGAACATCAGCTAAACGAGTAGCTTGGAGTACCTTCACTTTTTCTGTGCGGATGCTGTCGGCATCCATTGCGTTGGGCGCTTCCATCGCCGTTAGACAGTAAAGTTGCATGAGGTGATTTTGCAACATATCCCGTAGTGCGCCGGCGCTTTCATAGTAACCAGCCCGGTCTTCTACTCCCACGGTTTCTGCTACAGTAATTTGTACGTGGTCAACAAATTGACGATTCCACAACGGCTCAAAAATCGCATTGGCAAAGCGAAACACCAGTAAATTCTGAACTGTTTCTTTACCCAAGTAGTGGTCAATGCGGTATACTTGGTTTTCTTTACAATATTTCTGTACCACTTGGTTAAGACTTTGGGCAGAAGCCAAGTCTCGACCAAAGGGTTTTTCAACTACTAGACGATGTTTGTAGGGATCTTCTAGCATCCCAGCGCTTCCTAGCTGCTTAATCGCTTCAGGAAAGAATGAGGGGGCAACTGAGAGGTAGAACATGCGATTACCTCGCGTGCCCCGTTTTTCGTCTAATTCGCTCAATAAGTTTTTTAGTTTCTGGTAGCCTTCGGGGTTGTCTATATCCCCAGGGCTGTAGAACAAACCTTGAGAGAAATCTTGCCAGAGTTCTCCTAAATCGACATCAGAATGGGCTTCTTCCATGCCCTTTTGCATTTGTTCGCGGAAGTACTCGTGGCTCCATTCTCGACGTGCCACACCGACAATGGTGGTTTCTGGGGGAATACGCCGTTCTCGCCGCAATTTGTAAAGTGCTGGCACTAGTTTGCGCCAGGTAAGATCGCCAGAAGCGCCAAAGATAACTATAATCTGGGGTTCGGGCATCCTTTGTTGTTGCAGACCAACGCGCAAGGGATTTTCTAGCAGACTAACCATAGGAATTTTGGATTTTGGATTTTGGATTTTGAGATTGGGGATTAGGGACTGGGTATTGGGTATTGGGTATTGGGTATTGGGTATTGGGTATTAGGAAAATTGTTTACCAGTCCCTAGTCCCCAGTCCCCAGTCCCCAGTCACTAGTCCCTACACTGGTGACAATACCTTGATCTTGTCTTCTAAAGAGTTCATCAAGGACTGGAAGGGCTGGATAAACTTGTCGATACCTTCGACTAAGAGTTCATCCATTACGGTATCGAGATCGATGTTGATGTCGGGATCTTTGAGGTTTTCGAGCAGTGTGTAAGCATTTTCTACATTTGTTTCTAAGCGATCGCTTACGTTACAATGATCGGCACAAGCTTTAATGGTCGCTGGTGGTACAGTGTTAACGGTATCTCGACCAATCAACTCTTCGATATACATCACATCTCTGTAGTCGGGGTCTTTGGTACTGGTGCTAGCCCAAAGTAGCCGTTGTTGTGTAGCCCCTTTTGCTGCCAAATCTTGCCAACGCTCGCTTCTAATGATTTTCTTGTATTCCTGATACGCAATCTTAGCGTTAGCGATCGCAACTTTCCCTTTCACAACTCTTAGCTTTGCTTCCACCGAAATATCATCAACGCCTTTTTTCAACTTAGCATCAATTTTGCCATCAATGTTGCTATCGATCCGGCTGAGGAAGAAGCTAGCAACTGATGCAATTTTACTGATGTCCTTTCCTTCAGCCAGCCGTTTTTCTAAGCCCCGAATATAAGCCATTGCTGTATTTACATAGCTTTCTACAGAAAACAGCAGCGTAATATTAACATTCATCCCTTCGGCTATTACCTGTTCTACTGCTGGCAAACCAGGTTCAGTTCCAGGAATTTTAATCATCAGATTTTCCCGATTAATTTCTTGGAAATAGCGTCTAGCTTCGGCTATGGTTGCTTCAGTATCATGGGCAATGGTCGGCGGTACTTCAATACTCACATAACCATCTAGTCTATCCGAGGCTTCATAAACAGGGCGTAAAATATCACAGGCATTACGGATATCTGCAAAAACTAGCGATTCGTAAATTTTGTATGTCGGTAAGCTAGCCCGAACTCCAGCTTCGATATCGGCATCATAAATAACGTTACCAGCGATCGCTTTTTCAAAGATAGCTGGGTTAGAAGTAATACCAGAAACTCCTTGATTTTCAACCAGGTCTTTGAGTTCGCCTGATTGAATAATGTCACGAGTCAAATTATCCAGCCAGATACTTTGACCGTATTGGTTAATTTCTAGTAGATGATTGGTAGCCATAGCTAGTGTATTTCACTCCTGTATAGTGATGCTTCTAAGTAAAGTTGGCAAAACCCATCAAATATTGATGGTTACTTTTGAATTGTGGCGTTGCCAATCACTTCTTGCATCGGCCAGCTGAGATAATCTTTAATACATCTTCAAAAAGCGCTATTTTACATTCCTAATCCTAAATCACCATGATTAACGTTTAATTAATGTCATAGGATAGACGCATCCTGATACTTTTTTTGTCTCTATCTTCTAGTCCAGCATGACAAAAATAACTATCCAGTTGAAAAAAGTTCAAAAATTTAATTAATTTACAAGCTTTTTTTCTCCTGTCTTCTGCCTTCTCACACTAATGTCCGTTTTGAATAAAAGACTCCACCTTTGCTACATCCTCTTTGCTACCAATAATTAAAGGCGTGCGCTGATGCAGTTTTTTCGGCACTACATCCAAGATATCCATTAGTCCGGTGGTAGCGCGACCGCCTGCTTGCTCAATCAAAAAGGCCAGAGGAGCGGTTTCATAAAGCAAGCGCAACTTTCCTTCTGGATTTTGAATTGTACCGGGGTAGAGAAATACACCGCCTTGAACCAAAATTCTATGGATGTCGCTCACCATTGCGCCGCTATAACGAGCGCTGTAGCCTTCTGTACGATGAACGTAGCGGATGTATTCTCGAATTGATTCTTCCCACTGCCAGAAGTTACCTTCGTTCACGCTGTAAACAGAACCGTGCTTAGGAATACGGATATTTTCTTCTGTGAGAATAAACTCTCCTAAGCTGGGATCGAGAACAAAGGAATGAACGCCCTTACCTATAGTATAAACCAGCATTGTGCAAGGCCCATACAGGATATATCCAGCAGCAAGCTGCTTACGTCCATTGGCGAGGAGGTCAGTTGCCTTACCATCGCTATCAGTTCCTTCTTGTTGGCGAATGGCAAAAATGGAACCTAAACTGAGATTATTATCAGTGTTGGATGAGCCATCAATTGGATCGTAGAGCAGCGTATAGCGTCCAATGGGGCAATTTTCGGGGATGTAATAGGGATTTTCCATTTCCTCAGAAGCTAGGCGACAGACTAAGCCGCTTTGCTTAAACACTGAGATAAATACATCATTGGCATAGACATCCATCTTTTTGACGGATTCGCCTTGGACATTAACTTCCCCAGTAAATCCGAGAACGCCTTCCATTAAACCAGCACGACTCATGCGACGAGCAACCAGTTTGCCAGCAAGGGCAATGCGATTCATCAGCGCACTTAAATCCTGTGCATCTGGCGAAAAACTCTGAAGTTGCTGGAGGACGTGACGAGATAAGGTTGTACAATCACGATCTAAAGCTCTGTCTGTAGAGTCGTAAGTAGATAAGTCTAAAGATTCTGGCGTTTTAGCCATTTTTTATGTTCTCCGCAGCCACTAGCTGTTAATTGGGTGTTAGTCGTGTGTGGCAACTTATAGTTGCTGCTTCTATCTTAGAAAGGTAATTTGCTAACTTAGATGCGACTTTAGATAAACTAAAGAAATGAATCTTCAGTGACCCCACGCCCAGAGCAAAAATACGTAGTACACTGCGGAAATAAACTTTTTACTCAGCACTCGTTACTCAGCACGGGCTAAACGCCCCGCTATCCATGTACAGCAATTGTTATCGGTGATTTATGTGAAGAATGCAGGAGGTACGAAATTTTCGTCCCTTCTCGTTTCAAGAGACAATGCTAATGTGAGCAAGTTATGATATAATTAGAAGCCTTGGGCGATTAGCACAGGGGTAGCGCACATCCTTCACACGGATGGGGTCACTGGTTCAAATCCAGTATCGCCCACTTAAGTAATATCAAGATTTTCAGCTAATTAACTTTCAAAGTGACTAGGAAAATCTCGTTTTTTCTCTTTGCACTTATGTAGTTTAGAGTAGTTTTATCTTGACTGAATGTATAAAGGAGAGCTTTTCGGCAAGAATATTGGGATGATGTAGCTAAAAATTTAGCTTGTTTATTTAAATGAACTGTGATAAATTCATTTAGACTTAAACTACTGTAAGTCGGTCGAGTCGCAGTAGTTTATTTGATAGTATAACTACTCTAGTTAAAAAATTTGTTGTCGCTAGGTAGTTTAAAAGCTGACATCAAGTAATTAGTAACGTATTTACGGTTATTGTCAAAAGTTATTTGTAGCATTGTCTACTGGACATGATTGAACAATACGTATTTGCAGCGATAAAAACTGCGTAGGCGCAGCCCGTTGTAGACATCGCCACTAAGCAATAACCATAAATCCTTTATTATCTCGGTAGTTTAATGGTGAAGCAATGTCTATAGACAAACCTTGACGCTTTCACCAGCAATGAGGCAGCACCCTGCATCTAGCCAATCCATACGTAGGAGTTGAAAATTATGGTGCAAACTTCTCTCGTCCGTCCCAGCAATCCCTTCCAACCACCGACCTTCGTTTCTATTGAATCGGAGCGTCGTCATCGCCAAGAACGTTTGGCAGCAGCTTTTCGGGTATTTGCGCGTTTGGGTTTTGCTCAAGGATTGGCAGGACATATCACAGCCCGCGATCCTGAACTTACCGATCATTTTTGGGTAAATCCCTTTGGGATACATTTCAGTCGCATTCGCGTATCCGACTTAATACTAGTAAATAGTGAAGGTCAAGTAGTTCAAGGTGAAGGCAAAGTTAGTCAAGCAGCATTTGCGATTCACTCTCAAATCCACGAAGCCCGCCCCGACGTTATCGCTGCGGCTCATGCCCATTCCTTCTATGGCAAAACTTGGTCATCTTTGGGTCGCTTGCTCGACCCGATTACCCAAGATTCCTGTGCTTTTTATCAAGATCATGCTCTATTTGATGATTTTACAGGCATTGTCTTAGAGACAAGTGAAGGAAAACGCATTGCTCAAGGACTAGGCAAAAACAAAGCTGCGATTTTACGCAACCACGGCATATTGACTGTAGGACACAGTGTAGATGAAGCCGCTTGGTGGTACATCAGGTTAGAGGATACAGCTAAGGCACAGTTGCTAGCAGAAGCCGTAGGAAAACCTGTCCTGATTGACCATGACATCGCCTTAAATATCCAACAACGCGGCGGTACTCACCAAGCAGGCTGGGGTGGATTCCAGTATTTGTGGGATGAAATTACCCACGAGCAGCCAGATTTATTTGATTAGGTATTGGGGATTGGGGACTGGGGACTGGGGATTAGGAATAACCAATCCCCAACATTTTTAGGAGAATTAATTATGCCAGTTGAATTTATTGGATTGATTCGGACAAAGCCTACTTCGGAATTAAATAGTACACCAGGTAGTTTGGGCGATGACATCATTGATCCGGCTTATGTTCGTGAGTTTGCGAAAGCCCATGAAGAAGGAGGCTTTGATAAAGTACTGATTGGCTATAGTTCTAGCAGCCCTGATGGTTTGACTGTTGCTAGTTTTGCGGCTTCGGCAACCGAGCGATTGGGCTTTTTGATTGCTCATCGTCCAGGTTTTGTAGCACCAACTCTGGCAGCTCGTAAGGCAGCGACGCTTGACCATTTTACCAACGGTCGAATCGCAATACATATTATTACTGGTGGCAGTGATGCTGACCAGCAAAAAGATGGTGACTGGCTAGATCATGATAGCCGCTACCGCCGCACCGATGAATATTTAGAAATTGTTCGTCGCGTCTGGACGAGCGATACTCCCTTTGATTATGAAGGTGAATTTTATCACATTAAAGATGCTTTCTCGGCGATCAAGCCGCTGCAACAGCCCCACATCCCCCTTTACTTTGGTGGTGCATCTGGGCCAGCCGTACAAGTAGGAGCCAAACACAGTAATGTCTACGCCTTGTGGGGTGAGCCAATTGCCGCAGTAAAAGAACGAATCGCAGAGGTTCGTGCTGCCTTACCAGCAGGTCGTTCGATTCGCTTTAGCGTCTCCCTGCGACCGATTCTTGGTGCTACAGAACAAGAGGCTTGGGAGAAGGCACATAAAATTTTAGCGCGAATTCAAGAGTTGCGCGGAGGGGCGAAAGTAGCTGCGCCAGCTAGACCCCAGGCGGTAGGGTCACAACGCCTACTGGATTTTGCAGCCAAAAATGAGGTTTACGATAAGCGTCTCTGGACACCGATCGCAGCGGCTACTGGTGCGGCAGGTAACACTACAGCCTTAGTGGGTACACCAGAACAAGTAGCTGAAGCTTTGGTTGATTATTACGATGCAGGTGTGACTACCTTGTTGATTCGCGGCTTTGATCCCCTAGAGGATGCGATCGCTTATGGGCGTGATGTCATTCCTTTAGTACGTGCAGAAGTCGCACGGCGAGAACGGCAAACGGTTGGAGTTGGGACTAGATAAGGTTCAATTAATGTGGTTTCTAACGAACTTTTCTCAGCTTTGAACTAAAATTCAATTCTGTCCCTCTCTAATTCAGAGAGGGACAATTTTACTTAGTAAAATCTTTTATAAATAAGAATTAGATAGCATACAATTTATACATTTGATTTACCTCATCCTCAATCCCTCTCCTTATAAAGGCTACCGTGTACACACAATTCCTTAATGGTCTTTTGATTCAGTTCAATTTAAATTCATCAAACTTCAATACTTCTGAATCAGGTTTGCGAGTATCAAAGCGATAACTACTTATCGTACCTGTCCCTGTATCAAAGATACTGAAAACCGTAATATCATTACTTGCAACATAAGGCATCGGCTTTCCATCTTCGCCTAGCAAGGGGGCAATTGTTGGCACTATCGGTTCTAATCCATTGGGATCGCCAACCTTAACATAATCCTCTTGATATCCAATTGGTACTTCTCGTTTTCTGTCACCCCAGGCAGCACCGTAAGTATTACCCACATTAGATGTTTCTAGAAAGTGCATTCCATTGGGACTAACAAAGCGATTCCATAGATGGGAATGCCCATAAAATACTAATTGCACATTAGCGGCTTCAAGTATTGGGACAACATCACGAATAATATAATCTGCGTCTTTGGGATATTCGTAACGAACTGCTTTGATATTATTACCATCCCGTTCAATTATTTGTACTGGTTCTGTATAAGCAGGAACTATATTATCACCTAATGTGTGGGGTGGATGATGGAACATCACAACTTTGTATTTTGCTTGTTTAAACTCCGTGCTGTTGAGTTCTGCCTCCAGCCAATTGTACTGTTTGCTGCCTTTAGCAATTGGTTCATAAATCAGTTGTCCATAGCCCCAATTTTCAGGATTATTTAAGTCTTTTTCGGCTTCTTGATATCTACCCCTACGCTTTACATCTAAGCTGGGAGTTCGCCACATATTCGTAATGTAAAGTACCACCAAACGCACATCACCAAAGCTGACTGCATAATACTTTTTTCCACCCTCTTTACTTTTTGGTAAAGAGAAAATTTCTTCGTAGGTATTAGTATTAAAAGAATTATCTATTAAAGATTTATCCTGGTAGATTTTTTGAGCGACGACACGAGGAATTGTATC
This sequence comes from Nostoc sp. NMS8, assembly GCF_017115045.1. Taxonomy (GTDB): domain Bacteria; phylum Cyanobacteriota; class Cyanobacteriia; order Cyanobacteriales; family Nostocaceae; genus Nostoc. The sequence continues at coordinate 59,903 of NZ_JABXKK010000032.1, read as the reverse complement.
ATCAAATTCATCATCTAAACTTTCTGTTCTGGCAAAGCGCCCCATCACCTCATGATTGCCAATGCAAGTAAACATGGGTGCGTGTTGAATTATTTGTCCACCGATGTAGGTTGTCTTGACACCATTGTGAGTCATGTCATAAGTAGCACGACCTTGTAAACCGGGAAACAATGCACCACCACTACTATCATCAAACCATTCTGAGGCGCGATCGCTGACATTAACCAAATCACCAGCAAACCACACTCCATCAACTCTGCCAACTGTTTCTACCACCTTTTGCAGATTTGCAGAGGTCATGGGCTTTAATTGATGATCTGAAGTGAGTAAAATTTTGAGTGGCGTATCGGGTTTGGGAGTAGCTGTAAGGGTAAAAACATCACTGTTAACACTCTCGCCATCTTCTCGCACACTCGTAACGCGATAGTTTACCCGTAAACCAGGAGTTAACCCAGTTACCTCAGCTTCATGTCGCCAAATGTCACGCTGGATGGGTTTTTGATCGATTTGGCCGTCTTTAGTTTGGTTAGCAACTCTTGACTTTTGGTCTTCGCGCGTGCGACTGAGTTTGGTAAGATTTGCCTTAGCAGTTTGTTTAAGATTTTCTCCATAGAAGACTATGTGATTAACACCAGCAAACTCAGTAAACCAGACTACTCGCACTGAGTTTTCAGTTGGCAGTTGCAAAAATGGATCGGTGAGCAGTTGGGGTGCTGGTGTCATAATTGTTTGCCCAAATGAACGCACACTTATCAAAGTAAAGCATATAACAAGCACAAGCATAACCACTGAGGATATTTTACGGCTGCTTTTGCGTCTGAGCATGAGTAACATACCAAATTTTGTCGGGTATTAACTTACTGAATTAGCCTTTAAACGAATTGTAAAACTTCCTGCCTCCTTCAATTTTTTGGTAGTCTTTAAGCTAATACAGTTCAGTTAAGGGTTATTGATCTAGGACTGTAAAAAAAACTATCTTGTGTATTAACGTAAATACGTTGTTTAAGGCTTTTGGCGGTCACTTTTGATTGCTGGCGATCGCCAAAATATGACTGAAAAACCTACCTAGAAGCCTTGAAAACTATACCTCTTATTTTGGCTTTTCTGTCAATGCGTAAGTCCTATGATCTTTAAAGACGCGATAAATCGCGTCTCTACATCAGGGTTTTGGGCCAATACTTGTCGGGTTTTGGGGAAAAGGGGAAGGTGGGGCCCCCTCTGAGGATAAGGGGCGGGGGAAAAGGGAAAGAAAAAACCTTTAACCCTTCCCCTTTAACCTTTTCCCCAAACCCAATTCTGAGTTCAAAATCCAAAACCCGAGTAGTATTGGGTTTTGGGCTTATTTAAGCAAAAAGTCATAGTAACAACTGCTACTATGACTTTCTGGTGTGTTTAATTTATGCGCTTACTGTTGAGTATTTCTGAGCCTTGATTTAAATTCCCAACTAAACCTTTGCTTCCAAAGATTTGAGTAACTCGGTATTGACGCCCGACTCACGAGTTAGGGCAATTTTGCCGGTGCGGGCGATTTCTTTCAAACCAAATTTTTGCAACACTTGCACGATCGCTACCATTTTACCTGGATCTCCCACAACTTCTAAGGTGAGAAAATCTTCTGCCACATCCACGACTCGCGCCCGGAAAATTTGAGACAGTTCGATTACTTCTGAGCGATTGCTGGTACTAGCATTCACCTTCAAAAGCATCAATTCCCGCTCGACACAAGGAGTTTCGGTAATATCCTGGACTTTCAAGACATTGACTAATTTGTACAGTTGCTTGGTGAGCTGCTCGATAATGCGATCGTCACCAGGGACAACCATTGTAATTCGAGAGACTCCTCCTTGTTCAGCAGGGCCAACAGCAAGGCTTTCAATATTAAAGCCGCGACGCGCAAATAAACTAGAAATGCGGGAAAGAACACCCGCCTCATCTTCTACGAGAACTGAAAGGGTATGTTTCATCTTCGCCAACAGAGGCTAGAGCAGGAATTGAGGAACGCAGATACTAGCAAAAGGCAACGCTAGACCTACTACCGCACTAAAAATTTAGTGCGACCTCCTATTGTAAACTTAAGAGATGCACTCATTGCATTCTTAATCGAGAAATTGTCTAGAAATCATACTGCAAACAAGAATTTCATTGAATGTATATCTTTTCATTGGCAGATGTGGCATTCTTGTAAAGCTTTTATACTCAAGCTTGATAAGCCTCTAACTAAGGAGAAAAGTTTTTATGGGTTGGTTACAAAGATTGTTTGGATTGGAAAAACCTGAAAATGCAGAAGTAAATCCGGCTCCACAGACTGTAGTGCAAGCTCCTAGTAGTGATGCTGCTACTGCTACCCAATCGATACCCCCAGAACGTCTAGGATTAAGCGGAGAATATGACCAAAGTGGTTTAGCAAAACGGGTAGCGTTGGCATTTGATGAAGACCCTCAAATTGACGACGTTAATACCCTTTGGGTTGCTCAAACGGGTAGCACTGTAGTGTTGAAAGGTAAAGTTCCCAGTCAGGAAATTCTCAATAAGGTAATTTCCGTGGCACGTTCAGTGAATGGCACTACAGATGTTGACTCTAGTCAAACGACGATTGAGTAAGTACTGCTGATGCGATCGCACCCATTGTATAACCATAACATTTAAGGAATAACCAGTGGTTGGCGATGCCTGCGGCGGGCTTCGCCTACGCCAATCCATCTCTCAATCCAGTCTAAAATCGCTTGGTTAACTAGTTCTGGAGATTCATCATGGGGACAATGCCCGACATCCTCCAGATTCAGCACTTCCAATTTTTTGTTGTATTGGGCGAATTGGTTAGCTAGGGCTGGTGGAACAAATCGGTCTTTTTGTCCCCAAATTAAAAGCATGGGAATTGTTAAGGTTGGTAATACTACCTTGACACTAGGACTAAAATTAATTCCGATCGCAGCTTTGAACAAAGCACTAAACGCCCTCGCAGAACCCCGGTCTTGGGGAGGCCCTGCTAAAATTTCAATGAGTTCATCGGTAATCGCCTCTGGGTTAGCGTAGGCGATACTAGCCCAACGACGCAGCACCCCAGGACGGCGCACGAAGTTAAATACAGGTTTAAGTATCAACGGCGAAGCAACAACATTTTTAATTGCTGTAACGAGTGGGCGTAGCACAGGAGGAATTGCTTCTTGTTCTAATGAAGGGTCGGGTAAACTCATCATTACCATACCCATCACCATATCGGGGTGAGCGGCGGCAGCCGCCATCGAAATCAGTGAACCGTTGGAATTGCCTATTAATATCGCTGGTTGACGGATAAATGTTTTCCAGAAATCGTAAACTTGCTCAACCCAGAGTTCGATGCTGTAATTAGCTGCGGCTTTTTCAGAAGCGCCAAAACCCAACATATCGATGGCGTAAACCGTGTGATGTTCACCCAAAACTTCTAAATTATGTCGCCAATGACCAATGGAAGCGCCAAAGCCATGTAACAGAATTAGGGGTGTTGTATTGTGGTGATTTTGGCTAGGACGAATGTAAGTATAGCGGGTTTGCCAGCCCCGCCAAATCCAATCCCTTTGATTACCAACTCGTTCCTGCCAGTGTACCGTAGTGGTCACACTTACCTCCGATTTATCATCAGCACTGAAATTCTATTATAAGAATTGGGGATTGGGGATTGAGTATTCCCAGTCCCTAGTCCCCAGTTCCCAGTCCCTATTTATCTAACAAATTGCGGCATAATTTCCGCTGCGGTGAATATTCCATAGATGCCCCGTTGGTGCAATTGTCTACCAGCTTTGAGATAGCCGAAAGCAGGGCCGCAGACATTGGCTGCCATGCTGGTTTCATCTCCCAGAGTAAAGGTATGGGTGGAAATCTTGCCTTCAAAGGTACGTCCTGTTACCTTCACATTGGTGCTGAGAGGCTTTTTGGGATTGCGGGTATCGACGACACCACCAACTGTAACGCGATCGCGTCCCACTATCCCCGCTACTTCTAACATCACATCATCAGCGTGTTCCATATTTTTCAAGGTAAGCACGCCATTAGTTTTATCTAACAGTGCTTCTACTTCCGCGTCAGTCATAGCCCTCGCAGTTTCCACTGTGTAACCAGGCATGTGGCCGATATCTTCCCGAACAGTGGCGCGGTAAGCTTCCCAGTTGGCAATTCCCACCCCAAAGGTAATTTCAACTTGATGAATTTCGGCATAGCTTTGAGCGGCTAAAGCTGCTGCTGCTGTTAATAGTCCAGGGGTAGCACCACATCCTGTCATGTAGGTAATACCGGCGGCTTCCAGTTCCTCCCTCATCGCTAGGAGTTGTTCTACAGCAGTGGTGCGTTTAATCGCATCTACTAGTACCCCACGCCAACCAGATTTAATAAATTCCTTAGCTACATTAGGAATAAAGTCATTAGGTAGGTTGGGTAAAGCCAAAAAATACCCATCTACTTCAGCTATTTCGATTAAATCCTGAATACTTTGATTTGTTAATGTCCCAATTGGCTCTAAATAACCCACCGAACCTTGGGCTTGATAGGTTGCAACGGATTTTTCAGTATTTAAACCTTCAGTAGCATAAGCGTAACCTTTTTGATCTGCTGCTGCGACTAAAATCATTTCTCGTTTGCCAGCAACTACTTTGGCGGCTGCTTGTCCGAGTCCGCCAAAACCCAGTACTCCCACACGTATCGCTGGCGAAATATTTAGAGAATTTTTGATTTTTTCAGAATTCATAGTCAATTCGTTAAGTTGAATCAAAAGCCTTGAGTATTCGGCATCTCAGCTTCCAGCTTGTAACTGGTGGCTGATGGCTGATAAATCAAAGCTATAGAGATTAATTATGATTCATTATCTTGGGTTCTTTGACCTGATATTGCAGATATTTATCTGTTAGCGATCACTTTTAGCCCAACCCAGACATCACCTTAAGGCTTATTTAATCGGTGTTGCAAGAGTACATCTTACTTTTAAAATTAGTCTTGATATTAGTAATAATACGTAAAATTTTATTCAAAAAAGTACAAATATCGGCAATGAAGGTGAAGTATAGAAAATGCTATTCCAAGTAGTGACACTTAAATAAACAGACACTATAGTAATTAAATTAACTAATGCTCGTATGTAGCAGGTTAGCTGAATAATGCTTGTCAGCCAGTAAAAAGCTGAATAACACTGAAAAAGTAGTGTTTTCAGATCGGCACAAACTATACCGAAAGCGCTAAATTTCGGCTAATTTTTTGTGCCTTAAAACAGCAATAACCGCATAGTTAATATCTCAAGTTTCTGAAAAATTGATTTAGGTAGATAGAAGTTATGACAATTATCAACGGTACTAACGCTAATGACAGCCTCTATGGCTTTGGCGGTGGTGACAGCCTTTATGGCTTCGGGGGCGATGATATCCTCAATATTAGCAATTCTTCTGGCAAAAACCTCTTAGACGGCGACTCTGAGAGCGATAGACTTTATGCTACAGCTACCACTGGCAATAATATCCTCAAGGGTGGAAGTGGTGATGATTATTTAGATGTTTCTAATTCTTCAGGAAATAACCTTTTAGACGGCGGTTCTGAAAGCGATCAAATTTATGCTACAGCTACCACTGGCAATAATATCCTCAAAGGCGGAAGCGAGAATGATTATTTAGATGTTTCTAATTCTTCAGGAAATAACACCCTCTATGGGGATACCGGAAATGACGAATTTTCGATTCAGGATAGTTTTGGCAAAAATATTGTTTTTGGTGGAACTGGTTCTGATAAATTTTACGCCTATAGAGTCAATGGTGCTAACACCCTGAATGGAGGAGATGGCGATGACTCTTTCTATTTCAGCGCCCCATCTACCCCGTCTTCTGTTTTAGTGACTCAAACGGTAAATGGGGGTTCTGGTTCGGATTTTTTGGAAGTCAATTACAGTAACTACACTACCAAGGGAATCACCTCGACTTTCAATGCAACCACTAACCAAGGCTCGATTACAGCTGGTACGAGTCGAGTTAATTACAACAATATTGAACGATTCAATATCATCGGTACAGTCTACGCTGACAATATTGTGGGAGGTAATAGCGAAGATGTACTCAATGGGGGTACTTCTGGCAACGATACGATTAGTGGTGGTGGAGGTAACGATTATCTTGATGTTTCCTACTCGTCTGGTAATAACCTTGTGAATGGAGGCGATGGTAACGATACCTTTTACGCATATTCAACCAAAGGTGCTAACACCCTGAATGGTGGAAATGGCGATGATTCTTTCTATTTAAGTGCCCCATCTACCGCCTCTTCTGTTTTGGTGACTCAAACAGTAAATGGGGGTGCAGGTTCCGATCTTTTGGAAGTCAATTACAGTAACTATACTACCCAAGGAATCACCTCAACTTTCAATGCAACCATTAACCAGGGCTTGATTACATCTGGCACAAATCAAGTTAGCTACAAGAATATTCAACAATTAAATATCAGTGGTACAGCTTACGCTGACAAGATTGTAGGGGGTAATAGTGGCGATGTCCTCTATGGGTATAATGGCAATGATCTCCTGACTGGAGGAAAAGGCAATGATGCTCTGTACGGGGGAGATGGCACTGATACTTTTGCGTTTAATAATTACAATGAAGGCATTGATACCCTTGCTGATTTCAACCCGACTGATGAAGTTATTCAGGTATCGGCTACTGGTTTTGGCGGCTCTTTAGCAGTAGGTACACTCTCTGCTAGTAAGTTTACCATCGGTTCAACTGCGACTGCGATCGCTCAACGATTTATTTACGACAATAATACAGGCGCACTGTTCTTTGATCGAGATGGCAGTGGTAGTGCCTTTTCTCAGGTGCAATTCGCGCAAATCAGCATTGGACTGTCACTAAGTGCAACCAATTTCGTTGTAGTCTAACTGGATGAGACAACCGTATAAAATTAAGGCGATCGCATAATACCTGGTAGAAAAGGTTTTGCTTGAAGAGTGTGAGGAAGTGCGATCGCCTTTTGTGCAATCTTGATATTTAACTAAGAAAGTTTTTTTTAGTTCCAGTGTAGACGCTCTGATCACTAATTTTTTACTAGGTATTTGAAAAGGTCATCAATTATTCTATTAGCTCCAATCGGTCCCCCGACAGTCCAATTTACTTTGTATATCTGTTTATTTTTAACAGCTTGAAGTGTTGACCAAATAGGCTTTTGCAAAAAAGATAAAGGTTCAGAATTTGCTTTTTTAAATTTTTTTTTCAAAAGTTCTGTCATAATAAATAACATATCGGCATCGTATTTGGGTAAAACTTCAATGCTTAATGTTAATTGAGGTTCTTTTTGAGTTTTTTGGATTAATCGTAAACCCACATCACTAATGATTTGATTATAAGCTAAGAAGTCCGGTCTGTAGCTATAGAAAATATCCGCAGAACCCGTAAGATGAATCACAGATATTGTTCTTGTTTCTAGATTTTTTCCTAATTGTTGCCGCAATTTTTGGATTCGATTTTGGTACTGAGTTAGAAGTTCTTCTGCGCGATCGCTCTTTCCCAACACCTGGGCTACATATCGTAGTCTTTCTTTAAAGTCGTACATACTCGGAAAATCGATCAGTACTGTAGGTGCGATGCTGGAAAGGAGTTTATAAGAACTCTTAAGCCACGTTAACCCCAAAATTAAATCTGGTTTTAAACTAAGAATTTTCTCTAGGGACGGTTGACTCCCAATATTGCCCACAACTGGAATGTCAGCAAGTAAGTTGCTGGGTATACCTCGAAAATTTTCCTCGCAGCCCCGACAAGACATCACACCAACTGGCTTTACACCCAGCGCTAGTACAGAATCGAGAATCAGATTTTCTTCTAATACAACAACTCGTTGTGGTTTAAGGGGAATTTCAACTTCACCTAAAGCATGGCTAACTACTTTTGTTTTTATTGGCGTTCGTGCAAGCGCTAACTTGTCAGTTCGCATAGCAGTTGAACTTATTTGCCCTCGATATAGCTGCGGTGTGTTGCTGTTACAGGCTGCGATCGCTAAAACTGCAACTATTGTCAGAAAGAATGGTAACAATTTGTAATTGCTCAAAATCTGCCGAGGTTGCCATAAGATACGCAAGCTGGAAAAAACAGTGTGGACAACCTTAGTAAAAGTCAAAAAGCAAACACCTTTAACAACAAGTAACAATAGCATAATTGCACTAATGGCTCTTTTTCTCATTGCCAAGAATGTTTTCTTTAACTAATATTTGGCAGGTTGTCCAGAAGACTGGTGCTGTGTTCAGGCAAGTTACTCGGCTTATTGCCCAGAGGAGAGCTAGTTAAAACTCCCAACTAATGGAACCGATGATTGTAAAGGGCGCACCTGTTTTAATCCTTGCTCTTGTTCCATTGCTGTCAACGAAATATTCCGTGTCAAATAGATTACGGATATTGATAGCAGCCTTTAAAGCATCTCTACGGTAGTAAATCGCCGCATCGGTACGCAAGTAATCGGGGATTTCAAATGAGTTATCTAAATCTACCGCCCGCGCACCTACATAAAACAGCCCCAGACCTAATCCCAAACCCTTGAAATCACCATTTTGGAGTTCATAGGTTGTCCAGAGACTAGCTTGATTATTTGGCACATCCTCCAATCTATTGCCTACCGCATAGGTTTTATCGTCGGTGACTTCTGCATTGGTATAAGCATAGGAAGCGATCGCCTTCCACCCTGGCAAAATCTCACCTGTAATATCCAACTCAATTCCCCGACTTCTTTGCTCTCCTACCTGAATTAAGTAATTAGGGTCATCGTTATTGGGATCGTCTGTTGTAATATTCGTTTTGGTGACTTGATAGACTGCCAACGTTGTCGAAAGTCTGTTTTCTAGAAAGTCAGCTTTAATACCCACTTCATATTGGGTTCCTTTGGTTGGCTCGAACTGGCTACCATCAGCGTTAAATCCTTGGTTAGGGTTAAAAGATTGAGTGTAACTGGTGTAGAGAGAAACAGATTTGCTGGGCTGATACACCAACCCGATTCGGGGGCTGAACGCATTATCATTCTGTTCTGGTTGGTCTGTACCACTTTTTTGTGAAATCCAATCAAAACGCCCGCCAATCAGTAACTTCAGGTTATCTTGAAAGCTAATCTGATCCTGAAGGTAGAACCCATAAGATTGAATAGTCTCAAAGTTACTATAACTATAAAGAGTAGTAAGTGGCTTTGGAATATTGTAGTTTGGGTTGAAGACATCTAGAGCAGGCACAGAGAGACCAGTAGGATTATAAATTTGCACATAGCGGTTGCCATCAAAGCCGAATACTAGTTGGTGTATAATCGAGCCTGTATTAAACTTACCAATCAAGTCGATCTGTCCAAAATAGTTGTCTACCATGTAGTTACGGTTTGCGGCAAATTGCTCTAAGAAACGATCATCCACTAGATTCGTTGGTACCGTATACTCCTCGATAGCGTTAAAAGCAGTTACAGAAAAATTATTACGGAGCTGCCAGTTATCGCTAAATTTGTGGTTTAGCGTATAGCCATATTTTTGAGCAGTATAATGTTGCCCATCAAGAGGATAACTTAAGTAACGGCTTCGAGGTAGCTTGAAGGTATTATCGCTGAAAACAGTATTGAAACTCTCAGGAATCCCATTGAATTTAGTAGATTCATAAAATAGATTTAGGTCTGTCCTATTTCCCAATTTCCAAGTGATTGAGGGTGCGATCGTAGTCAAATGTGAGGTGACAAAATCTTGAAACCCCTTTGAACTTTCATAGCTGGCGTTTAAGCGATAGAGCAGGGTTTTATCGTCATTCAATGGGCCGGAAAAATCAATACTGGACTCATATAAGTCACGGTTTCCTGCCTGAAATTCAAGATTGTAATAGGGTTCACTAAGGGGTTGTTTAGTGATAACGTTGATGATTCCTCCGGGTTCTACTGCTCCAAACAAAACCGAGGCAGGCCCTTTCAAAACTTCCACTCGCTCGATCGATGCAGTTGGTGTCAGACCAAAGCTACTTACATCTCGATAGCCATTTCGGAAATTTCCTGCTTGTTCAAATCCTCTGATAGTATAGCTGCCTCCAGGTGCGTTAAATACAGTATCTGCGCTGGTAACGCCACTAACTGTTTCCACTGCCTCAGTCAGAGTTCTCACGTTGCGATCTTCTAGCACCTGTCGCGGTATGACTTGAATCGATTGAGGAATATCACGCAAAGGCGTGTCTGTCCTTGTTGCAGTCGTCGCATCCTGCACCCGATACCCATCTTGCTCACCCGTTACCACCAACTCAATCGGCTCATTCGGCTGTGCTGCTGGTTGCTCTTGCGGTGTCTCACTAGCAGGCTTTTCTTGAGTTTGCGGTGTTTGGGGTGGCTGCATCGCCGTTGCAGCAGAAGTTATCCCAAAAACCAGCCCGGCATCATCATCAAATAATTCAACCGTGGGCAAAGCCTTTTCACCTACCACCGTCACTCGGACAGTATTTGCATCAATATTCGTAACTGTTATTTCAGTAATTGCCGCAGTGGGTTTCTCCGAACGAAATGTAAAAGCATCGCCCGACGGTAAACGTAACTGCCCACCAGATACATCTGCAATAAAATTATTACCTATACTGCGATTTTTGATTTGCAGTTTAGTCCCTTGAGTTGTCTCTAAAATTATTTCCACACCTGTATTGGTGGAATTTGCCTTAACTCCCGTGATTGGTACAACTTGATCCCCACTTGTTTGTTCTGGATTAGGGGGGTTAATTAGTGTTGGTGCCTGTACCAGCATTTGAGCGCTAGTAGCGGGAAGTTCGATTTCGCTGACTTGCAGAATCTTTTTACTTGCCTCATCCGACTTTGCTGTTTGCGGTGAACTTGCAACTTGAGACTTTTTAAGTCGGTTTTTTTTGGAACGAAGCAGATCAACTGGGGATTTGGCGATGCCTGCTTTGGGCGTTGCGATCGCAAATTTATCTATAACTGTAACCTTCTCTTCTAATCCAGATATTTCCTGACCTTCACTAGGATTACTCGTCACAACAACAACAGCACCTGTTAACAGCAGGCTTTGAAAAAATTTATCTAACTTCATTTATCCGCTTACACTCAATCACACTACTTGGCCGTACCCGAAGACATAATGAAAATTTTTGAGAAAAATTATCATTAGGGTTAAACTAGTTGAATCATATTATGAAGTGATGTAAGACACAACATAATTAATAATCTTTTTTATTTAAGATGGATACCGACCAACAGTTATTTTTATAGCCATGTGTTTGCTTGACACATAAATAGAGATTGTATTAGTAGTTAGAAGTGCTTTCTAAATAAATATTTTCAAAAGCCAAAATAGCCTTATTAATTACGGATTTGCCCTAAACAGGACGAAATTGATAGCTAATGTCGCTCTATGCAAAACTTAGATATCTGTTTTGAGATGAGATTTTAAAACAGATATTGCTCCTTATCCATAAAAGAAATTATATAATTAAAGCTGATTGAATACTTATTATAGATAATATTATCTATAATAATGCTATTTATAAAGCGAGTAATTCTTGTTAAGGCAATAAAGTATAAATAAAAATAACTTGCAATAATAGAGATACTTATTCAGGATTAATTAGTGTTTAAGCGCTCTTGGTGGTTGGCTAAACAGCATAGGCGCAGCCCGTCGTAGACATCGCTAGACTCCGAAAAAACAGCATAAATTTTTAACACCCTTGCCCCCAAACATGACCAAAGTGGTACACTACATCCATGCTAGGGGTGCCTACATAACCAGGCTGAGATCACACCCTTAACACCTGAGTCTGGGTAATACCAGCGGAGGGAAGCTGTTTATTGAGGAATGACAATATGCGGACAGAATGGGTTGCTAAACGGCGTGGGCAGGCTAATGTATCTCAAATGCACTACGCCCGCCAAGGTGTTATCACTGAAGAAATGCACTATGTCGCTCAACGGGAAAATCTCCCTGCCGATCTCATTCGTGATGAAGTAGCGCGGGGAAGAATGATTATCCCAGCTAATATTAATCACACGAATTTAGAGCCGATGGCTATTGGCATCGCCTCTAAATGTAAGGTAAATGCTAATATCGGCGCTTCTCCTAATTCTTCTAATCTTCAGGAAGAAGTTGATAAGCTAAACCTAGCGGTGAAATACGGTGCTGATACCGTGATGGATTTATCCACAGGTGGTGGTAACTTGGATGAAATTCGCACCGCAATTATTAAAGCTTCACCTGTTCCCATTGGTACAGTACCGGTGTACCAAGCTTTAGAAAGCGTCCACGGCACAATTGAAAACCTGACTGCTGATGACTTTCTCCATATCATTGAAAAGCACGCCCAGCAAGGAGTAGACTATCAAACTATCCACGCTGGAATTTTGATTGAGCATTTACCTTTGGTGAGAAATCGCATCACTGGGATTGTCTCTCGGGGTGGCGGCATTTTGGCGCGGTGGATGCTACATCACCATAAACAAAACCCACTTTATACCCACTTCCAAGACATTATTGAGATTTTCAAAAAATACGATGTCTCCTTCAGTTTAGGAGATTCCCTGCGTCCTGGTTGCACCCATGATGCTTCAGATGAAGCACAATTAGCTGAATTGAAAACCCTGGGACAGCTAACTCGCAAAGCCTGGGAAGATGATGTACAGGTGATGGTGGAAGGGCCTGGACATGTCCCAATGGATCAAATTGAGTTCAACGTCCGTAAGCAGATGGAAGAGTGTTCGGAAGCACCTTTCTATGTTTTGGGGCCATTGGTGACAGATATTGCTCCTGGTTATGACCATATCACTTCAGCGATTGGGGCAGCAATAGCTGGATGGTACGGGACTGCAATGTTGTGCTATGTAACACCTAAAGAACATTTGGGTCTACCAAATGCCGAAGATGTCAGAAATGGTTTGATTGCCTATAAAATAGCAGCTCATGCGGCTGATATTGCTAGACATCGCTCTGGTGCAAGAGATAGAGATGATGAACTTTCTAAGGCGCGTTACAACTTTGATTGGAATCGTCAGTTTGAATTATCACTTGATCCAGAGAGAGCTAAGGAATATCACGATGAAACTCTACCAGCAGATATTTATAAAACTGCTGAGTTTTGTTCGATGTGTGGGCCTAAGTTCTGCCCAATGCAAACTAAGGTTGATGCTGATGCGCTAACAGAATTAGAGAAATTCTTGGCGAAAGAGCCTGTGACTCAAAGCTGATACCATTTTGTGGTTTAAATAGTTTTGTTGTGGCGTGGCAAGGCTAGAATGTTGCAAAAAAATTGTAGCAACTGTCTTAAAAGTCAAGCGATCGCTAACAAAAAACTGGGATTGGGAAGATTGAAGCAACTGGGGAACGCGGCGCTAGATTCGGTGGTGGCTGGTACGGGCATTGAGACTTTACATTGGTAGCCAAGAAAGTTGCAGTCCGCACCAGCCACTCCTGCGATGCACCGAATCTTCCCCAGTTCTGGATTTTCCGTGTCGGCAAAAAAGAACATAAAAAATTTTAATTCCCCTAATTGATGAGCGCCTTGACTCTCAATAGACATAGGAGTGAAAATTAAATGTATAAATCATGAACAACAGAATTGAGAAAGGTGACATAGTACTGATAAGTAAAATTGGAAAATATTACAATCAAGTGGGTGAAGTTAGTGGGGTAGATTACAATATTTTCTTCGTCAAAATAATGACGGTAAAGTTAGATAATCAAGAAGAAACCTTTGAAGAAAAAGATTTACAATTACAAACGAAAAAGCCAAACTTACAAGAAATCATTGCATCAGTAGACAAAATTCTAGAACAAGTTGATCGGATTTCTCACTTGCCGACAAAAGAGAAAGTAGAGTTACCCAACCGTCTGAAGTATCTTAAATTAGATATTCCTAAACTAGATAAGCAGTTGATTGAAAAAAACTTTGACAGTATAGATAAAATACTCACAGCAACAAGAGAAGCAGACTCTTCAGCAAGCTTTTGGCAGGAAATAGATTCTAATTTGGAGAAGATAAGTTGGTGGATTAGAACAAGTTTGTAAACCAAGAAGTAAATCGGCAAGAATAAATCAAACTATAGCAATCTGAAAAATTAAATACACTTGATATCCTGAAGCATAGCTAAATGCTTATTAACAGATGTAAGGGTATTGGCAGCAATCATCCCACTGGCGGCGACTGCTGGCAAACCAATACCGGGAAATGTCGAGTCTCCACAACATATCAGTCCTGCTAGAGGTGTACCAGGGCCAGGAAACATACCCGATCCAGCCGGAATTGCTGGGCCGTAGGAACCTTGATGACGGCGCAGAAAACGTTCGTGAGTTAGAGGTGTACCAATAAGTGTGACTTCGCAACGAGAGCGAATATCTGGAATGATCCGCTGTAGCGCTTGCCACATTACTTCTGCACGCGATCGCTTTTGTTCGGCATATTCTTCCTTTCTTCTATCCATTCCCTGCCAGATAGCATACGGCTCATTACCAGGAGTATACACATGAATCACATGTTTACCTGGTGGTGCTAGGGATGGATCAAGAATTGAAGGAATTGATATGACTACAACATTCTGAGGTGCGCTTACGCCCAATTCCCAGTTATTAACGACGATGTAATGACACCGCAAATTTGACTGTAACCCTTGAGCATCAATGCCTAGATGTAGATGCATAAAGCTATCACACTCAGGCGTTGCCTGTCGTTTTGTGCGGTACTGTTTGGGTATTGCCTTTTCTGGTAGTAGCTTCAGTGTGTCCCAAACCGAAGCATTAGAAATCACTGCTTTACTTGCCCGAATTTCTTGGCGATCGCGCAGACGCACACCTACGGCGCGATCGCCTTCTACTAGCACTTGCTCCACATGAGCGCCCAATATCAGCTTCCCTCCATGACGCTCTAGCCCTTCTACAAGGGTGTCAACTAAAGCACCACTACCACCAATGGGATATTCCAGTACTGCATCTGGTCGATACCAATCCGCAAACATAAATGCTACCTCTGCGGCACTAGTACCATCTGCGGGCAGTCCAGAAAGCAGAAAACATAGCAAATTCAGCCAGTTTCGCGTAAATGGGTCTTTAACAACATCATTCATAATCCGGCTGAAGGGGCCCGTCAACTTGATGATATCTGTTAGATGTTTTACCAAAGATGGGGCAAAGGGCGCTACAGTTCTAGCTGCACCAAGATCAAAGCGTAATGCTGCTGGTGGTATGGAAATTGCTGCACTAGCGAATGGTTCCATAACGCGCTGGAGTTTCTGCCATTCAGTTACAGCATTATGACCACGGAATTTCATCAGTACTTCACAAAATTGTTCGGCACCAACTGATGTGTCAAAATCACCTTCTGGTAGACAACAACCCCAAGTATCGTAAGTTACGCATGGTAGTTCAGAACCAATGGCATCTAGTACTTGTCGCAAAGGGTTGGCAGAGGGGCTGTAAGAAAGTCCAGAATAGAGGGAAGGGCCAGAGTCGAATTTGAAACCGTTGCGCTCAAAACTGTGGGCGGCACCACCAGGAATAGAGTGGCTTTCGCAGACTATTACATTAAAGCCATACCGTGCCAAAAGAGCAGCACAACTTAAACCGCCAATACCACTACCAATGACAATTATATCTGTGTTCTGCATCTCTCTATTCCATGTTTAATCAAGGCAATTTAAAACTCGTTTGCGTTGCACAAAACTGCGATAACTCACTACGAGCTTTGGTTTAAAGCCTTTCTACTTACCGAGACTCAGAAGGTTGTTGCAAACGTAATAGGGTATTGTAAACCTGCCTTTTTAAAATAGTATTATTTTGGAGTTCTATAGTAATTTTATTGAACTGTTCAAATCTTAAACCATTATCTTCGACAATTTTTTGAGCGTGATTACAGTAATTTACTGCGATATCTTGAGCCTTCTTTGGAAGATTATTTATGCTGTTAGGATCGTTACAAACAATTTTAGGAATTTCTCCATTACCAATAAGTTTTTTAATTTCTCCAAAGGCATTTTGACGGGCTGGCTCCATTGCTAGCACGGCTTGAGCGTAGCTGTTAATTTCAGTATTGTTAACGATTGGTGCTGGAGTTTGACCATAAGCTTTTGAACTGAAAGAGAAAGCGTTGGAAATCACACCCACACTAGCGATCGCACCGAAAAGGAATGATTGTGTAACGATTCGCTTTCGGATAGTTAGATAAAATAAATCGGAAATTTTCTTCATATAGTTTGTGATCCAGAACTACATCAGGGATATTATAAGGACTTTGAATTATTTTCGGAGTTGGAAGTTCCGGCAACTGTTCAATACATCAAGTTTTTATATTTGATTGTCAATTTCCTCGGCATACTTGACAAAGTTCGATTATTTTAGTCTGAAGTGTTGATGTTTCTGATGCTCCTTGCTTGAGGCTCACTTCTAATTCCAGTAGTAGGGGCAAGCAAAAGATTAACTGTTGCACAGAAAGCAATCTGATTTCTTGCTGTAAGAAATAGAGCCGTTTGGGATTACCGATATCAGCGGCAGTAGCGATCGCTTGTTGATTGCGCTCACCACTTTCTATCATAATCTTCACCCATAGCCAGGT
Organism: Nostoc sp. NMS8; assembly: GCF_017115045.1. GTDB lineage: Bacteria > Cyanobacteriota > Cyanobacteriia > Cyanobacteriales > Nostocaceae > Nostoc. The sequence goes on along the minus strand of NZ_JABXKK010000032.1, from coordinate 43,368 downwards.
GCGAAATTGTCCAATCAGTATAGCAACTATCCGTAATCCCGGCTCGGAAGCATTGCTCAAATCTGCTAAGGTTGTCAAAGCTTTAGCTGTATCTCCTGTTCTGATTGCTGCTGCTAATTGTAAGCTATTTTGAGTAGTATTTCTTACTAACTTTGTAATGGTATCTGTATCTAAAGGCTTATTACTACCTTGGGCATATAGCCGCAATTTCTCTAACTCATTGTAAAGAAGCCGTGTATCATTCCCTACGGATTCTGCCAACAGTTGGGCAATATTGGCAGTTAGTTTAACACCCACAGTCTGGGCTGCTTGAGTAACGGATTGCACCAGTAATTCTGTTTTCCAAGGGGGAATGAGGGGAAATTCTCGGAATTCGGTGGCAAACTGTTTTAATAATTTCGTGGATTTGAGGCGTTCATCTGGCTTGTTGCGGCTGGTGAGCAATAAAAATGAGTTTTCGGGAATGACAGGTAGCGATCGCCCCAATTCTGCTAACACATTCTCTGGACACTGCTGACACAGGGTTGTATTGATCAACCATACCAAGCGCCCACCAGCCCCAAAAGTAGGCGTCATAACCTGATTTAACCCCTGAATAGCAGCATCAGCTTGATCGGGGGAGAATGCAGTGTAATTAAAGCTTGTCCATTGGGGATCGAGGACGCGATCGCGCAGCATAGCGATCGCCTTTTCCATCGCAAAATCATCTTCACCCCAGTAAACATACATTGGCATAGATAAACCTCTTAATAGATGGGCATAGGGCATTGAAAGAGGCAGAGGGGCGGGGTGCAGGGTGCAGAGGGGAAATTACTCTGTCCCCAGTCACCATTCTCCACTCCCAAAAATTAAATAAATACTTTTGAAATCATTCTGTTAATTAAGGTAATTTTCCCTAAAATCTATCAAGTGAGAGCGTGAGGCTATGAAGATTGGACGACAACTATCAAACTTACTTAAATCGGTTAGCACGACTGACGCTGCCAGAAGCCTACAAGTCCCAAGCCCAGCATATTCAGGAATCTTCTAAATTTCAGCCACATTCTGGGCTGAGACAAGCAGCATCCTTTCCTGGCTATACCCTAATTACCCCGCCTGCGGCAGAAGAATCACAAAACTCTGCTTTCTATGCCAAATTACAGACTTACCAACAGGAACTTTTACAGTTGCCTGTAAACCGTAATTTGATTGTACCTCTACCTCCTGCTAGCTTCCATCTGACTTTAGCGGATCTAATTTGGGACAATGCTTATCTTGACGCCTACGAAAAAAATCCCAAATTTGACGAGGAGTTACATTCTTGTTTAGCTGAAGTGTTTCAGCAATATCAACAATTGATGACAAATAGGAGTCATCCAATTCAATGGCAAATGCTGGGATTGATACTGATGCCAAGAGCTATAGCCGTTTGTTTAGTACCTCAAGATGAACGTTGCTACGAGGAAATTATTAAATTTCGTCGAACAATTTATCAAAATCCCAAGTTAATTGCTTTGGGTATTGAGCAGCATTATCATTTTACAGCCCACGTTACATTAGCCTATTTTGGGGAGGTTTCATCTGACCTAGACCGCATAAGCTTCAGCACAATGCTTTCTGAATTGAATGAGCAATGGCTGTTGAATTTGCCAGAATTTTCGATCGATCGCGTCGAGTTGCGAAAGTTTGATAACATGACACGCTATTATCGTGAACCAGATTGGCCGATTTTAGATTTTTGAGCTTAGACAAGCATTAATCTGAACAAAAAACCTCAAAATTCAGCATTCAGCAGTCATATAGTAATCCTATTTGATTTGTGACAATTGCAATCGGCAGATCCCCGACTTCTTTAAGAAATCGGGGATCTTGTTTTTTCCGAATTATTCAAGATTGCTATAGTTTTTTCTCGTTTAAAATTCCGGTTTTTGATAACCGAGGTAAATCGCTTCTAAAAAAATATCAGGTGTAACAGCTTCAGGCAATTTTTCTAAATTAATAATAGCCACAACTTGCTCGGCTAACTTTAGAGATAATGAGGCTCTTGCCTTGAATGACATTGCACCACGTCGCTGCAAATATTCACGAATAACTGCAAAATCATCTGGCATCAATGGTGATAAATCGGCAATTTCTACTAACTGTTTATGGAGTGTCTTTGCCTGTTCTGAAATTGCCAATGTTGCAGATGCAGTGGGTGTTTGGGCTTGAATTACAATTGTGCCAGCCACCAAATCACCTAAGCGCTTTTCGCGGCTACCCAACATAATTAAAAAAGCGCCAATAAATAAAGTTTCATCAAAGGGTCGTAGTAAGGCGCGTAGCGTTGCTTGTTGTAGCCCGATAAGTCTACCATCATCTCGAACTACGCGAATTTTAGCAACCCATTTACCAGGAGTTTGACCAAACCATAAGGTTTCAAAAAATACAAAATAGCCGATGTAAATTGCAAATGTAATCAGGAAGAAAATTGCTATTAACCAAATTCCTAGATTCCGAGCATTCGTAATTAAGCCTTCAAAAAAATTGAAGAGTTGCGTTGAAAAGATAGTCCAGGTAAGTAAAAATACAAGCAAGGTTACAACCAAGATTGTATAGTCAATCAGCAGTGCCAAAGCTCGATTACCGATTCCCGCTAAAGTAAATTCCAACTCTACACTTTCTGGAGTCTGGAATGTGATGCGATTAAAAAAGCGCATATTTTAACTAATTCAAAATTAATAGAGTTGGATTAAGATGTTGAGTTAACGAAAATCTTGCGAGGGAGGTTTTCTTAATTGCAAGCCTAGACCTTCACGCCGACTACGCAAGTCCAAGTATAAAACAGCTTTTAGTGATTGCCAGAATGGCATGACTAAAACTCCACCGATCAAGCTTCCAATTACAGAAATAAGATAGACAATCGAGTAAATACCAGAACCAGGCTCAAGCCTGATTAGGAATAACCTGGGTATATAGCTTAATACAAACACCAACGGAAATGTCACGATAAAAGCAACTAAAACAACGCCCTGAATGCGAAATACAGAGGCTTTAGTTAACTCCCAACTTCTGGCAACACTTTCGCCACCATTGATATTTTCCTCAACTGCTAACGGCACTTCAGCTACTATCCAACGAGAGTAGAACCAAGTTATTCCCAACAATATAATGCCTGCCGTCACAATTATTGCCAATGTGGTTATGACTATAACGCTTGAACTACCTAATATTCCTCCTAATACTACTCCGATCAAACCAGCTACTACACCGCCTACAATCGCTAGTCCCAAATAAATGAGAGCCAAAGATATACCGACTTGGAAAGCAACTCTTAAAAATGACCAAAGACGTGGATTAATATGGCTGCTGGCTGTTTGGACACCTTCAGGTTGGTAAATCAATTCTCCAAAAGCCAAGCGTGAAATTAGTCCAGAAATGGCTGCATATTTTGCCCAACCATACACGGGAACTAAAACCCATAAGTGAGCGATCGCAGCCAGGTTAAGATAAGTCTTCAGATGAGAACGATATAACCGTACAGCAGCACTCACAACGTTACCGATACTCAGTGGTTGTATCTGACCAGAAGATCCAAAGTTTTCAGACATAATGATAAATTTCCCTTGAAACTACGGAGATGAATTTGAAGCTATCTTAAGCTAAGTTAAATTCAGTGTTCCCAAAAGTCATGAATATTCAACGTTGGATTGCACGAAGAGAACCAAATTGGCAGCGTTTGGATGCCCTATTAAAGCAGATAGAAAAAAAAGGGTTAAAATCCTTACGAGCAGCAGAAATTAGAGAGTTAGCGAGTTTATACCGTTCGGTTGCGGCAGATTTGGCACGTGCCCGCACTCAGCAAATCAGCAATACTTTGATCCAAAGTTTACAATCTTTAACAACTCGTGCCTATACGCAGATTTACCAAGGTTCCCGGCGACAGGAATGGCAGGCAATCCTAGAATTTTACCGTTGGGGATTACCATCTGTAGTCCAGAAAGCTTTTGTATACATTGCTGCGGCAACGGCATTATTTTTACTAGGCGCACTAATGGCTTGGTGGTATTCCTGGCAAAACCCCAGCTTTATGCCTTTGATTGTACCTGAAAGCTTGATTACCAAGGTGCGAGATGAGCATAAATTATGGATGGGTTCAATTGTCGGTGTTGAACCTCTGGCATCCAGCAGTATCACGATCAATAATCTGTCAGTGTCTTTTGGGGCTGTCGCTGGTGGTATGACGGCTGGAGCATACACAGCCTATTTGATGATATTTAACGGTTTATTGATTGGTGCTGTTGGTACTTTAGTTGGTCAAAATAATCTAGCTTATCCTTTTTGGGCTTTTGTGTTTCCGCATGGTTCCTTGGAATTACCCGCGATCTTTTTTGCTGGGGGTGCGGGATTTTTATTAGCAAGAGCAATTTTGTTTCCTGGTAAATATCGCCGTGGTGATGCACTGAAATTCTACGGTTCTCAAGCGGCGCAGCTAGTATTTGGGATTGTACCAATGTTGATTATTGCTGGTGTGATCGAAGGCTTTTTCTCCCCTAATCCTAATGTACCTGATGCAATTAAATATCTGGTAGGGATAGGATTATTTATACTTTTAGTGCTGTATTGTAACCGTAAGCAAACATGAAATAATTTATAGGACTACTATTTGGTTTTTGAACAAAATGCAAAAAATTTGTAGGTTGGGGAGCCACTGCGTTGCGCGGGCTCCCCGCGCAGTAGCAAGTGGCGTTGGAGGCTTTGCCAAAGCCAACATCTTGATATCTGTTGGGTTGCGCTCCGCTCCACTCAACCTACGTCTAATGCACAATTTTTTTGCTTGCCACGCCACTACATATACTTAGATTTTTTCAGGAATCAAATCGGATTCTTATAGGTAATGGCAGATTGGTAAATTGAAAAGATATTTTTTATTTAAATTAAACTTAAATTTTTCATCAGTATGTTTTTACTAAATTAATCTATTTAATCAAATAAGGTGTTCCATATTTAAATTGCATAAGCTGGGCGCTCATTTTGCCCAGCCCACAATAGTTATGTCAAATTCGATTATGCAAGTTAAATGTTTTTAGCTGATCAATAAGTAGAAATATTTAAAGGTAAGATTTAAACACATCTTAATTTTCTGTTTATCAATTTTTAAAGAAGCTTTAACCATAAGAAATGTAGCCTATTTAAGGCTGGAATTACAGCAGGAAAAGATTCCTTTAATCAGAGGTAATATGATTTTTTCAACCGCCATCTTGAATCGTGTCGTTGCTACTTCAGTGGTGACAACTTCTATTGCAGTGAGTCCATTTTTTAGTGCGATCGCACAAGCTGAAACCTTGAACGGTGCAGGAGCAACTTTTCCGGCTCCCCTTTACGAACGTTATGCTCGTGAAGTCAAGAAGAAATATCCAGACTTGAAAATTAACTACCAAGCAATTGGTAGCGGTGGCGGTATTCGTCAAGTCATCGCTGGAACCGTTGACTTTGGTGCTAGTGATGCTGCAATGAAAGATGATGAAATCGGTCAAGTCAAGAATGGTGCAATCTTAGTACCTACAGCAGGCGGTGCTGTTTCTGTTGTTTACAATCTTCCAGGCGTTAATAATCTCAAATTGTCCCGTGCTACACTACCAGCAATTTATTCAGGTCAAATTACCAAATGGAATGACGCAAAAATTAAAGCTGATAATCCGGGTGTGAATCTACCAGATCAAACAATTAAATTTGCTGTTCGCGCTGATGGTAGCGGTACAACTTTTATTTTCACTAACCACCTGAGTGCAACCAGTGGTTATTTTAAAGGCAGAGTTGGAGCTAACACTGCTCCAAAATGGAATCTACCAAACGTTCTCAAAGGTAAAGGTAATCCAGGTGTAGCTGCTATAGTAGCTCGCACTCCTGGTTCTATTGGTTATGTAGAATATAGCTACGCTGTCCAAAATAATCTGAAATCAGCACTGATACAAAATAAGAAAGGAGAATTTGTTGCTCCTTCTTTAGAATCTGCAAATGCGGCTTTATCAACTGTGAATTTTCCAAATAATTACCGTGTTTTTGTAGGAGATCCAGGACAAGGTTATCCCATCGTAGGACTCACCTGGATTATTGTTTACAAACAGTATGCTAATGCTTCTAAAGCTGATGCTATTAAAAAATGGATTAATTGGGTATTGAAAGATGGTCAACAATATAACGATGACCTTAATTACACCAAAATTCCATCTGATGTGGTAAATCGGGTACTTCAGACAGTAAATGCCACTGTCAAACCTTAATTTGTAACCTTACTACTTTACCTCACTAAGAGCAATCCTAAATTATCTGTGAATATCTTCTCTTTCTCTCTACGAGACGCTACGCGAATGCGTACTTAGCAGTTTGCTTTCGTTCTTTTTTGTTCACAATCTATCTAGGATTGCTCTATTAGAGTGAGTTTGACTTAAAAACTCACTCTAATAGTAAGAAAAAATTTATTTTATTGATTTGTAATGGCAAATTCATCAGAACCAGCCGACAGAAAATCATCAGATGATTCAAATCTAGATGATGAAAGTTTTAATCTAACAGCGTTCGGCGGCATAAATTTCTGGTTTGACCAAAGTTTTACACGGCTAGTATACTTTTTTGCCGCGATTACCGTTGCAGTACTATTTTTGATGAGTTGGGTAATTTTACATGAAGCTCTACCAGCTATTAAGCAGTTTGGACTAGGGTTTTTGTGGGGTCAAGATTGGGATACAGGTAATAAGATTTTTGGGGCATTACCCTATATTTATGGCACTTTGGTAAGTAGTGCGATCGCTATTTTATTTGCTGTCCCAATTGGAATAGCAGTAGCTTTAGTCACGAGTGAAAATTTCTTACCTTCATCACTGCGAACTACCCTAGCATTTGTTGTTGAATTAATTGCAGCAATTCCTAGTGTAATTATTGGTTTGTGGGCAATTTTTGTTTTTATTCCAGTTCTCGAACCTCTCCAAAAATGGCTGTCCAGTACTTTTAAATGGATACCACTATTTAACACAGAAGATCCTTCGGGGACTAATATGTTGACTGCTGGAATTATTCTGGCCATCATGATTTTGCCGACAATGGCAGCAATTACTCGTGATGTTTTAATGGCTATCCCTAAAGAATTACGTAGTGCATCTATGGCTTTAGGTGGCACTCGTTGGGAAACAGTTTTTCGAGTCTTGCTACCATCTGGATTTTCTGGAATGGTGAGTGCAGCCATGCTCGCCTTAGGACGTGCTTTGGGTGAAACAATGGCTGTCACTATGGTGATTGGCAACTCTGCTCAAATCAGTGCTTCTCTACTCAATCCAGCTTATACAATTCCCTCTGTATTAGCTAATGAATTTGCCGAAGCTGAACCGGGACTGCATATAGGTGCTTTAAGCTATTTGGCATTGATTTTGTTTGGTTTGACTCTAGCTGTAAATATTGGCGCTGTACTCTTAGTTAAGTGGGTTGGCAGGAAAAATAGCTAATACTAGTTATGTTTAATATTTCCACAAATATCAATTTAGCAAGACATTTACCAATCAAAAATTGAAAAAATATGAGTGGTTATATCCAGTCAGAAACAGATGAATCTTTAGCAAAAGAATTATGTAGCCCCCTGCCAACAGAACGAGTCATATTTACTTATGTAATGAATGCGATCGCTTTTGGTTTGACAGGTCTAGCACTCATTCCTTTATTATCAATTTTGTGGGAAATTCTCATCCGAGGAATATCTGGACTAAAGTCAGATATGTTTGTCAAAGCAGTTATTGACAATGGCTTTGGTAATGCCATTCTGGGAACCATAATTATGGTAGTAATTGGTGCTATTATAAGCATTCCCACAGGAATAATGACAGGAATTTTCTTAGCAGAATTTGGTCAAGGCAATCCCATCGCTGGATTTGTTCGTTTTATCACTAATGTTCTGACAGGTGTCCCTTCAATTGTTGTTGGCGTATTCGCTTATGGTGTAATAGTTTTAGTAACTAAAGGATTTAGTGCGATCGCAGGTGGTTTTGCTTTAGCTGTAATTATGCTACCTGTAATTATACTGACAACAGAAGAATCCTTAAAACTTATTCCCACATCTCAGCGCCTCGCCTCCGCTGCTTTGGGCGGAACTCGCTTCCAAACAACTTTTCGCATCATTGTGACTGCTGCAATCCCCGGAATTACCACAGGTATTTTATTAGCTGTAGCTCGTGCGGCTGGGGAAACAGCACCCTTAATTTTTACTGCTTTATTTAGTCTAGATTGGTCAGAAGGATTGTTAAGTCCAACCGCTTCTTTACCAGTATTGATTTTTAATCTCTACAACGACCCAGACCCGCAAAAAGGTCAATTAGTATGGACTACTTCTATAGTTCTACTCAGCTTAATTTTATGTGTAAGTATTCTTTCTCGCTTAGTTATTAGACAGAGAAGACTAAATTGAAGAAGAATTCAGGAGTCAGAATCAAGACGCAACTCGAAAATACTCGCTACCGCTTCGGACAAAATTCATTCTGAATTCTGACTCCTGACTACTGAATTCTGTTCGATAAAATAAATTTTTGTTTTTGTTTCGCATCTTGAGAAAGCATGAGTAACCTAATTACAGCCATAAAAGTTAAAAATATCAGCTTTTACTATGGCACTATAAAAGCAATCGAAAAGGTATCAATAGATATTTATCAAAATCAAGTAACCGCAATTATTGGCCCTAGTGGTTGTGGTAAATCTACCTTCATCAAAATTATTAATCGTATTAGTGAATTAGAAGGGCCCGTAAAAGTTGAAGGAGATGTAGAATTTTTTGGTCAGAATATTTATGCTCCTCGTGTCAACATTAATCGGTTACGTCGCCAAATTGGTATGGTGTTCCAAAAACCAAATCCTTTTCCGATAAGTATTTATGAAAATGTTGCCTACGGGATGAGAATAGCAGGTAGATATTCAAAATTAGAATTAGATGAAATTGTCGAATCAGCACTTCACAGCGCTGCTCTTTGGAATGAAGTCAAAGATAAGCTGGATAAATCAGCTTTAGGGCTTTCTGGTGGTCAACAACAAAGATTATGTATTGCCCGTGCTTTAGCAGTCAAACCGAAAGTTCTATTGATGGATGAGCCTTGCTCGGCTCTTGACCCCATCGCTACGATGAAAGTTGAAGAACTGCTCCATAGTTTACAGTCTGAGTTGACAATTGCGATCGTTACCCACAATATGCAGCAAGCCGCTCGTGTCTCTGATTTTACGGCTTTCTTCAGCACCGATGAAAGTCGCATTGGTCAAATGGTTGAATTTGGCGCTACAGAGCAAATCTTTAACAATCCATTAGATCCCCGCACCCGCGACTACATTTCAGGGCGTTTCGGTTAAAATCTTACAGCAGTTTTCATGTATTTGAATCACATCTGTCGTAAGGGCACAGCAATGCTCATTGGTGTCTACTTAACGTCAAAGCAAGTCTAGAACTAGCTTTTAGATTGCCTCGTTCCCAATCTCAGACTGGGAATGCTCGTCTTTGAGGCTCCGCCTCTCTTACATTTAATTCTTATTCCTAATTCAGGTTTTAGGAATTGTCTGTACACTGTAGTAGTCTGTCAATAAATAATTGATGGATAAATTACCTGTAGAGACGCCGATTTATCGCGTCTCTCTAAAGATATAGTTCAAGGTGCGAAAAGTGGGTATAAAAAGTCTTTAAAAGATAAATTTGTGGACATAGCTTGAATACAGGTATTGACTAACTGTTTATCTGCTGTATAGCTACCATATAGCTACGTAATTTCCATGAATATCTCCTTTTGGGGGTAACATAGTGAAACAGCGGCGCTGATTTGTACTGTTTTACCTAGTCAAGTTTCGTTTCACACGTTTTGGGAATATGAGTAAACTAATTCCAGCTATCAGAGTCAAAAACTTCAGCTTCTATTACGACACTCAAAAGATAGTTGAAGGCGTGTCAATGGATATTTACCAAAACCAAGTCACGGCGATTATTGGTTCTAGTGGTTGTGGCAAGTCTACTTTTCTTAAATCGTTAAATCGCATGAGTGAATTAGAAGCAGAAGTGAGAGTTGAAGGAAAAGTAGAATTTTTTGGACAGAGTATTTACGAGCGTCGTGTTAATATCAATCGCTTACGTCGCCAAGTTAGTATGGTTTTTCCCAAGCCAAATCTTTTTCCTATGAGCGTTTATGATAATGTTGCTTATGGGGTGAAATTGGTTGGATGGCATCCCAAAGTAGAATTAGATGGAATTGTTGAATCTGCCATCAAAGCTGCCGAACTTTGGGATGAAGTCAAAAATAAGCTGCACAAATCTGCTTTAGAGCTTTCTGGTGGTCAACAACAAAAACTATGTATTGCCCGTGCTTTAGCAGTCAAACCGAACGTCCTGTTGATGGATGAACCTTGTTCAGGTCTTGATCCTTCGGCCAGCATAAAAATTGAGAATTTGATCCATAATTTACGTTCTGAATTAACAATTGTGATTGTTAGTCACAATATGCAGCAAGTTACTCGCCTATCTGATTTTACAGCTTTCTTTTGTAGCAATGAAAATCGAATTACTCAAATGGTTGAATTTGGTACTACAAATAAAATGTTTACTAACCCCGTGGATTCTCGCACCCGTGACTATGTTTTCGCCCGCGTCAGTTGAAGAGTTTCTAAAATTCTAGCTATTTAGAGGGTTACTATATGGAGCAAGCGGAAATTAGGGGTTAAATTTAATTTCCTCTTGCCTTGAGTTTTTCTTGCGTTAGGCAATGCAGACTGAAATTGACAGTCTTTTTTTATACTTATATACTTAAAGAAAAGCATCTGCCTAGACCACCTGAATCATAAGATGAAATGTCCTCTGTGCGAATCTACTTCATATTATAAAAATGGTCGTCGCCATGACCAGCAGAATTACCTCTGCAAAAATTGTGGCAAACAATTCCTTGAGCTTGCATTACCTCATTCCCTGGAAGGGGACTTGCTAGCTAACAGCAATGGACATACTAAACTATCTATGATTGATGCGGCGGAACTTTCTTTAGTAAAAAACCTGCCAGAAGAAAAAATTCCAGAGAAAGGTCTTGGCTCTTTTAATTTTAAATTAGCTGAAGAACTGCTGCAAATGATATTATCACCTGATTGCTTAGAATCTTCTTTGTTCAGCAAATTGCTCTTAAAAATTCAGCAAAATAATGAAATTAAGCATAAGTTAGAAACAGGAATATCTCTTATACTTTTGGATGCAGAAAACTTAAAATTAGATATTAATTCAGAATTGTTTTTAGCCAGTGTTTGTGAATATCCACTCCAAGTTAAAATTGCATTTGCTAACTGGAAAAATCCCAGTATTAGGAAGCAAGATATTGAACTATATAACCGTGGTTATCAACTTCTCCACGTACCTGAAGGTAAAAATAGTGCTGATGCAAAAATGATTGCATTCGGTGCTTGCGTCTTACGCTCTTATCCAACAGTTAAAGAAATATTAGTCTGTTCTAGCGATGGAATTTTAAACCATCTTTGTAACGAACTCCAAAATCAAGGATTAATTGTCTATTGGGTACGTAGACAGGGACAAAGTTTGCATATAGACAACCGGAATACTGGCAAATTAACTCATTATTCTTTGTCAATGGCAACAGAAGTTCCATCTTTTGAAAAAGTGATTGATCCAATTCAAGATTTAATTAAAACTGAAGAGGAATCAATCAATGCTAAATTAAACAGTTTGGTGGATGCTGCAACTTTATTTCAAGAAAGATGTGAGATTAATATTAAGCATAACTTAAATCAACCAGAAAAAGAGAAGTCAATATCTGTTGTAGATAACTCATTTACTGAATCTATTAAAGACCAAGAAAAACAAGAAAATTTGACGGAAATCTCTAATGGAGAAATATTAGATAAATTATTATTGAAAATTATTCAAGATATAGAAATAACGTCTCCTAAAACTAAATTATCTGTGTCAAAATTAGGTTCAGAGTTACAGAAAATTACCGGAGAATCTCCTAATTCAATTATTAAAAAATTAAACTTAGGTTCTAGTTTTCTTAAATATCTAAAATCATCTCCCACATTTACATTAGAAGCCAGTGGCAGAGAATATGAGGTCATGGCGCTACTCTGCGAGTAAATACCTTCTGGATGTTTATTTACAACCTGAGCCTGTAATTCTGTATTATGTAAAAAGATGTAAAGAAATGTAAATAATAAGATGCAAAATAAAGTCGTTGTTATTGTCGGTGCTACTGGTGGTATTGGTTCAGCTTTAACATACAAACTTGCGCCTACCGGAGTCCGGTTGGTACTGGCTGCGAGAGATGCTGGTCGTTTAACAACATTGGCAAATGATTTACCAGGGGAAGTTTTGAGCGTTCCTACAGATATTACTGACCCTCAACAGGTAGATACTTTGATAGAAAAGACCATCGCTGAGTTTGGTCAAATCGATATTTTAGTGAATGCAGCTGGTGCTGGTATACTCAAGCCCTACAACAGCTTGGAACCTGCTGATTTAGACAAGATGCTAGATGTCAACTTAAAAGGCAGCTTCTACACCACTCAAGCGGCTGCTGAAGAGATGCAAAAGCGCAAGTCTGGTCATATCTGTAATGTAGTAGGAATTCTGGGCAAGCATTCGATGGGGATGGCAGCGGCTTATTCTGCTTCTAAGTTTGGTGTTGTCGGTTTCAGCAAGTGCATGGCAGAAGAACTCAAGCGTTTTGGTATCAAGTTCACGCTATTCTACTTTGGTGGGGTAGATTCTCCTTTCTGGGATAACGTCAACCTAAAAGTAGACCGGAAAAAAATGCTTAGTCCTGAAACTGCTGCCAATGCGATTTTCTTTGCCCTTTCTGCCGAACCGCAAGCTGTACCAATGGAAATTAATATTCAACCTGATAGTCATCTGTTCTTTTAGAGTGGGAGTATGCCTAGATAATTCTTGCTTAGGAAGGACGTGAAAATCTAGCAAAAATGGCAAAATTTACGGATATATAAGCTGTTATGCTGTATTTTCAGTATTTATGAAAATTGATCACGTTCATTTCTATGTAGAAGACGCGAAAGTATGGCGGGATTGGTTTATACACCATCTTGGTTTTCAACCAGTAGCCGATCGCATCAGTTCATTTCATACTTGTACAGAAGTGGTGAAAAGTGGTGATGTCTGCTTTTTTCTGTCTTCACCACTGTTACCTACCAGTCCAGTAGCTGAGTTTCTGCGTCAATATCCCCCTGGTGTGGCAGATGTCGCTTTTGCTGTTGAAGATGTCGAAGGCGCGATCGCACTAGCTCAAAAACACGGTGCTACAATCTTACAACCCATCCATGAACGCCAGGTAGGTACGGTGTTCATCAAATGTGGCAAAATTGCCGCCTGGGGCGGACTAACTCATACTTTGATAGAAAGGTCATTAGTCAGTAGTCATCCGTCATTAGTTTTTGACAAAGGACAAATGACAAATGACAAAGGACAAATGACCAATGACAACACTTTTACCGCCATAGATCATATAGTGCTGAACGTGGCAGTTGGAGAATTAGAAAGTGCTGTGGCTTGGTACGAAAACATCCTCAATTTTCAACCCCAGCAAGCATTTAAAATTAAAACCAATCGTTCTGCTTTACACAGCCAGGTGATGGTTTCGCGCAACGGTAGCGTCCAATTGCCAATTAATGAACCGGCTTCTAGAAATTCTCAAATTCAGGAGTTTCTCGATGTTAACCGGGGGCCAGGAATTCAACATATTGCCTTGCGGACGACTAATCTTGTAAGTGCGATCGCTAAATTTCGTGCTAATGGTTTATCCTTACTCTCAGTACCCCAAACCTATTACACCCAGCTAAAACAGCGTCCAGGACTTACACTATCACCTCTAGAACTGGATGCGATCGCTCAACAAGAAATTCTCGTGGACTGGCAAGAATATACTCCCGTAGGGGCACAACAAACCGCGCCCCTACTACTGCAAATTTTCACCCACCCCATTTTTGAACAGCCGACATTTTTCTTTGAGTTTATTGAACGTCGTTTACAAGCTAAAGGTTTTGGCGAAGGTAACTTTCGCGCCTTATTTGAAGCCATTGAAAGCGAACAAATCAAACGCGGTACTTTGCAATGATGCCTGAGTACAATTTACCTTTTTTGTACTATTTCTATGGACTTAGTGCTAATAGCTTTGATTTGTAACTTGCAGAGTGAAAGATATTGAGATAAATTAGATATAGAAGGCGAAAAGTAGACTAAAAAACATGAAAGTCAAGTCTCGTGATAGACGTAATTATATTTCTATTGTAGAAGCTACTAGTCACCCACACCCACGTAAGTATTTTATAGCTTTTCTTAGAGAGTCTAGAAGTGAGGTAGTCTTTTACTCTAGCCAAAGCAATGTAAAGGCAAAAAGAACCAATAAAAAATTTGACAAAATTAAAGCCAAATTTGATACAGAAGCATTCTTAGACTTAATTGACAAAGATATTGTTCATAGCTCTAGTTTGATTGAACCTCTCACTGAAGAATTGTATGATCGTGCAGAAGCTCTTACCAAAGGTATGACAGTTGATTTTAATGAGGAGCTACCAGAGGACTTTATTTTTGCATGAATGTTAATGGGTGGACATTAAAAGCTCACCCCGCTTTCAGTGAATATTTTAAAAAACTGATTGTGACTGTTGAGCAGCTTCAAGAAAGTAATCCTGAAACATATCAATCTCACCCATCTACAAAGCTTCTTAACATTATTAAGGAGCTTGTTTATAATCATATTCCTAGAGACCCTACAGCAAAAGAGTTCAGACAGGGGAAAAAGCTAGGGGCAGATAGAAAGCATTGGTTTCGAGCAAAATTTTATCAACGGTTCCGTTTGTTTTTTCGTTACAGTAGTACTGATAAAATAATTATTTATGCTTGGGTAAACGACGAAAAAACGCTAAGAAAAGAAGGATCGAAAACAGATCCTTATCAAAAATTTACAAAAATGCTTGATAAGGGAAACCCTCCAAATTCATGGAGCGAACTTTTAAAAGCTTCTTTAGACATAGATAATTTAAACACAGAAGATTTAAATATAGAAACAATATCTGAAGATTCTGAGACTTTAATTTAAAAGGTTAAAAATGTTTTTGGAGAGTTAGAGGATTTTCCTCTAGGTCATCGTCGCTACTTTCTTAAAAAGAGTTTACAAAAAAACCTCTAGTAGGTTACGCTACGGCAAAACGCCTAACACATGGTTCACGACACAGGCAAAAGTTGGATAATTTCTCCAGGATTTATCTTAGGATATTCACGCGAAAGTAGATTGTACACCTGTAGTAAAGACTTTTTTTCAGGATCATCATCAGAATAACTTAATGCTAATTCGTAGAAGTCAGCAAAAGCTGGTTGGATTTCATAGCCTAAAAATTGGCTAACGAAACTATGTTTTCCAGTAATCATAAGGAAATCTAACTTAGTACATATAATTACCCAATCAGGCTCTCCAGCATACAGTGCAAACCAAAAATGTCCACATTCATGATTAAACTCTGCAATAGTTTCAGCCGTTGCTGGAAATACAAATGCGAGAGGGAACGCTTTTAAAGGCTCAAATGCTATTGCTACAATTTCTTGATTCTCATGTTGCAATACTGCTTGTAAAAGTTTAATTTCATCTTCTTCAGAAAAGTGATCTCTACTTTCTGTTGGTATGGTAATCCAGTCGGACTGCTTAATAATATTAAGTTTACTAGGCTCGACAGTACTTCCAGAACCGATTACAATTTTATTTAGTGTTTCCCTAAGTTTAGTTACTTCTTCATAATTGAAAATAGGCTTTAAAAATTTCCATTCTTCACTCATAATTTTCCTCAAGGTGATGGCAGCTTATATCTAAGTACTATGTGTTTTTTAGTACCTACTGGATTAACTTGTATAGTTAGAGAACCTTCCGTACTATTATTCCGAACACTGATTGTTGAAATATATTGTTATATCTGGTAGTTCTTGAGCTAATTTTTGTGCAGGGCTTAAATCACGCTGTTACTCTCGAAAAATAGCCATACATCTGAGATAATTTTAATAAAAATTAACATTTTCCGCCGATGCTAAGACTGATTACTGACTTCGACGGCCCAATTATTGATGTTTCCGAACGGTACTACCGTGTTTATCAATTCTGCTTAGAGAAAACTCGTCGCCAAGACCAAGTGGTGCAAGAACTTCCGAAAGCAGAATTTTGGCAGTTAAAGCGATCGCGCATTCCTGAAAAACAAATCGCCTTAAATTCAGGGTTAGACGAAGCCCAAGCCCAAGAATTCGCCCAATTACGGCGGCAAACGGTGCATACAGAAGCTTATTTTAACTATGATACTCTCGCGCCTGGTGCTGTGGATGCACTGTTAAAAATTCAACAAGCTGGCATTGATTTAGCAGTGATGACCATGCGCCGAGTTCGAGAACTAGATTATGCTTTCAAAAAATACGATTTGGGGAGATTTTTCCCGGAAAATCGTTGTTATTGCCTAAGTAACGACTACGTGAAAACTCGTGATATTGAAGATAAGCCCTTGTTAATGGCTAGGGCTTTAAAAGAACTGCCCCCCGCTGCTGATACCTGGATGGTGGGAGATACAGAAGCCGATATCACCGCGGCGAAAAATTATAATATTAAAGTGATGGCTGTAGAGTGTGGGATTCGCGATCGCACCCAATTGGAACTTTATCAGCCCGACTTAATAGTTAAAGACTTTAGCACTGCTGTAGATTTTGTCCTAGAATCTCAACGCCTTGTCTAGAAATACTCTGTAGGCTGCAACAGCTTGAATCAATATTATATTCAGATAATTAGCGCTTCCCTTAATCTCTTCCTCGCTTCCGGGGCGGGGGGAGTTCTTGGGTTTCAATTAAGTAATTTAAGCGGAGATGATATCAATAGTTATACTTTTATTACATATCCATAGTGAGGGTACACGTATATGCACCCTTACCGCGTGTTAAAACCAAGAGAAATAACACACATCAATCATCTTTTCTTTTTAGAAGTTTCTAGAAGCTTCCTTACGGCTATCGATTTAGCGTAGAAAGCTACTAACCAACCAAAAGAATATAAACGTCAGTACAGTAGAGAACTGATTCGATGACAGATTGAGGAATGGTATTTGTGGTAAAAGCCAGATAGCAACTAGTCCCCCAGCGATTAAGCCAATTATTAAAGTAAGCAGGGTGAGTAAAACTGCCCGGCCAAATTTGCCTTCTTTACGATTGAGAAAGTAAATACTAGTGCCTACACCAACCACCAATGCTAACTGTAAAATCTGCTCGCCTCCCTCTGGATAGAACAGGCTAATAGAACTCAAACCAAGAAACCAAGCTCCTGGTAAAAGTATATCCGCAGGCGATGGCTCATCAAGCAGCCCTTGTAGCCATGCAGGTGACTGCTGGCGAGGGATTGGACTTTCTTTAGGAGGCGATTGCACTCGCAACTCTGGAAACCGGATGCGTTCAGGGACTTTGATTTTACCTTCCTGGCGCATCCGTAGGCGATCCATTAAAATCGCATCGTAAGCCGCTTCAATTACTTCTAAATGCTTGGTATCGCCATTGTGTTGCTGGAATAGGCGATTACGAGCATCCTGAATTTCATCGAAGCTAGCCTCTTCTGATACCCCAAGTTTTTCGTAGGGATTTTGATCGCTCATGGGAGTTTATTACTTCAGCCTCAGTCAGCGGCAGTCTTTAATCTAAGAAAAAATGTCGAAGAAAAAACAGCTTTAGGTTTTATTTTGATCGAAACTAAAGTCTCGATCTACTTTATGCCCTACCAGGATAGTAGCACGGCTTAGTTTGATCGATTTTGTAATTTCAACTATAGTCACTTTAACATATCGATATAACTCCGTGTATATCCTCATGCCGTTGCTTAATTCTGGCTCTAATCTAGAATTGGATCGGAGAGTACCTAAAAATGCATAGTTTTTATGAAAAAATCAACTTTCCTATTTCAAATCTGGCAATTTACAGTGCCCTAATAGAGTTTTTTTAACTATACTGAATAATCGCTTGTGGTATATATCCGCATATCGATTTAAAATTAAAACGTTTTAAGTTACCACCTAACTGAGATCAAGAGGTGTCTTGGTATCAAGAACTGTTGCGACTAAAGTCAGAGCGCTTATATACTGTGCCTAACAGAAATTTCGCGTTCTCATCGCCCACAATCCTGATTAGAGTATTTATTTTTGAATGATCGGGATTCTTATACCGTAGCCATGTAGATTCTTAGTTAGTGCCAAAGTGGCAACTGCGTTTTTACGCAATTCTCTTGTTAATCTTACGAATTTTTGTGCAAAGTAATGGTCATGGCTCCCGCCAAGATTCTTGTAGTTGACGACGACCCTGCGGTTCGGAATTTAATCCAACGCTTTTTGATTAAGCAGAACTATCAGGTGGAGGCTGCCGAAGATGGAAAGACAGCCTTAAATCTATTTGAGCAATTTAACCCTGATTTGGTGATTTTAGATGTGAATCTACCAGATGTCACAGGGTTTAACCTCTGCCAAGAGATGCAAAGTCGTAATGGTGTTTTTGTTTTGATGTTGACTAGCCGTGCTGACGAAGCTGACAAAATTCGTGGCTTTGCTAAAGGTGCTGACGACTATCTCACCAAGCCTTTTGGATTAGGAGAGCTAGAAGTCAGAGTTGGAGCCATTTTGAGGCGTCAGCGAGTGATAACTACGGCCGAGCAGAAACGCTTGGTATTTGAAAAACTTATGATTGATCCGGTGCGACGGGAGGTAGCACTTAATAATCAACCAGTACCTTTAACTGCTCTGGAATTTGACTTGTTGCATTTTTTAGCCAGCCATCCCGGCCGAGTTTGGCGGCGCGCAGAACTCATCCAAGAGGTCTGGGATTATGAATATGTCGGCGACCAGAGGGTTGTAGATGTACATATTGGACAAATTCGCAAGAAGATTGAAATTGATGCTAGTCAGCCGGCATTAATTCAAACTGTACGTGGCGTAGGCTATAAGTTTGAATCTCCTGCCCACCCCCAGCAATTGGAAGCCAAGTCCTGAGTTTATAGTCTAGAGTTTTTTAACTCTTGACTGTTGACTCTTGGGGCAGATATTTAGTGAATTTCTTTGACTTTACTAAAAGATAAATTTAGACAATCAACATAAGTAGATATTTCTCAAATACAGAAAAAGCTTTCTCTGGTTCTCAATGTTTGGCTGGAAATGCTTATTGGGGGGCTACCACCTTCTGAATTTCCGGCAGCAGGCCAATAGACCTCTTGCAAAAGTGCTTTTTGCACTCTCGTGGTAAAAGGGGAAAGGGTAAAATGCAAAACTTTTACCCCTTGCCCTTTGTCCGACTTCTGCAAGAAGTCTAATGATGTTCATTTCTAGCCAGAGGCTAGAAACAAGAATTTCCTCTTGTGTTTTGACTGTACTAACCAACGAACCTGTTTGTATCCAACAGAAAACCGCTATATAAAAAGTACTAACGGTCAGCTAATATACTACTTAAATCTGGCGCTATTACCAACTAGTTTTGGCAACAGAAGAAACTATTGGAACCTTTTTAAAGATCAGAGTCTACTGATCTTTTTTGTTGTAATATTGCTGATCGCTATTGGCTTAAAATCCCGTTAATGGGGTATGGTATGTGATGCCCCATTAATAGGGTACGAGCCAGAATAACGCCTTCATAGCAGTACCTACGGGGTATCTAGTAAATTAGCTGTTGCTGGTAAGTCAGTACAGGGCATTTCTACTGAGGAGTGGTGGAACAAAGTTTCCAGATAGACTCGAGCAGCACGGCGATCGCTATCCCCATTTTGGAGTAAAAACAATGATAGCGCCGCCGTCAATACTCTGTTTTCATCCCAATCAGGATGGGTTTCTAAGTAGTTTTTTAAGGATTCGTGGAGTGTTTCGGGAATTTCTGTAAAGATGCTAACCGTTGCTTTCATGAGATTTTCCTCCTATGAGGATAATCAAGAGGGACAAGTTGCTTGCGGTAAAGCGGCTTGGGGCTTCACACGCTCTTTCGCTATCCCAACAATCTACGCTGATATCAATTGGTAATATATTTTACACATTTAATGCCAACGGTTGAACGGATTACAAAAGCAAGCCGCATCATTGTGCGCCAAGAGGGGGTGGGTTTGTCAATGCTGCGAAATGTTAAAAACGATTGTATAAAAAATAAATGCGAACGAAAGAATAGGACTTTGAGGTAAATTTTCGTTACTTAACTTCACAAAAACTCAGTCCTTAAACTTCTTTGCTACTTATAATTAACAATCCCCAGTCAGACGGTAAGAAGCCTATTAACTCGTATAGCACCTGTGGAAAACTGCTAAAATCCCTGTGGAAACCCTGTGGAATGAGTGAGGAAAATAGTAGCCAATGATAAGAATTACAAAAATGTCATCAACCTATGACATTTAAGCTCATGAAATTAGCTTCTCAATCTCAGTTATCTTCGTGGTTGCCATCGATACATCCCCAGGTCTGGATTTTCGCAATTGGTAGATTTTTCTCAGAAGTTGGTACTGGCTTCACCCTGTTTTACGCTCCCATCTTTTTTGTCAATCAACTTGGTTTATCTGCAACCAGTGTTGGGGTAGCCTTGGGTAGCGCCTCGATTTCCGGCATCGTTGGGCGGATTGGAGGTGGTTCTTTGGCTGATTCTGGACGATGGGGACGCCGCCGCACTTTGTTGCTAGCCACGGCGATTTCAGCAATTGGTTCTTTAGTTTTAGCGGCAACCAATAATTTCACTACTTTGGTAATTGGTAGCTTGATTAGCGGTTTAGGGATAGGTTTCTATTGGCCGGCGGCTGAAGCTGTGGTTGCTGACGCTAGCCAAATTGACAATCGCCGCGAAACTTTTGCGATCGCACGACTAGCTGATAATCTGGGGTTAGCGATCGGAATTGTGCTTGCTGGGTTTTTGATTGCGATAATTGGGAGTTATCGATGGCTATTTGTCATTGATGCCATCTCTTTTATGGTATTTTTTGGAGTTGTCTATGTAGGGATTAGTGAAACTGAACAACAGCAGATAGAGAATTCTGAAAAGACAGAACTTTTTGCTGCTTGGATGGCAGTATTAAAAGATGGGCGTTTCCTAGTCTACATAGCAGTTAATATATTCTTCACAATCTATATCTCTCAAATCCACAGCACCCTACCGCTTTACTTCAAAAACTTTGTCTTTGTAGAAAGTACTGCCAAGGGATTTGCTGAAACTACCATTAGCGGATTATTTGCTTGGCATTTAGTATTCGCTATTATTTGTCAGCTACCTGTCACCAGCATCTTAAAAAGCTACTCTCACACACTGGCCCTGACTGTTTCGGCTATTTTCTGGGCAATTGGTTTTGGACTAATTTGGGTAAGCGGCATTGCCCCATCTCATCAACTAGTTTGGGTAACATTGGCATTGGGAGTATTTGCAGTGGCAATTGTTTCTTATACCCCATCTGCTGCTTCTTTAGTGACTGAGTTAGCCCCAGAAAATCAACGCGGTGTTTATTTTTCCATCAACGCTTTGTGTTGGGCTGTTGGCTCTTTTATTGGTCATCCCTTGGGTGGATGGGCATTAGATCAACCACAAATTATTACCAATAGTTACTGGCTAGGGTTCATTTTGAGTGTAGCGATCGCTCTGGTAATTTTACAGTATCTCAATCGAATTTTGGCTGAATAAAATACTTCCCACGGATAAGATCATTTGTTTTTTTGCTCTATTGACGACGTTCTTGGAGCTTGCGATACACCGATTTTAAATCAACTTGATGGTGAGCTAAGGCAACCAAAGTATGATATAGCAAATCAGCCACTTCACCTGCGATCGCATCTGCTTCATCATCCTTAAAAGCCATTACCACCTCAGCAGTTTCCTCACCAATCTTTTTCAATATTTTGTTATCGCCACCTGCGAATAGTTTACAGGTATAAGAACCTTCAGTAGGATTGTCACGGCGATCGCATATTACTTGAAACAATTGCGACAATGTATCCCCTGGTGGTGCAGCAATTTCTCCTTCTATTTGATGAAAGCAACTGCGTTCTCCAGTATGGCAGGCAACATCTCCTAATTGCTCTACACCGATAAGCAGCGCATCACTATCACAGTCATAACGGATACTCTGAACTTTTTGGATATGACCAGAAGTTGCCCCCTTGTGCCATAATTCTTGTCGAGAACGGCTCCAAAACCAAGTTTCTTCAGTTTCTAAAGTCTTTTGTAACGACTCCTGATTCATCCATGCCATCATCAGGACAGTACCATCCAGATAGTCTTGGATAATTGCAGGCACTAGACCCCGCTCATCATAGCGAATTTGCTCAACCGGGATAGTGTAATGCAGCGATCGCGAATCGTTAGAAGACATACCAGCTAGTTTGCTCTAATGAGAATAACTTATGGATTCACGATACCATTCGGAATAGTGCAACTAGTATCTTTTTTGGAATTGAACTATGTTATCTAGCTGTGACATACTCCTAAACTGATGCAAGGATACAGTTTACCGAAGATCCTGGTATGCCTCAAATCATCAAGTTTGAATATCTAAAGTCAAGTCTTCATTGGACTTGCATAACATATTGTTATTTTTTCGGTTCAGCTAATTCTATAGGATAGAAATTCTAAGCAGTGTTTGACCCTATTCTAAGATAGAGCTTTTTATTGCCCACTGTTAGGAGATGAACCTTGGTAAATACCACAATTAAAACAACAAAATCACAAGAAGTTTTTGCCGCTGCTCAAAACCTCATGCCTGGAGGAGTCAGTTCTCCAGTTCGTGCCTTTAAATCTGTGGGCGGACAACCCATCGTTTTTGATCGTGTTAAAGGCGCATATATTTGGGATGTAGATGGCAATCAATACATAGACTATGTAGGCACATGGGGCCCAGCTATTTGTGGTCATGCTCATCCAGAAGTCATTGCAGCCCTGCATGAAGCCTTAGAAAAAGGTACCAGTTTCGGCGCTCCCTCAGTCCTAGAAAATGTTTTGGCAGAAATGGTCATCGATGCCGTTCCTAGTATCGAAATGGTCAGATTTGTCAACTCTGGAACTGAAGCCTGTATGGGAGTTTTGCGACTGATGCGGGCTTTCACCAACCGCGAGAAAATCATCAAGTTTGAAGGTTGCTACCACGGACACGCCGATGCGTTTCTAGTAAAGGCGGGTTCTGGTGTTGCTACACTTGGTTTGCCAGACTCACCGGGAGTACCTAAATTAGCAACTAGCACCACTCTAACTGCACCTTTCAACGACCTAGAAGCCGTCAGAGCTTTGTTTGAAGAAAATCGCGACGAGATTGCTGGCGTTATTCTTGAGCCAGTCGTCGGCAATGCTGGATTTATTGCTCCTGATGCTGGCTTCCTAGAAGGGTTACGGGAACTTACTCACGAATATGGAGCGCTATTGGTATTTGACGAAGTAATGACAGGCTTCCGCATTGCTTACGGTGGCGCTCAAGAAAAATTTGGCGTCACTCCCGATTTAACAACCTTAGGCAAGGTAATTGGTGGTGGTTTGCCAGTAGGAGCCTATGGTGGTCGTCGAGATATTATGTCAATGGTTGCTCCCGCAGGCCCCGTATATCAAGCTGGGACACTTTCAGGTAATCCCCTGGCGATGACTGCTGGCATTAAGACTTTAGAATTGCTGCAAAAGCCAGGTACTTACGAGTATCTTGACCGGATTACTAAAAAACTAGGAGATGGTTTGCTGCAAATTGCCAAGGAAAATGGTCATGCCGTTTGCGGCGGTCAAATCAGCGCCATGTTCGGCTTATTCTTTACCTCTGGCCCAGTTCATAACTACGAAGATGCGAAAAAGTCTGATACAGCCAAATTTGGGCGCTTTCATCGCGGTATGTTAGAGCATGGTGTTTACTTAGCACCTTCTCAATTTGAAGCTGGGTTTACCTCTTTTGCTCACACCGAGGAGGATATCGATCAGACTTTAGCAGTTGCACGGAATGTAATATCTAGCCTGTAAGCTGTTAAAAGATTTCCAAAGAAAAAAGTATCCTGTAACATTTTGTAGGGCAGGCATCTTGCCCATTGGTGTCAACTTAACGTGAAAGCAAATCTAGAAGTAGGTTTTAGATTGCCTCGTTCCCAGTCAGAGACTAGGAATGCTCGCCGTTGAGGCTCCGCCTCCCCTACTGGCGGCAGAGCCGCTTTTGAGTTGCATTCCCCCACT
Organism: Nostoc sp. NMS8; assembly: GCF_017115045.1. GTDB lineage: Bacteria > Cyanobacteriota > Cyanobacteriia > Cyanobacteriales > Nostocaceae > Nostoc. The sequence continues at coordinate 19,187 of NZ_JABXKK010000032.1, read as the reverse complement.
CTGGCTAGAAACGAGGTTTTAAAGGAGTTTTAGCTTAAGTTGACACTAATGTATCTTGCCCGCCCCACAAAATAGATGATTTATTGGCAGATTTTTTAGCAGCCAATAGTATTAACTCATCTTGGACAGTCAGGGATCAAAGAAATTTTTTAACAGGTCTGCCCTGTGCCTTTATGTCTCAAGGAAGGTCACATCTTCGTCATAATTTTGCAATGGCTTCGTCAATAGAATATGCAATATTTAACCTACATCAAATATATTCATGTTAAGAAGGCAGGATTAATTGCCTTTTACAGTTCTCTAAATTCCCCTCATCCCTATAGTCTACAAAAATTAACGCTTAAGTTGGCTCTCATCTTCATAGCGAAAATTTTACTTATAGATATTAGATTATCCGTCGGGTAAGGCATTTTTTCAGAGTCAGGGTTGGAGTTAACTTTCAAAAAGTATCAATTATACTGTAACTTACGTAGCGAAGCTTACCACAGTATAAAAATTGCCAGAATTCTTGTGAAAAAAAGATGGTTCTACCCTTTAAGGAGCTATGAAGTGGAGGAAAAAAAGTCATTTTTTGGTCTACAAAAAATATTAGTTACGTTGCTGGTCTTAAGTACCGGTTTGAGCGTTGGGTCGATGATGTTTATCAAGTCAAGCTCTTCTGAGGCTCAAAGTACAGACAATATAAATGTCAGCAATCTACCAGCCAAGGTTGGAACTCAGCAGATGATTGAAGACCTAAAAGCGACAATGCTGAGAATTTGGCAGGAACAGGCACAAATAAAGAGTCTCTCATATCCTGTGCCACTACGTTTTCAAGGGGAAACAATTGAGGCGGCAAAACTTACTCCCGACGAAAAAGTAATTGCTCTCACTTTTGATGATGGGCCATGGCCTGAGAGTACCGCGCAAGTACTTGATATTCTTAAACAAAATCAAATCAAAGGCACATTTTTCCTCATTGGACAAAACGTGAAGAATTATCCAAGCTTAGTCAAGCGCGAGATTGCTGAAGGTCACGTAATTGGTAATCATACTTGGCATCATTGGTATCAATTCTTGAATCCCCAAGCAGCTGCTTATGAAATTGACCACACAGCAGACTTGATTTATCAAGTTACAGGGATTAAAACAAATCTGTTTCGGCCGCCAGGGGGAATCATGCACAATGGTGTGGCTGCTTACGCTAGAAATAGCAAATATGCTATCGTTCTCTGGTCGTCTGACTCTGTAGACTACTCGCGTCCGGCTGTACCAAAATTAATTAATAATGTGTTCAGGAGGGCTAAACCAGGTGGCATTGTGCTGATGCATGATGGTGGTGGTAATCGTTCTAAAACGGTGAAAGCTTTACCAGAAATTATTGCTAACTTTCGCAAACAGGGCTATAGCTTTGTTACTATCCCTGAACTTTTAGAAATGCAAGATAAAGATATAAAGCGAATTGCAAACAAAAAGTAATTGTTATTGAAACAGAATTCAGGAGTTGTAAGGGTACAGCATTGCTCATTGATATCAACTTAAGCTAAAACCCTTTTCAAATTTCGTTTCTAGCCTCTGGCTAGAAATGCTGCTCGTGGCGGCAACTATGCTGGAGGGGAGTTACAAACTACCCCTAAATCTCTTGAATCTGAAAAAGTGATTGATTTTTTGTGATATCAAGTCTTTTTCCTTGCACCTTATTCACCTTTTATCCCACTCAAGGCATTGATTTATCAAGGTTTTCTGTTTATTCAGCAGCCCCTATTTACCTAAAAATAGCTGTAACTCACCATTCTGACAAAAAACCGTCCAAAATTGACATTTGAACGGAGTTTTTATCTATTAATAATTTATACCAACCTAATTATCTTCTCGGTTGTACTGATACGGTCAAACTACAAGTCAGGAGGTAAAATCACTTGATCAATTGCGTGGATTACACCGTTAGTGCCTGTGATATCTGCTTGTGTAACTTTCGCATCATTGACAGTCACACCAGTTGCAGGATCAACCTTAATGTTGATTGTACCGCCTTCAAGGCTTTTAACTTCACCAGACTTCAAATCAGTGGACAATACCTTACCAGATACTACATGGTAAGTTAGGATTTTGATCAATACTTCTTTGTTGTCTGGTTTTAACAATTCTTGTAAAGCATCTGGTGGCAATTTAGCAAAAGCTGCGTCAGTGGGTGCAAAAATAGTTAAGTTATCTTTGCCTTGCAAGGCTCCGGTCAATCCTGCTGCTTTCAAAGCCTTGGTTAAGGTGGTAAAGGAAGCGTTGGACTCTGCTAAAGCTAACAAGTTCTTGCCTTGATTGTCGCTTGCTCCTGGCCCTGGTGGAGTTGTAGAAGGTGTCCCAGTGGATGGTGGGGTAGGTTGATTTTCCGGGATAGGACGTGGGGTGCGGGGTGTAGGTTCACTAGGTGTAGCGCTACCACCACGGTTATAGGGAGGCTCGTTGAAAATACTTGGTTTGGGATTTAGAGTTCCACCACTATTCTGTGCTACAGGTTTGCGTTTGGTATTGCCTTTTTCTGCTTCAGAAGCGGTCTCACCAATTGTGTATTGAGCGTCTGCTTGAAGGCGTTGCCCCTGGCTGTAGGGAGCTTCCTTAAAAATACTGGGGTTAGGATTTAGTGCCGATTTTGCATCAGATGGTAAACTAATGAGAAGGTTGAAACTAGTAAATCCGGCGATGCCTGCCAACGTGGTCAGCAATTTGCTGTAATTTGTCTTCATAAATTTTGTTTGTTTTTTTGTCCACACATTACATAAAGACTTATAACATTTTGCTACGTAAAAAATCTAACCTAAGCAGGAAGTTAAGATTTTTTTCAAGAAGATTTTTTGTGCTGGTGAGGTCAAATATCTGACTTCGACTGGCACTGACAAGTATTAAATACACATAGCATATAATATTTTATATAAAAAACTGAAAAAATTTTTTCCCTCACACCAAAAAGAGTTAAAACCCCGCAGATGTAGCATCAGAAACTCTAAAAATGTGTGAAAAGTCGCAAAATATACTAAAAACCACACTTCCATTCTTTTTTGGGAAAGGTGGACAGGCTGTGAAACCCTTACTCTGTTGTATATATATCGAATTCAATGATTTAGTATTTTATTTTTAGTAAAAGAGAAAACAATATTTTAAAATCAATAACTTTACCAAAAATTAGGCATCAATTAAACCCGAATGTCAATTAAATAGACAACTAAGGGACTAATGCCAATAAAAATTACTTAAACTAAAGATACAATTGTAAAGTTAAGAAGTTGACCAGTTATAAGGTATCCAACAAATGCTGGAATTATACCAATGGGAACTCTCTCAATACTCAGAGAAAGTGCGCCTCATTCTAGATTTTAAAGGACTAGATTATCGCAAAATAGAGGTGACTCCGGGGATTGGACAGGTAGAACTGTTCCGGCTGACTGGTCAAAGACAAGTCCCGGTATTAAAGGATCGTAATAGATATATTGCGGATTCTACGGAGATAGCTAAGTATTTAGACTTAGAGTATCCCGATCGGCCGCTCATACCGCAAGATCCTAAAAAACGGGGTTTAACTTTATTAATAGAAGAATGGGCGGATGAGTCCATCGGCATTAAAGGTCGCAAAGCCCTATTTGCTGCCATAAGTCAAGATCAAAATTTCCGTAAGTCTTTATTACCCACTTCAACACCAGATATATTTAAAAGTCTGGTTGGAGGAGTACCGAGTGATTTTCTGACACTGTTCGGTTTTGGGGTTGGTTACAGCCCAGATGTGATACAGTCAGCGATCACATCTTTAAAACAAGATTTAGAAGCCTTGACGTTATTATTGGCAGATAGTCCCTATTTAACAGGAGATGAGCCAACTCTAGCTGACTTAGCGGTGGCTGGCTTATCGATATTACTCAAGTTCCCCAGTGGCCCCTATCTGGATTTACCAGCTTCTATCAGAGGAAAAGGATTGCCAATCTTTGCCGAAAATATAGATTATGAACCATTCTTCACCTGGCGCGATCGCCTTTACACCCAATTCCGCAAACCGTTAATCAGCAGCACTTCCGCAACAGGGGGTGCGCCAACTTCAATTCAGATTGATTAGGTAATCGGGCATGGGGCATGGGACAAAAAGACAAAAAGACAAGGAACAGAGATAATCAATTACCACTGCCCAATGCCCCATGCCCAATGCCCAATGCCCAAATAACAAATGACTAATCAGATGAATTCGGCACAGCCATTAGGTTCGGTCATTCAAGGTTCTTTAACTGAAGGTTTAGAAGTACGATTGCATCCTGACATTTCTGTAGAAGATATGCGGGTGGGTAAATTTCTTGTTGTGCAAGGGATGCGATCGCGTTTTTTTTGTATGCTGACAGATGTAGCATTGGGAGCTGCTAATGCCCGAATTATTGCTAATCCCCCCAGTTGGGAAGACACTTTTTTACGAGATGTTTTAGCCGGAAGTGGTACTTACGGTACTATCAACCTCGCGCCGATGTTGATGTTTACTCCCGAATCTGAAGAGTCTTTCTCCCCAACAAATGGCAAATCGGCAAATCCCTTTATCCCGTCGATGACGGGTTTAGCTTCATTTGTGCCACAAACCAGCACAACGATGGAATTGTTACCTGTTAAAACTATTCCTAGCCACTTTAGTCAGGTTTACGATGCAAGTGTTGACGATTTTCGCCGGGTATTTGGTTGGGAAGATGACCCCCAAAGGCGAAATTTTTCCATCGGCAAACCTCTGGATATGGATGTGCCCGTTTGCATCGATTTAAACCGCTTCGTGGAACGGAGTAATGGGGTTTTTGGGAAATCTGGTACTGGTAAATCTTTTCTCACACGGCTACTTTTAGCTGGTGTTATCCGTAAAAATGCGGCAGTGAATTTGATTTTTGATATGCACTCGGAGTATGGCTGGGAAGCTGTTGCAGAAGGTAAGAATGTCAGTACTGTTAAGGGCTTAAAGCAGCTTTTTCCGAGTAAAGTTGAAGTTTACACCCTCGATCCGGAATCGACAAAGCGCCGGGGTGTACGTGATGCTCAAGAACTTTATTTGAGCTATGAGCAAATAGAAGTTGAAGATATTAAGTTATGTAGCCGAGACTTAGGACTCTCTGACGCAGCATTAGATAACGCCAATATTTTGTACAGCGAATTTGGCAAGTCTTGGATTGTCCAGCTGTTAAATATGACCAACGAAGAAATCGAGATGTTCTGCGACGAGAAGCGCGGACACAAAGGCTCGATTATGGCATTGCAGCGCAAACTCTTGCGGATGGATAGTTTGAAGTATATGCGAGCAGTTTGCCCCCAGAATTACATTAGTAAAATTGTGCAATGCCTGGAATCTGGGAAGAATGTTGTGATAGAATTTGGTTCCCAGTCTAATATGCTCTCTTATATGTTGGTGACAAATATGATCACCAGGCGTATTCACGAGCATTACGTCAAAAAAGCAGATAAATTCCTGCAAAGCAAAAATCCTAGCGATCGCCCCACGCCATTGATGATTACCATTGAAGAGGCGCATCGTTTTCTCGATCCAGCGATCGTCCAAAGTACCATCTTTGGGACTATTGCCCGCGAACTGCGTAAGTATTTTGTCACTCTTTTGGTAGTCGATCAACGTCCATCAGGCATAGATAATGAAGTTATGTCCCAGATTGGAACTCGCATTACCGCTTTGCTGAATGATGAAAAAGACATTGAGGCAATTTTTACAGGTGTATCTGGTGGTAGCGGGCTGCGATCGGTATTGGCAAAGCTAGACTCGAAACAACAAGCCTTAATTTTGGGTCACGCCGTTCCTATGCCAGTAGTAGTACGTACCCGACCTTACGACGCAACCTTTTATGAAGAAATTGGCGAGCCAGCCTGGGAAGAAAAACCAGACGCAGAAGTATTCGCCGCCGCTGAACTAGCCAAAGCTGACCTGGGATTTTAGATTGTCATTTGTCAGTTGTCCTTTGTCCTTTACAAATGACCAATACTTCTCTACGAACGCGAACAGCGTGTCAAAGACAAAGATTGCGCCAACGACTTACCTCGGCTCCACTCGGCATAAGTCGCTCAGTACAAGTGACTAATGACCAATGACAAATGACCAATTCGTAACATCCCTCCATTCTCACAGCAAATTCAGTTCGGTTATCCGGCTAGTTTTGGCAACAGAAGAGGAGTTTTTGGCGTCACTATAGATATAGTAAGTAATTTCAAGGAAATTAAAATTTTTTTCTCTAACTGCCGCTTTTGAATTATAATTCTAGGATTTATCTTAAGATAGTTCACTATCTGCCTGATTTGTCGTAATATAAAGTTAAGTGGAACTCATACCGACTTCGGATTTTCCGATTGGTGTTAGTAACAGCCCAAAACAAAAATTCTCAAAAACAACTAGCGTGCTTATAAAAGATTAAAAATTTAGGGAAGTAGGGGAACCTATCATTGGGAGCTTACCGTCATAACAACGGCTGTATCAACTGAATTAATTGCTTTTGGTAGCTCCCGATATTTCGTGATAGATGTACTACTTTTTTCAATCATCTTAGTAAGAAAATATACATTATATTTACGGATTAGAGGACATCGCACCAATGCCTACTAGCAATACCCAAACGGAAAACGTCAACACCAAATTCACGGCTGATATGGTGCGAACCTATCTGCGAGAAATTGGTCGTGTACCATTGCTAACCCGCGAACAAGAAATTATCTTTGGGAAGCAGGTACAGCAAATGATGACGCTGCTCGATGCCAAAGAAGCTTTAGCGAAGAAACTGCAACGCGAACCGAATATGTCAGAGTGGGCTGACCACGTTCAACAATCGGAAACCGAAGTACAACAAACGGTGGCGCAAGGTAAGCGGGCAAAGCAAAAAATGATCGAAGCGAATTTGCGCTTGGTTGTTGCTATTGCTAAAAAGTATCAAAAGCGGAATATGGAGTTTCTGGATTTAATTCAGGAAGGAACACTAGGATTAGAGCGGGGTGTAGAGAAATTTGACCCAATGAGAGGTTATAAGTTCTCGACTTATGCTTACTGGTGGATTCGCCAAGCAATTACTCGTGCGATCGCTCAACAAGGTCGCACTATCCGCTTACCGATCCATATTACCGAGAAACTGAACAAAATCAAAAAAGTGCAACGCGAGTTAGCTCAAACCTTGGGGCGATCGCCGACTCCAGCCGAAATTGCTAAAGCACTAGAACTAGAACCTGCTCAGATTCGTGAGTATCTGAATATGGCTCGTCAACCAGTGTCTTTGGATGTGCGAGTTGGTGAAAACCAGGATACTGAGTTGCAAGAAATGCTCGAAGATGATGGCCCATCACCAGAGTATTACACCAACCAGGAATTCTTACGCCAAGACTTGAACAACCTGCTAGCGGAACTAACCCCGCAACAGCGAGAAGTTGTAGCCTTACGCTTTGGTTTAGAAGATGGTAATGAAATGTCATTGGCGAAAGTGGGTGAGAGATTGAGTCTCAGCCGTGAACGCGTCCGTCAGTTAGAGCATCAAGCTTTGGCTCATCTGCGTCGCCGTCGTGCCAATGTCAAAGAATACGTTGCTAGCTAAAAATAGAGACGCGGAATTTCGCATCTCTACACCACCTTGGTGATGTGCCTCCTGAATTCAGGGGGCAATTTTTTTTTGGTAAAAACTTAGCGGCAAAAACGGAGGACAATAAAGATTAGTACAGCAAAAAAGACATCTATGCCTACACTCCATCCAACATGCGATAACAACCATAAGTTGTTCAAGCTAACAACCATAGTTTACCAAGATGTGTCACTTAAAGGATAAAGTGGCCGTTTTTAAAGCATTAAGTGACTGGAGAGCAGAACACATGGTCAAACATGTTTTAAAAGATTAAATGCGATGGCCACAGATTGTGTAGAACGGAAAAATAAGCATTCCAGCTTAATTGTACGGCCACTTATCCTTAAAAAATGGCCATCTTATCCTTTAAGTGATAGCGGCAAACTCAAAGTTGAAATCACAGAAATGGACGTAACTGGATTCGAACCAGTGACCTCTACGATGTCAACGTAGCGCTCTAACCAACTGAGCTATACGTCCTTAGCCACACGATTATGAATAGTAGCATATACTTCTCTGATAATGCAAGATAAATGCTCAAATCAGACGAACTCTGTAAACTTAATCAACAGTAGCTTTTCGTGGAATGAAACAAACAGATTAAATTTCTCGAATCCAAAATGCCAAGCCTCCTCCCCGGCCACGAGCTGCAATAAAATCTTCTGTCACTAAAAAAAAGGCAAAGAAGGGTAGTTTAGCTATAGACCGGTTATAAAAATCTTCTGTTTGAACTTTACCAGAACGGATTGCTCTATTAGAAACAACACCACCAAACACACTGAGAATCATCTGGTTAAAGTCAAACGCCAATAAATTTTTCTTACCTAAATATTGCACTGGGCCTGTGAGCTTCAATAAAAATGGGCTAAATTCAACCTGATTAGCAATTTCGCCTCTGCCTGAATCCTGTTCCAAAGCAGCATTAAAGGAAATATGGATTGCTATAAACTTGGGTACATATAAACCCTTGCCTAATACAATTCCTCCACGCTGTCTGACTTTCTTAGTGCCAGTGGCAAAACAAAGTTGCCATTTACCTAAAAGAGACTCAAACGGGTAAGTCAATCGTTGCCGTTTGGCAGCTTTTTCTGCTTGTAGCAAAGCATTTACTAATATTTCAGTGCTAGGGCGTGTACTTCTCTGTCCTCGATATGCAGCCGTAGCCTGGGATAGCACGGTAACAAAGTCAGATGTCGCTGTAGATGTCAAATCAGCTGTCATGTAGGCACTCTAGATTTAACTATTTCTTGGCTTTTCTGATAGATTGTAGCGTCGATCTATTCAACGAGGAGGCAGGGAGAAGAGGGCAGGGAGCGGGGGGAAATGACCCCTGACCGAAAACTAAAAGGATACAAGCCCCTAAATTTATTTATGGGGATCAATAATGCAAGAATTTTGTTAGCGTAGCGTAAAGCCTTCTCTACGAGAGGCTCCGCCAACGGCATGGCTTCTCTTCTCCTTCTCCTGTCGGAGACGCTGCGCGAACAAAGAAGCTAGCGCAACAGGTGGGGTTGAATCCCGATTCTTTTCTATCCCCCTTGCTCCCCTGCCTCTTTTTCAACTTCTAATTTTGAGCGATTTCACAAAGCCTTCGGCACTAAGTAAGGCGATGCCTAATGTGACAACACCAATCCCTGTACTCTGAATCACGTTTAAAGTTTCGTTAATGCTTATCCATGCAACTAACGCTGTCAATGCTGGACTGCTAGAACCGATTATGGAAGCAGTAGATGCTCCAACCATCCGAATCCCCACATTGTTTAGAGTGTGTCCGAGAAAGCTGACAAGACCCGAAAATATACTACCAATCCATAGGGGTGTCCAGTCAAGTTGGGCGCTTTTAGCTGGCCAAAACAGTAAGCTAATACCAGAGAGCAGTAGAGTGCAGGCAAAACTGATCCAAGTAAAGGGAATTGGATGGAATTTTTCTAAACATTTTTGAGCAATGATGCAATAAAAGGCGTAAACGATCCCAGCGCCAAAACTAGCGAAAATGCCGATCGCAATGGTATGACTGCTATAGGTGGCAGAAGATTGGGGAATAGTGAGAGCGCTTCCTACTAGAATAATAGCCATTACCAGCCAACGGAACAACGTGGGGCGATCGCCAAAAAACCTCCAAGATAGCAGCGCTGTAAATACGGGATAAGTGAAGAAGAGGGTCAAGGCAATGCCTGTGGGAATCAAGCCAATAGCAATGTAGAGTGAGGCAATATACACAAACATCAGCACTCCACAGCCAAGAGCTTGGATTAGAACATCCCTGCGCTTGCGAGTTAACAAGTCTTGGAGTTCTGTCCAAGCAGATGGATATAGCTTGAATGATAGAGATGCCATGAGTGGAACCACCAGCAGCATTCGCATGAACATCAGCAAGAAGGAATTCTGCAAATCCGGTTTAACGTATCCACCGAGTAAAAATAAACCTAGTACGAGATGTTCTGAAAACAAAACTCGGACTGTAACGTTGTGAAACGTTAAAACAAAGGAGGATAGTAGAACCGTTAGGATGCCCAACACGATAAAAAGTTTCCTTAGAGACGACTTGATTGTATTGTTAAAACCACTGGAATAACAAACCAGATGAAGTTTGAGAAAATCAAAGCCGTCGCTTTAAAAGACGCGATTTATCGCCGTCTCTACAGGGAATTTATCTATCAATATATTACTATGCCAAGGAACCGGCGCTCACAGGTTCAGGAGCAGTCTTTCTGGTGAACTGGTTCACCGGACGGGGCAAACCAAGATTCTCGCGTAAAGTACTACCTTCATACTCAGTACGAAATATTCCACGGCGTTGCAGTTCGGGAATTACCAAGTCTACGAATTCCTCTAAACCCCCAGGTAGCCAAGGCGGCATAATGTTAAATCCATCAGCCCCACCATTAACGAACCAATCTTCTAACTGATCGGCAATATGTTCTGGTGTTCCAAGAATCGTTCGATGTCCCCGCGCTCCTGCAATCCACAAATACAGTTGTCGGATTGTCAAATTCTCTCTGCGGGCAAGATCGGTGATCAACTGCAAGCGGCTTTTGCCACCGTTGGTATCTGGCAGATCAGGCAGCGGCCCATCTAGGGGATACTTGGACAAATCATGGCCACCCACTAGCCCAGAAAGCAGCCCTAATCCAACCAAGGGATGGATCAACTCCTGAAGTTGCTCATATTTATCTTTAGCTTCCTGCTCAGTCTTACCAATCACCGGGAATACTCCTGGCATAATTTTAAGATGGTCAGGGGAACGTCCGTATTTAGCCAATCTCCCCTTGACGCTGGCGTAGAAGGCTTGAGCTTCTGCCAATGTCTGTTGTGCAGTAAAAATCGCCTCTGCTGTTTGGGCAGCCAAATCCTGTCCAGCCTCGGAAGATCCAGCTTGTACGATTACTGGATATCCCTGCGGTGGACGCGCCACATTGAGCGGACCGCGTACCGAGAAATATTTACCCTTGTGGTGGGGAATATGCAACTTTTCTGCATCGAAGTAAATACCTGACTCCTTATTGTGGAGGAAAGCATCGTCTTCCCAACTGTCCCAAAGTTTGGTGACAACATCCACAAATTCCCTCGCCCGTTCATAGCGCAGCGAGTGTTCTAGGTGGTTTTCTTGGCTGAAATTCTGCGCTGCGGCTTCAGCAGCAGAGGTTACAAGATTCCATCCAGCACGACCACCGCTGAGATAATCTAGTGATGCAAACTTGCGGGCGAGATGAAAAGGTTCATCATAAGTTGTTGATGATGTCGCCACTAATCCGATATTTTCTGTCACCGCAGACAGAGCCGACAATAAGGTTAAAGGTTCAAAGTGGACACTGAATTGTCCCGAACGGCTAAAAGCCTCAGTCCCTTGCCCTCGATCCCAGACAGCTAAACCATCTGCGAGAAAAAGCATATCAAATTTACCCCGTTCAGCCGTTTGTGCCAGCTGCTTGTAATGTTGGAAGTTCAGACCTCCATCAGCCGGGGTGTTGGGATGTCGCCATGCTGCCACGTGATGACCACTACCGGGTAAAAATGCTCCGAGTTTAAGTTGTTTTTTTGCACTCATGCTTTTTCGTTCTTCTGTTTGGAACAAGAAAATGTTGGTTACTAAAGCTGTTTCACATTTAACTTGCATAGTTAGGGCGCTCATGTTGCCCACCCCACAAGAGTTATATAAATTTTAGATATGCAAACTAAATGTGGTTTAGCTTATGATTCTGGTTTTGTTGCTTGGATGGAGGGTAATTTAGAGAATTCATCGTACCAATTAGCAAGTTTTGGATATTTTTGCCGCCATTGGAGATCGGGAAGACGGATTTCTAATCCAAGTGCAGAGGCGAGGGTTATATGAGCAAGTTTTGGAGTTTGGTCAAGTTTATCTGATATCTTCTCGAAGTAGTCCAAAATTCTTAATGCTCGATCACGCTCAAACTCAATCACCCCAGGAGACTGCTCACTGTGGGGACGCTTTAACTCCCGTGTCCAAATGCTAATGCCATCTATAAATGCACTTGTTATACCTTCAAGTTGCCGAGAAAATCCATCAGAATTGTCAGCAACAAGTTTAATTTCAGGATTTAACTGATTGAGATAAGTGCTGATGATATATGTCTCACTTAAGATAAATCCGTCATCAGTCGCTAACGTTGGAACTTTACCTGTGGGATTGTAATTTAGTAATTCACTGTTCGGATTGCGAACAGTGACTATTTGTAATTCGATCCGCTCAGATAAATTTAGTTCAAGGATAGCGGCTCGTACTATGCGTGCGTATTGAGAGTTAACCGTATAGAAGAGTTTCATAAAAAAGCGCGATCGTCATTAGATACCGGGTTCAAATGTCTATCGTTTTAACGTTTGAAAAAATCTGGTTAAGAAATTAGGAAATGTCTGAAAGATATTTCAGTGGCATCTACTAGTCTGTCAAGTTTAAATGATGGATAAGCAAGTTCGTAGTGAGTTAGCGCGGTCTTGGGGGTTTCCCCCATGAGCGACTAACGAACCCGAAGGGTAAGGAATTTAGTTATTATTTTCTAACCACTAAACTGCTTACTACAAACCCTCAAAACTAGCTTGACAAATTGCTATTTTGAGTCTGCATCCAAACTCAGTGGAAGGTTAAGCCAGCAAAGGAGAGTGGAGTTCAAAGACTCGTCGGCGAGTATCAAAGACTCATTCACAAGTATCAAAGACTCGTCGGCGAGTATTAAAGACTCATTCACGAGTATCAAAGACTCGTCGGCGAGTATTAAAGACTCATTTACGAGTATTAAAGACTCATCCGCGAGTATCAAAGACTCATTCACAAGTATCAGAGACTCGTCGGCGAGTGTTAAAGACTCATCCGCGAGTATCAAAGACTCGTCGGCGAGTGTCAAAGACTCATCACCTACTCCCAATGCCCAACTATTATTACGCAGTCACAGCCTGACGACGATTGTATTCAGAAGCATCTCCTTTGATCGCTTCACTTTGTTTACCATCGATGCCAACTGGGAGATCGCCGACAATTGTGACGCGTTGAACGTGGCGGGGCTGATCGCCGTAATCTGCGATCGCATAATGTTGAGTAGCCCGATTATCCCAAAAGGCTACGTCACCAACTTGCCAACGCCACCGCACTGTGTTCTCAGGACGTGTGATATATGCTTGCAACAGCCGCAGAATGTCATCTGATTCAGTTGTTGATAAGCCACGGAACTGGCGCACAAATCCGCCGATGAATAGCCCCCGCTCCCCAGATTCAGGATGCACGCGTACAACTGGGTGCAGAGTTTCGTACACAGTCGAGGTGAAGACAGCCCGGTAAGCCTTGGCATCTTCAGGTAGATCAAATGCAGTAGCATAATCGTATTTGTTGCTATGTACTGCCCAAAGTTGGTCTGCAAGATTACGCAAATGGATAGGTAAATCTTCGTATGCAGTTACCGAGTTTGCCCAAATTGTATCGCCACCAGTTGGCGGAATGTCAAGCGCTCGTAAGACGGAACCGAGAGGTGGACGGTCTACAAATGTCACATCGGTATGCCAGCTATTGGCGCGGGAAGTGGTGCGGCCATAATTCAGGTCTAAGACTTCTGGATTTTCTGGCAGCGATGGTACGGTAGGGTGGGCTGTAGTGACTTCACCAAAACGACGGGCAAAAGCAACCTGTCCATTAGCATCAAGCTGTTGCTGATCGCGGAAAAAGATCACTTTGTATTTGACTAGAGTCTTGCGAATATCACTGATGATGTCATCGCTAAGGTTAGAACTCAGATTAACACCAATGATTTCAGCACCAATACGTCCTGCAACTGGTTTGATATCAAAATATTGAGAACCCATGTTTTTATCTCCAAAAAGTTTATGTTTTTACAAAATGTAGAGACGCGATTCATTGCGTCTCTACTGTTAAACACCAGGGGTAGACCCGCCATCAACGATAATCTCTGTTCCTGTAATCGATGCAGCAAGATCGGACACCAAAAATAGCGCCAGCGCGGCAATTTCTTCTGGCTGGGCGATTCTTTTTAAAGGAATACTTTGGATGTTTTGCGCCTTCACTTCCTCGACGGTAATGCCTTGCGCTTGGGCATTTTGCCGCGCTAAAGTCTCGGCACGCTCGGTAGCTGTAGCACCAGGAGAGATAGCGTTAATGCGAATCTTGTACTCGGCTAGCTCTTTAGAAATGCCCTTTGTAAAATTCAGCAAAGCAGCATTGCTTGTACCACCAGCTAGGAAGTTCGGACGAGGTGTCCGTCCTGCACCGCCGATTATATTGACAATCCGCCCATCACCGCGACTTTTTTGATGGGGAACGACGGCTCTAACTAGGCGGATATAGCCCAATAATTTTAAGTTCCAAGCATCCAAAAATAAATCATCTGTGGATTCTAGGAAAGATCCTGCACGGGCTGATCCGGCATTGTTAATCAAGATATCAATCTGATTAAACTGGGCCAATGTAGTTGAGACAACTTTCTCGATATCTTCTGCTTTCGTTAAATCAGCGCTGATGGCAATAACTTTCGCGCCTGGGGTGGGTAAAGACTGGATTTCAGCTACAGCCCGATCTAAGCGTTCTTGATTGCGAGATGCGATCGCCACATTTACACCCTCACTATAAAGTGCTTTGGCGGTGGCTAAACCAATTCCCGCACTTCCTCCAGTAACGATCGCTGTTTTACCTGATAGTTTTAGTTCTAAGCTCATACAAACTTACCCTCAAAAATGTAATTAATTTATTTGCGAACCAATAATATTGCTGATTGAGAGCCTATATTCTGGATGTCCAAGATGGCTTGATTTTCCTCAAAAGTGCAGCCCAGAAGTATTTTGATTTCTGTATCCCTTTTTTCCAAGTCAACACTACAAATGATGGCGGTAACTTTTTTGCTAGACAAACTACCTATCCAGACATCAATATCGCCTCCATCTCCAGAGCGAGTGTTTTCCAAGTATCCATAGTCCAACGGATAAACAAAGGATGGATAACGTGGATGTGATGTCCCTTTTGGACGATCTATGTTGAGATTACTAACGGCTACAAGCCGATCTAGTTTGAACCAGAATTCAGTGCTATCCCCATGCATTTGCGATCGCTCAGTTTGAAATGTGCAACACAGCTTTACCTGGAAAACGCCTATCGAGTAGTTTTTGGGCCACATCAGCTATTTCTGTCCAAGAAGCTTCTAAATTAATGTGAGGATGTAACTCACCTGCTTCTACTAGACTCAAAAGCCGTTTTAGACCGACTGCTGCTGATTCAAATCTCAATTCATCAAACAGACGTAAACCATACAAGCTGACGCTACCAGTCCCATAAAATTGAGCTGCATTGAATGTTATTTCAGATCCCCCAGATACTCCATACAGCACAGTTTTTCCATCCTGTGCCAGTAAGCCAAGGGCTACCCCCAAAGTCTTGCCACCTACTGACTCTACAATTAGATCGTAGGGCCCATACTCCCTAGCAGGTGAGAGGTCTTCGCCAATCACCACCGATTGCGCCCCTGCTTCTTTAACTAGAGTTTCATAGCCAGCTTGACGAATATGTGCTACAACTTGCGCGCCTGATAGTTGCGCCAATTGGATAGCGAAGTAACCAACGCCTCCTGATGCACCTGTAACCAGAACTGTCCGACCCAAAAGTGAACCACCTTTTAACACTGCATGGTATGCAGTTAAACCCGCTACAGGCAGTGTGGCAGCTTGAGCAAAAGATACCGATGGCGGCACTTCTGCTAAGGCGTTGGTGGGAACAGACACGAGTTCTGCCCAAGCACCGGCGCGGCGCAAGCCTACTACACGTGCCCCTTCAGAAGGCCCCGATCCATCGGCGGCGGGGATTTCCACTACACCTGCTAAATCCCAACCAGGCTGCCAACCAGCCTCAGCAGTGGTTGAACGTTTTATCTCTCCCCGATTGAGGGAAATTGCTGCTACCCGCACTAGAGCTTCATCTGGGGCTGGCTTTGGTGCAGTCACTTCGCTCAGTGCCAAACGCCCCGGCACATTAGGATCAACAATCACAGCACGTATTTTGCTCATAAGGTTGCCCTGGCTTAGAGATTAATTTCTAGTTTGTTGGTTCGCAATGTATTGTCTGTAATAGTGTGCAATAGATAGATTCGCTATTGATTCTTAACTGCAAATTCCTGGAACTAGGTTAACGAAATCCGTAAACTACGGTATTTTGATAAACTTACAGTATTTTACAGAAGTAAAAAGTAAGGTATCACAGGCAGCTAGAAGAATCAAGCATTTTGTGAAAAGATTTATTTCATCAATGGTTGGGGAGTGGGGATTGGGGACTGGGGGGAGAATAATAACTCATTACTCATCACTCATTACTCATTACTCAGCACTCTCAAGACGCGATAAATCGCCGTCTCTACAAGTGTTTTGTTGCTCATTCTGAACTGTATTGGGTTACAACTCATTTTCTGTAGCGATCGCTTTTGGGATATTGCCAACACTTGCTAGTTGCACTGTAAAGGTAGAACCTTCATATAATTTACTTTTTACAGAAATAGATCCGCCACAGCGCAGCAGCCATTGGTGTACGATTGTTAATCCCAACCCAGCACCACCATAGTCTTCTGTTGCTGCTGTACGCACACGATAAAACCGATCAAAGATTTTGGGAATTTCGTTTTCGGCAATACCGATACCTGTATCTCGGAATTCTAATTGGACATAATTGCCTTGAGTACGGGCACGCACCCATACTTCTCCTCCATGAGAAGTAAATTTGATGCTGTTGTGCAGTAAATTAATCACAATTTGCCTCAGCCCACCACTCACACACCAAACAGATGGGAGTTCAGTCGGTACGGTGTAGGCTAACATAATCCCTTTTTCTTGGGCTAGAGGTTGGTAGGTGCTGACTACTCCAGGTACAATCTCTGAGAGACGCACTGACTCCAAAGTAGTCCCTTCTAAGTTGTGTTCTAGCTGCACCAATTCCAACAAACCAGTAATCAGGGAATTTTGCTGATCGCACTGGGTATTTAACATCTGTAAATAACGTTGTCTCTGGGGGGGCTTGAGACTAGGGGAATTCAATAATGAAAGTGCTGTCTTCATGTGGGTGAGGGGTGTACGCAATTCCTGACACACATTTTTCAAGTATTCATCTTTGAGTTGCTCTTTGTTGTGCAGTTCTTGATTTTGTAACTGCAATTTAGTAGCGCGTACTTTAATGATTTGACGATTAATCTCATCTTGCCGCAGGAGTTGTTTTGCGAACAATTGATTTATGAGTAAGGCTTGGGGGACAGCTGGGCAAATAAAACTAGCAGGTAAAATTTGGGATGATTCTGGCGTAATTGCTTGTTGGATACCATCAAATACTTGCTGAATTACTCTCCCCTCAACAGTATTTATAATCAGCAACGGCTGGTTTTTATTAGTCTTTACCTTCCCCGATGTCCGGCTTTTGGTTTTTTTAAGTGGGCGATGAGCCAAAATTAAACTACAAAACTGGGGCGATAACACCATCAGAAAGTTTTCCCGTCGCAGTTGGCTATCGGGTGGCAGATGAACGGGGACATGATTGAGGGATGAGGGAGATGAGAGAGATGAGGAGGCATTTACTCTTCCTTCTCCCTCATCTTCCCCATCTCCCCCATCTTCCGCTACTCTTTCCTGAATCTGGCAAGTATAGATGAGACTAGACGCACCTACCGAAGATTGATAACGCGCTAATTCTGATTGCCAAATTTTTTCTGGTGGTAGCTTCACCCATAAAGTCGCTGCAATTTGCTCCTCAATGAGTAAATCAATTTGCGCTCTCACTAGTGATAGCAGAGTAGCAGGACTGAGGGACAATGGTTTAGGAGGCGCTTGCACTCCCATCACCAGTTGATAAACAGACAGATCCTTAGCTAGAGAAACATTCATGAGTCAAGCACAAAAAGGATGAAGCAAGAAATAATTCTGTCTTCGATTTTCACCTTTATGTGTGCATTTTTTACAAAATACCCACGGAAAGAAACATTAACTATAAAAAACTCTATTTACAACGGGATTGGGGAGGCAGGGGAGCAGGGGGCAGAGAGAAGAGTTTTCCCCTCCGCTCCCCGCACCCTGCCCCTCTGCCTCTTTTCTATGCCTAATTTTAAAATCTGTCCGTTTCCTGAGGTGTTCCAACTGCTCCTGGTTGAGCTGTGAAGAAATTTTGAGCAGCTTCATTCTGATATATGCACCTAATATCAGGTTTGTCACTGTCCAAGTTCCCTGTAAAACCAAAGGTGTTCAGGCGATTTTTACAATCTCTTACCTGATCGGATGTCACCAGCTTACGTTGCTCTAAAAGCGCCCAGTTATTTTGTCGGATTACGCATCCAGGACGCATACTAGGCTGGGCAACATAGACATTGAAGGGGTTGAGAGTGACGAAGAGTCTAGCGTCCATAACCATCGCGCTGGCTCCGTACTGCACACAAATTTCAGGGTTTGGTGCTTTGGTGTCAATAAATTCACGAGAAGCCACATTCGATGGGGTCAACGTGGTTGTAGAACTAAAAGCAATACCAATCCCAATTCCCAAAATTAACACCCCTCCCATAATTGCGATGGTGGTGAAGTTAAATAGAGGGGATTGGAAAATAGAGGGTTTAGAAGTAGTAGCCGATCTACCAGTAGATTTACGTCTCATTGTTGCTTAATCACCTTCACGCCGATTTGGCAGGGAGTTGTCTAAAGTTTTCTCCCTCTTTCAGTATGCCTATTCCTGAATTTAATTGCCTGTAACTTTGTGTGCAATATTCTTGTTAAATGCAAAAAATAGGAAGTTATCTAGATATCTGGACAGAATTTTAATATAGTACATTTTGGCGAAAGTTTGTCCACCTGATAAGCAGCTGAATTTATTACTCACCGGGCGACTAGAAGTCGCAGCTACACAAACCCAACCCACCGAGGTGGGTTAAAAACTCTTGATTTTCTCTTAGTCCACGGAGGTGGACTAAGTTTTGTGTAGTAACAACTTCCAGTCACCTGATAATTTTCAAATATCCTCTTACAATACTCCGGACAATTTTTAGTTGACGGAATAGACAAGAAAGCTATCGAACCATTAAGGTGCTGATTAGAAAAAACTTGCACCGACTCGATAGCCATATGGAAATTGTA
>NZ_JABXKK010000092.1 GCF_017115045.1 Nostoc sp. NMS8 | reverse complement strand
TGATGGCATTATCTAGACTCCATAGATGATTCTTTTTGTCAATGCGTAAGTCCTAGATTACTGTAATGGGTAATATGAAGAGTTATTAATTTCCAATTACCCATTACCAATTAACAAAATCCAAATATAAATTCTGGGACTTATTATTTTATTAATTTTTTTTAATTTTTAATTTTTAATTGGAGCGAAGCGACCCTCATGCTGTATCTAGCCCAGGTGCGTAAAAACGATTTTTTAGACCAGCACCAGTTACGCTTGTTGGCGCGTCAAGAAGCTGATAACTTGTGGGCGATAATTCCCGAAGAAGCTTTCATTTTGCTGGGAAAAGGAAAGATCATGAGTGAAAACTTGCTTGTCTTAGTGGAACTTTCCCCTACAGGCGATATTGAAAAAATAGAAGATGCCACCAACTGGATACTCCATCTGGTACAAAGCTACCTCGCGATCGGCATTACCCCGGAATTTTTGCAGCACGAAGCCGAGCGAGCAGAACATTGGCGACAATCCCTGACGTTGCAAAATCAAGACTTAGCGCGGCGTTCCTTGGAATTAGAAGCTCGTCGCGAACAAATTCAAGCCTTAGAAGAAAGCCTCAAACGCGAGAAAAATGGTTATCCCCAAGAGGAAAGTTAAACGTTTGCAATTGTGTTGTTTTTAAAGGCACAGCACCCAGGTGTGTATTTATGAAAAATTACCCAGCAAGAGTTGTTCTCTCTTACTGGGTAATGTGTGAATGCTTGCTATAGTCAGTTGGCGTTAGGCAATGACAGTAATATTTGCACTAGTAAGCGCTACCTGATTTGATAACAGGGCTATTTGAACTTGTGCAGTGCTACCAGTCCCATCTTTATCAAAGAATAGGTTCCCCGTAGATTGATCGTAGATAAAGCGATCGCCTGTTGTTGTGGCACCGGTACCAAGTCGGAACAAGCTAGGATTGAGCGTAGTATTTTGAGATTGACCCAGTGCGAATTCTGTACTGGAAATGAAGATAGTATCTTCTCCAACAGTAAAATCAGCGATCGTATCATAGCCTCCAGTACGGCTAGTAGCCAGGTTGAAGCTATCTCGCCCAGTTCCACCAGTCAATACATCTCGACCAATTCCACCAGTGAGTAGATCGTCACCTGCACCACCTAACAAGGTGTCATTGCCTGAATTACCAAAGAGGCTATCATTACCATCTCCTCCTGCTAATGTGTTAGCACCATTATTTCCCGTCAGGATATTATCGAGGCTGTTACCAGTACCATTAATTGCCCCAGTTCCAGTCAGAGTCAAGTTCTCCAGGTTATTTCCCAACACCCAAGTAACCGAAGAATTGACTAAATCTATGCCTGCATCTAAGACTTCAATAACACTATCGTTCACGTTGTCTACGATATAGATATCATTGCCGACTCCACCAACAAGACTGTCAATCCCTGCACCTCCATTCAAGGTGTCATCGCCTGCACCGCCTAATAAGGTGTCATTACCTGAGTTACCAAAGAGGCTATCATTGCCATCTCCTCCGCTCAAGATGTTAGCACCAGTATTTCCCCCCAGGATATTATTGAGGTTATTACCAGTACCATTGATTGCCCCGCTTCCAGTCAGGGTCAAGTTCTCTAGGTTATCTGCTAACACCCAAGTTACCGAAGACTTAACTAAATCTGTGCCTGCATTTAAGCCTTCAATAATAATATCGTTCAGGTTATCTACGATGTAAGTGTCATTACCGATTCCACCAATCAGACTATCAACTCCCAACCCTCCATCCAAGGTGTCATCACCTGCACCGCCCAACAAGGTGTCATTGCCTGCACCACCAATTAGGCTATCATTGCCATCTTCTCCGCTCAAGCTGTTAGCGCCAGTATTTCCCGTCAGGATGTTCTTAAGGCTGTTACCAGTACCATTGATTGCCCCGCTTCCAGTCAGGGTCAAGTTCTCTAGGTTATCTGCTAACACCCAAGTTACCGAAGACTTAACTAAATCTGTGCCTGCATTTAAGCCTTCAATAATAATATCGTTCAGGTTGTCTACGATGTAAGTGTCATTACCGATTCCACCAATCAGACTATCAGATCCCAACCCTCCATCTAAGGTGTCATTGCCGATTCCACCCAACAAGGTGTCATTGCCGGAATCACCAAAGAGGCTATCATTGCCACCTTCTCCGCTCAAGCTGTTAGCGCCAGTATTTCCCGTCAGGATATTCTTAAGGCTGTTACCAGTACCATTGATTGCCCCACTTCCAGTCAGGGTCAAGTTCTCCAGGTTATTTCCCAATACCCAACTCACTGAAGACTTGACTAAATCTGTGCCTGCATTGGCGGATTCAACAATAGTGTCACCAAGGCTATCCACAACATAAATGTCATTGCCTTTACCACCGATGAGACTATCGTCTCCTGTACCACCATCCAATAAATCATTTCCATCGCTGCCATTAAGGGTGTCGTTATCACCTAGTCCTTGGAGGGTGTCATTGCCCTGCAATCCTGAGATGATATCCATATTCACTGTACCAGTCAGCTTATCTGCACCGGAAGTGCCATTAATCGGAGGGGTGATTTCATTAATGGTCAAGTTTGCGGTGGCAGTGCTAGTGCCTCCATGTCCATCACTTATAGTGTAAGTGAAGCCATCGGAGCCATAATAGTTTTGCGAAGGAGTATAAGTGTAAGTACCGTTGCCGTTGTCAATTACGCTTCCTTGACTAGATTGAGTGAAGCTAGTAATGTTCAATACGTCATTGTCCGCATCTGTATCATTGCTCAACAGACTAGTAGCGCTAATGATAATAGGTGTGTTTTTGTTTGTGGTGATGCTATCGTTAAGAGCAACAGGAGTATCATTCACCGCCGTAATATTAATATTGCGGGTAACAGTAGTACTATTAGTACTCGCATCATTAACTACAAAGCTGACGGTACGAGGTGTAGTAGTGGGGCTATCACTGCTGTTGGTATAAGTAACAGAACGAAGTGCGGTTTGATAATTCGCAACGCTGGAACTGCCAGTTAAGGTTAAAACACCTGTACTGCTGTTATAGCTGCCCGTAATCCCATTTTGGCTGGTGAAAGCGAGGGTATCTTGAGCAGAAATAAAGCCACTGCTAATTCTGACGATGGCACCAGAGAGGTTAGCGGAGTCTACATCGCTGACTGTGATACCTGAATCGATGGCTGTAGTAGCGTTCTCGGTGTATGCCAGAGCAGAGTTGGTGGCAGTAGCAATGGGCGCATTGTTCACTGCCGTAATATTAATATTGCGGGTAACGGTAGTACTATTATCAGTCCCATCATTGACTACAAAGCTGATGGTGCGGGGTGTAGTAGTGGGGTTGTCGCTGCTGTTGGTATAAGTAACAGAACGCAGTACTGTTTGATAATTAGCAACGGTGGCACTGCCAGT
Source organism: Nostoc sp. NMS8 (assembly GCF_017115045.1). GTDB lineage: Bacteria > Cyanobacteriota > Cyanobacteriia > Cyanobacteriales > Nostocaceae > Nostoc. The sequence goes on along the minus strand of NZ_JABXKK010000092.1, from coordinate 133,973 downwards.
TAAGGTTAAAACACCTGTGCTGCTGTTGTAGTTGCCCGTAATCCCATTCTGTCCGGTGAAGGCGAGGATGTCTTGAGCAGAGGCGAAACCACTGGTAATGCTTACAGTAGCACTGGAGAGGTTAGCAGAGTCTACATCGCTGACTGTGATACCTGAGTCGATGATTGTAGTAGTATTCTCGGTGTATGCCACAGCAGAGTTGGTAACAGTAGCAATGGGTGCATCATTCACCGATGTAATATTAATATTGCGAGTAACGACGGTACTATTAGTACTCCCATCATTAACTATAAAGCTGATACTACGAGGTGTAGTACTGGGGTTGTCGCTAATGTTGGTATAAGTAATGGAACGCAGTGCGGCTTGATAATTCGCAACGCTGGAACTGCCAGTTAAGGTTAAAACACCTGTGTTGTCGTTGTAGCTGCCCGTAATCCCATTTTGAGTGTTGAAGGTGAGAGTGTCTTGAGCAGAAATAAAGCCACTGCTAATGCTGACAGTAGCACTAGCTAGGTTAGCGGAGTCTGTATCAGTAACGGTGATGCCTGAATCGATGGCTGTAGTAGCATTCTCGGTGTACGCCAGAGCAGAGGCAGAACCAGAGGTGATTATCGGGGGAGCCCCATTGTTCTTGTATAGCTGGGCATATATCCCATCACTAAACCCGTCTTGCTCAAAGCTTTGCCAGGAAATGACAAAGTTACCATCAGCAGCGATCGCTACTGATGGGTTACTTTGACTATCGACGGTGGTGTCATTGACCAGAAATTCGCTCCCTTGAGCCACCCCAGAACTGTTGTAGCGTCGGGCATATATCCCATTATTATCCCCGTCCTGACCATCGCTTTGCCATGAAATAACAAAATCCCCATTTGCATCCATCGCTACTGTGGGGTTCTTTTGGTCGGCTGTGGTGGTGTTATTGACTTGGAATTCGCTCCCTTGAGCTACCCCAGAACTGTTGTAGCGTCGAGCATATATTCCATAACCAAACCCATCTTTACCAGTCCAGGAAATAACAAAGTCCCCACCTGCATCCATCGCTATTGTGGGGTTAAGTTGATAGAGGGTGGTGGTGGTGGTGGTATTGACTTGGAATTCGCTCCCTTGAGCTATCCCAGAACTGTTGTAGCGTTGGGCATATATCCCATAGTAATCCCCGTCCTGACCAAGGCTTTGCCAGGAGATAACAAAGTCCCCATCTGCATCTACCGCTACTGTCGAGCTATTTTGATTAGCGCTGGTGGTGCTATTGACTCTGAATTCGTTCCCTTGAGCCACCCCAGAACTGTTGTAGCGTTGGGCATATATTCCACTGCCAGAAGCATCTTGACCAGTCCAGGAGATGACAAAATCCCCAACTGCATCTATAGCTATTGTGGAGTTATTTTGATTACCTAAGGTGGTGCTATTGACTCTGAATTCGCTCCCTTGAGCTACTCCAGCGCTGTTGTAGCGTTGGGCATATATCCCATTCTTATCCGTATCCTGACCAGTCCAGGAGATGATAAAATCCCCAGCTGCATCTATGGCTATTGTGGGGTTATTTTGATCGCCGCTAGTGGTGCTATTGACTCTGAATTCGACCCCTTGAGCTACCCCGGCGCTGTTGTAGCGTTGGGCATATATCCCATTCTTATCCGTATCCTGACCAAAGCTTTGCCAGGAAATAACAAAATTCCCATTTGGATCTATCGCTACTGTGGAGTTAGATTGACTATTGTTGATGTAAGTATTAACTTGAAATTCAGTCATGAAAAAACCTCTCTTAAAAACTAAAAATTTGATTTCAACAATTACGCACTGATTAAACAGATTCCCTAGTCATTAGGAATCACCGCACTTGGTCGCAGCCAGTAGTTCAACTCAGGTGCTGTAAATGCTTGGCGGATTTCTTTTCGTTCCTGATTCAAAACCATCGGACGCTGTACACCAGCAAGAAACTGCACATCATAAAGTTCTTGACAACCTGTAGTGAACTTCAGCATCCCCACTTGCTGCCCATTTCGCAAATCCACGACTGCCACACCACAAAGCAACTGCTCAAACCGTTGGGTAATAGGCAACCCCCCAAAAATATGCCGTTCCCGAATTTGGCATAATCCCACTAGGGCGTAATAGCCCACGCAGCACAACCCACGCAGAAATCCAGGTAGCACACAGACTACCTGTTTGTCCCCTGATTCTGGGTGAATACGCCATATTTCTCCAGCACCAGAGTTTAGTAGCCACAAAAATCCGTCATGCCAGATTGGGGAATGGGGCATTGATAATCCATCTACAATAATTTCATTATTCTCTACTTCCACTACGACCCCACCGTTGGCTTTACCTGGTCGCCACCCGCCAACGCTATCTGTCGCACCGAGGGCAGTCACATACTTGGGTTTGCCATCCACCATCGCTAATCCATTCAGGTGACAACGGTCTTCTGGCACTATTTGGGAAATAAATTTGGGATGCCAGCGCGGTACAAAGCTAAAGTCTGGACTCAAGGTGGAAAGACACGAAAAGCGGGTGTTGACAATCCACAGACCTTCTCTACCAAATTCCAGGTCGTGAATGTTCAGGTCGCCTGTAAAATATGTCATCCGTGGCAGATAAAGGGCATCATAGCGTCCGGGCTGGTCTTCTAAAAACTCATAAGCTAATGCGGAAGCATTGGCTAGTAAACAGACTTCATGCTGGCTAGCCAGTGCTAAACGTGAACCATGAACTGCTAACCCCATTGGTTTGGAAAATTGGCGTAACAGCATGGTTATCTGTTGACCATTCCAGCCCGCAACTGCCAGTTTTCCAGCTTGGTAGGTGGTGATAGCAACTGAGCCTCCGGCTTGACTCAGCCAGGAGATAAATTCCTGATCGGCATCACACTGAATTAAGTTATTTTCTTCTGGGGCAGTAGTGGTAGAGGTGGCTAACATAAATAAGTTGAATTAAATTTCAAATTTTGTTGGGGAAATTTGGACTTAGTTGAATATAAAAATAGTCAGTGGCTTTAGCCTTGTTGAAACTGAACGATAAATCGCTCGCTACGAATTAAGGACAAAGACGACCAGGCGTGTCATCATTGTCAATAAACAAACCTGCATCAGAGACAGAACCCAAAAGAGATCGTTCCCAGATAGCAGGTCATACCACGATAAAGCTGCACTGTGTCTAACTTTGCAGACATTTTGAATTTAGTTTTTATAATTTCCTAGCCCTAAATCTGATTTTGTAACCTGTTGTTATATTAGAGACTATTTATTTAAATAAAATCTGTATATATACTGAAGATATAATTTGCTTAAAACTTTAATAGCTTGCAAGCTGTATCAGTATATTTCTTTGTATAGAAGCGAATTTTGTCGTTAGTTTTAAGAAAGTGCGTAGGTGTGTAGCTCATCACAAACATTGCTATTGAATGTATTAAATATTTAATTATAAATAAGTGTAATTATGTAGTTATTCACTTACAATGAGTCAAATAGTGTTCCCCGAAATAAATAATGTTGTGATTGCGAGCAAAGCCATTGGTGTCAACTTAACGTGAAACCAAGCCTAGAACCAGCTTTTAGATATTGTCTAGTTCCCAGTCGGAGACTCGGAACTAGGTTTTAAAGGAGTTTCAACTTAAGTTGACACCATCTGTAAAGCAACGCCTGAAATTACTGCTAAAAAAAGATTATAAAAATAAAATTGCTATCTGAATCTGAAAAATTACCTAAAAAAGCTTTTTTGGGTGTGCCATTTGAAGTATAAGGCGGAGTAAGTTGATACAACAATATTGTGGTGTGACGGTATGGTTCACTGGTTTGAGTGGTGCAGGTAAAACTACTATCTGTAAATTCGTGGAGAAGAAATTGCGGATACAGGGATACAGAGTTGAAGTTCTGGATGGCGATGCGGTACGTCAAAACCTATGCAAGGGGTTGGGTTTCAGTAAAGAGGATCGAGAGGAGAATATTCGGCGTATTGGCTTTGTTGCTCACCTTCTTACCAGAAATAATGTAATTGTATTGGTTTCGGCAATTTCACCGTACCGCGAAATTCGGCAAGAAGTGCGCCAAAGTATTCCATCTTTCGTTGAAGTTTACGTCAATGCATCGTTAGAGGTTTGTGAACAGCGAGATGTAAAAGGGTTATACAAAAAAGCAAGAGCCGGGGAAATTAAGCACTTCACTGGTATTGACGATCCTTATGAAATACCGCTCTATCCTGAAGTTGAATGTCAAACTAACCAAGAAATTGTTGCTGAAAGTGCAACTAAGGTTTTGGAAAAGCTGCAAGAGTTGGGTTATGTAGTAGCCCTTTCAAGGTGACTCATAAAAAAAATCTCTGTTTTCTCTGTTGCGCTGCGCCAGTTGCTTCTCCCTTGGCGCTAGCCCTCCCTTTGGGAGAAGGGGAGACACTACGCGTAGCAAGACCCCCGCAGGGGTACAAGCCGGGGAACCGCAAGGGCACAGCAATGCTCATTAGTGTCAACTTAAGGCGAAATGGGCGGTTAGAAACCGCGTCTACACAAACAAAACCCACCTCCGTAGGTTTCAAAACTTTGAATTGACCTTAATTAGTCCGCGGAGGCGGACTTTGCCTGTGTAGCCGCGAATTCCATTCGCTAAAGCTTAAGTTGACACGTATGAGCAATGCTGTGCCCCTACCGCGTGGTCTATTTACCTGAAAATAGCTGTAAAGAAAGTTTTTGCCTCATAACTTTTACTACGATGCTAATAATTGCCGAATTAATCTAGCTACAGCCTTTTGCGTAAAGCGGTTAGCAATTTGTTGACCTAAACGTTGTACATCTGAATTTACCAATAACTGAGCAATTTGTGATGCTAGTTGAATTGGATCAAAGCCTTGTGTTTCTCGGAGAATACCTAATATACGTTTGATATGCTCTAAGGTTTGTTGTTGCTCAACTGTTGCTGCTGGAGTTTGATTAACTGCTGTCAATCCTACCCGTTCCCGCAATAGGGAGGTAAAGTTATGCAAAACATTTTTACTTAAAGCATCGAGTCCGTTAACAGATTCATCTACGAGTTTGTCACGAATGAAAGCGCCGCGTTCAGATGACAGAAATTCTATGCCCTGATTCAGCACTAAGTTAAAGTCGTAATCTTGACTGTTACGCGCATTTTTTAACAAGTTTTCTAAGCGATTCCAGCGAAATCTGCCATCTTTAAATAGCAAATCTTGCAATGATGCTCTTAATTGCGGTGCTGGATCTGTTAAAAGGCGTTTAGAAACGTAGGGATAAGCTTCGCTGAGGACTTTAAAGTTAGGATCTATGAATATTGCAATACCTTCGAGTGTCACGAGGGAACGAATAATTAAGGCATAGTAGGGTGGTACGCGGAAAGGATATTCGTACATCAAAGCCGATAGTTCATCGGTGATGCTTTTAATATTAAGATCGGCAACACTGGCTCCTTCGGCATCAGCAAAGACTCTCGCAAAAGCTGGGATAATTGGTGTTAAATCGGTTTCTGGTGATAAGAAATCTAATTTAACGTAGTCTTTTGCTAATCCTTCAAAGTCGCGGTTGACAACGTGGACGATCGCTTCAATTAAACCATAACGTTGTGGTGGCTTAATCTCGCTCATCATTCCAAAGTCGAGATAAGCTAATTTGCCATCGGTTGTTGCTAACAAATTACCAGGGTGGGGATCTGCATGGAAAAATCCGTGTTCTAGCAACTGACGCAGAGAACACTGCACTCCCACTTCAATGAGGTAACGAGCATTTATGCCTTGGGCACTAATTTCTGCTGTCTGGGTTAATTTTGTACCGTTAATCCACTCCATCGTCAAAACGCGACGATTGGTATATTCCCAGTAAATTTTCGGTACGTATATGTCTTTTATATGACCGTATAGCCCAAAGAATCGTTCAGCATTTTCGCCTTCGTGGATGTAGTCCATCTCTTCAAAAATGCGATCGCCTAATTCATCAAGAATCCCAACTAAATCACTTCTTACCTTTTTGACCTTTTTCTGCACCCAAGCAGCAAGGTTACGCAAGATATACAAGTCAATGGTAATCCCCTCTCTTAAGTCAGGGCGTTGAACTTTAACAGCGACTTCTTCACCAGTTTTTAGCTTACCTTTATAGACTTGCCCCAATGAAGCCGCAGCAATTGGCTGGGCCGAGAGTTCGGCGTAAACCTCTTCTGGAGGCGCACCTAGTTCTTCTCTGATAAACTGGTAAGCAATTTCGTTGGGAAAAGGCGGTAATTGATCTTGTAGTTTAGTTAATTCTTCTAGATATACGGGAGGAACCAGATCCGGTCTGGTGGACAAAGCTTGGCCAATTTTAATGTAAGCAGGCCCCAATTGAGTCAGCAATACTCGTAGCTGAGTAGCTCGGCGGCGGTCATTTTTGACGACAATTCCCCGTTTACTATCCGACCACAGCCCAAAAACAAAGGATAGAACTGGCCCCAACACGGCGAAAATCCGCCGTAAAACTTGCACTTTTCTATTTTGGTAATGCGCCGCTATACCCACAGGATCGTAAAGTATCTCAGGTTGGGCTGTTGTCCTCAACTGTTGAGCGGCTAAGAGTCTTGGCGATGTCTGCGACGGGCCGATCTGCGGCACAACCAAGCTTTGTCTACCATTTTTTTCTGGCACTATATCAATAACGTCCAGTTCACCTCGGCGATTTGTGCCGTTGTGACTGTCCTCCTGAATTGGTCGGGAACTAGGGGGAAGTGTCTTAACAATCATGAAAAAGGCCACCAGTCAGAACGATCACATTAAGTATTGTAACAATATGTTTAGAAATTGGGGATTGGGAATGGGGAATTGGGCATTGGGCATTAATTATTTCTTCCTTCCTCATCTCCCTCATCCCCCACTCCCCACTCCCTACTAGTCTGCTACACTTAAACGGGCATACTAGTTCAATAGTATTAGGTATTGCTAGTTGCTCAAAGATGAGACTTATTATCCTGTAAGTTGGAAGTATCCGGCATCTGCCCTTATGGAGAATTTGGCTTGATGTTGCTCTGCCTACGAATTGAAAACTTTGCCCTAATTGACCAACTGGAATTAGAATTTGGCGCAGGACTAAATGTGTTGACAGGTGAAACCGGCGCGGGAAAATCGATTATCTTGGATGCCATTGATGCTGCTTTGGGCGGTAAAGTCTCTAGTCGAGTCATTCGCACGGGGACAAGTCGGGCAATGGTAGAAGCGACTTTCACCTCAAATGCACCCCTAGCGGCTTGGTTGACTGAACAAGAAATAGATTTGCTTGATGAAAATTCCGTAGTCATTAGCCGAGAAATCACGGTCACTGCTAGTAATATCCGTAGTCGATCGCGGGTGAATGGTGTGTTGGTAAATCGGCAGATTATGGGAGGAATGCGCGATCGCTTGGTAGAAATCACAGCCCAAGGTCAAACTGTACAAGTGGGACAATCAGCCCAAGTCCGGGACTGGTTAGATTTGTATGGTGGCGACTCCTTGATACAGCAGCGTCATAAAGTTGCTACGAGTTTCAGTACTTATCAACAGGCGCATTTAGTACTAGAAAAACGCCGGACATCAGAACGGGAAAGGTTGCAACAGCTAGATTTGCTCGCTTATCAAGTGCAAGAATTGCGAGCAGCCAACCTCAGCGAACCTAATGAATTGGAACAGTTGGGACAAGAACGGGAACGCCTGAATCATGTCGTCGATTTGCAGCAAATGAGTTACAAGGTTTATCAGGCTTTGTATCAAAACGATCATGAAACTCCCGCCGCCGGAGATTTATTGGGAGACAGTGAGGCGATATTAAATGACATGGTGGAATATGATACCCAACTACAACACCTGTTGGAATTGGTGCGAGACGCGCAAGCTGCGGTAATGGAAGTGGGAAGGCAGATTAATGCTTATGGGGACGGATTGGAAGCCGATCCGCAGCGATTGGAAGAGGTGGAAGAACGGATTCAGGAATTAAAGCAAATTTGCCGCAAATATGGGCCGACACTGACAGAAGCGATCGCATATTACCAACGTATCCAAGGAGAATTAGCCCAACTTAACGACAGCGAACAATCTATCGAAAACTTGGAACAGCAAGAAAAGGCGTGCTTTGAAAAACTCACCCAAGCAAGTAATCACTTAACTCAATTACGGAGTAAGGCGGCTGCTAATTTAGAATCGCGTTTGATAGCTGAACTAAAACCCCTAGCGATGGAAAAAGTGAAGTTTCTGGTTGAAATATTACCAGCTGCGCCAACTGCGATGGGAGCAGATAAAATTACTTTTACATTTAGTTCCAACCCTGGAGAACCACTGCAACCGTTAACGGAAATTGCCTCTGGCGGGGAAATGAGTCGCTTTTTATTGGCGCTGAAAGCTTGTTTTTCTCAGGTTGATGCGGCTGGAACAATGGTTTTTGATGAAATTGATGTTGGGGTTTCGGGAAGGGTAGCCCAAGCGATCGCGGAAAAATTACACCAACTAAGCCAGCGCAACCAAGTATTATGTGTTACTCACCAACCTTTAGTTGCGGCAATGGCGGATCGGCATTTCCGCGTAGATAAGCAAACTATTAATCAAGGCAAGGGTAAAAAAGCTAACAATGTCAATGCTGATGAACAGCGTACCGTTGTCAGAGTTACTACTTTGGATAACTTAACCACTCGCCGAGAAGAACTAGCACAATTAGCTGGTGGTAAATCTGCAAGTGATGCGATCGCTTTTGCCGAATCTCTGTTATTACAAGCTGCTAACCACCGTCGTGGAGAGCATACTTGAGCAAAGAGGCAGGGGAGCAGAGGGATTCCCCAGCAATCAAAGGTTTCAGAACAACTAAATATATAATATGGGGTTTCCCTCCTGCTCTCTGCTCCCTGCTCCCTGCCCCCTGCCTCCTGCTCGCTTCACGCTGCCAATTCTGAAAGGCGTAAACCAGCAATATTCTCGCAGGAAAAAGTTTCTTTACCCGTCCATTTACGGCAGATTAGCTCTAGAATTTGGCCTGCCCAGTTGCGGAAAAACCATTGGCATAAAGAGCCATCTTCTTGAGGAGTCATAGATAGAGGAATAAAGCCTTTGTTCTGCCACACCTCTGCTGCTGTATAAATATCATCAACAAGAATGGCAACATGATGGACAGTATTGAAACCTTGCTCCTGAAATAAGCTAGCAATCTGTTCATCTGGCGCGTTCGGTGCAAGCAGTACCAAAATCATGCCTGACGGCATTAAGGCTGAGAGAAAGTACATGCTAGCATCTTCAGGCAATAGGTTTTGCTCTGGACAAAAATCATCAGGCCATTTTCCTGGCCCTTCCGTAATTTTGGCATCATAATTGACCAGAGTTTTAGCATAGTCTGTGAGGGTTTGTGAATCAGGAAACAGCAGTACATAATGATCTACGACAACTAGTTCCCCAAATAGATGTATGCAAAAAGATGAGTTTAAAAATTCTGGAGTTTTGCATTCTTGTTTATACAAGAGCAATCCGTTGGTTTCTACAAAAGGCGATTCCTTATTCATCGAAGTCTCCTCAGTTAAAATCTTCTACAGCGTCTAATGAGAGGTTATTGCTCATAATGCTCACTTATAAAAACGATCTTGGTATTTAATATTGTGGCTTACCAACTGGGCTTGTATCAATAATCATAACTAAGATTACTTTCAGGTAATCTCAAGCAACGACGCGATCGCATTTGCAGAATCAATGTGATTGCAAGCTGTTAACCATCTACATCAAGAGGATAATTAACCTGACGAGGTGAAAGCGACATAAGACATCCCGCCCAGAACTTTAGTTATTGGTAATAAAAAGGTAGATATTTTTCCTAGATTTCAGGGTAGTTAGCTGTAAAATATCTATCAGCAGATGAACAATTAATATCCTTTATATAAAGATAGTGAGCAAATATTGCATTCAACATCTATAGTGATAAATGATGATATTCGCTTTATTATAAGAAAAATTAGAGAATAAAAGAAACTTGTTTTGATGTTAGATGACTATGATGCTGCTCTCTATCCTAGCGACAACTATATTGAAGATGATATGGTCAGCTTCCTATCCGATTTTCGTAGTCTTGCTTATAGTAGAGAACGTAATTTTTCAGTTATTGTAACTTCTAAAAAACCCCTAAATGAGCTTAATCCACGTTTAAATCCTAACTCTTCACCTTGGTATAACCACTATCTATTCCAGCAGCTACGATTATTCAATGAGCCTACCGCAAGCAGACCCAATACAGTTTATTCTCCGAGGATTACGACATTCTAAAGAAGTATCGACATCAGTTATTGATTGGTTAAGTAAATTAGCGTCTTCTACAAGCTTTGGGATGCGATGATGCTTATGCTTCTAGTAATGACTGACCTAAATAACTACCTTTATCTTTAACGCCAGGCAAAGCAAAGAAATATCCACCACCAATGGGGCGAATATATTCCTCCAAAGGTTCCCCAATCAAGCGATTTTGCACTGTCACAAAGCCTCTTTCTAAATCAGCTTGAAAACAGACAAACAACAAACCCATATCTAATTGTCCGGCTTTATCAAACCCACGTGAATAATTGAAACCACGCCGCAGAATCAAACCCAATTCTGATTTGCGTGGATTAGCAAGGCGGATATGAGCATCTAGGGGGATTTCTTTACCTTTAGGATCTTGAGCATAATTGGGAATATCTTTCTCGTGCTTCATCCCCAAGGGTGCGCCAGAGCCTTTACTGCGCCCAATAATTGTTTCTTGCTCCTGTAGTGGTGTACGATCCCAGCGTTCAACTAAGTTACGGATCACCCGCACCACTTGATAGCTTCCTCCTACTGTCCAAGCTGGTTCGTTGCTGTTTGGCTGTACCCAAACAATCCGGTTGATCAACTTTTCATTGCTAGCATCTAGATTTGCTGTGCCATCTTTGAAGCCAAGTAGGTTCCGCACTGTGGTTTTGCCGAGCTTTTTATGCGTATTCGGCGGTAGAAAACCTTCTATTTGCCAGCGCAGAGTTATCAAATCAGGCAAATTCTTGATAATATCCCGTAAAGCATGGATGTTCGCTTCCTCTGTGTTGGCACAAAATTGTAGCAGTATATCCCCATGACACAAATCTGGGTCAAGTTGGTCATTGTGGAAACCTGGCATGGTATTTAACCGCTTGGGTTTCAAGTTACCAAGTCCAAAACGGTTATCGAACAGCGAGTCACCCACTGCTAGGGTGATGGTGAGATTATTGGGAACCACTATAGGCCCAAGAATTCCCGAATCACTGGGCGGAAATTTGGGATCGCGTAGCTTGGGTGTTCCCCCTGCCATGAGAAACTGAATGCGATCGCTCAGAGTTTGAAACAAGCGCACTAAATCCACTTTGGTTTTAGCAGTTGTATCAAATGCCACCATCAGAGCAGAAGCCGGGGCAGGAGTGAGAATACCTGCTTGGTGAATACCAAAAAACGGTACAGCCTCTTCAGATGGGTCTTCAGTAGTTTCTGAAAGAGTGCGATAACCCAAACTGGTCAAAGCTGCGACTCCACCGGCTGCGGCCATACCAAGGAGCAAGTCACGACGGCTGATTCGGGGAGTAATGCGTAACCTTGGTTGCTCTGAACTAGACATAGTTTACTCCTCTAGGAATTATTGATGGAGAGTGCTGAGTTCTGAGTGCTGAGTAAGTAAATTAGTTAACGCCTAGAGTGCCACGCAGCTGAGACAAATCTTCAGAAAGAGCTGCGATCGCAGTTTTCATCTCTTTCTTGTCTGTTTCACTCACTTTGTCGTAGGTAGCAAAACCACCATCAGGGGTTTTATATTTAGCAAGTCCTTGGTTAACTTTGGTAAAGTTAGCATCCACACGCGCTAGTAAATCGGGGTTGGCTTTTTGGATGACGGGGCGCAATAACTCGACAATCTTTTGAGAACCTTCAACATTAGCGCTGAAGTCCCAGAGGTCAGTATGGCTGTAACGGTCTTCTTCTCCAGAAATTTTGGTAGCAGCCACTTCTTCAATCAAGCCGGCAGCGCCGCCAACCATATTTTTCGGTTCGATGGTCAAAGTAGCAATGCGCTTTTGTAGTTCTAGTCCATCTTTCTGTAGCTTTTCGGCAAAAGGTTTCATGCCTTTTGTCGTTTTATCCTGGAATAAAGCTTTCTCTATGCGATGATACCCGGTGAATTGTGGATCGGCCTCTTTTTTCGCAAAGTCATCAGCACGCGAATCCATCGTTTTATCGAGATCGGAGAAAAGTTCAGCGATCGGTTCTGCGCGTTCCCAATGAACATGGGTAGAGGCATAGAGTTTCTGAGCCTTAGCAAGGTCGCCAGCAATCACGGCATCGGTGAAGGTCTTGTTATCTGCTACTAGTTGGTCAGTTTCTTTGGTGACGTAGACTTTATATTCTGCGATCGCACCGACTAATTTACCCTGATCTATAGTCCCTTTAGCTTGAGTATCTCCTCCTGCCTTCACAGTCAGTTTCCCTTTGGGATTGCTGCGTAAACCGCAACCCATATCATACTCACCCGGTTCTAGATTGGTTTTGAGTTTCTGAACGAAGCCAGGAGCAATATTTTCCTTTTCTTCAATGACTTTTACCCCAGACAATATCTCCCACTCCAAAGGTTGGCTGCTTTTGTTGGTCAACACAAAGGTGTTTTGTCCAGATGTCAGTGTCAGTTGATTGGGTTCGCAACCTTTATCTGTCACAGCCAAAGCAGTTTCCACAGAATTGTTAGTAGAAGTATCACTGGCTACTTTCGCCTCTGGAGTATTATTCGCGGAAGTATCGCTTGATTTATTGGATTCACAAGCAGCTAATGTCAAGGCAATTAGACAGATAATTGTTGAATACTTTAAAACATTTTTCATTGTTGTATTTTCCTAAAAATTATTGAAGTAGCTAAGAATGTCTTGCTGTAGTCTTCTGTGCAGCATTCTCCCCTAAGAAGAACAGCGACATAGTAGGAATTAGATAGCCAAAATAGGCGATCGCTTCGCTGAGGGTGGGGGCATCGTTATAGCCAAAAAATCCTGCTAATAGTGAACCGATAAACCCGTTCTTGGGAAGTACCCCGCTAACATCGAATACCACAGTTTGGAGTGAATTCCACACTCCGGCTTCATGAAAAGATCTCACACCACTTGCTAAGAGTCCAGCAGCAACCAGGATAATAAAGGCTCCTGTCCATTTAAAAAATCGCCTCAAGTTGATGCGGATACCACCCTGATAGATGCCTACACCGACAGCTAGTGCGGCTGCATATCCAAACAATGCCCCCACAGGAGCTTGAATTCCCAAATTTTGCTGAAACGTAGCCATCATAAACACTACTGTTTCCAAACCTTCCCGCAGGACTGCAAAGAATGACATCCACACTAGTGCTGTACCCCATTTATCCCCCGACTGAATGGCAGTTTCAATTTGAGACTGTAACTCGCCTTTAATAGAACGAGCCGCACGGCGCATCCAGAAAACCATCCAGGTGAGAACCCCAACTGCAACTATGGAAATTACCGCTTCAAATAGTTCCTGTTGTTTTTGCGGAAACTCCTGACTGGTTATTTGCAAAATAATTCCAGCTGCTAGACAAATAAAAGTCGCTAGTGCGATGCCAATCCAAACTGACTTCATCAAATGGGTACGTCCAGTTTGCTTAAGATAACTGGCAATTATCCCCACGACAAGTGCAGCTTCAACGCCCTCTCGGAACATGATCAAGAAGGGAAAAAGCATGGACAACCTTATTAACTATAATTACTATCAAATCATCATGAAAATAATAGCTTACTTGAGAACATTTGTATATAAGTGCGAGTTCAAAAATCTCTAAAATTCTAGAAGCATAAATTTTCGGTTGAAGGAGGCAGAAGGCTCAGTTGGAGCAATATCACTTATGGATTGCGTAGCTCGTTTCTCCTTCTTGCCTTCCTCGATAAAAAACTCCCATAACGCATTGCTAGGAGTTATTTCCAGCTATTTTTTCGTTAGCTAGAATCTTCTATATCCAATCGACAGGTTAATATTTAAGGTCGCAGGAGGTATATATTAGGATGCTGTATTCTGAACTTCAGTGATAAATTGCTTTTTGAATAAATGTTTAATTTTATTTCCTATTTGTTTTTGGCTCAAGCATCGCCTTCTCCTACACCGCAGGAAATTTTTGTTCCCCAACAAACAAGACCTTTAACAGGACATCTTGACGAAGTACCAGTATTTAACAGTAATAACCCAGAAGTAGTTCAGAGTGAAGGAATTCTGCTGTCTACATTTCCTCCTCAAGGCAAAAAAGTGCCCAGCGCCCACTTGAACTTTCCATTTCAGGGAAGGTTTGATTTATTTTCTCACCATATTGCTAGAGCAATTGAGACGCCAAATGATTTGCGGACTCTTTATTTAGGAGTGATTGTTTACAATCCCAGCGATCGCCCTGCAACTGTCAATATCTTGCAAGCAGCTAGTTATGTTAGTCAACCTGATGCACCTTTTGTCAAGCTTCCTCCCATGCAGGACAATAACTTGGGAAACATTTATGCTGGGCCAGGCGATCGCGCGATGAATGATGTGCTGCGAGTTAGACGGCAAGGATGGCCAGCCCAGTTGGTAATTCCACCAAAACAAAGCCGGATGTTAATGAATCATCCCATTCCAGTGCGGACTTTAACGCCGCCATTGAATGGACGTTCTACTTTATTACGTTTGTATAGCGATCGTCCTGTTTATCTGGCGAACCTGGCCATGTTTGCTAAACCCAATCCCGATGGTAGTGAACGAGCGCCAACTTTAGAAGAATGGGAGAACTTGTTAGAGAATGGTGATTTTGCAGGGCCCCGTGAACCTGCCCCTAGTCCTCCAGATCGGCTTGCAGGGGCAACAGAAATTTACGGACGGGTAGCGGGGGTAGCTGTTGGCTCTCGTTGGCAAGTACAAGTTACTGACTCTAATAGTTTATACCTGACAATTCCCGAATCAGGACAAGCTTTTTCCTACGGTTTAAGTACGCTTTTAGCAGGGAAAATGGGTACTGGACAAAACCAAACTGCGAAACTCGTAGCGCGTTATCCTGGTACTGCTTACGAAGCTCACGGCAACTACGGCATTGAATACAACATCTCTCTACCATTATTCAACAATACCGATAAGCCGCAAACTATAAATGTGCTTTTCCAAACGCCTATTAAAGAAGATGAGCTAAGTAAACCAGGGCTGCGCTTTTTTTCACCACCTGAGCCATCTGTCTTTTTCCGAGGCACTGTTCGTATTCGCTACAATGACGATCGTGGCTTACCCAGAACTCAATATTGGCATTTAGTTCAACAACGGGGACAGATGGGAGAACCGCTTGCTCAATTAAAAATATCTCCTGGCCAGCGGCGACTGGTAAAAGTGGATTTTCTCTACCCACCTGATGCTACGCCTCCTCAAATGTTGACAATTCAAACTGTAGACCAAACTTAACAATTTAAAATTCCAAATAATGATCTTTAAGAGACGCTGCGCGTAGCTTAGGGACTTCCAAATAAAAAAATATCCAATTAACTCTTGTGGAGTGTACGACACAAGAGCCATATTATGGACTGGGCGGGCAGAATGCATACCCCACAATATTGGATAATTTATTTCTTGGAGTTCCCTTACTGCAAGTTGATGCATTCACGATGCAAGCCAATGCATTCACGATGCAAGCCAATGCATTCACAATGCAAGCCGATGCATTCACGATGCAAGCCAATGCATTCACAATGCAAGCCAATGCATTCACAATGCAAGCCAATGCATTCACAATGCAAGCCAATGCATTCACAATGCAAGCCGATGCATTCACATTGTCGAGCATTGCTAAATTTAATTTGCTACGAATTAATCAAATGCTGTACTAAATAGATAGGACTCATATTTGATTTTTGAACAAAACTCAGTACACCTTTATTCCTTCTTCCGAGTCCTCATTACCCCTTATCCCCAGAGGGGGCCCCACCTTCCCCAGTCCCCAGTCCCTTACCTCTATGAGTGATTCAGAAATCAAAGACGCTCGATAGCGCAGCGTTAGCGACGCAGTAGCGTCTGACTCGCTACCGCTTCGCTATCGGATTGCTATAGCTTTGCGTTCTCAGTCTTATGGAATACAGGTCTTTAGTTTAGTGCAATTTCTGATAAAACAGATGTTGTTCTTAATCTCCTGGGGCAAAATAGAAAACATGACAATTGAATCCAATTCTTCTAATCTACCAACCCCAGAACCAGGCCCCGAAAACGATTCGCAACCAAATGACTTTGACGGTAGTGCAACTGAGAAGAACCTTAATTCAGAAGTACTAGCGTCACAACAAGCACTAGCAGCGATCGCGTCTTTAAAATCTCCCCAATATACAACTGCATTACAACAAGCTCGTTCGGAAGTCAAGCAACCCCCGGCCAAACAATTCACAGTTAAGCCCAGGGCATTGCTGATTACTCTAATCGCGATCGCCACCACCTTTATTGGAATTATCCTTAATAACTGGATCGTTGGCATTATCGGAACGCTGATCGCTTTGCTGTTATCCCTGGCGATATTATTACCTTGGTTCCAAGAAATTTTAGACGAGTGGTTTTCACCCCAAGAACGCACCCTGTTTGTAGCCTTTTTGGGACTATTAGTAGCCATCATCGGCTTGATCAGATTCACAAGTGTAGGCGATCGCTTGCTGGTTTTAGGACGCCAAATTAATTGGGATATTGCTGGAACCCTAGCAGATTGGTTTGGCGCATTGGGGCAAATTCTGATCGCTATCATTGCCGTTTACGTAGCATGGCGACAATATGTCATTTCTAAAGACTTGACAATTCAGCAAAACCTGCTGACAGTTCAGCAAAATATTATCACGCAGCAACAGACCATTGATTCTTATTTCCAAGGCGTTTCCGACTTAGTATTAGATGAAGAAGGATTATTAGAAGATTGGCCCCAAGAAAGAGCGATCGCTGAAGGACGCACTGCGGCAATTTTAAGTAGTGTTGATGGTAGTGGGAAAGCAAAAATTCTCCGTTTTTTGTCACGTTCCAAGTTGCTCTCACCCCTACAACGCGATGGTCGATTAGGTCGAGCCATTCTTGACGGGAGTGGCGGATATGCAGAAGACCGCCTTGAAGGTGTGCGCGTCATCGATTTAGGCGTAATGCTAGCCGCCGCAGACCTTCAAGGCACTGATTTGCGTTGGACTGATTTGAGCGAAGCTAATCTTGTCCGCGCTAATCTGGTCGGTTGTGACTTAGTAAAAGCTAACCTTTCTCGTACAATTTTATATAATGCTAATCTCAGTGGTGCTGATCTGAACGGGATTCGCCTATTCTACGGTGTACTGGAAAAAGCATCACCCCGCAGTCGGACTGAACGACCAGATTATGAAACCGGCGAACACACTGGCGCTGTGGTGGAAAATGCCGATTTTACGAATGTGCAGCGGATGTCTGAGTCTGGGCGTTGCTACTGTTGCACTTGGGGTGGCGAAAAAACCAGAGGTACTATTCCTGGTGGTTGTGAAGGTATTCCTAATAAGTTGGGAAGATAGTTATACCAAGTTTAAATACAGCAACCGACCAGGAGGTTAGGACATTAACTGATGATAAAACTTATATACAAACAGACTTTCAACGCAGTCCCCAGTCCCCTGCTATACTTTTCCCCAGAGAGCGTTGTATATTCCCCAATCTCTAACTCTAGCGGCCCGCAACAAATATCTGTTCTGCGGTCAAATTCAGGTCTGGAAATGTTTGGGAAATGAGGCGTTTTGTTCCCCTAAACTGTTGTCCCTGATAAGTTTCATCAACTAACTGATAAATCGTGATTACAGGTTGTTTGGATAAGCCAATGTAGCGTTTACCTCCTAGCCCTAGATAATCTACGATCCAATACTCCCCAATACCTAAAGCTTCGTAGTCTTCCACTTTCCTAGCATAGTCATTCTGCCAATTGGTGCTGACAACCTCTACGACCAATTTAACAGACTTGCCTAGTGTAATCACTGGCTCAGCTCTCCATAATGGTTCATTCGCCAAACTTGTCCGATCGAGAATCACAATATCAGGTCTAAAGGCTGAATTTTGACCCAATGGTTTAATCAGGCATTTCATGGGAATAAACCAAGGCAAGTTGAGCAGATCAATTGCGACGTTGAGCTTACGATTAATTAACCCACCTATCTGTTCATGAAGTCCAGTGGGTTCCAAGTCGATTAGTTCTCCATCAATTAACTCGTAGCGTACATCATCCAAATAGCCAGCAACGAATCCCTCAGAGCTAAGATTGCTTATATTAATAGTGGCTGAAACCATCAATATTTGTCCTTCCAGGTTCAGAACTAGAGCAGGTATTGCTGCTCTTAATTATTCTAACTAGCTGTTTTATCTAGGTTCCAGTAATTCACACCTTCAGGAAGGGTGAGAATTTCAACGCCGTCTTCAGTTACAGCTAAGGTATGCTCACATTGAGCAGAAAGCTTGCGATCGCGCGTTACCGCAGTCCACTTATCGCTGAGAACTTCGACTTCGTAAGTACCTTCATTAATCATTGGCTCAATAGTAAAAACCATCCCCGATCTGAGGCGCTTGCCCTTGCCGCGTGTGCCATAGTGGGGAACATCCGGCGCAGTATGGAAAATATTACTGATGCCGTGTCCAACGAAATCTCGCACCACAGAAAAGCCTTGTCCTTCAGCATACTCTTGAATGGCTGCACCAATGTCGCCAATGCGTGCCCCTGGTTTAACTTCAGCAATACCCAGACGCAGACACTCTTCTGTCACCTCTACCAACTTCCTCGTTTTTGGAGAAGGAGTACCAACAAAAAATGTCTTGGATGTATCGCCGTGATAACCCTCAACCATTGGCGTGACATCAATATTAATGATGTCACCTTCCTTGAGGATTTGTTTGGCGTTGGGAATGCCGTGACAAATTACCTCATTTACACTGGTGCAAATCGATTTCGGATAACCTTTATAACCGAGGGGTGCGCTTTTTGCTCCATGCGCTTGTGTCCAACGTTCGGCTTCATCATTTAGTTCAAGAGTGCTAACCCCTGGCTTCACGAACGGTTCTAGATGCTGAAGAAGTTTAGCAGCTAAACGCCCAGCTTGCCGCATTTTCTCTATTTCTCGTTGGGATAAAATAACAATTAGTTCAGTTTTCATTAACTTTTATCTAAAGTATCTTTCATAAACATAGTTAACCCTGTTTGTGCCGCTCTTTGTGCAGCATCAGCAACCTTTAGGGTATACAAGCTCTCCTCTGGGGTAACGTACAAAGGAGTACCATCAAAAATATGATCTAACACCATAGTCGTGTCTTTGGCAAACAAACCCCGGCGTGGGCCAACCTCTATAGATGTTGTTTCTCCTGGCTGGATGAAAATTCCGGTGTCGCCATCAAAAATTAAACCACCTTTTTCACCGTGAACTTCAAACTTGCGTTCTGATTGCCAAATACTTTCGCCTTTGCCATAAACTACTTGGGCTAAAAGCCCACTGTTAAAGCACAGTTCACTAGTGCAGAAACAGGTTTGGTAATATTCCGGTTCTATTTCCCAATATCGCTGGTGACAGTTAACTGTAAATACTTTACCAAATAAATCTGTGAGACGATGTAGCCGAGACAAAGCACCAATTAAGGGAAAGCCGAAAAACTCGTGGTTATAAGTCCATTTGCGGGGTGCCGGATTTTGGGGATTGATGGTGCTGTAGCGAACATAAAACACTTCACCAATTTTGGCTAAGTTTTGCTTCAAGGCTTGATGCAAACCACCCAAAAGTTCCAGGTGTTCCACGTGCAGAAGTTTTTGTTTTGCTTTGGCTAAACCAATCAGTTCCTCAGCCTCAATTACATCCAACGAAAGAGGATACTCTACAATCACATGTTTGTCGTTGGTAAGTGCTGCACGAGCGATCGCACCATGATCTCGATTAATCGTAGAGATCGCTACTAGGTCTATATCTTCACGTTCTACTAGCTCTTGCCAAGAACTCAATATTTCAATCTGGTACTCTTTAGCAAAGGCTTCGGTTTTTTCGCTTGTATGACCAACAACTGCGACTAAGTGCGATCGCTCATCGTGGAGCAATGCCTCAGCCCGAAACTTTGCCGCATACCCAGTACCGATCAAACCTACACGCACGTTTGCTTTTTCCGAAGCAGCTTTTGAATTATACATGATCCTCAACTAGTTCTGTTTTTGATCTTCTCACGCTTCTAGTGGTAAGATTTTCGGTTCATGAGGTTTACCAGTCTAGACTCTACAACATTCGTCCGAACCCCTCAAGCATGTATGAGACTTTATTTTCAAAAGAAAGCCCCCTTTTTGAGAGCAGAGCTAACGTGATGCACAATACACAAAATTTGTCAAATAATGAACAGAAAAATTTTGGAAAAAATTACCACCTCAGCTTGCTTTCGTCGAGGTATGCGATCGCTATGATAATTGTCTAATCAGATTAGAAAATGAAACAGCCCCGCTTTTTAGAGGAGTTGGGGGATCTGTTCTGCGTAAGTTCTACAGAATCCAGGTAACATTAATATTGCTCATGTTTTTTATGTATAAAAAAAGTTTTTCTTATTGCAACCTGACTAAGGTCGAAAATAACATAAATAAAACTTATCGGGATTAAGTAACTAAATTTCATTACTAATCGGGTTCAATTTCCAGTCACATAGTTTAATTTTTCTCGTAGTATCAGAATTGAAGCAAATTTAAACCAGCGGCTAATCCCACAGAACAGCCGCCATCTTTGCCTTAAGATAACTTATACTGCCGTTTGCAAAAGAGAGGATTACTCAATGCCAAGTTATAAAGTCACACTAATCAACGAGTCCGAAGGACTAAATACAACACTTGACGTTGATGATGATGTCTATATTCTAGACGCGGCTGAAGAAGCTGGTCTTGACCTGCCCTACTCTTGCCGCGCTGGTGCTTGCTCTACCTGTGCAGGTAAAATCATCAAGGGTACTGTCGATCAAGGCGATCAGTCATTCTTAGACGATGAGCAAATCGAAAAAGGATATGTACTGACCTGTGTTGCTTATCCAACCTCTGACGTAACAATCGAAACTCACAAAGAAGAAGACCTTTACTAAGAACTAAGCAACTCAACCATAAACCTCTTGCAAGAGTTACCAATGTTGAAAAAATATAAGTATGGCATCTAGGGCCAACACACTTGCAATGCTGTGTGTATCTCTGAAAGCGACTTTAATAAAAAGCCTAGTTCAGTGTTGGGCAGGAACACAACATTTACTGTGTTCCTGCTTAATTTTTTACAATCAGTATACTATGGAATTCCCTCGTACTTAGTGCTTAAACTTAGTGCGGATAGTTTAAAGCTTAATTTCTTTACTGAGAATTTTAATCTGAGTACCAGGATAGTAAAATTGGAGAATTTTTGGACTTGACCAACCTAGTTTTGCTAAATTTTGAGCGCCAGTTTGACTCAAGCCGACTCCATGTCCTAATCCACCACCAATAAAAGCATATCCCCAGAGTTCTGCCTTGCCTTTGTTTAGGGGTTCTATGTAAAAAAGCGTACTTATGGGAGCGGCAAAGGCACTGCGAACTTCATCTTTATGCAAAACAAAGGTGCTGCGATCGGTTTTAACCGCAAGTTCAAGGATACGTCCACTCTGGCTTCGCTTCACAACTGCCATAGCCTGAATGGTCTTAAATTTGGCATGGGGACTGTTTTTCACCTGCAAGAATTTCTGCAAGTCCTTGATAATATCCTGTAAAGGGGTTTCCTTATGCCAACGAAACATATCCCACTTGCTTTCATTAAATCCTTGTTGTATGTTGATAAACTTTTGGAAGTTCTTTTCATCTGCTAAACTCTGCTTAGATAAGTTCCAAAAATTAGTCGGAGCGTCCAGTATAGGGCGGAGATAGGGACGATCGTCACCATTCCAGATATCGCTGAAGGAAGCGGTGACACCACCAGTAGTGGAAGAATACAGAGCGTCTACTAGTTCATTTTTATAAGTTAATACTTTACCCCTGGTTGAGGCGATCGCTTGGTCTGTTTTGGCAGCCGCTCCCTTCAGCCCATAATAAACTTGGCAGTGAGTATCAGCACACAACTGATAATTATCTGCGGCAAACCTGCGTAAATTTCTCAAGGCATAAGTCCGAGCGAGAATTGCTTGGGCTTCTAGCGCCGCTGTTGGTGCCTCTGTACCTATTTCATAAGGTACAACCCCACGCAAATAAGTTTCTAAGGGGACTTGATTAACTAGAGTGTATGTGCCATAAGCATTTGGCTGCAAATTCAATCGGCCAGCATAAAGACGAGCGAACTCTGGTTTTTCACTTTTATTCACCCGAATCAAGTTTTGATCGGTGCTAATTTCCAAGTCATTTGGGCTATAGCGATTACCATCCACTACCCAACTTACTCGCGGCACTTGTTTTAAAACTTTAGTATCAAGATATACTTTATCTTTGGTAGAAGTTTGGATGTTCTGCAATAACAAGCGTCGCAATAAAGGAGTGCTGTAAACATCTCGTTTCGCCCAAACCTGCCAGCGTTCTGGCTGGGCTATTTCCACTTCCATTCCCAGAGAACGCCATTTATTAGCACTATCTTCCGCAGTTTCAAAAGTGCGGTATGTGCCCAAAACTACCACTTCTTCGACTGCTGGCTGGGGTAAAGCTTGCATGACTGTTTCTAGCTTTACAGGGTTCTTAGTAAACAGGATTTGCTGCTTGTTGCCCACTTGAAATTTTAGCTTTAAGCGATCGCCTTTTATGGGTTCCAGTTGCAGTTTGGCTGTGGCTTCGGCGCCAAATCGCTGCACAATCCCAATTTTCAGTTCTATATCCTGGATATTGCTCTCTGGCCCTGATGCCGCAGTCAGTCCCAATAGACAAAATGTTGTCAGGACAGTGTAGGGAAAACACCAAAATGAAAATTTCATGACCACCTGATAGCGTTCGTGCAGCGTCCCCAAAAGTTGCGATCGCGAGTAATCGTTCGCGTTGGCGGAGCCTCTCGTAGAGAGCGTCTTTTGCTCCTTAATGTGTCGTTGGAGCTTATTTTCCAATTGCTTTGTAGCGCGGTTTTTTTGTCGCATGAATGCTCCAATGATACCATTACCAATTTTGCCCCAGATACTAGTTGCAAAACAAAGTCATAATGACTATGATTTATTTAGAGGCGAAAAACAGAACTAGTTGGATAAACTCTTTATGGTTAAAGTCCAAGAAATTCCATTAAATCAGATAAAACGGCCATTGCCCCGTACAAACGATCCAAATAAAGTGCAAGCCTTGATGGAATCGATTGCGGAAATTGGGCAGCAAGAACCTATTGATGTCCTAGAAGTAGATGGACAATATTATGGCTTTTCTGGTTGCCACCGGTATGAAGCTTGCCAGCGTTTAGGCAAAGAAACCGTTTTAGCCAGAGTTCGTAAAGCACCCCGTAGCGTTTTGAAGATGCATTTAGCATAGACAATGGGGATTGGGGACTAGGGACTGGGGACTAGGAATCAAGGGCTTAATTTTCTTGTCAATCCCCAATGCCCCATTCCCAATTATCCAATCCCCAATTACATATAACCTAATTAGGAGAAAATTATGTCATCGAAAGTAACAGTTAAAAATGTAAATATCGGCATTGACGAGACGAGTAGGGCTAAAATTGCTGACGGTTTATCTCATCTGTTGGCTGATACTTATACACTGTATCTGAAAACTCATAATTTTCATTGGAATGTAACGGGGCCGATGTTTCAAACGTTGCATCTGATGTTTGAGACTCAGTATACAGAATTAGCCTTAGCAGTGGATTTAATAGCCGAGAGAATTAGAGCGCTTGGCTATCCCGCACCAGGAACCTACAGCGAATACGCCAAACTAAGTTCGATTCCAGAAACTCCTGGAGTTCCTAAAGCTGTGGAAATGATCCGCTTGCTAGTGGAAGGACAAGAAGCTGTAGTCAGAACTGCACGGTCTATTTTCCCTGTACTAGAAGAAGTTAACGACGAACCTACCGCCGATTTATTGACTCAGAGGATGCAGGTACACGAAAAGACAGCTTGGATGTTGAGAAGTTTACTGGAAGAATAGGAATTAGGGGCTGGGGACTAGGGACTAGGTACTAACAAATAAAGACTTAATTTTTTTGCCAGTCACCAATCCCTAGTCACCAATCCCCATTACCCCTTATCCCCAGAGGGGGCCCCACCTTCCCCAATCCCCAATGCCCCACACCCAAAAGTTGCAAGATTTAATGCAACAGCTAAGTATTTCTAGTTTTAAAGCGCTGAGTCGCGCTGCTGGTGTCTCAGAGCGTCAAATTTTGCGATTACGCCAGGGAAAGCTAGAGCAGATGCGAGTAGATGTGCTGCTCAAGCTGTCGTCAGTGCTACAGATTTCATTAAGTGAATTAATCGCAACTTTTTCAACGGTAGAGTTGTCACAAGAGAAAACAGCACCTACCCAGGAATTGTTACAAGAAATCACAGATTTAAGAAGAGAGTATGATCGCTCCCAACTTCAATTAGAACAACAGCGAGAAATATTACTACAAGAACTCCAGCAGTCGAGCTTGCAACTGCTGGAGTCTTTATTATTACAATGGCCAACAGCAGCACAGAAAGCGCAGGAGAATCCGCAGCTAGCAGCAGTTAAAATAGTCCCATTGGTACAGAAACCCCTGGAAAAGCTTTTGCAAGCGTGGGGAGTAGAAGCGATCGCACCTGTGGGAGCAGAATTACCTTATGATCCCCAACTTCACCAATTGATGGAGGGAACTGCACAGCCTGGAGAAACAGTCAAGGTACGTTACGCTGGCTACCTTCAAGGTGAGAAGTTGCTTTACAGAGCTAAAGTGAGTCCTGTTTGAGGTAGTTAGAGACGCGATTAATGCCGTCTGTACAGGATTTGTGTTATTTGTTGAGAAATATATAGATATTGGGAATACTAAAAATAGCAGGGGCGATCGCCTTAAAGAACTTCTGTTAGAGGTTGTTTGAAAAGTAGTTTGCTGTGATTTTAGGCACTTGTTGATCCCCCCTAACCCCCCTTTTTAAGGGGGGAACCGGAATCAAAGTCTCCCTTTTTAAGGGAGATTTAGAGGGATCTAAAACTTTTGATACCGACAAGAGGACTTTTCAAACATCCTCTTAGACAGATAGTTTAGATTCAAGCTTGCTTGGCGCTGTTGAAATCAAAGCTGTTGGCTCTAGAGGGGTAATCCAGAGGTAAATTATTTCAATAATGTAAGTAATTGGACATAAATAAACGTAGATCCTAGTTACTATCATAAATACTCAGTAGTCAACAAAGGATTATATCTACTAATGATTATGATGTGAAACTTCGATAGTTAAGTATTTTTGCTTATATTTTTAATTGGGCGATAGGGGCTGGGAAAATTTTATGGGTGATGCAGATCCGCTTACCCAAGAAAAGGAACGCCACTCCTAGACTCGGTTTAACTGCGCCAAGGCGTAGCACAACCTAGACATCGCTCTCACTCATTGAATTTTGAATTGTTTAATGACGGCTATCATCATGAAATTTATTGGAGAATCTTAGGTTTGGCAAAATATTTAGTAAATAATCTGAAAAGCAGCAACATCAGCTTGTAGATACAGTATATATTTACATCCATGATATACAAATAAGTTAGTGTTAAAAATTCACATAGTATGCCTAAAAATAAAATCAGCGAACAGCTTACGAATCTATCGTTCCAACCGTTATACAAAACTAAACATACATGAGTTTTATAGTGCTAACTTACTTGTATAGTCTATTATCAACTGGGATATTCCTAGTAAAAAATCAATATTAAATGTAAGACAATATGGTTTTTAGTATTATAAAAAAGTAGATCAAAATACTTATAATTAATCTTTATATATCTTGATTGATTATTAATGATTACTCAATATGTCATCTTAGATTTTATTTTACAAGCATTTTTAAATGTTCTATAATGGCGAAATCAGAGAATTATTTACACAAATCAGAGTGACATAATTATGAGAGAACAAGTAAAAGTTATTAAGCTCAGTGGTAATTTGAACGCCACAACTTCACAAGAATTTCGACAAAATATCACTGAGATTCTAGAGAAGGGTGCGAAAATCGTGTTAGTTGATTTTAAAGATGTAACGTTTATGGATAGTTCCGGTTTGGGAGCTTTAGTATTAGCTTTTAAAACCTTGCGTGCAGCAGATACTAAACTTGTTCTCTGCTCAATTAATGAGCAAGTCAGGATATTATTTGAACTGACTAATATGGATAAAGTATTTGAAATATTCCCTAGTCAAGATGCATTTAATCAAGTTTTAGTTTCTAATACTTAATTAATCAAACTTCATTTGCAAAATAGATAAATCATCATCAAAAGCATCTTTGGAGTTCAGAGCAATTAAATAACTTAGTACGCGATCGAGTTGGTTATCAACTGGATCTTGCAAGCTAACTAATAGCTGAATAAAAGCATCCAAACTCCAAAGTGCGCCCTCTGATTTAGTGATTTCATAAGCACCATCACTAAAAATATAAAGGGTACTAAATTCTTCAATATTGCAAGAAGCATCAACATATTTTGCCTCTGGAAACATCCCAACTGGCATACCGGAGGTTTTCAAGAGTTTAACTTCAGATTTTCTTGGAGATGTGCCGGTTACTAAAACTGCTGGTGGATGACCTGCACTAGCATAAATTAACTGGCGGTTAATTCGGTTGTAAACTCCATACCAAATCGTAAAGTATTTATCGTTTTGATAATTCATTTGAAAAGTATCATTCAAAGCCTTCAATACATCACTAGGTTGATAGTAATTCAGACCTTTAAGCGCACGAGAACGCAGCAAATTCAGCACTGAAACAGAGGGAAGAGTAGCTTTCAATCCATGTCCGGCGGTATCGAGTAAGTAAATTGCCAGATAATCATCATCGAGCCAATAGTAATCGAAACAGTCACCGCCGAGTTGTCGCGAGGGAATGAACCGGAAATTTATCTTGAAGGGTTCGGTCATAGAAAGAGGTAGCAGCGATCGCACATAGTCTGCGGCTTCTGACATTTCTGATTCTAAAAGCAACTTTTGATCCTGCAAATCTCTGCTCAACTGATGCAGGCGTAATCCCGCTCTTACCCGTGCTTGTAATTCATTATGCTCAATAGGTTTGGAGATAAAATCATCAGCACCAGCATCTAAACCTTTGACACAATCGGCAACGGAATCTAAGGATGTTAATAAAATAAAGAATGTGGTGAAAAATTTGGGGTCTGTCTTAATACGGTGGCAAACTTCTAGTCCAGTCAACCCCGGCATGATCCAATCACAAATAATTAGTGCTGGACGATAAACTAGTGCCTTTTCTATTCCTTCCTCGCCGCTACTGGCAGTAACGACCTCATAACCCTGTTTTTCCAACATCCTTTTCAGAAGTATTTTTATTGAATAATCATCATCAATTATTAGTATTTGAAACATATACAGTTGTAAGAAACACTCATTAATAATTTGCTATCAAAATATAAAATAAAAATATGCTATGGGCTAATAAGCTAGTAGTATCAATATAGGGATGCTACTATAGCACTTATTGTTTGTATGCAATAGACTTTGACCTCACTTCCATTCCTCTCTCTTAAAAGGATAGAGCTTTGAATCTTATGGTGGTTCTCGTTTACGTGAGGTACACCCGTAGAGGCACGGCATGTTCCCTACACCTTGCGATATAACGTTGTACCCCATCTGAATGAAAAATGCTATAGTCCCCAACTCTAGTAAGGAGTTGGGGGTTAGCTTCTATTAGACTAAACCCAGAAGTATTAGAAATCATTTTTATTTACCTATCGAATTTATAACTGTCAAACAGTCATAAAACATTATGGTGCTGCCAAAGGATTTAGCCATAAGAGGATGTTGCTTTTTAGCTGGTTTAAGTCACGGTATGCTTCTTGCTTAAACCATTGCCCTAAAGCGTCAAAAGGGGTGAAAGATGTTCCAGTTTGCCATTTAATATCTTGACCTAGAGGTGTTGTATGAGTTCCTGGTAACGTTTGTGCTGTCACCATGTCATCAAAACGTTCTTGTAAGATTTTGGTTAAAGCTGCCGATTGATCGATGTTGTCATTACTAAATTTTATTAATAAATTGCGCCGGACATTGTAACGTTCTTGAACAAGCTTGTTAGTTTCCAACGGTGAGGGAGTAAACTCGATTTTCCAAGTAGAATTAAATTGCTCTACTAGGGGGATAGCTTCTTTAGCGGCGTAGTTGTTGAAGGATATTAAAATATTGCCTGCACGTTCTACTTTAAAGAGGCTACCAATCAACAAGTGAAGTTTACAGCCCATACTATGTCCAACGCCGTAGATGGGGAAGTAAAGCTTGCGTAATGCCCCAGAATCCTGTAAGCGTTCGAGGGTACGGTCAAAGTTTAACAGTACGGATTTGGCGATCGCAGTATGATCCAATGTATTGATGAAAGGCGTAGCAATTACAACATAACCTTTACTTGCCAGTTGTTCGAGTAACCAGCGATAAGTAATGTGCGGTGCAGTGGCGACAAATGCACCTCCTAAAAAATGAACGATACCTATGGGATTTCGGGGAATAATTACCCAGTTCCCTCTAATTTCTTTCCAGTCCATATAGATAAGCGATCGCTTTATGAATATTCTTTATGTTAGATCGGTGATTGCAACCCTGAGAAGGATTCTGTCAAAAGCCATTGATAATGTCTGGTGAGTCGCTTGGAAACCAACCCAGCAGCATTTATGGACTTATCGAAAGTACCACACCTTCTAAATCTCCATTACAAAACTTAATTACGTTAGCGAGTCACGTACTTCTGCAAAGAGGCAAGCGACGCATAGCGTCTCCTAGAGAGCGTCATTACGAATTATCTTAACGCTGAGTCTGTAATCTTTTCATTTCGTGTTGCACATCTAATGCAATTTGTAATGCTTCATTGAGCAACCTTCCATGTTCAGTAGCTTGTTCAGTTACTTGCATAGCTGTTAAAGTTGCTAAATTGTTGACGAATAGTTCTGTATTACTCAGAATAAAGTTCTTATTTTCCCTCAAAATTCTTTCTGTCTTCAAAGCGCGAACTAAATCAGCTTTAGTGAGTTTAAGCGCTTCGATCACACCCTCTCTTTCTTTTATAGCTACTTCTGCATTACCAGCTTCTTCGATTTGGTCATTGATATCTATTACTCTAATAACAGTATTATATCTATTAACCTCATTTAACAGGATGTAAAGAGATTTTGTCATATTATTTTTGACAACTTTACTTCTACTTTTCCAGATTAAATATAAGATAGTTTGTGCAAATCCGCCAACCCAAAGACCTAAGAGAATTAATAATATCCAAGATGGAATTGTTATCCACGTCACAAAAATTTTAACAATTAAATCAAATAGAATATATACAAAAACAAATGTAGAAAATCCGATAAAAACTACAGTTGCCCCTTCAGAGCTTTTCAGCTTTTGTATATATATCCTTGCGAATCTATTTAGAGTTTTTGTAATGATTAAAAGTTCCTCATTAACAGGTAAATTAGTCAGCTTTTGCAAATCATCTTGACTAATTTCCAAGCCTTTTAAATCATCCTGCACAGCTTTTTAACCCTTGCCAGAATAGTTATTTAGTCTAATATAGCAATCAAATTTCTAGAATGTTGGCATTTTGTCCCAACTTTTTCAGACGAGTTAATACTGGTAAACCATATCAAGATTTTTTGTACAATATGATACAATACGGTTCAGTTGAGGCTAAAACTCTGTTACCAAAGTCAATTTTTGAACGAACCGCCTTCACGTAGCGTCTCGTAGAGAAGCGCAAAGAACGCAGAGAGAAGAAAGAAATGCTTAACTGAACCGTATTGCCTTATACCCAGCAAAATTTGTGTGGATATAAAGATGAGTCTACTTGTAGCAAGTTGCTTTCGTCGTCTGTAAAATTAGTTAAGCAAATTTTCTTGTACTGCACGAAATCCCTGACTTCTTCAATAAGTCGGGGATCTAAACCTTACGATTTTCACGAATTAGATAAAATTGCTATATATCATCAGATATATCACCCATGAATCTGAATAAATAAAGAATAACCGCTGACAGCAAAAATAAAAAGGATGGCGGCAGGAAAAATTATTACATCTCTAACAATAAATAAAATCCAATCTTTTCTTAGTTCTTGTTTAAACTTGAGTTCTCGCAATTTTCGCTCAAGTTCTACGTCTTCTTGTGACTGTAAGTTTACATCTGGCACAATTAATGAATTGTCGCCTTTGTTAGCAATTATTTTTGATAAATCTGTTATGTCTGTCATGCTATTTAGATACCAATAATTTCAGTTTCAAGGTTTTGGTTATCATTTGCAATCCAGATATGCCTGCCTTTTCACTTTGCTTCTACAGTTGTTCTAAAAGCGTATAGGTGTAGCCTTTAATAGCACCTCAGCTTATCTCTACTAATTATGTTGTGCAAGATTGTTTATTCTCTCATTTGGTTAAGACAAGAGACGCGATGAATCGCCGTCTTTACAATAATCAGTCTTTTGTCTTGACGGCGATTTATCGCGTCTTTGCGATCTATAATTTTCATCAAAAAACCTTAATCGAAGCTATTGACAGTCATTTATCTTTTATCTTAAACAAAAATTAAGGATGGGCGATGCCCACCCCAAATTATTATCCAATCACTTCAGCAGTCTTCTTCTTATCCAGCTTGAGAATCAACACACCCAAAGGTGGCAAACACAAATCCAGCGAATAAGGACGACTGTGCAAAGACCAATCATCCGTCCATTTACCACCTAAGTTGCCCATATTGCTGCCGCCATACTGACGCGCATCACTATTGAACAACTCCGTATAAAATCCCTTTTGCGGTACACCGATGCGGTAATGAGAATGGGGTTGTGGTGTAAAATTGCAAACGACGATCGCAAAATCATCAGAATCCTTGTCGCGACGCATGAAGGAAACCACACTATGGCGATTATCGCTACAATCAATCCATTCAAACCCCGGTTCAGCAAAATCCTGGGTATACAAAACTGGCTCAGAACGGTAGAGATGGTTCAATTCTTGGAAAAACGTTTTTAACTGTTGGTGAGCTTCATGCTGTAATAAATGCCACTCCAAATCTGTCCAAGCATTCCACTCACTCCACTGCCCAAACTCCATGCTCATAAACATGGTTTTCTTGCCTGGGTGAGCAAACATATAGCTAAATAAACAACGCACATTACCTAACTTCTGCCATGTATCTCCCGGCATTTTACCGATGATATTGCTCTTACCATGCACCACTTCATCGTGTGATAGAGCCAGCATGAAGTTCTCGCTGTGGTTGTACCACATACTAAAGGTAATGTTGTTTTGGTGGAACTGACGGAACCAAGGATCCATGCTGAAGTAATCCAGCATATCATGCATCCAGCCCATATCCCACTTTAAGTTAAAACCAAGTCCGCCTGTGTAGGTGGGCCAAGATACCATTGGCCAGGAAGTAGATTCTTCCGCAATTGAGAGAATACCGGGGAAATAGCTAAAGATAATGTGATTTACCTGACGCAGAAAATCTGCTGCTTCTAGGTTTTCTCTGCCGCCGTACTGGTTGGGCAGCCATTCTCCTGGTTCGCGACAGTAATCGTTATACAGCATCGAGGCAACAGCATCGACACGAATCCCGTCAATGTGGTATTTATCAAACCAGAAGAGGGCATTTGCTGCCAGAAAATTACTAACTTCATGGCGACCGTAGTTGAACACCAAAGTACCCCATTCTTTATGTTCGCCTTTGCGGGGATCGGCGTGTTCGTATAGGTGGCTGCCATCAAAGAAAGCTAAACCATGTCCATCTTTAGGGAAGTGACCAGGAACCCAATCTACAATTATCCCTATATCATTTTGGTGACATTTGTCAACAAAATACATGAAATCTTCGGGGCTGCCAAAACGCGAGGTGGGGGCATAGTACCCAGTTACTTGATAACCCCAAGAACCATCAAAGGGATGCTCTGCAATGGGAAGTATTTCTATATGGGTGTATCCCAATTCTTTAACATAAGGAATGAGTCGCTCGGCTAATTCTCGGTAGGTAAGGAAGCGCGCGCCGGGCTTAAGTTCCGAAACGATAACTACAGGTTCAATTTCACCATTTGGCAGTTTAGCAGGTTCGGCACTCGAAGCGTGTAACCAAGAGCCTAAATGCACTTCATAGACTGAAACAGGCTGAGTGAGAGGCTCAGTGCGACGCCGCTTTTCCATCCAGCTTTCGTCATTCCAACTGTAAGCATCTAAATCAGTGACAATAGATGCTGTTTTCGGGCGGGCTTCTTGCTGGAAACCGTAAGGATCGGATTTTTCGTAAATGTGTCCTTCAAAATTTTTGATTTCATATTTATAATGCTCTCCCACACCGATTTCAGGAATAAACAATTCCCAAACTCCGGTAGGACCTTTACGCATCTGGTTTTTACGTCCATCCCAGAGGTTGAAATCTCCCAACAATGAGACATTACGAGCATTGGGTGCCCAAACGGCAAAATAAACGCCTTTAACGCCGCCTATTACCGTGGGATGCGCTCCCAGTTTTTCATATATTCGGTGATGGTTGCCTTCACTAAATAAATGCAGGTCAAAGTCTGTCAAATTTGGAGAACGGAAAGCGTAAGGGTCATAAGTGACACGCTCATGCTCCCCTTCTTTAATGCGTAACTGGTAGTTTGCCAGTTCTGCGGTTTCAATGGTGCATTCAAAAAAGTGGGGATGATGCACTGTTTGCATTGGGTATTCCTTCCGTTGTTCAGGAAGAATAACCCATGCTGCACTCGCATTTGGTAAGTAGGCCCGCACAGCCCAGACAGTTTTACCGTCTTGTTCTATGGGATGAGAACCTAGTATTTCAAAGGGATCGTTATGCTGATTCCAAACGATGCTGTTAACCTGTTCAGGGGCGATCGTGGTCATGGACATGAAGCTACCTAAGTGAAATAACGTGATTAACTAAATCTACTTTTTTAAACTATCTATATTCTTTACATTTATTTGCAATTTTGTCGCCACCGTTATCCTACATCAGAATGGGGCATTGGGGATGGTGGGGTCTCCTCTGGGATAAGGGGTAATGGGGATTCGGAATGGGGCATTAAACAGAGGATGAATGACAAATGACCACTGACAAATGACGAATTTATTAAAAATTTAAAAATGGGAAGAACTGAAGCAAGGTTTTACGTAAGCGAAGCAAGTAAATCTGTTCTCGGATTTTGGGGTCTAGTTTTGGGGGCGGGACTTCTTGCAGCTGCGCTTGTAATTGAATGTATTCGGCGGCTGTTAGGAATTTTCCATCAATAGGCGATCGCGCTTCTATGATAATCTGTGTCCGTAATATTTCTTCTGGTGTATCCTCTGGTGGCGGTAATGCGATTACAGATGACCCCCAATCGCTACTTAATATAAGCAAAGTTGCACTAATCACAATTAAGCACAGTAATTTTATCGCCTTTCTCGCTTTCACTCTCCCCATATTCTAAACTGCGTTCACAACGCAGGATGAAAATCTATTTTTCCCATGCCCAATACCTAAATTTTTGCAATAAAAATCTGGCAATATCAAGTGACATTACCAGGTTTATCCTGTATCAGGATAGATTACGGGGAATGCTCAAGAGCAATTGCCAGCTAGCGATCGCAATAAATTAAATTATTTTGCCCTCTCAAAATTCAGTAGTCTCAGCAATTCAAAATACCAAAAAAGGGAAGTATCTTGCGTATTTAAGATGCCTTATTTAGGAGTAGCAGTGGGAGTAGCAGCAGGAGTAGCAGCGGGAGTCGTTGCAGGCGCTACGGGAGTCGTTGCAGGAGTAGAACCAGGAGCAGGTGCATCAGTTGGTTCACCTGTAGCAGCTGGAGTAGCAGTACCAGTACCACCACCACCTTCACAGGCTCCGAGAATTGCAGCCAGACTTAACATTAAAGCAAAACCAAAGATTTTTGTTTTCATAACTCCTCTTTCACCAATTGTGGCTAGAACAATTTTTCGCCTGTTGAATACGATACCGTATTTATTGCTTTTTTTTAATTTTGCGAGATTACATACTTAAAAAAAACAATCCTTTGGGGTATTCTTTTTGGGATTACGCATCCTGATGAGTTTCTCTTAAACTCAAGAGCAAAACGAAAATTACCAAATTCTCTAGCAAACCGAGCTATGATAGCAAAAAATTTTATTTTTTTCATAGAGTATTGCACCTTGTTACCCGACGTTGCCATACTTTAGGTGCGATACCTAAAGGTTAAGCTGTCCAATTTTTAATCGCTGATTACAAACATTGGATATCTAGGGGATGCAAACACTGGTACAGCTACCTATCAGAAAAGTTAAAAGGGTCTAGCCTGTTATGTGTGCTTGTTTTATAGAAGGTGATTTTAACCTCAGCAAAAACAGACAATTAAGACAATCAATCTCAAGTACAGTATTTTCTATCTAAAAAAATTATGGTAGTTGCTCGTAAATCTACTGTTTCTGCAAAGGCTAATTGGTTCCGACGAGATTCTATCCTTTCTTTAGGGAGGCGACGCTCTGCACGCTTGGAGTCAGCAGCACGGAGCATTTCTCCACCAGTATCCTCTCAAAGACAACAGCGTTCCTCGAAAAATTTAGCGGTTTCTCCCACAAATGAGCCAGTTGTAGCTAAATCAGTGAAAGATTTGGGTAGACGACAAGTTCCAAATCTCAATGAGCAGTCGAGTCCGAATCAGAAGAGTAAGGGGCTAGGTTTTATTGATCTTCCCACAATGCCTAATTCTGGAGCGACACCTTTGTGGTTGCTGCGCTTGTACACTTTTCATCGTTATTCATCAGTTTTGGCGTTTTTGTTAGTAGCATCAACACTTGCTGTGTATGGC
Source organism: Nostoc sp. NMS8 (assembly GCF_017115045.1). GTDB lineage: Bacteria > Cyanobacteriota > Cyanobacteriia > Cyanobacteriales > Nostocaceae > Nostoc. The sequence goes on along the minus strand of NZ_JABXKK010000092.1, from coordinate 99,108 downwards.
TGGACGGTATATTCACAAGAGCTTTGGGGTCAGTCATATCGCAGACTGCAAAACCTGCAACGTCATGAGCGCCTGCTAACTACAACCACCGCGACACTGAAAAATAAAATGGCTAATGAAGCAGAACAACCAACAGCAGGGCTGGTATCACCAACTCCTGAAGGGATGATTTTCTTGCCTCCAGTATCTCAAAGTCCTAAGCAAGCATCGTCTAACACAACACCAAATTCTGAAACGCAACTACAAACACCCTCGCCACTGGGATACTAATCGTCATTCGTCAGAACCCAATGCAGAAGTCACCAAGCAGAACAAAATTCCGAAAGTTTCGGAATCCAGGACTAACAAGGCAACAAAAGGGTTATAAATTAGGGCTTTTAGGAAAATTAGCCTCTAATATCCAAGATCAAACATCCAGCACTAAGTCCCGACTATTAATAGTCTGGGGCGTATTAATGGCATCAGGGTTGGGCTTGGCTATTAACTTATATAACTTACAAATTGTCAAGGGGCTAAAGTTAACTGAGTATGCACGGAACCAGCAAATGGTGAATGTGCGACCTTTTATGCCCCGTCGCCCAGTAGTAGATCGCAATAGTAATCTGCTGGCGATTGACCGTCCTGTATATACTTTGTACGCTCATCCCAAGCTGTTTGATAAGTCTAATGAAAATATGGCAGAGCGACTTGGCCCAATATTGGCAAAAGATACTGCTGAATTGGTGAAAACTTTTGAAAGCAAAAGAAGCGGAATTATACTTGCGCCAGCCTTACCAGAAGAAATTATTGATCGCGTCATCTCTTTGCGCTTAAATGGCCTGGAGTGGGCTCAAAAATACTCCCGATATTATCCACCAGACGATTTAGTTTCTGACGTGGTGGGCTACGTGAATGTTGACCGTCGTGGTCAAGCAGGTGTGGAATATTCTCAAGAGAAGTTGTTAGAACGTCCTGTGCAAACGGTGCGGCTTAGTCGGTCAGGGAATGGGGTACTGATGCCGGATCATGCACCTGAAGGTTTTTTGCATTTTGATGATTTGCGACTGCAACTTACGATTGATAGCCGTTTGCAACGAATTGCTCGAATTGCGCTCAAACAACAAATGGAGAAGTTTGACGCCAAACGTGGGGCGGTAATTGTCATGGATGCCTTGGATGGTTCCTTACTCGCTCTCGTTTCTCAGCCTACTTATAATCCTAATGAATACGCTAAAGCTAATATTTCACTATTTAAAAACTGGACGGTGGCGGATCTTTATGAACCGGGATCGACTTTTAAGCCCTTGAATGTAGCGATCGCTCTCGAAAATGGTGTCATCAAACCAGATGATATGTTTAATGACTCCGGTTCTATTCGAGTCGCTAATTACACCATCAAAAATGCGATGAATAATAGTAATGGGCGAATCAGTATCGCTCAGATTTTGCAATATTCCAGCAACATTGGGATGGTGCAAATTATCCAACGCTTAAAGCCTTCAATTTACTACAACTGGCTAGAACGCTTGGGGCTAGGACAAAAAGTTGATACAGATTTACCTTTTGAAGTCGGCGGACGGCTCAAAAGTCAAGAAGAATTTATCGCTTCGCCAATTGAACCAGCTACTACTTCCTTTGGGCAAGGCTTTTCTATGACACCGTTACAGCTGGTGCAAATGCACGGTGCTTTAGCTAATGGCGGTAAGTTGGTTACACCCCATGTAGTTCGGGGGCTGATTGATAGCAAAGGGCAGATGCATGATTCACCAAATCACACCACCCCCCGCCAAATTTTCTCAGCCGCAACAGCCCAAAAGGTTTTGGAAATGATGGAAACTGTTGTTACTGAAGGCAGCGGCAAGGCAGCACAAATTCCGGGATATCGCATTGCGGGTAAAACTGGTACAGCCCAAAAAGCTAGTCCGAATGGCGGATATATCAAGGGTGCGAGAATGACCAGCTTCGTGGCTATTTTACCCGTAGAATCTCCTCGATATGTAGTATTTGCATTGGTGGATGAACCAAAAGGAGAAAGTGCTTATGGTTCTACTGTGGCCGCCCCAATTGTCAAGTCAGTGATCGAAGCCCTGATTCCTCTTGAGGAGATTCCGCCTAGTAAGGTGATTGAGCAGCAGAAAGTGCCGTAGGGAGTAAGGAGTAAGGAGTAGGAAGTCAATACTGCGTAGGTTTTGGAATTTCTTGGTTGAGGCAAGCTGTTCTTGAGCAGGGGGAGAAATGGAGGCTGGCGTTGAGTTTTGCCTCCCCTGCTTATCCGAGCAGTATTGAGTAGGGAGCAGAATTTTCCCCTCCGCCCCCCGCACCCTGCCCCTCTACCTCTTTTCAATACCCCTTTCGTCTGAAACTTAATTTTTCTTTATAACCAGGGAAAGAGGTACAGAAAGCTACTGGTGTGGAAACCTAGATAATAGAGGTGAAATTAATTTCTCACTTTTCTAAAGCTACCGAAAATTCCATGCAAAGCAATTTAGTTATATTTCCTAAGACTGAGGCTGCAAAAAATAGCACGCAAACTGAAGAAAGAACAATTACCAAATACGAGCGTGCCGAAGAGCAATTTTTAGAACTGCTAGCAATGGAGGATTTGGACAATAAACTGGATGCAAATCCTGTAAGAGCTAGTGAGTTTGAACAGACGCTCTCTATGGCAATTGACACTGCTTATGGAAATGATCGCTCTGATGAACAGGCTCACCGTTTTCTCCAACGAATACTTTATCGAATTAATCGGCTAAAGCTGTTTTGGTACGACGATTTGCAAAACTATACCAATGAGCGATCGCTTTATCTGTACTCATGTCGTGACCAAATCGAAACTGCCTGGCAACAGTGGGAATTAGCACAACTTGATGTGGCTGCATTGCAACAATTGGATGTAAAACACGCTTTAATTGAGCGTGCCTCTGCTGATTTAAATCCCCCTTTGTCGGAGAGTAGCCGCTACATTCGTGAGGAAATGACTGAAGCTGGCTATCGTCACTTACTAGCGATCGGCTCCTTTGATGGCTTGGTTGAAGGCAGTCGTCTTTGCTACGTATTGGGTGGTGCTGCTAATGAAGTGCAGTGTACGCTGGTGCGAGTACTAATAGAAGAATACGGCAATGGTCGTTTATCGCGCAAGCATTCGACATTTTTTGCCCAAATGCTGGCTGAATTTGGGATGAACATTGAACCAGAAGGATACTTTGATTTAGTCCCTTGGCAAGTCTTAGCCGCTGCTAATCATAACTTCTTGACTACCGATCGCAAACGCTATTTCTTGCGTTACAGTGGCGCGTTGACATATTTTGAGGTGGCTGGTCCTGCGGCTTATAAAAACTATCTAGCGGCGGCGCAGCGATTGGAACTGTCAGAGGCGGCGATGGGTTATTGGGAACTGCACATCAGGGAAGATGAACGCCACGGCCGTTGGATGTTAGATGATGTAGCTTTGTCTTTGGCAGAACGGTATCCGAATGATGCATGGGAACTTTTGCTTGGCTATGACCAGGAGAAACTCATGGGCGATCGCGCCGCTGACGCTGTTGTGCGATCTATACGTGAAGCAGAATAATTCGCTTGACTTGTATAAACAATCCAAAAAACTATAAATAGCAGGTTATTTTTAGCCTTTTAATTTGACATTTGTAAGTCATTTTATTGCTTATTGATCTGCAAAATCTTTCTTTAGCCACCCTTTGCTAAAGGAATAGTTTTTATTGCCTTTATATAAGGTAATAAATAACCTCCTATTACGCTGATTATACCTTATACCTTGAGTGCAGTGAAATGAAAGATATCTTTTTTTGTCCTGAAGAATCTAATTTCTACTCCAACTGCTTAGAAAGCTTTGTGATCAGAAATTGTAATAATTCTGAATCTATTGTGGAGTTTGGTTCAGGAGATGGTAGCCCTGTAATTAATTCCTTATTGAGGAACAAGTTTGATGGAGTCATCCAGGGATTTGAATTAAATACTTCTGCATGGAAAGTCGCAAATTCAACCATCGATGAATACAATCTCACTAATAAATATATTATCCATAATTCATCTTTGTTTAATGCTTCTCAACCCGATGCCAAGTATCTTGTAGCCAATCCTCCCTATCTCCCCGCACCAGATAATGATATTTATATGCCACTTTTATTTGGGGGCGTGGATGGAGCCACAATTACTAACGAGCTTTTATCGTTAGGTTATGAAAATGTGTTGGTTTTAATATCTAGCTTTTCTAATCCCATAAATACGTTAAACATAGCAAAAGAAAAGGGTTATTATGTTCAAAACTTCATGGTTTTACCTTTGCAGTTTGGCTACTATAGCTCTGATCCCAAGGTAAAGAAGCACATCGAAAAACTCCAAAAAAATCAGATGGCATTTTATTCTGGCGATTATTATTTTTTAGCTGGAGTTTTATTTAAGAAATGCCAAGACTCTGCAATTGACCTATCTAATCAATTAGCTCAGGTGATGACTAGTTTGTGAAAATTAAGAGTCTCAGATTCCCAACTTGTTGAATGAATCAGTTGGGAATTTTTTTGGTCATTACTACAACTTTGATTTTATCATCCTGAATTTTATGGGGAACCAAGTTTAAATTGAAGTTTCTCCTTTACTGCGAAAGCCGTATCCGGGTAATCGCTAAATACGCCATCAACACCTAAGTTGAAAAATAGTTCATATTCACCTTGGGGATTTCCTTGAAAGTCCAGGGGTAAAAAATAGTCTTCATTGCGGAAAGTCCAGACATGAACCATTAAACCTGCTGCATGAGCATCTGTGACTAAAGATGTAGGCGATGTCTGGAGACAAGCCGCTTTGCGTCTACGCAATTTACCATTACTGTCTCTCGGAACCAGTAAATTTTTATGAATTCCAATCGCTTTTGCATATTTAGCAATTTCTGCTAAACCTGATCCTGTAACTAAATCTGCATAAGTCAGTTCGCAGCCACTAATGACAAAATCATAAGGTCTACCACTGTCATTCAGCAATTGCACCAGAGGTAAATCTGTCTTTGTAGATAAATCTTGTAAATTACTCACTTCAAAAGACTGAATGAAAACAGGTGCGTTAGCTCCCTTATAACCGTTGGCTGTTAAAGTTGCAAGTAGTGGGGCTTCTAGAGCTAATCCAATAGATTGAAAGTAAGTTGGGTGCTTAATTTCTGGGTAAATGCCAATCTCCCGATTAATTTCGCTACTTTTAACCTTGACTAAATCGATGATTTCTTGCAGCGTAGGAATTTCTAAGAGTCCATCATAGGCGGTATTTTGAAAGCGCAGTTGCGGGATTCGCTCTTTAGCTCGTAGTGTTTTCAGTTCTCTTAGGGTAAAGTCTTCAGTAAACCAGCCAGCTTTTGTTTCGCCATCAATTATTTTGGTGGTTTGCAGGTGAGCAAATTCTGGATGGCTTGCAACATCGGTGGTTTCAGAAATCTCATTTTCATGACGAGCAATTAAAACGCCGTCTTTGGTGGAAACTAAATCAGGTTCAATATAATCAGCGCCCAGTATCGCTAACTCATAAGCAGCTAAAGTATGTTCGGGACGGTAGCCGCTAGCGCCTCGGTGTGCAATGATAATTGGAGATACATTTTGCAAAGTTCTACTCATTACTTTCCCCGCCTCAAAAACTGGCATAAAAGAGAAAGGTGGTAGCACATAAATGGCAAACATTAAGCTACCACCCGCATAAATGTTTTTCGTTTGAATTTTAACTTATTGTCTAGTAGCCACTGACATCAACCAATCGATATCCTTCACCAACCAGTTTGTCAAAAGTCGCTTGATACTGGGCTGAGGTCAATCCATGTCGCGCTTGCCAAGCTGGACTGTCTGACTTCTGCCAAATGGCAGCGTATCGGTTTTGTCCGTTCACACCATAACCACTAACGTGAACTAATCGATATCCTTCACCAACCAGTTTGTCAAAAGTCGCTTGATACTGGGCTGAGGTCAATCCATGTCGCGCTTGCCAAGCTGGACCACCAGACTTTACCCAAATAGCCGCGTATCGGTCTTGTCCATTTACACCATAACCACTGACATCAACTAACCGATATCCTTCACCAACCAGTTTGTCAAAAGTCGCTTGATACTGGGCCGAGGTCAATCCATGTCGCGCCTCCCAAGCTGGGCCGTCTGACTTCTCCCAAATGGCTGCGTATCGGTCTTTTCCGTTGACACTGTAACCACTAACGTGAACTAATCGATATCCCTGACCAACAAGTTTGTCAAAAGTTGCTTGATACTGGGCTGAGGTCAATCCATGTCGTGCTTGCCAAGCTGGGCCGCCAGACTTCACCCAAATAGCTGCGTATCGGTCTTGTCCATTCACATCATAACCACTGACATCAATCAACCGATATCCTTCACCAACAAGTTTGTCAAAAGTTGCTTGATACTGGGCCGAAGTCAATCCATGTCGCGCCTCCCAAGCTGCACCACCAGACTTCACCCAAATAGCCGCATATCGGTCTTGTCCGTTGGCTATTGCTTGTATTGTGCCATGAGGAATTTTCTTTAACTGGATAATATTTTGAGCAAGTACCTTTGTGTTTGTGTCGGTATTGCCAACACTACTAGCAAAGTTGTTGGGAGCGGCAAAAGCGGAACTGACTAAACTTGAAAGTAACACTGCACTAGAGGCTGTAAATGTTAAAGAGCGGATGAACATATTAGTAAAATCAATCTGTAATAATGTATTAGGTTTTCGGCTGCACTAACTAAATAGGTTGGTATTTATTTTTTATGCAATACCAGGGAACAGTGCCGACAATTATAGATACTCTTGATTTACAGACGATTCCAGAATTCAAGATACTGATATTTTGTGTAAGCATAAAAAGTATATTATTTTACTTTAAATTGAATATGTGATACTTGGTGTCTTAGAATTACTTATATTAGAAAAAATTATTTTGAGGTTTTCAACAAGGAATGATTTATTGTCAGGAAGCGCTGTACGTAAAATTTTAGGTCTAGCGATGGATGCGACGATTGGTATTAAATTAATTAACCTAGAAAAATAGTAGTGTTTGCTCAAAGTACCTCTGTTAATGGCAAGCTGATTAGCCAAACCCAATTTTTATGGGAAGTACCTTGACGCGATGACGGTCAGTCGCGGCTATCTAAACAAAGCCTGGCTATGCAGGTTTGCTCATTTTTAAATTGTATTCATCTAGATATTTTGTAATAATCCTAATGACACAGATTAAGCCGGAAGTAAAGCGCACAGAAGAATTGCGCCAGTTATTGCAACAAGCCAGCTATGCTTATTACGTCCTAGATGCTCCAATTATGGAAGATGCAGTCTATGACCAGCTATATCGAGAATTACAACAACTCGAAACTCAATATCCAGAGTTGACAGCACCCGATAGTCCGACTCAGCGCGTGGGTGAGAGACCAGCAACGCAGTTTACTTCGGTGCGGCATAATATCCCTTTGTACAGTCTGGAGAATGCCTTCAATCTTGATGAATTGCAAGCCTGGGATCAGCGTTGGCGACGACAAATACCAAAAATAGATTCAGTGGAATATGTCACTGAACTGAAAATTGATGGTTCTGCTTTGGCTCTTACCTACCAAGATGGGATTCTAGTTAGGGGAACAACTAGGGGTGATGGGGTGACGGGTGAAGATATCAGCCAAAATGTGCGGACAATTCGCTCAATTCCCTTACGTTTGAATTTTGAAGGGTTAGAGATTCTCGAAAGAGTGGAAGTGCGAGGTGAGGCGTTTTTGCCATTGGAAGTGTTTAAACAAATTAACGAGGAAAGGCAAAAAGCCAGCGAGCAATTATTTGCTAATCCCCGTAATGCCGCAGCTGGTACACTCAGACAACTAGACTCCCGCATTGTGGCTAAACGGCGGTTAGATTTCTTTGGCTACACCTTGCACATTCCTGGTAGAGATGACACCAGTATTGCCAATACGCAATGGGAAGCGTTGGAGTTGTTGGAAAAGATGGGTTTTCGAGTCAACCCTAACCACAAACTCTGTGCTTCGATCGCAGAAGTGGCAAAATATTATGAATACTGGGATACGGAACGGCTGAATTTACCATACATGACTGATGGGGTAGTAGTGAAGCTGAGTTCTTTTAAACTTCAGGAACAGCTAGGGTTTACCCAGAAATTCCCCCGTTGGGCAGTAGCCTTAAAGTACCCAGCCGAAGAAGCGCCTACCCGTGTGGAAAATATTGCTGTAAATGTTGGGAGAACGGGGGCTTTAACACCATTAGCGGAGATGCGTCCTGTGCAATTGGCGGGGACAACAGTTTCCCGTGCAACTTTACATAATAGCGATCGCATTGTTCAATTAGACATCCGCATTGGTGATACTGTCATTGTCCGCAAAGCTGGGGAAATCATTCCAGAAGTGGTGAGGGTAATCAAAGAACTCCGTCCGGCTGATACTGAACCCTTCGTGATGCCTACCCATTGCCCAGTCTGTGGTCAATCTGTGGTGCGAGAATCAGGTGAGGCGGTGACTCGGTGCGTCAATGCTTCCTGTGCAGCAATTCTTAAAGGTTCCATTGAACATTGGGTAAGTCGTGATGCCTTAGATATTAAAGGTTTAGGCGAAAAGTTGGTATATCAACTTGTTGATAAAGGTTTGGTGCATTCCGTTGCCGATTTATATGAGTTGACAGCAGAGAAATTATCTGCATTAGAAAGAATGGGGAAAAAGTCGGCAGAGAAGTTAGTGGATGCGATCGCTCAATCAAAAAATCAACCTTGGTCAAGGGTATTATATGGTTTAGGCATCCGTCACGTTGGCAGCGTAAATGCCCAATTGTTGACTCAGAAGTATTTCACTGTAGACCAGTTAGCTACAGCGAAACAATCAGATATTGAAGGCATTTACGGTATTGGTGCTGAAATTGCCCAATCGGTGTATCAGTGGTTTCGGATTGATGCCAACCAAAAATTGATAGAACGCTTGCAAGCAGAAGGATTGCAATTAACTGCCACAGAGGAAACAAAAAGAGTTGGCGATGGTAATCAAAAGTTCGCAGGTAAAACTTTTGTAATTACGGGTACATTGCCAACCTTAAAGCGTGATGAAGCGAAGGCTTTGATTCAAAAAGCTGGTGGAAAAGTGAATGATTCAGTGAGTAAAAAAACAGATTATTTAGTATTAGGAGAAGATGCAGGTTCTAAGTTAGAAAAAGCGGTTTCCCTGGGAATTACACAGTTAAGCGAGGCGCAATTGTTGGAGATGATTGAAGATTGAATTAACGTGAGTTCGACTGGTCATATCATGTCCACCCAAAAGACCTCTCCCTGGTTTTACTATGCAAAACCTGTCCCTCTCCGACTCGGAGAGGGACAGACTTGAAATTTAGTTCAAGCCAGGGAGAGGTCTGTCGAACTCACGTTGAATTAAAGATTGGGAAAGGTGGGGTTCCCTCTGGGGATAATAGGTAATGGGGATTGGGAAGAATAAATATATGTATCTTTGCGAATGCGTCTACATGAATTGCCCTTACTCGAACTGGGGCAAATTATTTGGATCAATACCCTGAGATTGTAAATAAGCAATTAGTCTTTCTTTTTGCTGGCGTTCTTGTTCAGCGCGTTGGCGTTCTTGTTCAATCTGTTCCACAGCCCACGGTAACAAATTCCCAGCTTGATCCCACCAGCGCAACCAATAACCAGTGCGCCCTTCTTTTGTTCCTTGCCAAGTTGCCAAAAATAATCCCATTGCGTCAATCCAATGACGACCATTTTCATCGGGTAGCTTTAACTCGTAGCGTTGATTTTCTAGTTGATAATATTCTAATAAACCGCCATTAGGTTCAAATATGTAGATGGGAATCTGCAAAATCTGTTCGTAGAAAAACCATTTTCCTGGTGGATAAGATCGCTTTACCGAATATTCTCCACCTTCAGTATCGGATAAAAATTCGATGGCGATCGCGGGGATATTTCCTTCTAAATTGGGTGTATAACTTTTGCGATTACCTACAATTTCATTAACCAACGGTACATAAACCCAGTCAGGTGCTTTGGTAACGAATTGTCCGTTGACTGTTGCACAAAGACCAAAGTTAGAAGCGATCAACATCTGGGGTTGAATGAATCCACTGATTTCTAGGCTTTCACGCAAAGCACCAGCCAAAAGCGGCTGACCTGTATTCTCCAGTGGTTCATCCTCTAGTTGAAAATCCTTGGGTAAAGCTTCCCAGGTGATTACCAGTTCTGTTGGTGATTTGGCTTGGCTGAGTTGGGTTGCCATAAACACAGCATGAATTTATTTTCGATCTTATCGCTTCTAGGATGGCTATGGAGGCATTGAGAACTGGGTATTAGATGAAACTACTACTTCACTCAGCTAAGAGGTAAGGTAAACCAGAATGTTGCTCCTGCATTCAATGCACTGTTGACACCAATTTCACCGCCGTGAGCATGGATAATTTGCTTACACAGATACAACCCTAATCCCAAACCTACAGAATTGCCGATACTTGCACCCCGAAAGTAAAGGTCAAAAAGCCGATCGCTTTGTTGTTTACTAATTCCTACACCGTTATCACTGACAGTACAGTAAATCATGTCATCCTTACGGGTAGCATTGATTGTCAAGAGCAATCCAGGGGGATTATGTTTCAATGCATTGACAATTAAGTTAGAAAAAACTCGCCATAGTTGCGTGGGATCGGCATTCACCAAAGGCAAATCTGCGGATACCAGATTTGTCAGCTTGGCTTGATTTTGTGCTAGTAATGGCTCTAAATCAGCGATCGCAGCTTTGACAACTGACAGTAATTGTACTGATTGATGTTGCAAAACAACACCCTGCACCTCGCTAACATGAGTTTCCATCAACGAATTAATTAAGTTCAGTTGGCGATCGCTACTTTGAATCATCCGCTCTAAAATTGAGCGTGAAACGGGGATTGGAGATTGGGAAGAGGCAGAGGGGCGGGGTGCGGGGGGCAGAGGAGAGGTATTTTCCCCCTGCTCCCTGCCCCCTGCTCCCTGCTCCCCAGTCCCTACTGTCTGATTAAGTAAATTCTTCAATACCATTAAAGTACCCAGCACTGGGTTGCGTAAGTCGTGGGAAACGGCATGGAAAAATACTCTTAGTTCTTCTTCAGTTTGCTTACGCTGGGTAATGTCTTCAATCAAACCTTCGTAGTAAAGCAGTTTTCCCTGTTCGTCACGCACTACGTAGGCTTTTTCTGAAATCCAGACAATACTCCCGTCTCGACGATAAATTTGGGACTCAAATTCCGAAACGCTGCCATACTTTTCCATCAGGCGCACAAATTCTGCCCGGCGGTTCGGATCGACGTACAATTGCTCAATATCCGTAAAATTTGCTGTCACTTCGTCCGGTAAGGAATAACCATAAATACGTGCTAAAGCAGGATTTGCCGTAATGTAACGACCATTGGGACTGCTTTGAAAAATCCCTTCAACGGCGTTTTCAAAAATGCTGCGATATTTAGCCTCTGCAACCTTGAGTTTTTGATAGGCAGATTCTAATTCTTGACGGGCGTAAAACTCAGAACATTGCAGGCGATCGTACAGATAAACACCCATGTCACATATAGTACAAAACCAAAAAATGTATAAAATGAACGTGACATTATATATTTCTGGATGTTCGGGGATTGGTGTTTTTAGCCCAAGTGCCGTATTCACCCCAAAATAGTAAACCAGCACACTCAGTTGAGTCAGCAAGTGAAGAATCCAGGAGACGGGCATCAACACAGCTTGGCTCAAAAACAGCAGCGACCAACCGATGGTATCGGGTAGCGCAAAACCTCTAAGAGTTGCAAATAATTGCGATGCTAAACTAATTGACCAAGAAGACCCCAAAAATAATAAATCTGGATGACGACGACCTAACTTAGTTTTATGTAAAGCCAAGCAGATCAATATACTCACCAGCATTGCAATATTGATTACAAGGCGGTGAGTTGTAAGTACTTCTGGCAGCTGTTGCAACTCCGCAATCGGAAAAAATAAGCTGTAAATATCTCGCAAAGTAAAAGACAACAGACAAATCAGCGCCAGCCATAACCATAAACGTAATCTCTGCCACAAGAAACGGTTACGCCAAGCTTTGTAAAGAGTAGTAATTTGATCTGTTGTTGGTGCAGAAAAGGTTTTTTTCCACCAGCTTTGTACTGTTCTAAATGGAGTAGCCATTAGCATCCGAGCAACTTTGCCCATACCTTGAGGGTGTTTCCCTTACTCAACATTGCCATAATTAACACCCTCTCATTTTTTGGTGATTTATGGGTGAATTGTTGCAGATGAAGTTGCTAAAGGTAGTGTAAACCAAAAAGTTAACCCACGCTTGCGGTTACTAATAACACCAATGTTGCCGCCATGCGCCTTAATAACTTTCCGACAAAGATACATTTTTAAGCCAATGCTTGTAGAGCAACAGTCTTGGGGATCGCGAACATGGAGATCGAAAAGGCGATCGCACTCTAGTTTACTCATTACTACACCGTCATCTTGAATCTGAGTGCGAATCATTCCCGCCTCAACGGTGGCACTGAGGGTAAAGTTTAATCCTGGTGGATTATTGTGCAAGCTATGTGTGATTAAATTTACCAAAACTTTCTGCAACTTAGTCCCGTCTCCCATTACTAAGGGTAAATCGGCAGGAACCAAGTTCTTCAGAGTCGCTTGATTTTGTGTCAGCATTGGTTCCAACTGGGCAAATGTTCCTCCTAGTAGGGTGCTAAGTTGCACAGGTTCGTGTTTAATTTCAATACCCTGTTTTTCACAAGAATTAATTTCTAGCAATGAGTTAATCATTGTTAGTTGGCGATCGTTCCCTTGAATCATCCGCTCGATAATTGAGCGAGATATTGGGATTGGGGATTGGAAAGAGGCAGAGGGGCGGGGTGCGGGGGGCAGAGGAGAGGAATTTTCCCCCTGCTCCCTGCCCCCTGCTCCCTGCTCCCCACTCCCCACTCCCTGATTTAACAAATTCTTTAACACCATCAAGTTACCCATTACCGAAGTTCGTAAATCGTGGGCAACCGTATGCAAAACAACATCTTTGACGCGATGCAAGTTTTCAACTTCTTGCATTTTCTGTTGCAATTGTGCTGTTCGTTCTTCTACTTGGTGTTCTAAATTAGTATTGAGTTCTGCTAATTTTTGGTATATCTGGCTTTGGTGAATGGCGATCGCTACCTGTTCTGACATCTGCTGTAACAAATCAATTTCTATTGGCTGCCAATGACGCGAACCGGAGCATTGATTGGCAATTAAGGCCCCAAATAATTCGTCATTTAGCATAATTGGTATAGCCAGACTAGCTTTCGTTTGGAATTTCTCGCAGTGTGCTTTGACTTTTGGAGATATAGTTATTTGCGTCATGTCTTCAACGACACGCACAAAATTATCTTTTAGTAAGTTTCGCAATTCTTGTAGATAAGCTTCGTCATTAGTAGACCAACCTGAAACTGATGGATACTTGGGATCTACTGATTCGGCAAGAGTTCTGATTCCCAAGTTGGCATTGTTTAAACCAATGAAAACTCGATCGGCTTGCAGAAATTGCCTAACTTCCGTGACGGTGGTTTGGAGAATTTCTTCTAAATTAAGGGAAGAGCGAATTCGTACTAGGGTTTCTGCCAACAAGCGATCGCGTTGGGCACAAAGGCGTAATTGTGCTTCTACTTGTTTGCGTTCTGTAATATCGTGATGCACTGCTAAAATGCAGGAAATGCCATTTAAATCAATGACTTCGGCTGAAAGTATTGCTGTAATTATCTCGCCGGACTTTTGCCGAAATTCGACTTCCAAGTTCCGAGCCACTCCTGTAGTTTGCAACTCCTGCACTAAATTCAGGCGATTGCAATCGTGTACCCAAAGATTTAACTCAAAAGCAGTTTTACCAATCGCCTCATCTCGTTCATAGCCTGAGAGTTCTACAAAACTGTCGTTAACTTCGATGAAACGTCCTTCTTGGAGCGTGCTAATGGTAATTGAATCGGGGCTACAACTAAAAGCTTTGGCAAATTTTTGGGCAAGATTTTGTAAAGCGACTTCTCCTTGTTTCCGATCTGTGATATCCCGGACAATTGCTAGTACCTCATCTTGACCACTTACTACCAACCGCGCCTCATAATCTCTGATTCCCAAAGGCGTTGGTAGTTTATATTCACAAGTTTGTAACGTTCCAGAATCTAAAGTTTTAGCGATCGCTACTTGGCTAATGGCTACAACATCACTAGGCAATAACTCTTCCAAATGTTTGCCAACTATTTCTTCTCGCGAAAGAGTGACATTTGCTCCCTCACTTTTCAAATCTAGATACTCGCCATCACGGCTGATACGAAACATCAAATCAGGGATAGCATCTAAAATGGCTTGATAGCGTGCCTCACTCGCTTGCAATTTTTCTTGGGCTTGTTTTTGCTCTGTAATATCCATAACTAAGCCATTCCAAAGCAAATTGCCTGCTTCTTGTAGCACGGGTTGCGAAGTAACTTGAATCCATTTAAGTTTCCTACTAGGCGTAATGATTCGACCTTCCCAATACCAAGGTTTACCAGTGGTGCGACAAACAGTAATAGATTCTACAAAAGCTTGTATATCCTGTGGATGAATCAGTTTATATAGCACCTGATAGTCTGCCTGTATAGCTTCTGGTTCTAATTCATACAAATATTTACAACCAGAACTAATATAAGGGATAAATATAGAACCATCCTGCCGTTGCAGAATTTGAAAAATTATCCCCGGTAAATTGGCAGCAGTTGTTTCCAAGAGAGTGATCTTCTCTGGTGAAAAATCTGCTTTATGCGGTGATTTTACAGTTTCATCCACTCTTAGACCCTTTGATATATAAGCAATTGGCATAATATTCAAGGTAATCATAGCCATTGTGAAAGTTTTTTAGCTGTCGGCACGATCACTAACAGCAAAAAAAAGTGGCTCTACTTTCAGAGTAGTTCTGGATGTTGCGATCGCATACACCCAATCGGGTGAACCATTTGTCAGGGTTAGAATCAGTTCAGTTGAAGTCGTTAGGCAAGTTGCTTTATATCTGTGGAAAACTTGTGGAAAAACTCTGATATTTTTCCACAAGGTAATTATACTTAATTAATTTTAATCAAGAAAATACTAAGTTTTCCACAGTTTTTTCCACAATTTCAGTTAAAT
Organism: Nostoc sp. NMS8; assembly: GCF_017115045.1. Lineage (GTDB taxonomy): Bacteria > Cyanobacteriota > Cyanobacteriia > Cyanobacteriales > Nostocaceae > Nostoc. The sequence continues at coordinate 83,981 of NZ_JABXKK010000092.1, read as the reverse complement.
TTAATCAATTTTTATACGTTACTTAATATTCTTGACTAATTCTTAAGCCATCTACACAAATGATTCAGAGTACGGGTTGTGGAAAACTTCATCTATTTTTATGATGGTTTTTGCGAACGGCTAGTGATATTGATGCGATCGCTCAGTTGACGTAGGGTTTGTGCTAGAGTGCGATCGCTCTGGTGAAGTTGGGTAATTTTATCACAACTGTAAATCACCGTTGTATGGTCTTTACCACCAAATTCCTCGCCAATTCTCGGCAAACTCAAGGATGTATGTTGACGCATTAAATACATCCCTATTTGACGCGCCCAGCTAATCTCTCTTCGGCGTGAGTTACCTTTGAGGTCGTCTATTAAAACATCAAAATTATCCGCTACAACCTTTAAAATAGCTTCTGGGGTAGCTGCCATTTTTTCATTAGGCGGTTCTAAAACTGGTGTAATATTTTCTACCGTCATCGGTAAGCCCCAAATAGAAATATAAGCCACCGCCCGAATTAAAGCTCCTTCTAATTCTCGAATATTAGAAGTATAGTTAGAAGCGATATACTCAATCACATCGCGGGGAAGCAGAATATTTTCATCTTCAGCTTTTTTCTGCAAAATTGCCATTCTCGTTTCTAAATCCGGCTTTTGGATATCCGCGATTAACCCCATAGAAAACCGAGAACAAAGACGTTCTTGTAAACTAGGAATCTGGTTAGGAGGACGATCAGAAGCAATGACAACTTGTTTTCCAGCTTCATGTAAAGTATTAAAAGTATAAAAAAATTCTTCTTGAGTGTATTCTTTTCCTTCTAAAAACTGAATATCATCAACTAATAAAAGATCGGCGGCTCGGTAATGCTCTCGGAAACTCTGCATACTATCCTTCCGAATCGCTGTAATTAAATCATTAGTAAACTGCTCAGTAGAAACATAAAATATTTTACAATCAGGACAAATTTCCCAGCGATAATGACCAATAGCCTGCATGAGATGAGTTTTGCCCAAACCGACGCCACCGCATAAAAACAAAGGATTAAACTCTTTCCCTGGAGATTCTGCAACTGCCAAAGAAGCTGCGTGAGCCATCCGATTGTTAGCACCAACTACAAATCTTGAAAAGACATATTTTGAGTTTAATTCAGTAGTTTTATGATTGTGATTAGGAACAACTTCAGAAATAGTCTTGGGATTTGGTGATTCCCAAGAAACCTCTCGTTCACTAAAATGAGAAACTTCATCACCTTGAGCAACAGTAATGTAAATTCCTACCGGATGACCGAGAATATCTTGTACTACATGAGCAATGGTATTGATGTAATACTTCTGCAACCAATTACGAGCAAATGGGTTAGGAGTGCGAATAACCAAGCAATTATTTTCTAATCGCTCTGCACTAGCAGTTTTGATCCAAGTTTCAAAGGTAGGTCGGGATAATTCAAGCTTTAGGCGCTCTAGTACCTGACTCCACAGACTTTCTATGGGAATTTCCATTATCCACCACGTCACAATAGAAGAGAGAGCATCAATTTAGCATTGAGACACGCTAGACCTAAAATAAGCTTTTAAGTTGTAATCATTTTGGGACATACCCAGTAGGCAAGATCCTAACACCCACTGACTGACAAGGGAGAAGCAACGACACATGAAGACAACAAATCATCACTCAGCGCCCAAAAAGATAAACACCAGGTCTTTGCCCCACAGATGGGGGGTAAATAATATTCTGGGAATGCTCTCATCCGGGGTAGCAGTGGTGTTACTGGGGAGCTGCTCTCTTCTACCTGCTAAGACAATTGAGGCTCAACAAAACCAGACTCAAGCCCAAAAGACAATAGAACCCAATCCGGCAATTGTCCCCCCGCCAATTTTCTCTTCATCTGGAGATCCTAATTTTGTAGTGAAAGTAGTGCAACAGGTGGGGCCTGCGGTAGTTCGCATTGATTCTTCTCGAACAATCACTTCTCGCGTACCAGACGAATTTAACAACGACCCATTTTTCCGGCGGTTTTTTGGAGAGGGAACCCCACAGACTAGACAACGCGTAGAACGGGGTAGTGGCTCTGGATTTATTATTAATTCTTCAGGTCAAATTGTCACCAATTCCCATGTAGTAGACGGTGCTGATAGAGTGACTGTCATACTTAAAGATGGCCGGACTTTTGATGGTAAAGTTTTGGGTGAAGATCCGGTAACGGATGTGGCTACGATTAAAATTGATGCGAATAATCTGCCAACTTTATCTGTGGGTAACTCCGATGCTTTGCAACCAGGAGAGGCTGTAATTGCCATCGGTAATCCATTAGGCTTGAATAATACCGTCACTTCTGGAATTATTAGTGCTACGGGTCGTTCTAGTAGCGATATCGGTGCTAGTGACAAGCGAGTTGATTACATCCAAACGGATGCAGCGATTAACCCTGGTAATTCTGGTGGCCCATTGCTCAATGCTCGTGGTCAAGTGATTGCGATGAACACAGCGATTATTCGAGGCGCTCAAGGTTTGGGATTTGCTATCCCCATTAATACTGTGCAAAGAATTGCCCAAGAATTAATCGCTACAGGCAAGGTGGATCATCCTTATTTGGGTGTTCAGATGGTAACATTGACACCAGAAAATAAAGAAAGAATCAAAAATGTCGCGGGCGATCGCTTAAATCTTACAGCAGATGACGGCGTTTTGCTGGTTGAGATTGTGCCGCGATCGCCTGCATCTATAGCTGGACTACGAGTTGGTGATGTAATCAAAAGCATTAACAGCCAGCCTGTGACTAAAATTGAAGAAGTACAAAAGCTAGTAGAAAAGAGCAAAATCGGTACTAAATTACCAATAGAAGTAGAACGCAATGGCCAAATTGTCCAAGTAGGAGTCCAACCTGCTGCTTTGCCTGTGAGACGTGAAGGATGATGTTTGTCATTAGTCATTAGTCATTAGTCATTAGTCATTTGTAATTAGCCCAGTCCCCAATCCCCATTACTTAAAGGAGTTTTATCATGACTGAATTAGCGCCAATAATTCAATTAGGAAATCCAACATTACGCCAAAAAGCGGCTTGGGTTGAGAATATTCAAGATGAGCAAATCCAAAAACTAATTGAAGACTTAATCGCCACTGTGGCCAAGGCTAACGGTGTGGGAATTGCTGCGCCTCAAGTAGCACAATCCTATCGTTTGTTTATCGTGGCTTCCCGTCCTAACGCTAGGTATCCCAACGCCCCGGAAATGGAACCTACTGCCATGATTAATCCCAAAATAACTGCCCATTCAACTGAAGTTGTCAAAGATTGGGAAGGTTGTTTAAGTGTTCCAGGAATTAGGGGGTTAGTTCCTCGGTATAAATCTATTGAGGTGGAATACACTGACTCTCAAGGCAATTTACAAAAGCAAGAATTAACCGATTTTATCGCTCGGATTTTTCAACACGAGTACGATCATCTCGATGGGATCGTATTTGTAGATCGCCTAGAGAACACTCTCGATATGATTACTGAGCAAGAATATCAACAACGAGTAGTTAACAAATAAATGGGAGTGGTGAGTGGTCAATAAGGAACGTGGATTAAATAAACGTGAATTCGATTGCTCATATAATATCTACCCAATTTGCTCAATCAAAAAACCTCTCCCTGGTTTTACTACGCAAAACCGTCTCTCTCCGAGTCGGAGAGGGACAGACTTGAACTAAAGTTCAAGGCAGGGAGAGGTTCGTCGAACTCACCTTAAATGAGGTACAAAACTGCATAAAAAGTCATATACCAAGAGACTTTCAACCCTGTTTCCTATTCCCTGCTGTATTTAAGCGTGTGATTCACAAACTCGCTCGTCTCGCCACAATTGATATAGCCGCGTTGCTGGCATAGTCATATATAGAACATCACCATCACTGAGATTTGTTTCTAACAAATCCCAGCCATGAAGAGTTTGATGATTAGTTTCTACGTACAAAGGTACACAGTCAGCAGACATGGCTACATCTTTCACCCACTGACCACAAAAGGCATGTGAAGCTGTAATCACAGTGGCAAAAGCCACCCAAAGACTATCTGCTGTGATGCCATTGCCGAGGATGCGTCCCCCTAGTGCGGCAGCGGCAAAAGCTGGGGCTGCTAGTTCAGCCGGACTCAGTACGGCCTCGAAGCCAAATAGCTGTTGCGCTATGCCAGCAAAATCGGGATCGGCATAATGAACAATCACCGGAATGCTGGGTGTCAAACCTTTGGCTTTGAGGGCAATTTCTAGATTGGTAGCATCATTACTAGTAACAGCCAGCACTGCGGCGGCAGAGTCTATATTGCTGGCTTTGAGTATTGTGCGAAAGCTAGCATCGCCCTGAATGACAGGGATACCGAGTTCGCGGGCGGTATTGATATATTTACTGTTGGAGTCGGGTTCAACTACTACAACTTCATGTCCGCTGGCGTGGAGTTGCTGGACAATTCTCACGCCAATGCCACTCAAGCCACAGACAATGTAGTGCGATCGCTGGGGAATTCGGGCTGCATCCCAAAATTGCTTAAAGCGGCTTCCTAAGACAAAATCGGTGAGCATGGCATACCAAATACCAATCACCACTGCTCCAACCAGCATCATCACAACAGTAAATAACTTAATACTGTTAGGAGCATTTTCTACTACTTTGTCATTACCACCTGCTCCAGTAATCATGCCTACAGAAAAATATAGAGCATCGACAGGAGACAAACTCAACTCAGCCGACATATAGGTGAATGTAGCGATCGCAATCACCGCCAATAGTGCAATCGCACCCAGCACTACCGATCGCCCGTGTTCTTGAAACTGCTTAAAATTAGTCATAACTTTCAGCAGTTTTCTAATCAACGATCGCCGGGGAGAACGGATGCGGGGTTGAGTGCCTATAATTATGCGATCGCCTACTTGGATTTCTTGTCCAGAGATGACAGCTGACACTAAATCCATCTCGCCTTTGACTGGCAAGTAATAAATTAGCATTCGCGATCGGTCTTCCCACAATTCACTCAGCTTTCGACCCTTCCAGAAGTGATTTTCATCAATGTATTCTTCGTGAATTGGCCAATTTTGCTGAAATAATTTGATTTGTCCGATCGCTCGGTTTCCCATTGCTGCAAAGGTGAATACGGGTGCTGCTAATCCTACAACACTCATACTCAAATGGTCTGGCAAACTTTGATCTAAGCGCTCTCCTAAATTTGTATTATAAAAACGGTTGATAATCCGAATCTGGGGATTCAGCACCCGCGCCTGCATCATAATAGACAAATTCAAAGCATCTTTAGATCCAGCGATTACTATAGTATGTGCCTGTTGTATTCCTGCTGCTGTTAGGGTAGAAGCTGCTTGTAAATCGCCAACAATCACATCTCCTGCCGTTTCGCCAGGGATAGATTGATGATGAATACCAACAACGAAGGCTCCCTGATGTCTCAGCAGACGAAAGGTTTTATATCCGGTACGTCCTAAGCCACAAACAATAATTCGGGGTTTCATGAAACGGCAGCATCTTTTATAGGTAGGGCTGCATTTCTAGTTATTCACGAATATTGTTGCCTACTTTCCTAGAATATAACTGTAGCTGACAACACGATTGCTTGAAAAAGGGACTGGGGGCAGGGAGTATAAAGGTATAAAGATAAGAGTAAAAGGTTTTAATTTTTCTTTTTGTCTCCCTAAACAAAATTCTGAATTCTGAATTCTGAATTCTTCAATTATCGTTTTTATATCTTCTTTTTTTTCTAATCACACTTTTGCATGAGATACCAAGTTGGCGGTAGCCTCCACAGTGACGATCCCACTTATGTTGTGCGTCAGGCAGACGAAAAGCTTTATACCAGTCTAAAAAATGGTGATTTTTGCTATGTCTTTAACTCTCGCCAAATGGGTAAGTCATCCCTATTACAGCGAATAAGTCATCGTCTCAAGTCAGAAGGCTATAAATGTGTTTACCTAGATGTGACTCAATTGGGTAGCGACGATACCACATCAGCACAATGGTATAAAGGAATCATTGTTAGCATGTTCTACGGGTTAAATCTGGCGGAACACGTCAACTTTAAGCAATGGTGGGATATACAAGCAGGTCTTTCTCCTATACAAAAACTACACCAGTTTGTTGAAGAAGTGTTGCTGCCAAATGTCAAGGGCGATGGTGAAACAGACGACAAAGCCAAAGGCATTTTCATTTTCATTGATGAGATTGATAGTTTACTGAGTTTGAATTTTCCGGTCAATGACTTTTTTGCCTGGATTCGTCATTGCTACAATCAGCAAGCACACGATCCGAATTTTCAACGCTTGGGATTTGCATTGTTTGGAGTAGTCAGTCCATCTGACTTAATTGCTGACAAACGCCGGACACCTTTTAATATTGGGACGGCTATAGAGTTATACGGTTTTCGATTGCATGAAGCTAGCCCATTGCTAAATGGGTTAAAGGAAGCAATTAGCCAACCAGAAGTTGTGCTACAAGAGGTAATCTACTGGACAGGGGGACAACCGTTTCTGACTCAAAAACTCTGTCAGTTAGTTCTGCAAAGTGCATCAAAGTCATCAGATCAAAAAATTGTTTTATCGCCAAAAACTGAGGCGTATTGGGTAGAAGAATTGGTGCGATCGCACATTATTCAACACTGGGAATCACAAGATGAACCAGAACACCTCCGCACTATTCGCGATCGCTTACTTTTCAACCAACAACAAGCCGGACGGTTGTTAAGTCTTTATCAGCAGGTATTGCAAGCAGAGGAAATCGAGGACAGGGGGGACGCAAACAATAAAGACATTAGCGACTCCTTACCTCTACCTCCGATATCTCCCATACCTACCGATGATAGTCGAGAACAGACGGAGCTTTTACTATCGGGATTGGTTGAGAAATACAATGGCTATCTCAGAATTAAAAATCCGATCTACCGCAGTATTTTCAATTCAGAATGGGTGTTAAGACAGTTAGACAATTTGCGCCCTTACTCACTGCCATTCAATGCTTGGGTAGCATCGGATTTTCAAGATTAGTCACGCCTGCTAAGGGGAAATGCCTTACAAGAGGTATTGGATTAGACTCAGCGTAAAAGTCTCAGCGATTTGGACTATCGATTTTTAGCAGCTAGCCAAGACTTGGAACGTCGAGAATTCCAACAAAAATTAGAAGGAGAACGGCTTAAAGAAACTGAGGCGCGATTGGCAAGTGAACAAAAGAGCGTCCGCCATCAGCAACGATTACTAATAGGGGTAAGTGTAGCTCTAGTAGCAGCTATTGTTTTGGGGATCGCAACACTCTATGCCAATCGACAAGCATCATTGAGTGAGGTACGGGCGATCGCAGCTGCTTCCAATGGTAGTTTTAATTCTAATCAACGCTTAGATGCACTGGTACAAGCAATCCAAGCTAGACGGAAAGGGTAATTCATGAATTATCCCTACAGGTAGGATAAAGCATTGTAAAATCCTAAACAAGAGGGGTGCGATCGCTATTGTAATGATTGAAACATTCTTTATGGTAATATCTTCATTAGTAACAATCGTAGCCGGCAGTTTCTTCTAAGATTATTTTTAGAGCTTCTTTAGAACTATCTGTCTTGATAAAATTGTAATCCCAATCTGTAAGATAATGACTAATTAATTTAAATTCACTCAGACAATCTTCTATAAATAAAATGGTAGCAATCCAGATAATACTCAACCTTAAATCTCCAAAATAATAGGTTATTTAAGTAGAGTTGGTTTTCATCATAGGAAATTAAACAATATGTTGAAAAATTACTTTTAGTAAATCTCCTTCTGTAAAAGGCTTAGTTAAATAGCCTGATGCTCTAACTATCTTAGCTTTAGCTCTATCTATAAATCCTACTTTTTCTGACACCATAATCACAGGTGTATTCTTAAAATGTGAGTGTTTACGCAGTAAAGAGCAGAGTTCATATCCATCTAAATTAGGCATCGAAATATCCAACAAAATTATGTCGGGTTTTATACGGACAATCTGCATTAAAGCTTTTAAAGAATCGGTAACTCCCATAACAGAAAATGTTTGCTCATCTAAATAACTTTTAACAGCATTCAAGACTGTAGGATTGTCATCAATACAAAAGATTGTGTAGATTTTTTTGTCAACAGGCGGTTGAATAATTTGCTGACCCCTATATTCATTACTCCTAACAGAGTAGGCTGCTGGTTTATAGCTGTTTATTTCAGGCAATTTTGGTGTAGTTTTGGCTTTTGATTGTAGCTCATTTATTTGGAAAAATTGTGAGGGGTGTGATTGAGAACTTGGTGAGGTTTGACGATAAGCTACTTCTCTACGAGAGTCTTGTTCAAAGCTTTGGGGTGTTAGACATTGTTCAACTAGTAAGCGGAGATTTAGATGACAAAACTTTGGCATATCATCCAGAAAGCTTTCAGAAATAAATTCATAACTCCCCTCTTCTAAGTTCAGAAATGACTCCAGAACTTCTAGCGCCAATTGCTCTATCAGCATTGCTGCTTGAGAAGGACTGATATATTTCTGATTGACTAACCAACAAATAGCTAGATAATCTGGATTCGGTATTGCCTGATTTTCAATACCAGTTTCAAATATTGCCCGCAACTGGTCTTTGATTCCGTCAGGGAGAGTAGAAATTTCCTGACTCAAACACTGCAAATTTCTGTAAAGCGGCTCAAACATTTTCTCTGAGTAGCAGGCATAAATTAGTTTACCCTCGTCCACATATATTGACCAAGAGCCTGATGTACTAAACACCTGCAAACAACCAGTTACAGACTTACCAGTGATTTTTTTTAACAACGGTAGGGGCTGAAGCTTTTGGAAAAATCTGTATCTACTAATCGGAAGTGTCTTCATTGGAATTGCTTTGGAATAAAATTAATATTTGCAGGCAAAATTAGTGAATTACCTTTTCGGAATTCACTGCGACTTTGTTAGAAGCACTATCAGATAAATATAGTGGTCACAATTGAGTTAGTACAGAGATTCCACACCCCCCAACTCTTAATTCACCAATCTCTGTTAAGCTATAATCCGCGAATTACAACTAAACCAATTTATGCTACTGACCAATAGCAAAATTGCCCGACTAGTTGCCAGGATATAGTATTTCAAAAATTAGATTGGTTTTCTGTATCTTTAGCTAATCTAGCCAATCTAACAGTAGCTCAAGTGCCACCTATAGACAATTGGCTCTCGCCCATCAGTCACAAAAGCATCATTGTTATCCGTATTTTGCAGCCTTAAATTACAGATGCTTTAGTTCTCTTGCAAAATTTTTGTTGCTCCCAATGCTAAAATAGAAAGCGACCAAAATATACTATTATACAGAGGTAAATGCTGCTAAATCAAGGCTTTGAGGCATTCAGTCCGCACTGATGAACTATGTTTTTACAGCCGTGGCGAAAGTGGTCGGGTACTTTTTTAAGAAGTTTATTCTTGAGGTAAACTCCTTCCAGAGAAAAAGTATGATTAAAAACTAAGCATTCAAAAAACTCAATGTCTTACTTAGGTTGGTGATTGTAGAGCAACTCTTAATGTTGGGATTGGGCAAAATTATCGCACAACAAGAATGGTAAACCTCCGACCAAGGATGAGTTAGCTGATAATTGTCGCCATGATGGTGTGTAGTGAGATGCACAGGCAGACAATTCAGCACAAGGGAATCTCTTCATAAGTACTGCAAACGGGTTCTAATGTTGTGTGGGCTGGGGCTAAATAGTCACCTGCACAATTTAGAGTGACAAATTCAAGAATTTACAGCGAAATTCTTCATTGGTAGTAAATACCTGCAAAATAGCTGTTTTCAACTAGATGGTAGATAACAAGCAAAGTACTCACTAAAATTCAGGTTACTATAATTTTCAAAAAAAGTTAGTAGAAATGTATAAACTTCATGATAAATCAGTAAAGCAAACATGAAAACTAATTAATAGCATCTTCCAGAAAATTGTCATAAATATTTATTTGTTCGGATGTCCGGGAAGGCTGAAAATGTACAGTAAAAGATAATTATAGATACTTATTTAATTACAACAATTACTGGAAAAATTTTTGTTTATCTACTTAAGATATATGTAGCAAAAAGACGCAAATAAGGGATTTGCGTCTTTGGCGTGAGATTTATAATTAGACATTCTCACTGTTATATTTCTCTATCGACTTAAACTTGCTCCCGCCAGCACCAGGTTAAAAGCGTACCACATGCTACCAGCTTAACTACTTCCAGTAGCCAATAACCACTGTGCAGTAAATTCATTGTCGATGGAATAGCAGCAGCAGCTTCAAATAGGTTGAGTTGAACTCCTATGGCGCACATCTGCGGAGTTAAGAAATAGGTGTCAAGCATAGCTATAGTTAGCAACAGCCCAGATAGAACAATACTGCCAATACGCCAGTGATATTGAGTTTTTCCTAAAGCTAGTGCCCCAGTCAATACGATCGCAGCAGATAATAACTCCATACGATTGAAGTTCCAAAAAATCGTATAGCCTGCTGTCGTAAAACCAGCTTGGCTCATCATCCCAGAAAGATAAAGGCTAGGCATAATTACCCAGTCTAAAACTAGACTTGCACTGAGCCAAAAGCCTAAAGTCAATATGATTGCGGTTTGCCAAATTGGTCGTTTGAATTCAAAGTTAGAAATAGCAGTCATAAAATAATTGCGTGTGTCGTATTTCTTAAGTTTCCAACTTTACTCGCAGTTTGACAAGAAATATCAACTAACCTTTACAAAGCGATCGCTACTTAATTATGAACTCAATCCCAAGATTTTTTAAACTTAGTTGAGAAATATTAAGATTTTATAAAAAGTAATTTAAATAGATTCTGTCTGTTAGAAATACTCAATTTTTTAGATCATAAGTAACTAAGCGATCGCACTCGCAAATTCCCACATTTAGTACGACAGTAAAATTGTCTATTTTAAACGCAGACATGATATAAAGACAGTGTGTCTCATTAGATATCTCCAAAAATTAAATATGCGTTATCCAGAATCCTTGTAGAGACGTAGCACTGCTACGTCAAAACAATTCTTTTTCACCAGATGTCTATTATGTCTGAGAGGATGTTTGAAAAGTCCTCTTGTCGGTATCAAAAATTTTAGATCCCCCTAAGTCCCCCTTAAAAAGGGGGACTTTGATTCCGGTTCCCCCCTTTTTAAGGGGGGTTAGGGGGGATCTAAAGTGCCTAAAGTCACAGCAAAACACTTTTCAAACAACCTCTAAGAGTGTACTACCTGCGATCGCATATCCTGGCAGTAGTTTTCTATCGATGGCAATTAGTCGCAATCTTCTACCCGCGAACCATACCCGCAGAATAATAAAACAGGAGTCAGAATTCAGAATGGGCTGCGCTAACAGAATTGCTGAATTCTGACTCCTGAGTTGTGAATTATATAAAACATCTTGTTGTATAAAGCATCTATCTTTAGGCATACTTTTTTGTAGATACCTGCTTATTTAGTACACCTCGCACGGTGGATTGACTTAAATATATTTACAGATGTTATGATTTGTATTAGTGTAATGTTATGATTTGTGTTGTAGTTTTAAGTTACCAACTAGTAAATTATTTGCTGGTTGGTAACTTAAAAGGGTTAATTTAGCGATAAGAAGGCAATTAAAGCAAACTGAGAACCCTCTAACAGACAGAACCGTTCCTTAGAAAAGTTAAATTTTCATTACAAAAACTCAGATATATTTAAATTCTGAATTTTCAGAAGTTACTGAGGTAGGCAGATGAATCGCTGGGTATTAAATTAACTCAAACGAAGAGTTATTGTACTTATGCTCCGAATGAAATACAGTTAGTCATCTGTATTTTTAGCTATTTTCTGGTTTAAGACTAATGCAAAAACACAGTAAGATCGGGATTAATCATACCTGTAATATCAAATGTCAGTCTGGAGATAGACAATAAGAAATAATATGAGTAGTTTACTAAGATATGAGTTTTGTAAAATCTACCGATCGGAAAGTTGCTAGAGATAAACATATTGGAGTTAATAGAAATTTAGTGAACTTCCTAAAAGTCGACTGTCATTCTGAAATAAATAGAGTGTAAAAGATTTAGTAATATAAGGCTTTAGACTAATGCTAATAAACAGCGAACTAACAATTAATCAGGGTTCTAACCTGAAATTGAAGCTTGGAGAGGAACGATACCATCAGTTGTCTAGGCTAGAATTTCTGCGGAATCGGACAGTTGGAAAGCCACTATATTTAGATATAGTGGAATAAATCTGAATTCGATGAATTTCCCCAATTTAAAGTCAATAACCCACAGAAAAAGCAGGTAAGTACTATGCAATATATTACTAGTGGGGCTAATTGAATTCTTTGTGGTTATGCCGAATTAAAGGTTAACCAGTCTACAGAATTTACTCAAATGAATGGTGTTGTTTAAAAACATTACCAGTCAGTAATATACGTTAGCTTTTAATAAAAAGCTAATTTTGTACTGTCTTTTATCTGAAAGGATAAAAAGCATAGTTGCGTGCTGGCAGACATTAGGGTAAATCGCAATTATTACCGAAATCTCACAACTTTTTAATTGGAATAAGGGCAACAAAATGAATAAGGTTCAAGCATCATTTGAAGCTACCGAAACTGCGTTTCACGTACAAGGTTACGAAAAAATCGATTTTAGTCTTGTCTATGTGAACGGTGCATTTGATATTGAAAACAGAGAAATTGCAGATAGCTACGCAAAATTTGGTCGCTGTCTGACTGTAATTGATGCCAATGTTCATGAACTTTATGGCGATCAGATCAGGTCATATTTTAGACACTATGACATTGAACTGACAGTATTTCCGATCATCATTACAGAGCCAGCTAAAACCCTGGCAAGCTTTGAAAAAATCGTTGACGCTTTTTCGGACTTCGGCTTAGTTCGTAAAGAACCAGTATTAGTTGTTGGTGGTGGTCTAGTTACTGATGTAGCTGGGTTTGCTTGCGCTTCTTACCGTCGCAAGAGCAACTATATTCGCATTCCTACCACGTTGATTGGTTTGATCGATGCAGGTGTGGCGATTAAGGTTGCAGTTAATCATCGCAAGTTGAAAAATCGCTTGGGAGCATATCATGCACCTTTGAAAGTGATCCTGGATTTCTCATTCTTGAAAACCTTGCCAACGGCTCAAGTTCGTAATGGGATGGCAGAGTTAGTGAAAATTGCTGTAGTTTCTAACTCCGAAGTCTTTGAACTGCTATACGAATATGGCGAAGAACTGCTGTCCACTCACTTTGGACATGTGAATGCGACACCGGAAATTAAAGAGATTGCTCATAAAGTTAACTATGAAGCAATCAAAACCATGTTGGAGTTAGAGACTCCTAACTTGCATGAAATAGACCTCGATCGCGTCATCGCTTACGGCCACACTTGGAGTCCTACCTTAGAATTAGCACCTCAGATACCCCTATATCATGGTCATGCGGTGAATATAGATATGGCTTTGTCTGCAACTATTGCAGCACAACGCGGCTATATTCCCACAGCAGAGCGCGATCGCATCTTAGATTTGATGAGTCGTATCGGTTTATCACTCGATCATCCTTTACTAGATGGGGATTTGCTCTGGGATGCTACCCAGTCTATAAGCTTGACACGAGATGGTAAACAACGTGCAGCTATGCCTTCTCCGATTGGTGAGTGCTTCTTTGCCAACGATTTGACTCGTGAAGAACTTGATGCAGCCCTAGCTGAACACAAACATCTTTGTGCTAAATACCCTCGTGGCGGAGAAGGGGTTGACGCATACATTGAAAGTCAAAAAGGCAAGCTAGTGGGGGTGTGAAGATATGACGAGTGTTTTAGGACGAGAAACAGCTAGGCCGATAACGCCACACAGTATCTTAGTAGCGCAGCTACAGCAAACCCTCAAATTGGCAGAAGAGAACAACATTCCCGTAGAGATATTAGATTCTTTGCGGCAGGGTGTTCAATTAGCGGCGGGTTTAGATCCCTACTTGGATGATTACACCACCCCCGAATCGAGCGCATTGACAGCATTAGCGCAAAAAACAAGCATTGAAGACTGGAGCAAACGCTTCAGCGATGGTGAAACAGTGCGTCAACTAGAGCAGGAAATGCTCTCAGGACATCTGGAAGGACAGACATTGAAAATGTTTGTTCATATCACCAAGGCAAAGCGCATTCTAGAAGTAGGAATGTTCACAGGGTATTCAGCTTTAGCAATGGCAGAAGCATTACCAAGTGATGGGCAACTTATCGGTTGCGAAGTAGATCCCTACGTTGCTGAATTTGCTCAAGCTTGCTTTAGTGAGTCTCCCCACGGCGACAAAATCGTTGTAGAAGTAGCACCTGCCTTAGAGACACTGCACAAGCTAGCTGCCAGAAATGAAGTATTCGATTTGATTTTCATTGATGCGGATAAAAAAGAGTATGTAGATTACTTCCAGACCATTTTGGATAGTAACTTACTGACTCCCGACGGCTTCATTTGTGTGGATAACACATTGTTGCAGGGACAAGTTTATCTACCACCCGAACAACGCACCGCCAACGGTGAAGCGATCGCTCAGTTTAACCGTATTGTCGCTGCCGATCCTCGTGTAGAGCAAGTTTTGTTACCCATCCGAGATGGTATAACCCTGATTAGACGCGTTGTGTAATCGACAGATGAGCAGAGAAGTCTAAGAAGTTGTTTGAAAAGTCCTATTGTAGGTATCAAAACGTTCTAGATCCCCCTAAATCCCCCGATCAATTGGGGGACTTTAATTCCGGTTCCCCCCTTTATAAGGGGAGCCAGCGCGGTCTTGGGGGTTTCCCCCATGAGCGACTGGCGTGAGTTAGGGGGGATCAACAAGTGCCTAAAATCATAGTCAAATACTTTTCAAACATCCTCTAAGCCTTGGCTTAGACTTCAAAGGGATGAAGAATATAAAAAGGAATAATTTCCGCTTGCTTCCTCATCTCTTCTCAAGCAATTTTTTGCAATCGCAGTTGTTATATAAAAATATAACGGTACTTAGGAAGATGAATCATGCCAGTACTTCGTATCCTTCATTTAGTTGGATCTGCATACAATCATTTTTATTGTGAGTTGTCACGCAATTACGCCCAAAGCTGTCTGGTAGCTACGGCAAATCCATCGCTCTATGACTTTCTGATTGCATACATCACACTTGATCGCCAATGGCGATTTCCTTCCTCTCTCAGTCCAGAAGATATTGCTGCCGCTAAACCGATGCCTCTATCAGATGCCATACAGTTTATAACAGCGCAAAACATTGACCTGATGTTGCCACAAATGTTTTGTCTCCCTGGAATGACTGATTATCGGGCACTATTCGACTTGCTAAAGATCCCTTATATAGGCAATACTCCAGATGTGATGGCAATCACGGCTCACAAAGCCAGAACTAAAGCAATTGTCGCAGCAGCAGGGGTGAAAGTACCTCGTGGAGAATTGCTCCGCCAAGGAGACGTTCCGACAATTACACCTCCAGTAGTCATCAAACCCGCAAATGCCGACAACTCTCTAGGAGTGTCCTTAGTCAAAGAGAAGAGTGAGTATGATGCTGCCTTGAAGAAAGCATTTGAATTTGCTTCGGAGGTAATCGTAGAAACATTTATTGAAGCCGGTCGAGAAGTCAGATGTGGTGCCATTGTCAAAGATGGGGAGCTAATCGGCTTACCCCTTGAAGAGTATCAGATAGACCCGCAAACCAGACCCATCCGCAGCTATACTGACAAATTCAAAATCCCAATCGAGGGCGACTTAGCTTCAACGGCTAAAAATTATGTTCCAGGTTGGATTGTAGATATTAATGACCCGATCACCCAAAAGGTTCAGCAAGAAGTTAAGAAGTGTCATTTGGCTTTGGGCTGTCGCCATTATAGTTTATTTGACTTTCGGATCGACCCACAGGGACAACCTTGGTTCTTAGAAGCTGGATTATTTTGTATTTTTGACCACAACGCGGTGATTGCCTGTACGGCGAACGCAGCGGGAATTCCTTTAAATGAGTTATTTACAACGGCAATCAATGAAGCGTTGAGTATAATCTAATGTCACAATTACAACTATGAGGGAGAAGATTTTTGCAATATTTCAAAACTTGGGCACACTTGCATTACTGGCGATCGCATTTCCCTTTAACTGCATAGTCGTACTCGCATTGCTACTGTGGAATTTTTTCAGCCGATCGAATGCTAATCTTGTGGTTTTGAACGAGAATCCTAAAAATATCTTGATCGGTGGTGGTAAAATGACCAAAACCCTTCAGCTTGCGCGATCGTTTCATGCTGCTGGGCATCGAGTCATTTTATTCGATCTCGAAAAATACTGGTTCAGTGGTTATCGATTTTCTAACTCTGTGGCTGGCTTTTACACGGTTCCTGACTCATACGAAGACAAAGACGGCTATACTCAAGCCGTGCGTGCGATCGCTAAAAAGGAAAACATAGACTTTTTTGTGCCGGTAGGCATTTTTGCTGCCAGCTACTTTGACTCCGAGCGCAAGCCAGTGTTATCAGGCTATTGTGAGAATTTCCACTTCGATGCTGATACAATGAGTATGCTCGATAACAAGTTTACGTTTGCAGAAATTGCCCGCTCACTGTCGCTATCTGTTGCGAAAACCTTCTTAATTACAGATTCCGAACAAGTTCTTAAATTCGACTTTACCAACGAAAAGCGCAAGTACATTCTCAAAAGTATTGTCTATGACTCTGTTTTACGCTTGGATCTAACTAAGCTACCAATGGATTCTCAAGGGAAAATGGCGCTTCATGTCAAAAGCAAGCCAATTAGTAAAGATAAGCCTTGGGTATTGCAAGAATTTATTCCTGGAACAGAATACTGTACTCACAGCACAGTGAGAAATGGTGAATTAACGGTACACTGCTGCTGCAAATCATCTGCTTTTCAAGTCAATTACGAAAACGTCGATCGCCCAGAAATTAAAGAGTGGGTGAGTCATTTTGTAAAAGAACTACAACTGACTGGACAAATTTCTTTTGACTTCATTCAGGCGGAAGATGGAACGATTTATGCGATCGAGTGCAACGCCCGTACTCACTCTGCAATTACAATGTATTATAACCATCCAGGTTTAGCGGCTGCCTATCTTAGTAAAGAGCCTCCAGCTGAACCTCTGCAACCTCTGAGTGATAGTAAGCCTATTTATTGGCTTTATCACGAACTTTGGCGACTCAATGAAATTAGATCGTTAAAGCAGTTGCAACAGTGGTTTAAAAATATTTGGCGAGGAAAGGATGCAATCTTTGAAGTAAACGACCCACTACCGTTTTTAATGGTACATCACTGGTACATTCCTTTACTATTACTCGATAGTTTGCGCTCCTTAAAAACTTGGGTGAGGATTGATTTTTGCATCGGGAAACTCATACAGTTTGGAGAAGACGTAAAATATAAAGCCTCTATCTCTGCAACCACTGAGTGATAATAAGCCTATTTATTGGCTTGCTCACGAACTTTGGAGATTTAATGAATTAAATCATTAAAAAGGAAGCAAGGGCAGGATCGTACCTCCTTGTCTCTTTAACTTCTTCCTATGCACCAGCCACAGATTCCACTATCATGTCAAAATTCTAACTATGAGAAAGCATATTTTTGTAGTGTTCCAAAACTTGGGCACTCTTGTATTACTGGCACTGGCATTTCCCTTAAACTGCATTGTTGTCTTAACATCGCTACTATGGAACTTTGTTAAGCAACCATTCGGTAAGTCAATTGTTGTCAACCCCAATTCCAAAAATATCTTGATTGCTGGCGCGAGAATGACTAAAACTCTTCAGCTAGCGCGTTCATTTCATGCAGCTGGGCATCGGGTTATTATAATTGACATTGAGAAATTCTGGTCAAGTGGTAATAAATATTCCAACTCTGTTGCAGGCTTTTATACCGTTCCCGATCCAAGCAAAGACTTAGAAGGCTACATTAAAAGCCTACACGCGATCGCCAAAACAGAAAAGATCGACTTTTTTATCCCGGTAGCCATTTTTTCCGTCATTCACTACGATCGAGGCCAGCCACCATTACCAGACTTTTGTGAATTTTTCCACTTCGATGCTGATGTCACGGAGATCCTGGATGATAAGTTTGCCTTTTCTGAAACAGCGCGATCGTTCGGTTTATCTGTCCCCAAATCCTTCAAAATTACCGATCCCGCACAAGTCCTCAATTTTGACTTTTCTCAGGAGAAGCGCAAATACATTATTAAAAGCATCCCCTACGATCAAATACGTCGCTTGAATCTCACAAAGCTACCTTGCGATACCCCAGCAGAAACAGCAGCATTTGTCAATAGTCTGCCCATTAGTGAGAAAAACCCCTGGATTATGCAGGAATTTATCCCTGGAAAGGAATACTGCACTCACACAACCGCGCGAGATGGAGAGTCAAGAATGTACTGCTGCTGTGAGTCATCCGCTTTTCAAGTCAATTACGAAAACGTTGATCGGCCAGAAATTATGCAATGGGCGAGTCACTTTACCAAAAAACTGGGAAAAACCGGGCAACTTTCCTTTGACTTCATCGAGGCAGAAGACGGAACTGTTTACGCGATTGAGTGTAACCCCCGGACTCACTCCGCCATTACTATGTTTTACAATCATCCAGGAGTAGCGGATGCCTATCTTGGTGAAGAACCTCTGGCTGAATCTTTGCAACCTCTTGCTGATAGCAAGCCAACCTATTGGCTGTACCACGAAGTTTGGCGGCTAAATGAGATTAGATCGTTTAAGCAACTGCAAACCTGGGTAAGAAACATCAGACGGGGTAAAGAAGCAATTTTTGAAGTGAGCGATCCCTTACCCTTCCTGATCGTACATCACTGGCAGATTCCCTTACTCATTCTCGACAACTTACGAAGACTCAAAGGTTGGATAAGAATAGATTTTAATATGGGCGAGCTTATAGAGTGATACCAATCCGCATTCTAAAAGCTATGTCTAATACCTAAAGCAGAAAGAGAGACGCGATAAATCGCCGTCTCACAAAGAATTGATTTAGTAGTTATACCAATTTGAAAAAAAGAATGTGACAGATAAAACCTGAAAACCCACATTAGAGCGGGCTTTCTTAATTTTGAATTTTGAATTGGTATTATTTTTCCTGAAATGTCCAGACTCCTTCATCCCAATCTGATTCTGTTGGGGGTGATTGTAACCAATGCTGACAACGCAATAAGTGCAACATAGCAGCTTTGTCCTGGCTATCGGCTGCCAAAACATTAGCAAACTCCGCTCTAGCACGATAAAACTGCCGCTTGAGGTAATACTCACGCCCTTTATGATAATGCTCAATTACTTGCAATTTTTCGCTTTCAATTGGATTGGAACGCAAACCCAATAATTCATATATGGCTACTGGTTCGTTTCTACCTTTAACACGAATGTAATCTAGTTCTCTAGCCCAAATTTGATCTTGACATGGTTGAAAAGTGTTATGGCTAATAATAATATCGCAACCATACTGTTTACTAACACTTTCTAAACGGGAGCCAAGATTAACGCCATCACCAATAGCGGTAAATTCCATCCGCTTACTAGAGCCGATATTTCCACTAATCACGGTATCGGAGTTGATGCCAATGCCAATTTTAATTCTGGGCTTATCATCTACATAGCGACGTTGATTAAATTCGTGTAGACGATGGCGCATTTCTAAGGATGTTTGTACTGCCATCCAAGCGTGTTCTTCTAATGGTAGAGGAGAACCAAACACAGCCATAATAGCGTCGCCGATATATTTGTCGAGGGTGCCTTTATGTTTAAAGACTGCCTCCACCATTGATTCAAAATATTCATTGAGCATACTTACCACTTCTTCTGCTTCTAAGTTTTCTGTCAAAGTGGTGTAGCCACGAATATCCGAAAATAAGATCGAAACTTCTTTGCGATCGCCTCCTAGTTTAGCATCATCTAATTTCAGCAATTCTTCGGCTAATTCCTGGGTCATGTAGCGGTACATCGTACTCTTGAGCCGCTTTTCATCACTGATATCTTCCATCACTACCAGCGCCCCACGGACTTGCTCTTGGTCGCTAGCATCGGCAATGGTGTTAATCGATAAATTAATACTATGCTGTTCTGTACCAGTGGTTATAAGTGTGCGATCGGGGTAATATTGCTGACGACCCTTTAAGTCAACTGCATGTAAAGCATCCTGATACCACTTGCTAAAGTCACCTTCTTTGATGCCGATGACATCATTAACTAATTTACCTTCTAAACGGTCATCTACTCCCAATCCTAGTAAACGTTGGGCGCTTTCATTGGCGGCGATAATTAACCCAGTTTTATCAGTGGAAACTACTCCATTGGAAAGACTACGCAAAATATCCCGTTGCATTTGTTCTTGTTGCTTGACTGTGGCAAACAACTGGGCATTTTGCAGCGCTACTCCCGCTTGAATATTAAAAGCTTCCATAAACTCTTCATCGTTGCGG
Source organism: Nostoc sp. NMS8 (assembly GCF_017115045.1). Classification (GTDB taxonomy): domain Bacteria; phylum Cyanobacteriota; class Cyanobacteriia; order Cyanobacteriales; family Nostocaceae; genus Nostoc. The sequence goes on along the minus strand of NZ_JABXKK010000092.1, from coordinate 63,564 downwards.
TCAAAACTAGCTTGGAAGCAGTCGGGAGCTTTATGCGAATAAGCTGGATTATAGGGCGGAAAATCACCAGATTTCTTTTTATTTAATAGTTGGGTAACGCCAATCAGTTGTTGATCGGCGTTAAAGACTGGCATACAAAGCAAGCTACAGGTGCGATAGCCATTTTGCCGGTCATTTTCTTGAGATGTCTCCGAGTCAGGATGATCGTACAAATCAAAGGCAATATTCAGCTTTTTGCCAGAAGCCGCGACGATCCCAGCAAAACCTTTACCTACGGGGACTCGCAACTCTTTCGTTGAACCATCATCCTGAGTGATTTTCGTCCACAATTCATGGCGATCGCGGTCTATTAACCATAGTGTACTGCGATCGGCATTCATCAGTTCCTTGGCTTCATCCATCACCCGCTTTAGGGTGTCTTCTAAGTCAAGACTGCTTTGAGAAAGTGACTTGATTGCCTTCATCAGCGCCGCCACCGCTCTTTGTTTTTGGGTAGCTACATAAAAAGAGCGCGAGGATTCCAAAATCAGGCAAATTGAAGGGGCAAATTCTTGAAATAATTGTTCGTCAACACGGTTAAAACCTCTGGTATCAATGCGCTCTGCAAGTGCAGCATCGTGGTTATTTCCAGATTTTAATTTATTCAGTAATTGTACTACTGCCACTAATTGCCCATGTTCATTTAAGAGTGGCAAAGCTAACATAGTGTAGGTGCGATAGCCAGTTCTTTTTTCTTGTTCTTGGGCAAAATGCGATCGCGGATCGTTATAAAAATCAAAGGGAATATTAATAACTTCTTTAAAAGTGGCAACTTCACCACCAATGCCTTTATTTGCGGGGATGCGAATTTCTAAAGAGCGACCGCCTTCACCCTCAGCTAAAATTGACCAGAGTTCTTGTTTTTCCTCATCCAATAAAAATATCGTCGTCCGGTCTGCCCCCAGTAATTCCCCGGTTTTTAAGGTAATCGAATGCAACATTTCTTGCAGAATTGTTTCAAACCCATGAGAATCCAGCATTGACAGGGTTTGATGGACAATCTGTAATTTTTGCTCGACATCCTTAACTACCTGTTTGAAAGTATCCTGAGTCAGGGGAGCAAGAAACGTAGAAAAAGTTCCTTGTCTTGTGGTAAGAGCACCCACAGGAGCAGAATTCGCTTGTAATTCGAGGTTTTCTTGGTTGTGAACACCAATAATCACATCAGTGGTCTCCCCATAACTTCCTTGATACGCTGACATAACTGGTATTTTATATAGCAGGATGAGATTTTAGATTTAACAATGAGATTAAATTTATGTAAGTGGTGTTAAAAGCAACAGTTGCTCGACATTATCCATAGTTTAATCGCTTGTTCAGCCAGCGTCATCCTGTGAAGTTAGGCAGAAGTTGATTACTAATAAGGATGACTTGACCAAAACCCTTTCCTACAGATGATAAATAGAGAGTCAGACCCCTCATTTAAACCAGAAAACAATGTTTTTGACAAGCGATCGATTGTTAATCTTGCCTTGTAATTACGTTGTAGAGGCAGACAAATTAACATTACGGTGTCTGTAGGAGATAATCTATTTTTTTGAAAATTATAAGTAATATTACTGATATTGGATTAAGTCTAGCTCAACTGCGCGCCTCCTTTCGCAGATATGTCAGCCTGAAAAAGAAAGTGCTGAGTCAATACGGTTCGGTTAAGAAAATTTGTAGGTTTGGTTTACCTCAAATTGAATTAAGGAGTACCGATCAGGTATCTAAATAAGTCATCAATTATTGCATTGATTGCAAAGATATCGCCTTCATGCCAGCGCAACCCGTCTACGAGATAAACTTGATTTCGTTGAATCGCTTTAAGTTGTCGCCACAAAGGTTTTTGTTGGAGCTTTTCTAAAGTCTCCTTAGCACTCTTGCTTCCCCAGGATAAAAAGAAGAGAACATCACCGTCAATATCAGACAGACGCTCTTCAGAAATATTTCCTATATAGAAAAAATTCCCCCTTTGTGAGGATGGACGTTTTAGCCCAATATCATTAAGAACTGTGCCAACAGGACTTTTTTCGCCATAAGACCAAATTCCAGATAATGGTTTTATCGAAGCAACTGAAACCTGCATTTGGTGACGGCGACTACCCAAGGCTTGTTCTAGTTTTTCAATCCGCCGCCAATATTCTTTCATTAATTGATTGACAGCTTCTTCTTTATTTAAGACCTTGCCAAGGTCTACCAAATCTTGATCCCAACGACGAGTAAGTAAATCGGGATGCCCTATTATGACCGTAGGCGAAATCGTAGATATCTGCTTGTAATAAACATTCAGAATATAAGGATGAGCCAAAATTAGGTCGGGTTTCAGGAGCAAAATCTTTTCGAGGTTTGGTTCATTTTCGTTTCCAATTAAATTAACTCCATCTACTTTGTCTCGAAGATATTCTGGAAAAGGCTCACTGGAATCATATCCCGTTGCAATTGGTTTAATCCCCAATGCTAAAATATCAGCCAAAAAACTTGACCATATCGTTATAACTCGTTGTGGATGCAGAGGGATACAAGTCTTTCCCATCAAATGTTCTACCTTTCGGCAGTTTTGCGTTGCCTGTTTTAAGCTTGTAGCACTATAATTCAAATTTCTGCTACAAGCCGAAACAAGTACAAACATCAAAACTCCTAATAATAGTAGATAGATGAAGCGACGTAAAAACATTGAGGATAAGTATCAATAAGATAATTGCAACACGTTGTTCAGCCGATTACCAACACAACAGCGAGTTAAAGTTCCCAACGAATAGAGCCGATGATTGTCAAGGGCGCACCTCTTTCAAGACCTAAAGTGTAACCGTAGGTAGAACTGAAATAGTCCGTATCAAACAGATTACGAATATTGATCGCAGCGTTAAAGCTATCTCTACGGTAGAAAATCGCCGCATCGGTACGCAAGTAATTGGGTAGTTCAACCGAGTTGTCTGAAAGTGCCGCCCGCTTACCCACATAAAAAAGCCCTAAACCAAATCCCAAGCCTTTGAGATCGCCCTTCTGGATTTCATAGGTTGTCCAGAGGCTAGCTTGATTTTCTGGCACACCCAGCAATTTATTACCTACAGAAATGTCAATATCCTCGGTAACTTCTGCATCTGTATAAGCATAAGAACCGATCACCTTCCACCCTGGTAAAATCTCACCCGCGATATCTAACTCAATCCCTCGACTTCTTTGCTCCCCCACTTGAATCTGGAAATCACGGTTATTTTGATCCTGTATCGTAATATTCGTCTTGGTGATTTGATAGGCTGCCAATGTTGTTGAAAGCTTTCCGTCTAGAAAGTCAGCTTTAATGCCTGCTTCATATTGGGTTCCTTTAGTTGGCTTAAACGCTCTACTATCAGGATTGAATCCAGAGGTAGGAAGAAAAGATTGACTATAGCTGGTGTAGAGAGAAACCGATTTACTCGGCTGATACACCAAGCCAAATCGGGGGCTGAAAGCACTATCATTCTGTTCGAGAGAATCAATTCCGCTATTTGTCTGATTTTGTGAAACCCAATCTAAGCGCCCCCCAACCAATAGCTTTAGGTTGTCTAAAATACTGATTTGATCTTGAAGGTAAGCACCGTAAGATTGGGTAGATGAATTGAAACTATAATTTGGAATATATACGGGGTTTGAAATGTTGTAATCTGGATTGAAGATATCTAGATCGGGAAGAGCAGAGTCGGAAATCAAAGCCTCAAAAGTCTGAACATTGCGATTAAAATCAAAACCCACTAAAATTTGGTGCAAAATCGATCCCGTCTTAAACTTTCCAAGCAAGTCTATCTGTCCAAAATAATTATCTATTGAGTATCCACGTCTTTCAGCGCTAATACCTACTAGCGAACGATCATCGACTATATCTGCTCCTCCAGCAAATGCGTCTCTAGTTCTAGTAGTAGCCACCGCAAAATTGTTACGAATCTGCCAGTTGTCGCTCAACTTGTGATTCAGGGCATAGCCAAATTTTTGAGTCTTGGCATCAATAAAGGTTAAATCAGGATAGCCGAGAAAGACACTCCGAGGCAGGAAGCTACCATCGCTAAAAAACAAACTGCCAGACTGATTAGGATATCCATTATAGTTAGTGTATTCATAGTATAAATTCAGGTCTGTCCTATCCCCCAATTTGAGAGTGATTGAGGGTGCGATCGTGGTTATATCTGTTTTGACGAAATCTTGAAACCCCTCCGAACTTTGATAGCTCGCAATAAAGCGGTAGAGTACAGTTTTATCGGCATTTAATGGCCCGGAGAAATCGATGCTGGGCTGATAATATCCAAAATTTCCTGCCTCAAATCCGAGACTGTAGTAGGGTTCACTCAAAGGTTGTTTGGTGATAACGTTGACGATTCCACCCGGTTCTACAGCGCCAAATAGAACTGAGGCGGGGCCTTTGAGAACCTCTACTTGTTCGATCGTCCCAATGCCTGTCAGCGAAAAGCTATCATTTGTATCTCGATAGCCATTGCGGAAATTTCCGGTCTGTACAAATCCTCTGATGACTCTGCCTCCTGAAGGCGCACCGAAGTTGGTTCCGCCATCAACAACGCCACTGACCGTTTCTACTGCCTCATTTATGCTTCTCACCTTGCGATCTTCCAGCACCTGTCGCGGCACCACCTGAATCGATTGGGGAATATCGCGCAATGGTGTGTCGGTTTTAGTAGCAGTTGACGTATCTGGTACGTTATACCCATCTTGTTCCCCCGTCACCACCAACTCAATTGGCTCATCCTGCTGTGCTGTTGGTTCTTGCTGCGGTGTCTCGCTTGCTGGCTTTTGTTGATCTTGTGGTGTTTGAGGTTGCTGCGGTGGAGAAGTTGCTATTGCCGTAGAATTTATACCAAATACCAGCCCTGCATTATCATCAAATAACTCAACCGTAGGCAAGGCTTTCTCACCCACCACCGTCACTCTGACAGTATTTGCATCGACATTTGTAACTGTTATCTCAGTAATTTCTGCAAGGGTTTTTTCGGAACGAAATACAAAAGCTTCCCCCGATGCTAAACGCAACTGTGCCCCAGGTATATCTGCAATAAAATTATTGCCTATACTGCGATTTGTAACTTGTAGTTGTTCCCCACGAGTCGTCTCTAAAATCAACTCCACACCTTTGTTTGTGGGATTGGCTTTAACTCCCATAATTGTTACAACTTGATCTCCACTTCTTTGTTCGGGATTCGGGGGGTTGTTTGGTGTTGGCGTCTGTACTAGCATTTGAGCGCTAGTTGCGGGAAGTTTGATTTCGCTGAGTTGGGGAATGTTTTTACTTTCTTTATCAGATGCTGTTTGCGATGAAGTAGATTTCCCTATCACCTGGGTAAAAGATTTGCCTTGAACATCTTCTCGTACTTCCTCGCCTTTACCAGGAGTGCTGATACAAAGAACAACCGTACCTGTCAGCAGCAGGCTTTGAAACAATTTATCTAACTTCATTTATCCGCTTACACTCAATCACACTACTTAGTTGTACCTGAAGGCACAATGAGAATACCTGAGAAAAATTATCATTTAACTAGAAATTAGTTGAATCATATTATGAAGCGATACAAGACACAATATAATTGAGAATATTTTTTATTTAAAATGTATACCAAACAGTAATTATTCTTATAACCATACGTTTGCTTGATATCTAAGTAGGGATTGTATTAATTATCTGTTGTGACACCTGTCGCAGACTGGTAGATATAGATATTAATTTTTATCCAGATAGAGTTAATTAAAAACATTAAGCCAAATAGCATATCAGCCAAACATACATATAAAATCAGATTCAATCTTTGAGTTGAACCCATATTTACATGGGATAGAACATATACCCAATTGTTGGAAATCCACAGGATTATTTTGATGAAAAAATTGAAGGCTCAACTATTTTTAGGCTTGACAGGCGCATTTTTGGCAGTAGGATACTCTGGTTTGTTGGCTAGAGAAATTCCCATACAGAGTACATCAAATCTGAGAAAGAATCTCTTAGCGCAATCAGAAAGTAACCCAAATGTCAATGAATATCTAGATAAAAATAAACCGGAGAGTTATCAAGCTCTTAAAAAGCAGTTAAATGAAGCGATTGAGGATGCAAAAAGACCGAGTAAAGATAAAGTGGTAAACAATCTTTGGCCATTGTCAAAAAGTAATGCTCAAACAAAGTGGAGAGAAAATAATGGCAAAATTGAATATCTGATGGCGAGTTGGAAATATGTCAAAAACCCAACTGAGGATTGGAAAGTAGGTACAAAAAAAAGTATAGAAGCACGGACTTGGTTAACAGCCGTTCCTCAAGTTAAAGAATTTTGTCAAAATTGTAAGGGGAACGGTATAAATATTCCCGGTAATATTATGCTTTCTCTGAGGTTACAGCAGTATTTAGGCTTGATTTTAAATAGAAATTCAAATAAGACGCATTTTGTGGAAATGTGGGTGAAAGCTGAAGATTTAAGTAGACCATGTGTCGATCCAGAAATTAATGATTCTAGTTGTAATGTTTTTAATATACCGATTCCTGCTAGTTATCCGATTTTGCAAGAGATATACACAACTTCTTATGCAGTTGCTAGTCAAGAACATTATCCTTGGACAGGTTTAGGTTACACCTATGATTGGGGAAATCCGAAAAAACCTCGTGAAGGAGCTAGTGAGTTTTTGCTCGATGGAACTAAAGAAAAACCGATCGAAGTAGAAGTTGTTTCAGTCACTGCTACGAAAGAATATTGTAATAATCAATATTTAACGGTAAAAGATTAGAAATGAGCGCTCATGAAACATCTTGAAGGTAAAGTGGCTTTAGTAACAGGTGCTACGCGGGGAATTGGTAGGGGAATTGCCATTGGTCTTGGTGAAGCAGGTGCAACTGTATACGTCACGGGTCGCAGCCTCAATAACTCTTCTAGTGACGGGGTTTCAGGAAGTCTTAGTCAAACGAAATCAGCCGTTGAGGAAGTCGGTGGTGTATGTATTCCCGTTCAAGTAGACCATAGTGACGATGAGCAGGTGCGTTTGCTGTTCGATCGCATTCAAGATGAGCAGAATGGACAACTCAACTTACTGGTAAATAATGCTTACTCAGGAGTTCAGGCATTAAAAGACGCTCAGGGACAACCCTTTTGGGATTCTGAACCTAGTCTTTGGGATGCTAGCAACAACGTTGGTCTCCGCAGCCACTATGTTGCGAGTGTTTTTGCGGCTCGGATGATGACTAAGCGTAACTCTGGACTCATTTGCACTATTTCTTCGTGGGGTAGTATGTTTTATCTCTTTAATACAGTTTATGGTGTTGGTAAAGCAGCTTGCGATCGCCTTGCTGCCAACATGGCTGTTGAACTCAAACCCCATAACGTCACTTCTGTTTCAATTTGGCCGGGTATTGTTGGTACTGAGCTTTTTTCGCGTTTTGCTTCTGAGATGAATCAAACCAATGGTAATGAAAATAATTTCTCATTTTTAAGCGATCGCTACAATTGGGAAACTCCCTTATTAACTGGACGGGCGATCGCTAGACTTGCTGGTGAAGCAAATGTTATACACCATACAGGACGTGTGCAAATTGTTGCCGAACTGGCTAAAAAATATGGAATTGTTGATGAAAATGGCGATTGTCCTGCCTCATTACGCTCTCTGCGTTTTGTGCTGCCTGCTGCATTGCCCGTACTGAGAAAGTATTCATGGCTTATACCTGATATTAAAATGCCGTGGTCACTGCTATTATTGAGTGCCCTCGGCTCGCCTAAAATTTAATTGTAAAATCATTCTCTCCTACCCAATGCTCAATGCCCTTTTCCCAAACAAGCTGTTTGAGGGCATAAAACTTTGTATCCTGAATTAATAGGTCTTAATAGTTTTTTTAAAACTGGTGCAAGAAGATTTTAGGCTAATTGTTGATTTAGTTTCAGTTCTAGCCGTTGCAGCCTGTGGTGGACTGTTGGCAGCACTTCTGCGACAACCGGTGCTGCTAGGATATCTTATTGGCGGGATGATCATTGGACCAACCGGACTGGGATTGATTAAAGAAGTCATTCAAGTAGAGACTCTGGCACAGTTCGGGGTCGCCTTTTTGTTATTCGCTTTGGGTGTGGAATTTTCCTTTGCGGAACTCAAGAAGGTAAAAGCGATCGCTCTTGGCGGCGGTGGACTCCAAATTGCTTTGACAATTCTAGTCACAGTTGCAATCTGTGGGTTAACTGGAGCCTGGGGAACTTTACCTGCTAAAGGTATGTTTTTAGGGTGTATTCTGTCTTTGTCTTCCACAGCCGTTGTTCTCAAGTGTTTGATGGAGCGCAACGAAACAGAAACGCCCCACGGGCAAGTAATGCTGGGAATTTTAGTTGTACAGGACTTGGCACTAGGACTGATGTTAGCAGTCTTACCAGCCCTCAACCAACCAGCAGAAACCATTGGTATCACCGTGCTAAGGGCGCTAGTTTTGATTGGTTTATTTGCTGCTGGGGCGATCGCTGCGGGGATTTGGCTAATACCGCCTTTATTGCGACTCTTAGCCCGTACCGAAAGTAAAGAACTATTCTTATTAGGAGTTGTAGCCCTGTGTTTGGGTATCGCCCTATTGACGGAGCATTTGGGTCTATCGATTGAAATGGGGGCATTTGTCGCGGGTTTGATGATTTCTGAGGTGGAGTACGCCGATCAAACTCTGACTTATGTGGAACCACTGCGGGATATCTTTGCCAGTTTATTTTTTGCCGCCATTGGGATGTTAATTGACCCAGTGTTTTTGTGGAACAACCTAGAATTGATTTTGGGGTTGGTGGCAATAGTTTTCGTAGGTAAATTTTTGATTATCACGCCCCTAGTGAAATTATTCCGCTACCCTTTGAAAACAGCCATAATCGCCGGTTTGGGACTGGCGCAAATTGGCGAATTTTCCTTTGTTCTTGCTAGTGAAGGGCAGTCTTTGGGGCTGGTGTCTCGACAAGTATACTTATTAATTTTGGGAACCACCGCAGTCACTCTCATGCTTACCCCTTTTGTACTGCGGTTAGTGCCATTTTTATTTAACTTTGCCGAATCAATGCCTTGGTTGAAACCGTATTTAGAAGAAGATGAGGCGCGAGATGTATCGGAAGATTTGCCCTTCAAAGACCATGTGGTAGTTTGTGGCTATGGGCGAGTGGGTAAGAATTTGGTGAAGTTGTTGCAGCAACATCACCTACCTGTGGTAGTAATTGACCAATCGGAGAGCAGAATTCAGCAGTTGCGTGAGGCTGGGGTGTCTTATGTATATGGTAATTGCGTGAGTTTACATGTTCTGGAAACTGCCGGCGTGAATCATGCCAAAGGAATGGCGATCGCACTCCCAGACCCCATGAGTACCCGTCTTTGCTTGAAACGCGCTTTGGAGTTGCGCCCAGAATTAGATTTGGTTGTCCGTGCTACCCAGGATAAAAATATTGAAGTGCTGTATCAATTGGGAGCCAGGGAAGTTGTGCAACCAGAGTTTGAAGCCAGTTTAGAAATGGCAACTTATTTATTAACTGGCTTAGGCTTGTTGTCACCAGCAGATGTCCAACGAGAAATGCAGCAAATCCGCAACGATCATTATTTAGATTTGCGGCCAGAGCGTTCTGCAACTGAAGTTGCTCGTGATTTACGCCAAGCAACTCTCGATTTAAATCAGCGCTGGTATCCTCTCCCCACTGCTTCGCCTTTAATTGGCATGACTATAGAAGAAGCAGATATGCGCTATTTAACAGGAGCAAGTTTAATGGCAATTCGCCGCGCTAACGGCGATGAAATCGATTATCCCAACAATCAAACCAAATTAGAAGAAGGCGATCGCTTGTTGGTGGTGGGAGCTGATGAAGAACTGGCAGCTTTGGCAGAATTCGCCAAGGGACAAGCTGCTGTTCCCGGAGAAAATAGTGCTTGTCAGTGGGTTACAGTCAATGCAGACACGCCAATACTAGGTAAAACCCTTGCAGATTTAGATATTGCCAAGCAATTTGGAGTACAGGTACAGGCAATCCGGCGAGATGGTAAGTTTATCCGCTATCCTGATGGCGGTATGGATTTGCGAGTTGGCGATCAAGTATTATTATGTGGTGGTTTGACAGGTCTAAGTCAACTAGAACAGTTATTTGCGATCGCCAATTCAGTACCCCTTTCTCTTCCAGTGGTGAAAGTTGCTGAGGCAGAAACTCTTTAAGCGCTTCTCCCTATGGATAAAAAATGAACTAATCCAATTAGCAAATATTGACATCAATAATTGTCCAAAAGTTTTATCGCATTTTATACATAATTTCGGAGTTTTTCTGCATAATCTGTTGGTTTTTCTCCATAGCCTCTTGGACTTGCTTCCTAAGCTGTTGGTTTTTCTCTTTAATCTGCTGAGATTTATGTATAGACAGCCATAATTCCTCTCTAATGAACAACTTCTCTGAGAGGAACAGCTTTGCTTCTAGATTTTCAGTTTGCTCTTGAGAGCACACACGATCGCGTCCTGCTGCCTTTGCTTGATACAATGCTTTATCCGCCGCCACAATTATTTTTTGAGAGTTAGAGTTAGATATAGGAATTACTGTAGCTAACCCAGCACTCAGGGTTACATAAGAACTAAGTTGTGAATTTTCATGGGGAATTGCCAGTTTCCGTACAGCAAAACAAATTTTTTCTGCAATGTGAGCAGCACCAAGTATGTCTGTGTTAGACAAAATTACAGCAAATTCTTCCCCACCATAACGGGCAACTAAATCAGTAGGACGTTGAACAACATCTTTTATGACTTTAGCAATTTTACTAAGACAGCGATCGCCCATTGGATGACCATAGGTATCGTTGTAGGATTTGAAGAAATCTACATCAACAAGGATGAGGGAGAGGGGCTGTTGTGAGCGTGTCATGCGCCGCCACTCAATATCAAGATACTCTTCAAATCGTCGGCGGTTAGCTACTTGAGTTAGGCAATCGATAGTAGCTAGAGTACTTAATCGCTGCAATTCTTCATTAGCGCCTTCTAGTTTTTGCTGAAGTTGGCGACGCTCTAGTTCTTGGCTGGCTACCAAAAACTGATAGTCCAAATTGCTCAAGCTTTTCCCCTGTAACCAGTCTAAGACCTCTTGCAATGCCTGCCCCCGCAGTAAACATGACTCATCTTGATAGCCGGATGCTAGCCAAGCACTAAATGTTTGGCAATAAGAATGAAGATTGTCTAACTCCACAATCATATTAATTTATATAAAAATTTAATTATATTAGATGTGTATTTGATTGATGCCTATTTTATTACTTTTGGAATAGAAAAATCTAAAATGTAAAAGCAAGTGTCTGGTAGTTGTTGAACTGCGTAGCCGTAAAGCCTGCGGCATAGCTACTCTTAGGGCGCAGCCTCTCGTAGAGAAGTATGAGTTTTCTGTTCTTAGGCCCCCTTTCCTCTTTTTGACTTCCGCCTTGCGATACTAGTTTGGGTTTGTAACGTTAAGGATTTTTTGTAGTAGTAGTAGTAAAAATGATTTTTACCACTACAAGGTTTTCCTAATCTGGTAAATTTTAGCCAGCAGGTGGGAAGGGGCGTTTGAAACGCCGATTTTTGACTAACTCTTGGGTTTAATATAAGCGATCGCATGTTTCCAAATAGTGGTTTGCTGACTGTTTTCATCAGCAATACAGATACACTGTGGATCTTGCCATAAAACCTTTCCTGTGATTACATCCTGAGTTAGCAGCTTTAACTCTACTGGCGTTGTTTGTTTGATCAGGTTTTGGACTTGTCTAATACTGGGTAAAGTGGTGTCAAATTCGGTAAGCATTTTTAGTAAAGATGAACCTACAAGGCAAAATAAAGAGTAACTAATCCTTGATAATTCATCCTTGAAGAAATGGCAATTGAATTTACTAAGTATCATGGTCTAGGCAACGACTTTATTTTGATTGACAATCGCTCGTCATCTTTGCCTGTATTGACTCCAGAGCAAGCGATCGAGTTGTGCGATCGCCATTTCGGTATCGGTGCTGATGGTGTTATTTTTGCCCTACCTGGTGAAAATGGCACTGATTACACCATGCGGATTTTTAATTCTGATGGTTCCGAACCAGAAATGTGTGGCAATGGCATTCGCTGTTTAGCTGGCTTTTTAGCAGATTTAGAGGGACTGGAGACTGGGCAAGAATTTTCCCAATCCTCAATCACATATCGCATTCATACCCTAGCTGGTGTGATGATTCCCCAAATCCTTCCTAATGGTCAAGTAAAGGTGGATATGGGTTTACCCAGGTTACTCGCTGGCGAAATTCCTACCACCCTTGCACCTGCTGAAGAAAAAGTCATTTCTTTGCCGTTGGAGGTGGCGGGGCAAACTTGGGATGTCACTTGTGTAAGTATGGGTAATCCCCACTCTATTACCTTTGTGGAAGATGTCGCAGCGATTGAGTTAGAAAGCATCGGCCCCAAATTTGAGCATCACTCAGTTTTTCCGCAACGCATAAATACCGAATTTATTCAAGTAGTGCGCCGTGACTATCTAAAAATGCGAGTATGGGAACGAGGTGCTGGAATTACATTAGCTTGTGGGACTGGTGCTTGCGCTTCCTTAGTAGCTGGAGTATTAACTGGAAAATGCGATCGCACTGCCACTATAGAATTACCAGGTGGCCCCTTACAAATTGAATGGTCAGAAGTAGACCAAAGGGTTTACATGACAGGCCCAGCCAAGAGGGTATTCACAGGAAAATTTTGAGCCACTCCCCCGTTTTCAAAACGGGGGATTCAGGCATCAGACAGAGATTGCAGTCTGGGACTGTCTAACATCTCCTACGCCTAGAGTCGAACTCCCGACTCTTTTAATATTCAAACTGGCGTTTCCATCTCGGTCATTTTCAGATTGACATGAAGGACAACGCCAACGTCTAATTGACAAATCTAGACTTTCTAAAATATGTCCACAGCTAGAACAAGTTTTGGTGGATGGATACCACTGATCAATAAATACAATCTGCCTATTCTTCTTTTTGGCAATCCATTCTAGAATTTGCAGGAACTCACCAAATGCCAAGTCTGATATTTTTCTACCCCAAAAACGGTGCATTCCTTTAAGGTTTAAGCTTTCAAAGCAGAGAACATCAAACTTATCCGTTAACTCATGAGCTAGTTTCCAAAACCAATCACGACGACGGTTAGAGATATCTTCGTACCTGCGTACTAAATTCTTTCTAGCTTGTTCCCGATTAACTGAACCTTTTAATTTCTTAGAATGCTGTCTGCTGGCTTTTTTAATTGCGTTTAGGGATTGCTTAAAAAACTGAGGAGACTCAATTGTTGTACTGTCTGAACAAGTGAGAAATGTACGCAAACCAAAATCAAATCCCGCTATCTTACCAGTCGTAAATTTGGCTTCTGGTTTATTGCCTTCAATAACGATAACCATAAACAACTCACCCAATGGTGTTCGTTTTATGGTTAAAGTTTTGACAGTTCCCTCTATTTCTCTAGACTTCCAAAACTGATAAACTTTGCTCCCAATCTTTACCCTATTGCCACATAAAAACTTATATCCGGCTTGCTTTAAGGTAAATGACTTGTATTTCTTGACCTTTTTAAATCCTGGTGGTCTGACTCCTTTCTTATTATGTTTAAAAAATAATTGGTAGGCTTTCTCAATGCGTTGGCAGATATCTTGTACTGCTTGAGATCCTACTGTCTGCCAAAATGGGTTACATTTCCGCAGTTTAGCAATATGAGATTGAAGTTTTGCACAGCTTAAATGTTTGCCCCACATCCGGTAGTAGCGTTTGTGCAAAGCAATACAATGATTATAGATTACACCACTCGCATTAATCATGCGCTTGAGGTATCTATTCCGCTTGTGGTGATATAACTTAAACTTCAGTGTCTTCATGCTAGTATTGTACCACAGTGACGGCATTATGACGGCATGAAAAAATTAACTGTGAGATGTTCTGATGAGGAGTACGAGATTCTTGTGAAGTATTGCCACAAGAAAGAGCGTAGTTTAAATGATATTCTCAGAGAACTAATCAGAACCGTGACGGACAAATAAATTTGTCCTGTTCGCTTATATCCTCCGATTAAAAATACGGGGGCTTTACGCTTCACGACTCGTAAAAATTATTTCCTCTCTTATCGAACAGAATTCTGAGTTCTGACTTCTTCTTCAACACTGTGTTCTCTGTGCCTCTGCGGTTCAATAAAAAAACTACAGAGGCACAGAGGAACCAGAGAGAGAAAATAAAGACATTACTCCAATGTCATTAAAATCAGGCGATTCCACCGTTTACACGAATATTTTGCCCAGTAATCCATCTGGCTTCGTCGCTAGCGAGAAATGCTACTACGTCGGCGATTTCTTGCACATCTCCCAGTTTGCCAAAAGCAGCCATTTGGGCTAAACGGTCTATCTGTTCTTGTGTTTTGCCTTCTCGGAATAGTTCTGTATCAGTGGGGCCAGGAGAAATAACATTAACTGCGATCGCTTTTGCACCCAATTCTTTAGCTAGTACCCGCGTGATTTGTTCTACAGCACCCTTGGTTGCGACATAGGCACTATAGGTTGGCAACATCATCACCGTCGTTGATGAGGAAAAGTTGATAATCCGTCCTCCTTCTGACATGTGTTGTGCGGCTTGTTGGCAAGTAAAATAAGTGCCTTTGACATTAATTGCATAAATCCGATCAAACTCTTCTTCTGTCACCTGAGTAATTGGTTTATAAAAGGCGATTCCGGCATTGTTGACTAAAATATCGAGTTTACCAAAACGTTCTAGTGTTTGCTCAAACAACCTTTGGATATCGGGTACTTTGCTAATATCAGCTTGGATAGCGATCGCCCCTACTCCCAACTTTTCAACTTCTGCAACAACTTCCTGTGCTTTTCCTGCATTACCCGCATAATTAACGACAATAGATGCGCCGTTACCAGCTAATTTGAGTGCGATCGCTCGTCCAATCCCCCGCGATGCACCAGTGATAATTGCAACCTTTCCTGCCAAAGATGCCATAAATTAATTTGCTTTGATTTTGGTTCACCAAAGTGATTATCTGCTGTTTTAGTCATTGAGCATTAGTTATTCCCCCTTCTGCTCCCCTTATCTCTACTCCCACTCCCTTTACTCTTAATTAAAATTCTGGAACGATCGCAACACCATCCCTAAGATTGAGCAATCCTGAGATAATAACTTTATCTTCTGGCTGTAATCCTTCGATAACTTGGTAATTATTACCTTTGATCTCGCCTAGCTTCACTTGCCTTTGTCGAGCTACTTGTTGCGATACACCTTGGGGAGATTTTTCGGTTTCAACTACATAAACAAAAGTGTCCCCACTGACACGAGTCATTGCTGTTGTGGGGATTAAAACTCCGGGGCGCTGATTCCAGAACACTCTAGCTCTTACCAATTGATCTGCCCGTAATTGACCGTTAGGATTATCAAAAAGTGCTTTGATTAATATCGTTTGTGTCTCACTACTGGCGCTAGGTGCGATGAAAAATACCCTACTTCTACCCAGCTTTTGACCTTGTGTATTCATAACCTCCACTGGGATTCCCTTACGCAATTGGGCCCCTTGCTGTAGTGGCACAGAGATATTCACTTCTAAAGGTCGATTTTGGGTGATATTAACTAATTGTGTGGAAGTATTAACTAAATCACCAACTTTCACAGCCATATTACCAACTGTGCCACTAAAGGGAGCGGTAATTTTGTCGTACCGGATCTGCTGTGTTTGATTTATATTAGCTTGCTGCAAGGATTTTTCAGCTTGCAAGATGATCGCTCGTTGTGCTTGAATCCTGGAATCAATTGCATCAAGACTAGTCTTAGCATTGGCGAGCCTATCAGCAAATTGATTGCTAGTCTGTCGAGATATGGCTCCTTGTTCAGCTAGGTTGACAAACTTTTCGTAGTTCTGCTGGTATAGTTGCACATTTGTAACGTATGATGATCGTTCTGCTTCCAGAGATTTGAGTGTTGCGCGGGCATTTGCCAGTTGCAATAAAAATCCTTGAGGCACAGTATTGTTAAGAGCGATCGCTGCTTGTGGTGTACGATCTACTTGGAGAATTGCCGCTCCTGCGGGGACTGGATCTCCAGATTTGACAAGTATTTGGGTAACTTGACCCTGAATCTTCGGCTGGAGCGTGACTGAGCGCTGAGATTTTAGGCTAGCAATAAAATCTGAACTTTCCTCAATTATGCCGCTTTGTACTGTCGATATTTTGACTCTTACCCCTTGAGGTTGAGTGTTAGCAGTTGAGGGTGCTGAATTTTGCGGAGTGAGCAAACGCCAAACTATCGCTGCTCCGCCCCCTAACAATAGTAGTGCTGCTAAAAATAACCAAAGCCACCGCCGTTTTCCAGAAGGTGGCTCAAATGAGGTTTGTGGAGCTTTTTCTCCAAAATCAGTTTGAGGCTCAGGGGATGTCATGGCTTATGAAGAACTTAAGGAACAAATTAACTAGAATTGAATCAAAATTTCATCTTTCGATTGGAAATTACTGATTTGGCATGAGGTTTTATCGCAAATTATGTGTTATACCATCCAAATATACAGTTTTGATGATTCTGTCTAAATCTACCGAAAGGTGAATCCCCTCAAAATAAATCGCCGTCAAGACGCAAGACTGATTATTGTAAAGGCGGCGATTCATCGCGTCTCTTGTCTTAACTGAACAGTATTGCAAGTTTTCTTATTTACAGCAATTTTAATTGACAATGCATTTCCCGATGCCAAGCGATCGCTGTTATTCCAACTAAACATTAGGATTATTTGCCAGAACCTTGGGCACAACCAGATTTAAAATAACCCAAAAACTGGCCATCATGCCCTTGGAAACTTTGCTGATCCTGCTACCAAAACCGCAGTTTGGGATAGCCTTACAAGTGCGCCATTTTTATGTGACAATTATTCAATAGCGTTAAGCTAATAGAAATACATTTTAATTAATATTAGTGATGTCTAATATTCAAGAACACGTAAATACTCTCGTAACGAGATTTGTTCCAGGTTATAGATTTCTACGTTTGCAAGAACTGACAATTGATAAAAATAATTCCCTCCAAACAGAAATTGATAGTAAATCAATTAAAGTTCTTAGCTGGAATATTGCTAAACAAAACTATAATAAAACTTGGGTAAAAGATTTTTTAGAAATCATCGATACTTATCAACCAAATTTAATATTCTTACAAGAGTTTTCTCTCAAATTAGAAGCCGATGAATGGGGAAAATGGCTGAAAAAAAATTGGAGCTTTGCACCTAACTTTGTAGATATTCATCATCAAACCTATTCGGGGATTTTCACAGCAGCTACAATCAGTCCAATTACCAAACAAGTTATCACTACTCAACATCATGAGCCGATTGTGAGAACTCCTAAAATTTCTTTAATTACTGAGTATCTGCTATCTGATCAAAGCACAACTCTCCTGACAATCAATAGCCATTTGATAAATTTTGTAGATTTAAATAAATTTAAAATACAACTGCAAGAATTAGAGCTAGCGTTATCTACACATCGCGGGCCACTAATATTTTCAGGAGATTTTAATACTTGGAGTCGAAAAAGAGCAGTTATCCTCAATCAAGTAACAACTAAATTAGGGTTAACGCCTGTAGTTTTCGCACCTCATCATCAGGATAAAATTAAACGCTTCCTATTATCACCCCCTTTAGATCATATCTTTTACCGAGAGATCAGTGTGAAAAAAGCCACTGCAAAAGTGCTAGACGAAATTTGTTCATCAGATCACAAACCATTGCTGGCAGAATTTACTTATACCAATACTCAAAAAAATTAAGATGCTTGTAGATAGTAGTGTTCTCGCAATTTTTAGCACAGCGACAGTTGTTGTTCATTTCGTGGGAGTTATACATGCAGCCCATGCAGTGATGAATGTGCGTTCTTCCCAAGGGGCAATTGCTTGGAGTATTTCCCTAATTACCTTTCCCTGGCTAGCAATTCCGTTGTATTGGATTTTAGGAAGAACTAAATTTCATGGATATGCTGAAACACTGCGCTCAGTCTATGCACAACACTACAAGCTTTTACATCCTACTTATAACGAACTGATTAAATTTCAAGTTGCGCCGCCCGATAATCTCGCTGAATTACAACCATTAGCGGAGACTTTTACAGATATTTCTTTCACATCAGGGAATGCTGCCGAATTACTGATTAATGGTCAGCAAACCTATGAAGCAATGCTAAAAAAGATTGCAGCAGCGACAAATTATATTTTGTTTCAATTTTATACTGTTAACGATGACCAATCAGGTAATGAATTTAAAGAAGCGTTGATTGCTAAAGCCAAGCAAGGAATCAACATCTATTTTCTCTACGATGAAATTGGTTCAAAAAAACTATCTCGCCCTTATATCGAGTCTCTACAACAGCATGGAATTGCAGTCAGTGCATTTAACACCACCAAAGGTCAGGGTAATCGTTTCCAATTTAATTTTCGCAATCATCGGAAAATTTTAGTAGTGGATGGAGAAATAGCATTTGTCGGTGGACTGAATATTGGCGACGAATATTTAGGAAAAAATCCTCGATTGAGTCCCTGGCGCGACACTCACATGATGCTTGAAGGCCCAACTGTAAAAAGCCTACAAAATTCCTTTGTGCGAGATTGGTATTGGGCGACTCGAAAACTTATCGAAGTTAATTGGCAGGTAAAAGTTAATCAGGAAACTAATCAAACTGCATTTATACTTCCTACAGGCCCCGCAGATCGTTTGCCAGCTTGTAAGCTTTTTTTCGTCGAACTAATTAATCAAGCTCAAACTCACCTCTGGATTGCTAGTCCATACTTTGTGCCGGATGAGGCAACATTGTCGGCTTTAAAACTGGCAGCAATGCGAGGTGTAGATGTGCGAATCATCTTACCAAATCGACCCGATCACTTATTTGTTTATTTATGTTCCTTCTCTTACTACACCGAAATGGAAACAATCGGTATCAAATTGTATCGTTATAAAAATGGGTTTATGCACCAGAAAATTATAGTAGTTGATGATAATCTCGCAGGAGTAGGAACTGTGAATTTAGATAATCGCTCTTTTTCTCTAAATTTTGAAGTTATGGGTTTTGTTACCGAGCCTGAGTTTGTCCAAAGTGTGAAAAAGATGTTAGAGGATGATTTAGCCGTCTGTGTTGCTGTTGATCTTCATGAGTACGATAAAAAACCTTTTTGGTTTAAGTTAGCCGTGAGAGTCTCGCGATTGCTAACTCCTTTACTTTAATGTGAGTCGTAGGGGCACAGCATTGCTCATTGGTGTCAACTTAACGTGAAAACTAGCAGCCCCACAAAATTCTAGAACCAGCTTTTATCTCGTTCCCAGTCGGAGACTGGGAATGCTCATCATTGAGGCTCCGCCTCTCTTGCTGGCGGCAGAGCCATCAAGAGCAGCATTTCCAGCCGGAGGCTGAAAACGAGATTTGAAGAGGCTTCTAGCTTAAGTTGACATTAATGGTAAGATGCCTACCCCACAAGAGTTATGGTTTTTTAGCAGAGAATTTACTTTTTGGGATTCCCTAAATATCTAACCCAACTACCATTAAATCAGGCGGATGTTCAACATTAAACTGGTAATATATTTCTCGCCGCTCTTGGGGTGGAAGAGTTAATAGCCACTCTAAAATTCCCATTTCACCAAGTTGAATTTGTGGGTTACTGCGGCTAAGACGCACTTTAATTTGCTCGTTGCGGCTAACTGGTAATTGTTCAGTTAATTTCAGATTTAGTTCTTTGTCGAGTAAGTTAGTAATGATCAACCGATAACTGTAAGTAATCCGGCGCTGGCTACTAATTAATCTTTTATCTACCAAACGCTCAACTAAGTCGCGCTCTATTTTTAAACCTTCATCAATTCCTAAATTCAGTTTGAATTCTTGCCCTGGTGCAATATTGTCTAACCCAGTAGTGCCGACAAAAACGTTATCGCGGAAAATATTCGCTTTACCTGGTAACAAAGTTGCACCGTTGGGATTATTTTTCACATTCGCTTGTAGATAGGCAAAGCTTACCAAGCGTGGCATTGCTACATAATCGAAGCTACAAGGATAATCATCGTTGAAAATAGTAGTTTTATGGGGTGCGCCATCACTAGGAATGTTACCACCACCATTCAGTTTAAAGGTAACTACACTCCCTTGTTTGGATACTTCTGCTATAACGGTTTCGGCTGGAATGAGATTATCCTCGGCAACTTCGTCTTGTTCTTGCCAATCTGTTCTGGCGGCAGAAGCAGGCGGATCTGCTATGCTAGGCAGCAGTGGTGGCTGGGTAGCAAATTGTCGTCGTCGTAACATTTGGGGACGTGGCGCATCAATATACCAGGGTTCAAGTTTCGGTGGGAGTGTACCTAATCCTGGTTTAGCGGTAGAAAGGGTGAGATTTGCACCAATCCAATCTTCGCCAGTGCTTTGGGTGATTTCTGCAAGGTAGCTCAGATGTACAATATCGCTGGTGGTGCTAAAGCGCAAGTCATAAAGCGGATTCCAGCTAGCGCGATTTACTATGTAGGATACCTCTAATTCAAATTCGCCTTCGCCTGCTACTTCGACTGCGACAACTAAGCTAAAACTCTCTTTCGGATGAGGTGTTTGGATTTTTTGCAATGAGGTGTGGAGTGCTTGCAGTTGTTTGTCTAATTCCTGCTGTTGGGTTTTGCACTCTCCAGATGCGATCGCATATTCACTATACTGGCTTCCGAGAAAGTTTAGAAAATCCAAAGTTTCGCTGAGGCTGAGATTTTTCCGCGACAAACTCTGGGAAAAGGGTTCTTCTGTTTTTTCACGTAAGCCGGCGATAAAACTAGATTGCAATGCTAAAGCATCCACCTGAGCTTGCAGATGGCGTTTTTCTGCTTCTAATTGCTGAATTTGCCTTGTTAAATGCGCTACTCGTTCTGCTATTGGTTCAGTAGTGTAAATGCGATCGCTACTAACTCCCAGCAAGCGCACCCCTACCGTACCTGTACCGCTAACCCTGACAGACTCAGTTTCTAGAGTCATTGGCACTGGGGTAATTACTAATTCCTGTTCAATTCCTGTTAAATTAACTATACTACGCCGTGTAACCAATGCTCTGTCAGCATACACGGTAACAGCTACAATCTCGCTTTGTACTGTTTTGCGCCAAGACGGCAATTCCGGGTTAACCATTGCCAGTTTTCCCCCATTTTTAATGATTCTGCTGGTTAATTGTCAATGTTTCCCGGTCTAAGAGTCAACCCCCTTTAGGTAATTCGTAATTCATAATTACGTTAGCGCAGCGGTAGCGAGTCCGCGTACTCTTTCAGAGAAGCAAGCTACGCTTTTAGCGTCTCGTAGAGAGCGTCATTACGAATTATTTTACCCATGAATTGGTTCGAGCGTACTAGAAGTAGTATCAGCATTTTGCTCGACAAAATTCTTTGCGGCAGTTAGTAGATACTCATAATAGGCACGAGCTACGATAGAGAGCTGCTTGCCAGATGGGTAAACCATGTACCAATGTCGCTGAATAGGGAAGTGTTGTACATCTAAAATGCTAAACTCTGAAGTGTCGGATAGTAAGGTATGACGAGATAAAACAGAAATACCTAAACCACCTGCGATCGCTTGTTTAATTGCTTCATTACTTCCCAACTCTAGCTTGACTTTTACCGTTACCGCTTGTTCTTCAAATAGCTTTTGGACGGCGCGGCGTGTTCCTGAACCAGGTTCCCGCATAATAAAAGGTTCGTGAGACAGGCGTTGGATAGGAATATTTTTTTCTTTGGATAACGGATGATTAGTTGGTGCAAATACGATCAAAGGGTTTTCTAAAAATGGTTCACAAGTCACATCTATATTGTCTGGAATTTGACTCATAATATATAAGTCATCCAAATTCTGACTCATCCGTTCTAAAATTTGTTCGTGATTTGTTACTTGTAGCGAGATATCAATCCCTGGATAAAGTTCGCAAAACGGCCCTAACAAACGTGGGATAAAATATTTTGCTGTTGTAATCACTGCCAAGCGTAATTGTCCCTGTTTAAGCCCTTTTAAATCTGCCACCTTCATTTCATACTGGGCTATATTGTGAAAAATCTGCCGACAAGTGGCAAATAACTCCCGTCCGGCTTCCGTCAGATACAATCGCTTCCCTACTTGCTCAAATAATGGCAGCCCTACCGTTTTTGTAAGTTGCTTGATTTGCATAGAAACAGTAGGTTGGGTGAGAAACAATTCCTCAGCAGCACGAGTAAAGCTACTGTGCCGTGCCGCCGCCTCGAACACCTTTAACTGGTGCAGCGTCGCTTGGTTCAAGGTGATTCTCCTGTATATAGCGATTAATAGATATAAAACTAGTATTGCTGAACACTGGCAAATGATGTAGTGATGCTCATAGAAAGTTACGAGTTTTATCATAGATAAAACTCTATTGTTTATATTAAAATAATGGTATTTTATTTATGGATTCAAGAAGGTATTATCAGAACAGCTAAAGCGTAAGATGCCTTCCATCTCCTGATGAATGATGAATAAGGATTTTTAAAAATTCATCTATCATCATTCATCATTCCATAATTCTTCTGCAACTTTTGTCGGTAGCTTGGTTAAGTCTGGTAATCTTAATACTTCGATTTCGGCAACTTGTTCTTTAATATTCACTGGCAAGTTTAACGGTTCCCGTTCTTCTATCCAGCAGCTTGCCAATGGCAAGGTTAACTCCATTTCATCAAGGGGTCGAGGAATTACCATCACAGCATTCAATTCCCCAATACGTTCTGCTTCAAACATTCCCGCTTCCACTGCTACCGCCACATTTGCTACGGAACCACGAATAATCGCTGTACACAAACCCGCACCAATTTTTTCATAAGCTGCTAAATGAACATCAGCAGCTTTGAGCATGGCATCACACGCTCCTACCATTGCGGGAAATCCTCGCGTTTCTACCAAACCAATTGCTTGATTACTCAGACGGCTATAATTGCCCTCTTGCATCAATTTAGTGAAACGGGTTGTGATGGGAAGCACTATATCTAGGTTGGGATAAGGTCGGGGAATCACCAAACTAGAAACCAACTGACCAAACTGTTCAGCTGTTTGCACGCCTGATTCTACTGCTAGACGCACGTCAGCAATTCCACCCCGGACGATCGCAGTACAATGACCACTACCAGTTTTTTCATACCCAACCAGGTGAACTCCCGCCGATTTCAGCATCATATCCGCTGTCCCCACGATCGCGGGAAAGCTGCGGGTAGAAACTAAACCTAAGGCGGTATCTTGAAAGGTTTCTTGACTACTCGCCCCTTGGGTGGTGCGAGTAGACCGTTGATTGTATGTTTCCATGATGAATTCTCCAAAATACGGAAAAAGCCGACACCTTACAATTAACACTTACTCGAACTAATCGTCAGAGTTGGGGTTGCTCAAGGATTGTCTATGAGGAAACAATGTAGTCAACAGTCTGCTGATGCTCCCTTGTCCATAAATTTGAGTCCCGAAACCATTAGGAGATTCTGTAGTTGGCTGACTGGGGTCTGAATGATATTCTGTAGACTCTTGGGCGGCTGACTCCAAGGTGGAGTTAGCATCATTGGCAGGTTCCTCCACGGGAGGAGACTGACTTTCGGGAGTGGCGGGAGATTTAAAATAAGAAATCGACTTGTTTTGTTTGAAATCTACAAAAGCCGCAGCTGAGAAGTTAGTAGAGGAAATTACCTTTTCCTTAACCTCACCTGAGCCATTTTCCTCTTCCTTCGGTGGTACTGCATTTGTAGAAGTAGGGTTATTTGTAGATGGTTCTGGTTCCTTGATTTGGCTAATCTGCCGACTGGTGTCTCCTAAAATTGAACCAGGTGGTACTACTTGTTCAGGTTCAACCGAAGAGTTAAAAACTGTTGTTGCTGAACCAATACAAGCATTTGCTCCAATTTTGCCCTTGCCAACCATCAAAAAACCGGCTCCCAGGTTTGCACCTGCTTCTACCTCTAGAGTGCCTTCATGGACTTGGAGAATTGCTCCCATACCAATGCAGACCCCTGGCCCAATGATGATCTTGCTATTTCCAGCCGCTTGGAGGATCACCCCAGGTGCAAGTACCGCGCTTGGATGAATAGTCACCTCACCACTAATGTAAGAATCAAAGTTATTGCTGAGGCGCAGTGGCGGCACAGACATGGAAATTTTAACCTCGGAAGCAGGTGTAGTGCTGAGTACTGAGTGCTGAGTGCTGAGTAATTAGTATGTTCTAAAATCTGAGCTTACAGCTGGTTTAACTGGTGTCTTTAAAGTGTTAACTCAGCACGGGCTAAACCCTAGCTATCCGCTAACAGCACTTTTAACTCAGCACTCATTACTGCTATGGTCTTTGAATAATCGTTTCTAATACTCGACGCTTGGCCTTGGGGTCAACACCAATTAAGCGTACATATTCCCCTGGATATTCGCCGAGTTGTCCTTCTACGGCTGCGATCGCTTCTCTTTCTGAGGAGGCTTGAATTTGACCTGTACTAGTCCAGGAACCTGTACGGAATCGCCGTTGATCTACATGCTCAACACTGATTTTATACCCACCAGCTAATAGTTGCCGGAGTTGTTCTACTACTTCAGTACTCAAGCGGGTAGCGGTAGCGGTAGCTGTTGATTTTGCAGAAGATGCTGCTGTACTAGTGGTAAATGATTTCTGACTGCCAGAGGAGGCTACTTGACCGTTTGGACGTTGGATAATAGTCTCTAATACCCGCCGTTTGGCTTTAGGGTCAATACCAATTAAGCGTACATATTCTCCTGGATATTCGCCGAGTTGTCCTTCTACGGCTGCGATCGCTTCTCTTTCTGAGGAGGCTTGAATTTGACCTGTACTAGTCCAGGAACCTGTACGGAAGCGGCGCTCATCTACGTGTTCAAGGCTAATTTTAGAGCCGCCAGCCAATAAATGACGGAGTTGGTCTACTACTTCTGTACTTAAGTGGGTACTGGTAGCTGTTGCTGTAGTAGAGCTAGCACTGGTATTAAATAATTTCTGACTACCAGAGGAGGCTACTTGACCGTTTGGACGTTGGATAATACTTTCTAATACCCGCCGTTTGGCTTTGGTATCAATACCGATTAAACGCACATATTCGCCTGGATGGCTGGCGATACATTCTTCTAAGGCGGAGATGACTTGATCTGTGGAAGTTGCTTCTATTGGCTTGCAACTAGTCCAGGAACCAGTGCGGAAGCGCCGCTCATCTACGTGTTCTACGCCAATTTTGTAACCACTTGCCAACAGTTGGCGGATTTGATCTAGAGTTTCGCCACTAATTTTGGCACTGCTAGAGCCATTACCGTTACCATTACTGCTGCTGTAGCTGCCATTGCTATGGCTACTAGTTGGAGCTTTAAAACTGGTAGCTGGTTTCGCATCACCATCTGGACGTTGGATGATGCTCTCTAGCACACGCCGTCTACCTTTGTCAATGCCAAACAGGCGGACATACTCGCCGCTATGGTCATTTAGACAGCTTTCTAAGGCTGCGATCGCTTCACCGATCGATCTCGGTTCAATTGGTTGACAACTAGTCCAAGAACCCGTGCGGAATCGTCTTTGGTCTACGTGTTCCGTACCAATTTTATAACCCTGCTGTAATAGATACCGCAACTGATCTATTGTTTCTGCACCCAAGCTATTGCTCGCCACTTCACTACTCCTTTCCAACTCTAAAACAGTAATACCATTACCTGTATAAAATTTAGCGTTCTCATCCCGAATGGGTGCTATACATTTGCTATCCGCAGCACAGAGATAACCCGCTCGTAATGCCTGATTAATCCCAACCACATGATGAGCAAATTCCTTATCTTGATCTTGCACATCTGGCAAGCGGTCAGCTTGCTGCTGGCTGGTAATTATCGCTCCCGAAGGTACATACTTACCGGCGGGAATCTCTACGTCTTGAATTAAAGCGTGCATCATCACGATGCAACCTGCACCCACTCTGGCATTAAACACCGTCGAGCGAAAGCCAATGAAGGAACTATCCCCTACATAAGCTGGCCCGTGAATTAGAGCCATGTGGGTAATGCAAGCGTTTTTACCAATCCATACTGAGTATTTATTTTGGTCATCACCAACTACTCGGCCTTCCGCCAACCCATGAATGACAACACCATCTTGAATATTGGTATTTTCACCAAGATAAAAGGGTGTACCTTCATCCGCTCTAATCGTAGTCCCCGGAGCAACGATTACATTTGCACCTATTCGTACATCCCCAATCAGATTGGAGAATGAATGTACAAAGGCAGTTTCATGGACTTTGGGTTCAGCTAAATTCCTTGACCACGGGGTTGGGGGTGCCGCCGTGCTGCGGACTGCCATCGCGAGATTCCTCCTGAAATTAAGTTACGAGTTATGAGTTATGAGTTATGAGTTTTAACTCCTCACTCCTCACTCTTAACTCCTAACTTTTCTAACTGTTGACTATCGATATTGATCTTTTTTGCTGTAAATTAGGCGATCTTCAACGTAAATAGTATCTATGATCGCCACCACTGCTGCATCCAATGGACGCTGTTCATTGCCAACAACTTGACGAGCGGCACTACCACGAGTGATGAGTACCCACTCATCTACTCCTGCTCCCACAATATCTGCTGCTACTTCATACTCTGGTAGGATATTGCCGTTTTCATCTACTAATTGTAACAACAGTAGTTTCACACCTCTAAGAGTTGGATCTTTTTGGGTGCTAACTACTGTGCCGCGAACTTTGGCAATTTGCATTACAAATTACGGTCTTCTACCGAAAGGACGAATTGCATTCACATTTTCCCGGAACTGCTCTACATCTTCGGTATAACGAATTGGTAGAACGTATTCTAAGTTTTCGTGAGGACGAGCAATGATGTGAGTAGACAGTACTTGTCCGCCATTGACTCGCTTTACAGATTCAACTCCTGCGGCTACAGATGCTTGAACTTCGGAAACGTCACCCCGAACAATTACCGTTACCCGACCACTACCAATTTTTTCATAACCTACTAAAGTAACGCGAGCCGCTTTCACCATTGCGTCAGCAGCTTCTACCACTGCTGGAAAGCCTAGCGTTTCAACCATTCCCACTGCAATTGACATTAGTTTTAATCCCTATTTAAAGTTTTTAGTCTTGGACAACAAAAGTGATGCTCAATCAGGTAAAGAGCGTTAATTACTTTGTTTAAACAGCTTTTAAGTACGGAATTGTTCTACCGCCTCTGTGTAACGTATCGGCAATACGTATTCCAGGTTTTCGTGAGGACGAGCAATGATGTGAGTGGATAACACTTCACCACCGAAGACTCTTTTCGCCGCTTCAACCCCAGCTGCTACAGAAGCTTGAACTTCCGATACATCTCCCCTAACTATGACGGTGACACGAGCGCTACCAATTTTTTCATAGCCCACTAAAGTTACACGGGCGGCTTTCACCATCGCATCAGCAGCTTCTACAACTGCTGGAAAGCCTTTCGTTTCAATCATCCCAACTGCAATTGGCATCGCAGAACTCCTACAAAATGAATCAGATCGGTACTGTTGTTTGAAATTTTTGACGGGGAGAGGTTTATCTTACAGCTAAGAAAACACTTCCAAATTAAGCATAGGAAAACTTGGCGTCCCTGGCAATATAAATTACTATAATAGTTTATGATAAGAAAGTTTTAAAAAACTTAACAAAAAGTTATCTGTCCTTCTAGGCGATTAAAGTTCACTAATTCCTAGAGAGGCCACTTATGCTTTATAATTTCTTTATTACATTGACAAAACGACATTCATAACCAAGGCTAATCCGATCTGTTGAGGGAGAAACATCGGCTGTAACTTTTGCTGCATCTATCTTTTGTTAAAGATTGCTACATCTAGAATGACTAGGTAAAAAATATATAACTTTTTCAAATATATTGTATAAAGTACTTTGGTTAAAATAGAAATACAAATGTAAAAAGGTCGGTGATGTTAAGGCAAGTAAATGCTTTTGCTTATGTGAAGTTATATTTTACTTATGTTAAATAGGGTAAAGCTAGGTAAAAGTACTCGCTAGAATGTAGCTGAAGCAATATTAAAAAAACATCGATATTTTGGTAAATTAATTTTATTAAATAAATAATTGTTTTAGAGCTTTTTTAAAATCAAGGCTAAGTCGTCAAGGAAAATTTAAATGGAACAATTTCTATTTTCAACAAGTTGGTTTGTGCCTTTTTATAGCTTATTGGGCGCAATTTTGACCTTGCCGTGGGGAATAGGAATAATTAGGCGAACAGGGCCAAGACCTGCGGCATATATCAATTTGTTGACGACCGTTTTAGCTTTTATCCATAGCCTGTTTGTATTTAAAAGTATCTGGTATAGAGAACCAGAAACTTTACTGGTGAATTGGTTCAAAGTTGCGGATTTAGATTTATCTTTTGCCTTGGAACTGTCACCAGTTAGTATTGGGGCAACAGTTTTAATTACAGGGTTAAGCTTACTGGCACAAGTTTACGCTCTGGGTTATATGGAAAAAGACTGGTCGTTGGCGCGTTTTTTTGCGCTGCTGGGATTTTTTGAAGCAGCGTTGACTAGCTTAGCAATCAGTGATTCTTTGTTTCTCAGCTATGCCCTTTTGGAAGTGTTGACCCTTTCAACTTACTTGCTGGTGGGGTTCTGGTATGCTCAACCGTTAGTAGTGACGGCGGCGCGGGATGCGTTTTGGACTAAACGGGTGGGAGACTTGTTGCTACTGATGGCTGTAGTAACACTTTCTACCTTAGCCGGGAGTTTGAACTTTTCAAATTTATATGAATGGGCGCAAACAGCTAATTTAAGCCCAATTACATCGACATTACTAGGGTTGGCGTTAATTGCTGGGCCTGCTGGTAAATGTGCCCAATTTCCCCTGCACCTGTGGTTAGATGAGGCAATGGAAGGGCCAAATCCCGCTTCGGTAATGCGGAACTCGCTGGTAGTAGCTGGTGGTGCTTATTTACTGTATAAATTTCAACCATTGTTAGCCCTGTCGCCAGTTGCCTTAAATGCCTTGGTAGTCATGGGGACGGTAACGGCGATTGGAGCCACATTAGTATCTATAGCTCAAATTGACATTAAGCGATCGCTATCTCATTCCACCAGTGCATACATGGGGTTAGCATTTTTGGCGGTAGGGTTGCAGCAAGGGGGTGTAGCCTTGATGTTGCTGTTAACTCATGCGATCGCCAAAGCATTATTATTTATGAGTTCTGGTTCAGTCATCTTGACTACCCAAAGCCAAGATTTAACAGAAATGGGCGGTTTGTGGTCACGGATGCCAGCCACCACTACTGCCTTTGTAGTCGGTTCAGCTGGGATGGTAACACTACTACCACTAGGAAGCTTCTGGGCAATGTTAGCATGGGCTGACGGTTTCGTAAGTATTAGCCCTTGGGTAATTGGGGTTTTAATATTAGTTAATGGTTTAACAGCATTAAACTTGACCAGAGTATTTAGATTAGTATTTTGGGGTAAACCGCAACAAAAAACCCGTCGCACCCCAGAAGTGGGTTGGCAAATGGCGCTACCAATGGTAATTCTGACAGTGCTGACTCTGCTTCTACCTCTGATGTTACAGCAATGGTACTTGCTACCCGATTGGGAAAGTATTAATTGGTATGTGGCGTTAGCGTTATTTAGTTCTACCGTGGTGGGAGTAGGTGTAGGGTGTACAGTTCATCTGCACAAAGCTTGGTCACGATCCAGAATCTTGGCGTGGAGATTTGTGCAAGACTTGTTAGGTTATGATTTTTATATTGACCGAGTTTATTTTGTAACGGTGGTAAGCGCAGTCGCACTGCTATCTAAAATTTCTGCTTGGAGCGATCGCTACTTGGTTGATGGTTTTGTAAACTTGGTTGGGTTTGCAACAATTTTCGGCGGACAAACTTTAAAGTACAGTATTTCTGGACAATCTCAGGGCTATATGTTGACCATCCTAGCAGTCGTCAGCGTCCTGGGTTTTTTCATCAGCTGGTCGTTGGGTTTACTAGATAAATTACCTTTTTGAAGATATTGTCATTGGTCATTTGTCATTTGTGATTGGGTAAGAGTTTTTTCCCAGTCCGCATTGCCCCTAATCCCCAGAGGGGGCCCCGAGTTCCCCAGTCCCCATTCCATACCTACTTATGCTTAGTGTTTTAATTCTAGTGCCGTTAATCGGTGCAGGTTTAATTGGTTTCTCGCCCTCTGGCGTCAGTGGGAAATTCGCCCGTGGGGTCGCTTTGGTCTTTGCGATTATCGCTTTCTTGTGGACAATCGTACTAGCAATCCAGTTTCATCCAGGAGAAATCACTCAACAGTTTGCTGAGTCTCTCCCTTGGATAGATGCTTTAGGGTTGAATTATAACCTTGGGATAGATGGTTTATCTTTGCCATTGTTGGTTTTGAATGGATTGTTAACTGCCATTGCCATCTACAGCAGCGATGAATCCCTACAGCGTCCGAAATTTTATTACTCTTTGATCCTATTATTAAGCGCTGGGGTGACAGGAGCCTTTCTGGCACACGATTTACTGCTATTTTTCCTGTTTTACGAATTGGAACTAATTCCGCTGTACTTGTTGATAGCTATTTGGGGTGGCGCGAAACGGGGTTATGCTGCAACTAAATTTCTGATTTATACAGCCGTTTCGGGAATCCTGATTTTAGCAAGTTTCCTCGGCATGGTTTGGCTGAGTGGTTCCTCTAACTTTGCACTAGCAACCTTGAACGCGACAACTTTACCTCTAGCAACACAACTTTTATTGCTAGCGGGAATTTTGATCGGTTTTGGGATTAAAATTCCCTTGGTTCCCTTTCATACTTGGTTGCCAGATGCTCACGTTGAAGCTTCCACACCGATTTCCGTACTGTTGGCTGGGGTGCTGTTGAAGTTGGGAACTTACGGCTTACTGCGGTTTGGCATGAACCTGTTACCAGAAGCTTGGGCTTATGTGGCTCCTTGGTTAGCGACTTGGGCGGTGATAAGTGTGCTGTATGGTTCATCCTGCGC
This sequence comes from Nostoc sp. NMS8, assembly GCF_017115045.1. Classification (GTDB taxonomy): domain Bacteria; phylum Cyanobacteriota; class Cyanobacteriia; order Cyanobacteriales; family Nostocaceae; genus Nostoc. The sequence continues at coordinate 32,573 of NZ_JABXKK010000092.1, read as the reverse complement.
GATCGCTCAAACCGATATGAAAAAAATGGTAGCATACAGCTCCATTGGACACATGGGTTACGTGCTGTTAGCAGCAGCAGCAGCCACACCTTTAAGTGTGTTGGGTGCTGTAATGCAAATGATTAGCCACGGCTTGATTTCAGCAATGCTGTTTTTGCTAGTAGGGGTTGTGTATAAAAAAGCCGGAAGCCGCGATTTAGAAATTATTCAAGGATTGCTGAACCCAGAACGGGGTATGCCAGTAATCGGTAGCTTGATGATTGTCGGAGTTATGGCCAGCGCTGGTATACCGGGAATGATAGGGTTTATTTCCGAATTTGTAGTTTATCGGGGAAGTTTTCCAGTTTTTCCGGTACAAACCCTGTTATGTATGCTTGGTACTGGTTTAACAGCAGTTTACTTCTTAATTCTTGTCAACCGCGCCTTTTTTGGTCGCTTGTCTGCACAAGTTACCAACTTACCACGAGTGTATTGGAGCGATCGCATCCCAGCGGTAATTTTAGCTGTGCTGATTGTGATTTTTGGCATTCAACCTGCTTGGTTGGTGCGCTGGACTGAACCAACAATTACAGCAATGGTGAATAGTCAAAACGTAGTAGTAGCAGTGTCCTTGGATAAGGCAATGGGAAGTAGGGATTAGGGACTGGGGACTGAAGACTAGGGACTATGGAAGATTTTTTTAATACATAATATCCAATCCCCAGTACCCAATCCCCAGTACCCAATCCCCAGTACCCAATCCCCAATCCCTAAACTTTTCGGAGAGATGGCAATGGTAACTATTAAAAAAAAAGCAACTCACAATCCCTTAGCTGAGTATATTGAACGTCTGCAAAAAGGAGATGCATTACTCCCCGATAGTCCAGAAAATGTACTGGAAGTTGTTGGTATTCTTAAAAGCTATGGCGTAGTTTTAGATGCCTACTCAAAAAATCTTAATTACATTGCCGAGTATCAGTTTTTAGTATTTTTCCCATTTTTTAAATACTTTAATGGAAAGATTTCTTTGCAGAAATTACTCCGTCACTGGTGGCATAACCGAATTAATTTTGAATATGCTGAGTATTGCATGAAAGCCATGATGTGGCACGGTGGCGGCGGACTAGATACGTATTTAGATACACCAGAATTTCAAGAAAGAGCGCAAGCCGTTATTGCCGCAAAATTTAAAAATAATCCCTTCATTCCGAGTATAAACCAACTGTTTCCAGATTTCTTAACGGAACACTTGCGCGTCTCTGCTTACTACACAGGTTTAGGTCAATTCTGGCGAGTCATGGCTGATATCTTCCTCAGCTTATCAGACCTCTACGATCGAGGCAAAATCAAATCGATTCCCCAAGTTGTAGAACACATTAAAGCTGGGTTAGTGGCAAATGCATCAAACCCAATTACCTACACAGTCAAAATTCGGAATGAAGCCTATGAAATCATTCCCAAAAGCGTTGGTTTAACTTTCTTAGCAGATACAGCCATCCCTTATGTAGAAGCAGTATTCTTCCGAGGAACTCCTTTCCACGGGACAGTTTCATACAACGCCCAAGGATATCAAATTCCCCCAGATCAAACTCTATTTCAATATGGCGCATTGTATGCAGATCCTTTACCCATTGGTGGCGCGGGTATTCCTCCCACCTTATTGATGCAGGATATGCGTCATTATCTTCCAGAGTATCTGCACGAAATTTATCGTCGTAGTCTCCGGGGTGAAGATGATTTGCGAGTCCAAATTTGCATAAGTTTCCAAAAATCGATGTTTTGCGTGACGACAGCAACCATTTTGGGACTGATGCCTCATCCTTTGGATACTAAAGATCCAAATGAGCAAAAAGTTAATCGAGTTTATTTAGATAAGTGGATGAGTCGGTTACAAACTTCACGGTTGCTGGATGTGAATAAATGAATTGAATACCAAGATAATTTATATGCTTTTCAATCGCTATAAAAACCTTCATGTAATTCAGCAACTTGACCCAGTACAAGCTCATTGCCAGATTTATAACTTGATGAATGGCTATGAGTTTTCTTGGGATATGACGCGATCGCTCGAAGTTGCTTTGATGAGAACTTATTGCGTTCCTAGTATTTCTAAATTGCTGAATCATACAGGAGAATTTACCCATTGTCCGCAAAAACGCTACGATGATACGTCAATAATTGTTGGAGAGATGATTAAGTGGGGTTATGATAGCGATCGCGGCAAACAAGCCCTGCAACGCATGAATGCACTCCACGGACGCTTCAAGATTGACAACGGTGATTTCCTGTATGTACTTTCAACCTTCATTTTCGAGCCTATCCGTTGGAATGCGCGGTTTGGTTGGCGGCTAATGTGCAAACAAGAAAAATTAGCGTCTTTTTACTTCTGGCGAGAAGTAGGTAAGCAAATGCAAATTCAGAATATCCCTGAAACCTACGAAGAATTCGAGCGCTATAACCTTGACTACGAACGCCAAAAATTTCGCTATTCAGATACAAATTGTCGAGTTGGGGAAGCTACACGCGATTTATTTTTGAGTTGGTTTCCTTCGTGGATGCGTTCTTCCATTAAACCAGGTATCTACGCTTTACTGGATGAGACAATGCTTGATGCCTTTGGTTTTCCCTATCCCTCGCCATTGTTGCGATCGGCTATGGTGAGTCTACTAAGAATCCGAGCTAAATTAATCCGGTTATTCCCACCTCGGAATCACCCTAATTTTTATATTGACTCTCCTATCCCCAGCTATCCCACTGGCTATGAAATTGCAAATGTGGGGCCACTTCATCCAAAAATCTAGGCTTCTGGTTCGATACCTAGCTATGTCTAACGACAAGCCACTTCGTGTCTACGCAATTGAGCAGTCAAGCATCGACTCTTTCCTCACCAACCAACACGCTTCTATGCGAACTAGTGAGTCTTTCAACTCGTTCAACACGAGAAGGGTCATTCTATAAACCAGGAGACATAAACCCATAATCATTATTAGGACTCATAGTTCTTCGCCATCATCAGGTAAATCAATTTTTGGCTCAACTTTTTTTCGTCCGTAATTTGCCAAAGTTATCCCTTCTTCTAAATATACAGCAGAGTATTTACTCAACCCAATACGCTGTGCCGAGTAAATTCCAGAATGTCCTGAAAATAAATAGCTGACTACACAGCCAATAGCAATAAATATTCCCGATTCCAGACCAAATAGTTCAATTCCCATTAAAGTAGATGCCAAAGGTGTATTTGCTGCACCCGCAAATACACCCACAAATCCCATTCCTGCTAACAGCGGTGCAGGTAATGCTAAAAGCAGCGATAAAGCATTACCTAAAGTTGCACCAATAAAAAACAAAGGTGTCACTTCTCCACCCTTAAAACCTGCTCCTAGAGTTAAAGCAGTCAAACCCAATTTTGCTGCAAAATCCCAAGGAGGTAGCTGATTGTAGAAGGAATCAACGATAGTTGGAATACCAAGCCCAATATACTTGGTTGTTCCACTCAATCCAACAATTATTGCGATAATCGCACCGCCTATTAAAGGACGCATTGGAGGATAAGATATCTTTGCTTTAAACAAGTGACTGATTTGGTGAGTTACTTTCGCAAAAAATCTTGCAACTATTCCAAAAATTGCACCTGCAATAATGGCAGAAATCAGTCCCCAAATTGTAAGCGTCGGTATTAACGGAGCGTGTCGGTATGCGGTATGATGTAAACCTAATAGTAAGGTTACTTGATTCCCTACGATCGCAGCAATCAAAGAAGGAAAAAGAGCATCGTAATGAATTTTACCAATGGCTAAAACCTCTAGACCAAATACGGTTCCAGCTAACGGAGTACCAAAAACAGAAGCGAATCCTCCACTGATACCTGCTGTTAACAAAATTTGCCGATTAGCCCCTTGAAAATGCAAGATTTTAGTTAACTGGTCTGCCAAAGAAGCACCCATTTGTAATGCTGTACCTTCACGACCGGCTGAACCTCCAAAAAAATGGGTGAGGTCTGTTCCTAGTAAAATAAGAGGAGCCATACGAAAGGGAATAACCTTTTTGGGGTTATGAATTTCTTCGAGTAAAAGGTTATTTCCAGCTTCTACAGTCCGACCAAATTGATGATAAATCCAACCACTCAAGAAGCCGCCAAGGGGAAGCAAGGCGATAATCCACTGATGCGATTCCCGCCAATCAGTTGCCCATTCTAATGATGCTAAAAGAGCCGCCGAAGCAGTTCCAGCAAAAATACCAACCACAAAGGAAATAGGCAACCACTTGATTAAGTGGGGTAAGGCAATAAACGGTTCAAATTGACGAAAATGTTTCATACCATGACTCCCTGAAGTGCGGTTTGTAGACAAATACTTTCTACAGGGGAGTCAGGTGATGCATTTAGCCAAGCCCTACTCTCCCGCAGTAAGCAAGGAAAGTAGGAGCCATCAGCCTTCTAGATAAGAGTTTATGTCCCTGGAAAGGCGGTTTTGGCGAGCTCCATCGCCGTTAATAATTTAATTAACTTAATAATACCATTTTTGCTGTCGGTCAATACCTTTGATATTCTACGATATAAATGACGTGTATCATTGGCGGTATTATTGCCATCATCAGAAAGTAATTATCAGCCTGTTAAAGATTCTCAAACAAAACTAGATCGGTTTTTAGTTTGTGGGCTAGGAAGTTTGGGTCAGCATTGTGTTGCAGTACTGAAAGAGTATGGTGCTATTGTCAATGCTATCGATCAAGAACAACCCAAAAATTTGCAGGTATCAAACTTATCAAATTTATTAGAACAGTTATTAATCGGAGATTGCCGTCAATCCAGTGTTTTAGAGCAGGCAAATATTTCTCAGTGCCGAACTGTACTTTTAGTTACTGGTAATGAACGGGTAAATATAGAAGCTGCTTTTGCAGCAAGACTTTTAAATCCTCAAATTCGCCTGGTTGTACGTTCTGACAAACAAAATCTCAATGAACTTTTAAGTCAAACTCTTGGTAATTTTATTGCCTTTGAGCCGAATCAAATTTCTGCTTCTGGCTTTGCTGTTGCAGCCCTTGGAGATGATAATCTCGGATATTTCCAACTGGAGGAACGCCAATTTCGGGTTGTAAAGCGTCAGATTAAAATGAGTGATAACTGGAGTAATAAATGGCATATACATGAACTAAATACCTTATATCGTCGGGTATTGAATCACACTAATGATTTATCTCTCTTGCCTAAAGAATTTCATCACTGGGAACCAGAAGCGATATTACACCCAGGTGATACGATTATTTATATCGAAGTTACAGAGCAAGTTAAAAGTTTTAAGCAACTTGCTACTGTGGATAAATACAACTGGCAGCAGTTATGGCAAGAAATTGTATTAGGCAGAGCTTGGAATAATTTCAAACAGAAAATGGTATATTTAGCGCGAACATTCTCTCGTTATCAGAGTTTGCGAGTGGCAATTATCTGTGGAATTACATTACTTTTTCTTTGGTGTTTTGGAACAATTATCTATATATTAAATTATCCTGGAAGTAACATAATAGAAGCATTTTATGCTATTGCTATCTTACTTTTAGGAGGATATGGAGATGTTTTTGGCGGTGTAAATTTTAAAACACCACCAGAACCAGCGGAAAATATGCCTGGGTGGTTGCGATTGTTTAGCCTCGCACTAACTTTAATGGGTGTAGGTTTTGTTGGGGTTTTATATGCGTTGCTAACTGATTCTCTGTTAAGTTCAAGATTTCACTTTTTCAATACTTACCAGCCATCAATTCCTCAAAAAGACCATGTTGTTCTGATTGGCTTAAATCGAGTTGGCCAGCGAGTCGCGGCTTTATTACAAGAATTCAAACAACCTTTAGTAGGTATTAGTATCACATCACTCAACGCCGATTTTGTCAACAAAATACCACTGATTATTGATAATATTGCTGATGCTCTAGGCAAGGTGAATCTTGCTAATAGTAAAAGTGTTGTTGTCGTTACAGACGATGACATGGAGAATCTAGAAATAGCTTTGATGGCATACGCTAAGAGTCCTAACACTCGTGTGATTATTCGGACTTACGACCAATATTTTCGTGATAACGTCGCACGGTTATTTCCTTATGCTCAAGTCATTTGCACCTCTGCGATTTCAGCAGAAGTATTTGCTGCTGCGGCTTTTGGAGAAAATATTCTCAGCTTGTTCCACTTCGATACTCAAACTATTTTGGTAGTAGAGTACATGATTGAGGCTGGAGATACATTGAATGGATTACTATTGGCTGAGATTGCTTATGGTTATGGAGTGGTACCAATTTTATACCAAAGTCTCAAGCGATCGCCTGTTAGGTTAATGCCTGCCGATCATACACAACTTTCTATTGGCGATCGCCTGATTGTTCTGGCAAATAGCAATAGCCTCCAGCGAATTGAGCGGGGTGAAATGTTTCCTCGAAATTGGCAAGTACAGGTTGAGAAAGTTTTAGCTCAAGATGCTATTTTTGATGGTGCAAATGAAATAAGCATAATATCAGGATGTAACATTGGTACAGCTAGAGAGTTGATGCATAATTTGCCTGCACAGTTACCAAGAGCATTATATAAACAACAAGCTATGTTACTGGTGCGAAGGCTCAGTAAATTAAGAGTTACAGCCAGATTGAAATTATTTGTTGACGATTAAAATTTCATTAGAATAACGAGAGTTTGAAAGATGTTTTAAGTCTTACTTATATTTGTAAATATTTTTTTCTATTAATTACCAGCAATAAGACAGCAGCGATTGCAAACAAGCTCCCAGTTATAAATGTCGCCTCTGCTCCCAATGTTTGCCACAATCCACCAGCTAGCAAACTAGCGGGTAAAAGCGCTAATCCCACAGCCAAGTTGAAGAATCCAAAAGCAGTGCCGCGCAAATTTGCAGGTATGCTATTTGCCACTAGTGCCAACAGCAATCCTTTACTCATACCCAAATGCAAACCATAAAGGGCGAACAATCCCCACACTTGCCAAGGTGTCTGCACAAAAGCGAAGCCTAGATACACTAGGGCGTATAGGAGAAATCCGCCTACTAGTAACCCAAATTTGCCCACGCGATCGGAAAGTATTTCTATTGGGTAGGCACTGAATGAGTAGGCAATGTTCATCACCATTAATGTCAACGGTATGAGTGAAGCAGAAATGCCTGTTTGTTCTGCTCGCAGCAATAAAAAAGCATTGCTGAAGTTGCCTAAATTGAATAGCAGCGCCACTGCTACAAGTACCCAGTATCTTTGATCTAAACTGCGTAAAGTTTGCCATTGCAGAGGGTTGCTTCGGTTTTCTTGAGTCTCACTTGTTGGTTCGCGCACTCCCACTGTTAATAAAGCCACTGCGAAGAATCCAGGGATGAGTGCTAGCCAAAAAATAAGGCGGAAGTTGTTTTCGGAAGTAGCCATCAAGGTAAATGCTGCCAAAGGCCCTAAAAATGCTCCGATAGTATCGAGGGATTGACGCAATCCATAAGCTGCACCGCGTACCTCTGCGTTAGTGGAATCGGCAACTAAGGCATCGCGGGGCGCTACCCGAATACCTTGTACCCGCACAGCCTTCAACGCAACGGGTGTATGTTTGGCGTAAGCTTAAGGGATTGGGCGCACTTTACAGCACTTCCCGGTGTTATGAGGTACAATAGCAACAATTAGTAAACCAGTTTTTTAAATATTGAGGATTCATTAAGTCGAGTGCAACGGAGATTACTGTATCAACCATTTCTGTTGTAGTTGGAGCAAAACTCCGTAAAAAAGATTTGAGTTGTGACCACCATAACTCGATTGGATTAAAATCAGGAGAATATGAGGATAAACAAATAACTTTCGCACCTACAGCTTCAATCATTGGTACAATTGATACTAGTTTATGTGCAGGTAAGTTATCCATAACGACTACTGCTCCTGTCCCTAAATTAGGCGCTAAAAACTTCTCAATAAATACATCAAATGCTTGGCTATCCATTGAATTATTCATCGTCATTAACGCCACTACTTTTTTAATACTAATTGCTCCAATTACTGTGACTTTTGCACCTCTGTAAAATGGTTTTTGGTCGTAAGCTCTTGTTCCTTGTTGCGAACGCGCATGAGTTCTTGCCAGACCTAATAAAATCCCTGTCTCATCTAGGAATACTAAGTTATCTGGATCTATATCTCTGACCTGTTCCCAATATTCTACTCTTAGCTTTTGAACTCTTTCTGTTGCTGCTTGACTACTCCGCAATGTTTTTTTTTACGATTTAATCCTAATTTCTGTAAGGCACGACACATTGCACTTCGACCTACCCAATTACCAGTCTTGTCTGCAAATAATTCACATAACTCTATCAATGTTGCATCTGGATGTGCTTCAACTAATTCTCTTAACTCTATGTCAGCATTTGTCAGATGACTAAATTGTGGTTTTCCTCGCGGCTTTGGTTGTAAATTCCCTTCAAGTTTTTGTTGTTTTACAAGCTTTTGCACTAAACTCTTTGAGACAGAAAATATGTTAGCTACTTTCCTGATTGAGATATTTTTTTGAAGATGTGCTGCAACTATTTTTTCTCGAAGCTCGATAGAGTATGACTTCATTTAAAAGTATTTATATTTTAACCTAGTGTACCTTATAACAGGCGGAAGCGCTGTATCTACAGCAGTCGGTGTGCTTGCTACCACAGCGAAAAGACTTGCAGAGCCATTTGGAAGAATTGAAAGCAGACATCATAGCAGGTGGTGGTGAAGCAGATTTGTTAACTATTTTGATTGACGAATCTAAGCAAAATACTATGTTGATAGAGCGTTTTCAACAGCAAGCAGACCAAGAATATCAAGAGTTTTTAGGGCAATGTCGGGATTTCCATAGCGAATTGAGCGAGGAACGGAAAATAAGTAACCTCACTTTTGCAGAACTGGAAGAGAACGAGGCGGAACTAACTAAACTGCGTTCTTGGTTGCCAAAAATCCGCGATCGCGATTTGTTTGATGCCCCAAAATCTTCACAAGCCACTGAAGCTTTAAAGGCTTGCGAATTAGATTTTCAGCTATTTACTGAACAGGTATATCAAGCAGAAGGGATAGACTCAAAATCTCTATAAGTAACTGGATCTTCAACTAATGGCGTAGGCATTGGACTTATAATTTCCGCCAATATCAAAAATTTATTTTTATAAATAGATGTGTTTTTCATATTTATACTATGGGAATCATATCATTAATATATACGTATCAAAAACAACTAAATTAGTATTCTTAAAAATTAAATGAGAAAACCGTACTTATCTGATAGGTTTTCTCTACCATATATCTAAATTGAGCTAGATAAAATCAAAATGTAGCTGAAGTAATGCTGTTTTGTCAAATTTTCTCAAATATTTATACAGCATTAGTAGGATAGCAAAAATATGACAAATCAATTGAAAACGGCTGTAATGCTAGCTGCGCTAAGTGGTCTTTTGATTGCAATTAGTTACTGGGTAATTGGCGGTTCTAGTGGTTTGATTATCGGGATTGGCAGCAGTCACAAACCTGTTTTATTGGTATCAATCAGATAAAATTGCCTTAGCAGTATACCAAGCACAACTTGTAAGTGAAAGGGAAACACCAGGACTTTATCGGATGGTGCAGAAATTGAGCGATCGCTATCCTCAAAAGCTGGAGATGTCGTAGCTTCTCACCCCAGAAATTGCGGTTTACATGAATTCGCCAATAGTTTCATACAATTTGCGGCTATACAAACAAAGTCCACCTACGCGGACTAAGGAAAAATTGAGTATTAGAACCCACGTTCGCCCTTGGCGTTCCGCAGGAAAGGTGGGTTTTGGCTGTGTAGACGCAGTTTCTAACCGCCTTGTTCTATTATCCCGCGATTTAAATCACAGGCGCATTACCCTAAACCCAGAAAAGTTGAAATCAACGGCAAACTGTACTCTGCAATATTTCGGATTTCGGCAAGATATAAAATTTTGGATGTAATACGTGATATAGAAGCGTGATGATGCGCTTTTATCTTTGAATATTTAAGTAGATATTAGTAATATTTATGTTAGCGACAGTATAATTAAACTGTGCTTATCAAAAATACAACGTTGGTCATCAACATTACAATGTTTCTCCTTAACACTACAACATTAAGAAGAAATGTTGTAGTGTTAGTTACCAGCATTACAATTGATGACTGAGCGGCAATTTTAAAAGGAGGATCGTAAAATCCTGCGATCGCAAGTAAGGGAGACACAACGAAATACTGTTCCCTCTAACAAATCACTTTACTGTTGCTTATCCATATCAGTTATCACAACAGTCAAACCTTAATGTTCTAAATCTTTCTTTTGCGATCGCACCTACTCAACTACTCTAAAATTAGATTACCTCACCAAACAACAACCTCAAGATGACCAGAGAATTTAACGTCATTATAGAACGCGACTCTGAAGGTTATTTTGTTGCCTCCGTGCCTAGTCTTGTTGGATGTCATAGCCAAGCCAAATCTCTAGACGAACTGATAGAGCGGATTAAAGAAGCTATTGAACTTTGTTTAGAGGTTGAACAAGAAAACGCCGAAGCATTAGAGTTTATCGGTGTGCAGAAGGTTTCTGTTTAAGTATGAGATTTTTTCTTTCACCAGAACTACTACAATTACTATTGATGCTAGATAATGGGAAGGCTTTGACATTTTCTTCCCAATCTAGCCCAGGAAACAATAATTAACACTTATGCGAACTCATTATTGCGGCGAACTCCGAAAAGAACATATTGGAGAAACAGTTACCTTTTACGGATGGGTAGACCGTCGCCGCGATCACGGTGGTGTGATATTTTTAGATTTACGCGATCGCTCTGGAATCGTCCAAATCGTCAGCGATCCGCAACGCACCCCAGATTCTTATGAACATGCGAACGCTCTACGAAATGAATATGTTGTCGAAATCACTGGTAGGGTAACGCAACGTCCCGAAGAATCGTTGAATACCCGCATCCCAACAGGCGAGGTAGAAATCTACGCCGATAAAATTAAACTCCTCAATGCTGTCCGCAAACAGCTACCTTTCCAAGTTTCTGTAGCTGACACCGAGACAGTGCGAGAAGACTTGCGGCTGAAATATCGTTATTTGGATTTGCGACGCGATCGCATGGCGCAAAATTTGCAACTGCGTCATCAAATTGTCAAAGCCATGCGTCGTTATCTGGAAGATTTGGAAGGTTTTATTGAAGTCGAAACCCCAATACTTACCCGTTCTACCCCAGAAGGGGCGCGGGATTATGTTCTACCCAGTCGCGTCAATCCTGGTGAGTGGTATGCTTTGCCGCAATCACCCCAGCTATTTAAACAATTGCTGATGGTATCTGGCTTAGATAGATATTATCAGATTGCCCGTTGCTTTCGTGATGAAGACTTACGCGCCGACAGACAACCAGAATTCACTCAGTTGGACATGGAAATGAGTTTCATGTCCCAAGAAGAAATTATCGAACTGAACGAGAAGTTAGTTTCTCATATCTTCAAAACCGTTAAAGGCATTGAGTTACAGCGCCCTTTCCCTCGTCTGACTTACGCTGAGGGGATGGAACGCTACGGTAGTGATAAACCAGATACCCGCTATGGTTTGGAATTAGTTGATGTCTCAGATATTGTGAAAGACTCAGGTTTCAAAGTCTTTCGGGACACTGTTACTAATGGTGGTATTGTCAAAATTCTGCCCATTCCCAACGGTAACGATGTAATTTCCAACGTCCGCATTAAACCAGGTGGCGATTTATTTAAAGAAGCTAGCGAAGCCGGTGCTAAAGGTTTAGCTTATATCCGCGTCAGGGATGATGGCGAAATTGACACCATTGGCGCGATTAAAGACAACCTCAGTGAAGCACAAAAACAAGAAATTTTACGCCGCACAGGTGCAAAGGCTGGACATCTGCTGTTGTTTGGGGCTGGTGATGCTGCTACAGTTAATAAAACTTTAGATAGATTACGCCAAGCGATCGCTAAAGAATTTAACTTAATCGATCCAGAAAAAATCAACTTACTCTGGATTACAGATTTCCCGATGTTCGAGTGGAATGCTGACGAAAAGCGTCTAGAAGCACTACACCACCCATTTACAGCACCACATCCCGATGATTTGAGCGATTTAAAAACTGCACGCGCCCAAGCTTACGACTTGGTACTCAATGGCGTAGAAGTTGGCGGCGGAAGTCTGCGGATTTATCAGCGAGAAATTCAACAGCAAGTCTTTGAAGCAATTGGATTATCTTCTGAAGAAGCACAAAGTAAATTTGGCTTTCTCTTAGAAGCATTTGAATATGGTACACCGCCGCATGGTGGCATCGCCTACGGTTTAGATCGTTTGGTAATGTTGCTAGCTGGAGAAGAATCTATTCGAGATGTCATTGCTTTCCCGAAGACACAACAAGCGCGTTGTTTGTTAACAGATGCACCTTCGAGTGTAGATGCTAAACAGTTGAAAGAATTGCACGTTGCTTCGACTTATAAACCAAAGTCTTAGTGAACTAGAGAATTTTTCTAAGCAGGGTGGGCATTGCCCACCAATTACTTTAATTTAGAACGCAAAGATAATAATGAATAATATTGCAATATAGTAGGATTATCCAGGTAGCAACTACGGCGACAACAGTAGGTGTAGAAAATCTATTGATAGGATGAAGGAAATTGCTGCTGCCACAATAGAATTAAGCTGCTACCCCCAGAATTCCTTATGAGTGAGTCTATCACCTTAACAGATGCCGACTTATTACCAGAAGATTTGTTACCAGATGTTAGTCTTCTGGTGACAGAAGATGATGAACCCTTGGATAATCTACCATCAGAAAAACAACAAAGATTATTAACAGAAACCCTTTACAGTTCTTGGAATGGTGCAAGTAATGCCGTGGGGTAATTCAATTAATTATTAAAAAACGCTGTCAGAGCAAAATTGCCAGGAAACCCCCTAGAAAGAAATAACCCGCCGTAGCGGGTTACACAACAAAACTATGAACAATGAAAACTTGATTTAGCTGGAATACCTCATCTCAGCTTCTAGTTGACGAATCAGTTGTTCGTCGCCTTTTGCTCTGGCTACTTCCAAGCGATGCTCTAGACTTCTTTGAATATTCGCTCTGTGAGCTTCTCGTGATTTGCTCAAACTTTGTAGTCTATTTTGACTCATAGTGATTACCCTCTTTAATTTTTTTCTTTATGTCTTACATCCTTAACATAACATATATTTTGTAGCTGTTGCTACAGAAATTTATAACTTTAGGGATATTTTATCTTAAATTATGTTTAAGAAGCAGATAGATCAACAACCACTTATAACTTTGCTCAGTGATTTCGGCGATCGCGATGTTTATGTAGGCATAATGAAGGGAGTCATAGCCCAAATCAACCCCAGGGTGACGATAGTAGACTTAACCCACCAAATTCCGCCGCAAAATATCGCCGCAGCTAGGTTTAGCTTGATGAATGCTTATGCCTATTTCCCAGTTGGGACAGTGCATCTGGCAGTAGTAGATCCGGGTGTGGGAAGCAAGCGACGAGCGATCGCAGTAGAATTTGCTCAAGGGTTTCTGGTCGGCCCAGATAATGGTATATTTAGCGGGGTACTCAGTCAAAGTCCTGCGATCGCCGCCGTTGAACTTACAAATCTTAACTATTGGCGAACTCCTCAACCAAGCAAGACTTTTCACGGTAGGGATATCTTTGCCCCAGTGGGAGCAAATCTTGCTAGTGGTGTCCCCTTCAAACAGCTAGGACAAGAAATTGATCCAGCAAGTTTGGTAAAACTAGATATAGGCAACTGCAAGCAAACAACAACTGGTGTAGTAGGTTGTATTCAATATATTGACCACTTTGGCAACCTAGTGAGTAATATTCCAGGGAGTTACGTACAAGGCAGAACTTGGTATGTAGAAGCAGCTGGGTTGACTATACTAGGTTGTGAAACTTACAGTGATGTCAAGCTGGGAGAAATAATAGCTTTAGTTGGCAGTCACGGCTGGATAGAAATTGCCATTAATAGCGGTAATGCTCACTCACAGTTGCAGTTAGATTGCCAAGAAACGCTTCAAGTGGTGCTGACTTAAATACCGCATCTTGTGAGTGCCCCATCCAGAGAAACACCAAAGTTATATCCTCTTTCCACAGTTGGTAGATGTCCTGGGGGGAAGGTTTTAAAGTTTGGTTCCTTACCAGGTTTATATTCGTATCTTTTAGTTTGCTGATTATAGTTCCACTGAATCAGCCAGTCGCCTGTTAAGGTTTGCCATCCCACCGCGTCATACATCTTGCGATAGTCGTTTTTTTCTTCCCTCAAAATTTTTTCTTGAGCGCTAAAGCCCAACTTACCATCACTAGCTGTACTCCAAAGCCTGTCAATGGTTTTCAAATCAACACACGAAAGTGCATTCATTTCATCTTTCCCAATAGCACCCTCAGCTTGTGCCTTAGTCCCTGCAACATCTAGCATTCTCAGGTAAGTTTCTCTGTCAGATCCTTGCCAATCTTTGCTTTGTAAATATTTCTGCAACTGGCTGTAATCGACATTGCGGGCTGTGGTAATTTCTATTTGCTTCAATGAGCTAGAATTAGTAGTTGTGTTGACTAAATTAGTGTTTCCTGGACTTTTGCTCTCAGACTTAGACCGTGTTAACGAATATCCAATCCAGGCTAAAACAGCAAATATACCTATAAGACTTGCTGTGATGAGTAAAGTTAGTGCCAGAACAGTCTGATTATTCTTTGCCATTTTTGGATGCTTCTGATTACTTTGAATCACAGGTAAAATTTGGTCTAACCATTACCAGATAATAGATGCCTATTTTAGCTTTTTTTGAGAATTGTCAAGATTAATACATATACAAAACAATCTTCATTAGCAAACTATGACTACACAAACACTCTCCGCAACAGAAGTTTATCAAGGCCAGTTTGGGGAATTTACAATTACTCAAAGCGATCGCACTGGCGTAATTATCTACCGGGCTGGGTTGATGGTAGCAGCACTGAGCTTTGCTATCGGCAGCGCTTTGGTTTTACTCAACAATAACCAGACTGTTATAACTGCACTCACACCTCTATATGCTTGTTTTAGTCTCGCTCTTGGTGTAAGTTTATTTACCATTCATATTTACATGGCATCACTACACCGAACGTTGCAAATTTTTTGGGCGATCGGTACTATAGCATCAGTGATTTTGGCCATCACTAGTAGTGAACCTTTAGCTGTTACTGTTTACAATCAACCGATTACCTTATTTGGAGTTGGTTTTATCTTCGTTGCTTTGACAGGTATTTATTTTAAAGAGGCTTTTTGCTTCAATCGCCTAGAAACCAAAGTATTAACCCCAATAGTACCGATATTGTTGTTAGGACATTTAGCAGGAATTTTACCAACTCAGGGTGAAAGTGTTTTATTAGGAATTTGGGCAACGTTATTTTTGGTGTTTGCCCTGCGAAAAACAGTGCAAGCAATTCCTGCTGATATTGGAGATAAGTCTGTGTTTACCTATTTAAAAGAACAACGTTCAGCTAAGGTTTAATGCAGACAAGAAATCGTCGGTGTCAAAAATTTCCCAACATTAAAATAATCAAGCGTCAAGAAATGTGGACACTTACGGCTCAGGGGTGGGCAATTGCCATCGCTTTGATTGCTTATTTAATATTTTTTGTTTTTACTCATGTACACTCATTTCTCGCCGTAACTTCCCCAATCGAATCAGCAGAAGTATTAGTTGTTGAAGGATGGCTACCAGATTACGCTATAGAAAAAGCTTTGACTGAATTTCAAACGGGTTCTTATCGGCAAATAATTACTACCGGAGGCACATTAGGAAAAGGTAGTTATCTTATTGGATACAAGAACTTTGCAGAAGTGTCAGCCGCCACTTTCATAAAACTCGGTTTAGAAGCAGAAAAAGTCGTAGCTGTTCCGACACCTTTCGTAGTTAAAGATCGGAGTTATGCCTCTGCTGCCGAATTTCATCGCTGGCTATCCAATTCAAATTTACAGATAGAATCAATTAATCTTTTTTCCTTAGATGTTCATGCTCGTAGAAGTTGGTTTCTTTTTAGAAAAATACTTACCCCTCATATTAAAGTTGGTGTGATCGCTGCCAAAACGCAAGATTACAATTCAGCAAATTGGTGGCGTTCTAGCGAAGGTGTGCGGACAATTCTTGATGAAGGTATTGCTTATCTTTATGCACGGTTTTTGAGTTGGAAAACCTAACAATGATATTTTAGATTTTAGATTTTAGATTTTTTATTCAATCCAAAATCCAAAATCCAAAATTGTCTTACTTACCCAGGATTTGCAATAATGCTTCCCGATAAATTTTCAGGCCTTCTGCATTTAGATGATCGCCATCACTGGTTAAATTTTCTTTAAGAACATTATTGTCATATAATGGTGCTAGTCCTGCTGCTGCAACTGGCACTTTTTCTGTTTCAGCAACTTGATTAATCAAAACATTAATTTGTTTAACTTTCGGAAGCGGCGCTGATACAGTTGGATCTAAGCTGGCTGCAACTGTTGAATAAAAAGCTGGAATCAGAAAAATCTCTTTAGTCCCCATTGTGCGGATAAGTGCGATCGCCTCTTGCATATTTTTGGTAAACAACTCATCACTAATCCCATACCAAGCATCATTTCCACCTATAGCAATAATCGCTTTTTCACATTTAACCTTGGTAGGAATTAGACTTTTCAGTTGTTCCACTAATGAGATTGTACTCAAACCATTTAACCCAAAATTAAAAGTACCATTCCCCAGAGTATTGCCAAGTTCAGCCGAAACAGAATCGCCAAATAAACAACCTGAGAACTGTTTATCTTGGGCAGCGAGTGCTTGATATTGCAGGGCAATTTTCCCTAAAGGTGAAGAACTTACATCGTCTTTTGGCGGTGCGTCAGCAGAACCAGAAGATAAATTTGCCATGCCGACTAGCTTTTGAATTTTTGACACATCAACAACTAATTGACTACTGGGATAAGCTTCTAGAAAGCTAGTTATTCCTAGACCTTCTGGTGATTTTGCTCCTACAATAATGGCAGATCGTAGCGCTTGTATACTCGCTTGATCGCGACGAGCGATCGCTTGGGAAGCAAAAGATAAAATTTGCTTGCCCATTCCTGTGTTTATCAGCTTATCTAAAGCCGCAATATCAAGAGACATTTTCACTTTTAGAGCATCTTGAAACTTCTGTTTCTCCTTAGGGCTGAGGTAATTTAGGAAAGATTGCAAATCGCTAGAAGCCTTTTGTGTCTCGTCATAGTTGCGTATATCTGCCACCGGAACCGATTGCTCAAATAATCCGTACCTGATAACAATCTTTTCGGCTGCCAAACTAGGTACACTATGCACCAGTAAAAATATTAAGCACCCAGATAGGCTTATTAAAAGACGATAAAAATATTTCATCACAGAAGATCAGAAGATAGATAGTCAATAGTTAATAGTCGAGAGTCAAGAGTCAAAAGTCAAGGGGAATTGGGAAAGAAGAAACAGAAGTTCTTTGTCTTGACGGTGATTCATCGCGTCTCTTGCCTTAACTCTACTTCGCCATCAACAGCCAACCCCAATTTGGGAATACTCAATCCAGTAGGTGTGAGGATGGAACGGTGGTAGAAGAAGCTGCATATTGGTTAGCTTGGGCGCAAATTTCAGGGATTGGGCCGGTGTTACTGCGACGAGTGCAACAGCATTTTGGTACACTGGCAACCGCTTGGAACGCTACCAAAGCACAGTTAGGAGAAGTGGAAGGTTTGGGTTTTCAAACACTAGAAAAAGTAGTACAACAGCGATCGCGTTTGCACCCAGAACAACTATTCATTCAGCACCAGCAGGAAAATTCCCATTTCTGGACACCAGCAGATGCAGATTATCCCCGCTTACTGCTAGAAACTCCCAGTCCGCCGCCAATTTTATACTATCGCGGTGAAGTCGAACTCCAAGAAAATCTGGGACAAAAACCAATGGTTGGAATTGTCGGAACCCGCCAGCCCTCAGAATATGGTATCCGTTGGACTCGGCAAATTAGTACAGCTTTGGCGAAAAATGGTTTTACAGTTGTCTCTGGGATGGCAGAGGGAATTGACACAGAAAGCCACATCGCCGCCATGAAAGCAGGTGGAAGGACGATCGCAGTTTTGGGAACTGGTGTAGATGTTATCTATCCACATAAAAATCGGGATTTGTATAAGCAAATTTTGACGGCTGGTTTAGTCGTAAGTGAGTACCCCACAAAAACCCCACCCGATCGCACTCACTTTCCCCGTCGCAACCGAATTATTGCAGGCTTAAGCCGCGCCATTCTGGTAATGGAAGCGCCATTAAAATCTGGTGCCCTAATTACTGCTACCTACGCCAATGAATTTGGTAGAGATGTCTATGCCTTACCTGGAAGATTGGATGATTATCCATCCCAAGGGTGTTTAAAGTTATTGAGCCAGGGAGCAACTTTCATTCTTAAGGAATTAGACGAACTGTTAACAATGCTAGGAGCAATACCACAACTTGATGGAATTGAGGCTTCAATAGCACCACAACAGTTAAGTTTGCCAACTTTATCACCAGAATTGCAAACGATAATGGATGCGATCGCAAGCGATCCTTTACCCTTTGATTTTATTGTCCAACAAACCGGTATGGCTGTCGGCTCAGTTTCCGGTGCTTTATTACAGTTGGAACTTATGGGTTTCGTTTCACAACTACCAGGGATGCGGTATCAAAAAAGTTAAGAGTTAAAAGAAATGGTTCTTCAGTATCTTTCTTTCTTTGTTGCTGTTGATCAAAGAGGCAGGAGAGAAAGATTCGCTCATTTCCCCAGAATCCGAGTTTCAAGCCCCTAAATTTATTTATGCCCAAAAGTAAAAATATTTATTTCGAGACGTGCAGCGTGATCGCATGATTGCATCTCGTAGAGAGAAATAATGCGTCTTAGTTCAAGCCCCTACATTTATGTATGGGGTTCTCCCTCCGCCCCCTGCCCCCTGCCCCTTGTCCTCTTGTTGACGACTTCACCAATTTTTTTGTTGAAGTTTGCATAGACCTCAATATCCCACGTATGGATAATTGTGGCAAGGAATTGCTGAGGATAATATGAGTTCCCAAATACTCATACTAAACAATCTTCACTTTACTTGTTACGTTCTCAAATTTTGGAATTAAATTGCAGGTGATTTGATGCTGGAACCCGGACAAAAAATTACATCTGTCGATTTTAACTTGACCACATTACTATCAACACTCTAACTAAAGGAAAAAAAATGGCTACTTTTAATCTTGGTACAGTAGGCACTAACCCTGTTGTGAGAAACAACTTCACTTTAAATACATCCGATCCCACTGATGTCTTTCAGTTTCGGATTGATGGTACTAAAAACATCAATTTGGCTGTAACAGATATCAGCACTGGTGATGATGCTGAGTTGTTTCTTTTCCGAGATAACGGTAACGGCATCTTTGATTCCAACGACCAACTGGTTAATTTTTCCACTCGGTCTAGCAACAAAGATGAGTCTATCAATGAGCGAGAAAATGCGGGGACTTATTTTGCCCAAGTTCGTCGCTTTGCTCCTGGTAGTTCTGGCACTGTAAGTTACGATTTTGCTGTATCTGCAACTACACCCAATTCGACATCTGGTTTCAGCAATCTTCTACCTAAAGAATTTGAACTTGGTAATTTGTCAGCCGATGTTACTCGCTCTGGTTCTGTAGGTGACTTCGACACCACAGATACTTACCAGTTCTCTCTAGGATTATTTGAAGGTGTCAATATTACACTGAATAGACTCCTAGCTGATGCTGATATCCGACTGATTCAGGACTTTAACAACAATCGCATTGTTGATGCAGGTGAGGAAATTGCACGCTCTACTAGGGGTGGTACTGCGTCGGATGTAATTTCTAACATTAACCAATCTGGTGACTACTTCTTGCAAGTACAGCAATTTAGTGGCAATACTGGCTACAGTTTGACTTTTGACCACTTCACCACCCCCTTTGCTTAACATCGGTAAGTGTTACTTGAAAGCATTGTAAGGCAATGCTTTCAAGAGTATGCAAATATTGCAAGCGGTAGAGAACTATACCTGAACTTTGCCGCTTGCATTCCTAAATTTTATAACTGCACGGATTAAATATTTCTACAAATATGAGTAAAGTTTTATAAATAAGTAAGCAGGGGAGGCAGGGGGAGAAAAAGAAATAAGTGTATTTAGGACTATAACGGTCGTAAAAAATACTAAAATTTTATCTTCACTTCCCCTGCTCCCCCTGCCTCTCCTGCCTAAAAAAGCTCTGTTCACCATGTATCTCACTTTTTCGCGTTGCTCCTGTCCCTCGCTCGACACTTTGGGGTGGCAGCAGCAAGCCTTACCTGAGCAAGACGCACAGTTCGCGTCTACGACTGAATGAATTCTAGGAGATCGGCATTGATCTGGTCTGCGTTCGTCGTCGGCATACCGTGCGGGAAACCCTTGTAAGTTTTCAATATCGCGCCCTTGACCAACTTGGCGCTCAACGGGCCGGAGTTGGCATAGGGTACAATCTGGTCATCATCGCCATGCATCACCAGGGTCGGCACTGAGATTTTCTTCAGATCCTCCGTGAAGTCGGTCTGGGAGAAAGCCACGATGCCATCATAGTGAGCCTTAGCTGCGCCCATCATACCTTGGCGCCACCAATTCTCAATTACCCCTTGGGATGCCTTCGCGCCCGGACGATTGTAACCGTAAAATGGCCCAGCAGGCACGTCCCAATAAAATTGCGCTCGGTTGGTGGCCACCTGCGCTTGGAAGTCGTCAAATACTTCTTTGGGCAGACCGCCGGGATTTGTGGGGGTCTTTACCATCAGTGGCGGCACTGCGCTGATGAGGACAGCCTTGGCGACACGACTCTCGCCGTGGCGTGCTATGTAACGTGTGACTTCACCGCCGCCGGTTGAGTGACCGACATGGATGGCATTCTCTAAATTAAGATGCGCGGTGAGTGCGGCAAGATCATCGGCGTAGTGATCCATATCGTGTCCATCACCGACTTGGCTCGAGCGTCCGTGACCTCGCCGATCGTGAGCGATGACACGATAGCCGTGACTCAAGAAGAATATCATCTGGGTGTCCCAGTCGTCGGCTGATAGAGGCCAGCCGTGTGAAAAAACGATGGGCTGGCCACTGCCCCAGTCCTTGTAATAAATCTCTGTCCCGTCTTTGACTTTGATTGTGGTCATGTATTTTTCTCCAGTAAGTTGTTTAAGCGGTGGTGACGGGTTTGTTGATAAGCAATTGTAAAATACCAACCGCGCGATAACTACCTAAAATTAGCTGGTTATTATATAAAATTTTTCCACATAACATCCTCAATTAGAATCTTTTGCGGAAAATTTTTGAATATCAGTGCAAATAAAATACTGCTAAAATCCGTAAACTTTGCAAAAATTTTGGGTTTTCGAGACGCGATAAATCGCCGTCTCTACAAGTGCTTTGGTCTTATCTGAACTGTATTGCTTTAAAATCTCGTTTTTAGCCAGAGTCGAGAAATGCTGCTGCAAGGGAGGCGGAGCCTCTAGGACGGCGTTCCCAGTGGGAGACTGGGAACGAGATAATATCTAAAAGTTTGTACTAGGCTAGTTTTCACTTAAGTTGACACCAATGAAGGTCTTGTACCCCTAAGTTTGCGGAGCGTACCGCAGGGATGGGATATTTTTTTAACTGGAAGTCCCTAAAACCGTAAAATTTCTCTATCGTATTCATTTGGTGTTGGTTCAACTTCCCATACCAAACCCTCTCCTGGTTCCAACTCGACATCAATATAAAGCTGAGGCATCGCTTCTGTTGCCGTATCCTCATTATTAACGAAATGTTGCAAATCTTCGGTTAATAGTCTCAGCTTAAATCCGGCTGGAATCATGGCATCTGGATTTTTATTGCGTAATTCAACTCGCCATACATTGTTTTCTAAATTACCTCTGAGAAATACGCGCAATTCGTAAGCTTGACTAGCAATTGTCAACTGTCGAGACAAATAAACACTTGATTCATTAGTTTCTCGGCTTCGCACACCACGAGGAGCTAATTGCAATCTGGTAATTTCCCAACCAAGCTGCTGTGCTAAATTCGATACTCCTGCTTGCAACCATTCTTGAATTGACCACTGTTCAGATAACCCTTGGCGTTGCTCGTACAAGCGTTGTCGCCAGCCGCCATGTGCTAATAATGCTCCCCAAAGTTCAAAGGGAATTGCTAAACGCGGAAAGACTATTTCAGAATTGCCCAATCGTTTGAGTAAGTTGTCAGCTTGTGCTAAAGGTAATGTGGGTAAAGGTGCAATTGAGTGACGTAAAACTTCTTCTGGGCAAAGTTGACGGCTAATCCACAAAGCATTGATATCTTTAATTAAATCATTTTCATCTAAAGAGTAGGCGCGATCGCTGGCATCATAAACCCCTTTGGTTTTTAATTGACGATGGGTCGTATATCCCCAAATTGTTGCCCAGCCAGCATTCGGATTAACTTGGACTGCAATATAATAATCAGCAACCCAATCGGGAATATCTACCCATTCTTGAGGTACGCGCAATTCTGCTGTGTCAATTGCCGTTGTGGGAATTAATACTAATCGTATCTCTTCAGAAGCGATCGCAGTTCCATTTACAAATTCCCAAAAACTCGGTAACGCTGCTGTTTGAGTCCAAATGGCATTTGGAATTTCTTCTTCTGTCAACCAGGGTAAAAATGCATCTAAGCACATTTGGTTAACACGACCTCGCCAGCGTGCCACTGATGTGGAAAAAGCTGGTAATTCTCGCGTTTGCGATGATAAAGAAATTTCCAAGGTTAGCTGTTCGGGAATTGAGGTGACATCAAAAGTCATTTTAAAGACTCCACTGGCGATGACAGAACGAGAGGGCGATAGTGAGCAATCAACCATTCTTCTAGGGAATTGCTCATACTATCGATTACGTCAGATTTCACGGGAATATGCAGTGCTTTTTGACTCCACTGGGCTAACTCCATCAGTAAAGTTTTTTTGATTTTAGTTAGTTGGCGAGAAACTGTATATTGTTTGACACCTAGCTGTTGAGCAATCTGCTGCTGGGTTAATTCTTGCTTGTAGTATGTTTGCAGAATTACTTGGGCTTGGGTATCTAATTTTGCCAGCGCATCGCTCAAAACCTGATTGATTTCCGTACTCCGCAAGGCGATGTTTTCTACTTCTTCTTGGGTAATGATTTCATTCAACACCGAGTCTTGAAAATTGTTCGTCAGGCGGTCAAGTAATTCGCCTGTTTCTTGTCCAGGTGCAGGGATATCTAGGGAAACTGAGGTGGGATATTGAAAAGAACGCACAGCTTTCGCACAAGTAACTAACCAAGTTTCCAGATTTTCTGGAGTGCAGGCTGGACTGGGAGAAGTTAGCCGACTGAGGCGTTCAGTGTTGTAAATCTGGGCGATCGCCTGTAACGTCAAATTATCCGGTTTAACAAGTTTGTGAGCATTTGCAGCCTCGTGGGGCGCATAAAATTGCAAGAAACAACTCCAAGCTAAAACATAGCGTTCAATAATTTGGGATGGATAACCTGCCTGTTTGAGAGATTCTACCAAACGCTTTTGACTCAGTTTGTGCAGCAATCCCCAGTCAGTGCAGATATCAACTTCTTGACGCTTGCGTAATAAGTCTTTAATCAGATTGCTAAAGGTGTATTCTGCATAGATTTTCAAATTTGAACCCAATTGTGGGTTAAAGCCTTTTATAACTTTATCAACACGAGCGATCGCTGTTTGGAAAAAGTCACCTACAGAATGTTGTCCTGGCACATTCATTTTCATTTTTCTCGCAACCCAGTAGCAGACTTCCTGCAAATAGGCTGCAATGTGAGCAACCGCAATTGGACTTGCTTGGACTTGCCAAATCCGATGCCAGTAAATAGCCCAAAATATTTCTGACTCTTGCCCAGAAGACTGTTCTAGAGAATTCTGCATACTCCGTCGCAGCTTAGAATCAGTAACCCAACGGTCAAAGCTATCACCTTTAAACATCACAAAGGTGGAAAAAACTTCGATAATATTTTGCCTTAAACGCATGAGACTTGAATTTTTATAGCGAATAAATTTAAACTACTTTCCTTTAGTGACATTTTCCTGAAATTGAGCAAACTGATCAAAAATCGGTGGGAATCCCATGCCAACAAGAGGAGTGTTCGGGATAGCCGCCCGCCGATTTAGTCATTAGTCATTGGTGCTAAACTAATGACTTCGATTTCCCCCTGGTTGAAGCCCTACGGTGTACACACAAATCCTTTTCACCCCCTCTAACTCCCCCTTGGCAACGGGGAGAATAGGAATTTCCCCCCTTGCCAAGGCTGCCGTGTATACACAAATATTTTAAAGTTACTGCTTAACATAGGGCAGATTAATTTTTGCAGGTCAATGCAACAAAGGTGCAGGTCAATGCAACAAAGGTGCAGGTCAATGCAACAAAGGTACAGGTCAATGCAACAAAGGTACAGGTCAATACAACAAAGGTACAGGTCGATGTAATAAAGGTACAGGTCGATGCAACAAAGGTGCAGGTTAAAAGATTTGTGTATACACCGTAGCTTGGCAAGGGGGGATTAAGGGGTGTAAATCCAGGGTTTGGGCTTTACTACCAAGATGTGTATAAACCGTAGGGTTGAAGCTGAGGGATAAGTTAATAAACAGATCCAGCAATCATCCCAGCAAGTAAAATAAAACCAATCCACACATTTTGCCGAAACATTTGACCATAAACAGGATTAGGTAAGTCTTGCTGTCTTAATCGTAGAGACTGCCAAATCCAAGCAATAGTAGCAACAGCAAGGCTAATCCAGAAGGCTAAGTGCAGATGTATAACTAGGCCTAACCAAGCCAACAATAAGATTGTGCCAGCAAAGAAAATTCCAATGGCGAGAGGGGCATAATTCCCAAAAAATAGGGCGCTAGAATTAACACCAATGCGGCGATCGTCTTCCTTGTCGCTCATTGCGTAAACAGTATCAAATCCTAATGTCCACAGAACAGTTGCGCCCCAAAGTAACCAAGTTGGTTGAGAGATGGTTTGTGTGACTGCACTCCAGCTAATCAATACCCCAAAGCCCCAAGCGATGGAAAGTACCAGTTGTGGTACAGGAAATACTCGCTTTGCGCCTGGATAAAGCAGAATTATAGGCACTGCTGCCACACATAACCAGAAACTCAGGGGGTTAAGATAAAAGGCCAGGACTGCTGCACATACTAGCGATACGATCGCAACTACAATCCCAACTTTCACAGATAAAGCACGAGAAGCGAGGGGGCGATCGCGTGTTCTCTCCACTTGTGGATCAATATCCCGATCCCATAAATCATTGACAACACACCCGGCCGCACTCGTGGCCAAAGTACCCAATATAATTACACCAACCAGAGGTAAGGGTGGTTTCCCCGAAGCTGCCAAAAACACAGCCCAAAGGGCAGGAATCATTAAAATTAACCGTCCTTCTGGTTTATGCCAGCGCAAAAGCCGGATAATTGTAAGCCAAGTTGGTGACTGTGGGCGTTCTGGCGTCGTTAACATAAGATTGGGTATTGGGCATGGGGCATTAGGCATTGGGCATTGGTATTAGAACTTGGAAGTTGAGCTTCTGAAGGTGGAAGTTGAGCTTCTGGGGCTGAACCTTCAAGTTTTACTCATCATGTCCAATGCCCAATGCCCAATGCCCAATGCCCTATTCCTTAATTCACACATCTTTACATCTATAGAATAACGTTATTTGTTATTTGTAAATACATAACCGAAAGTGGCAACTTTAAATACCTTTAAATAGTCACTAGGTTAGAAGCAGTAGGGTGAATATACTTAGCTCAGTTTTTCTTGAGCAAATTGAGTTTCGATTACTAAGTATTTTTTTGTATTTACTCAGTAATCAGCTTGAACAAGTGCGTTGTAATAAATATCAGTGCCAGCTACCCCGACATACCATCGTTTGCCATCGTTTCTTAATAAAGAGAGAAAACTAGATGCTGAATTTAGTTTCGGCTAGTTGGGAGAGTGTTCCAACTCAACCACCTAACCAACATCGGATTATTGCTGCCATTGACTTGGGAACGAATTCTCTACACATGGTAGTAGTCAAGATTGACCCCACACTACCAGCTTTTAGCATTATTGCCAGAGAAAAAGAAACTGTCAGACTTGGCGATCGCGATCTCACTACTGGGGAACTCAAACCGGAGATAATTAAAAAGGCGATCGCGGCTTGTGGACGTTTCCAAGAAGTTGCCAAAACTATCAACGCTGAAACTATCATCGCGGTGGCAACTAGTGCTGTGCGAGAAGCCCCCAATGGGAAAGATTTTTTGCACCAAATAGAAACGGAGTTAAGTTTAAGCGTTAACTTGATATCTGGTCAAGAAGAAGCGCGACGAATCTATCTTGGCGTACTATCGGGCATGGAATTTCACAACCAGCCCCATACCATTATTGACATTGGCGGTGGTTCCACAGAATTGATTTTGGGGGATAGTCAACAACCGCGGACTCTCACCAGTACCAAAGTTGGTGCAGTGCGACTCACTGGCGAGTTAATTACCACTGACCCCATCAGTAACACCGAGTTTCAGTATCTCCAAGCTTATGCACGCGGAATGTTAGAACGTTCTGTAGAAGAATTGTTAGCAAACCTAGAATTTGGGGAATCTCCGCGTTTGGTGGGTACTGCGGGCACAATTGAAACCCTGGCAATAATTCATGCACGAGAAAAGTCTGGTGTTATTCCTTCTACTCTCAATGGCTACCAGTTTAGTCTTAAAGACTTGCAAGAGTTAGTAAATCGCTTGCGGAAACTGAGTAATTCTGAAAGGGCTGATATACCTGGGATGCCAGAGAAGCGGGCTGAAGTTATACTCGCGGGTGCAGTCATATTACAGGAAGCAATGACCCTTTTGGGTGCGGAATCGGTAACAGTTTGTGAGCGTTCTCTGAGAGAGGGCGTTATCGTAGATTGGATGCTAACCCACGGTTTAATTGAAGACAAGCTGCGCTATCAAAGTTCAGTTCGGGAACGAAATATTCTCAAACTCGCTAATAAGTACCACATCAATTTAGAATACAGCGATCGCGTGGCGAAATTTGCCGAGAGTTTATTCGATCAAACTCAAGGTACTCTACACCACTGGGGATCTGACGAGCGACAATTGCTGTGGTCAGCAGCAATATTACACAATTGCGGTCACTATATCAGCCATTCCTCTCACCATAAGCACTCTTACTATCTAATTCGCAATGGAGAATTACTCGGTTATACAGAAACCGAGATTGAAATCATTGCCAATTTAGCGCGTTATCATCGCAAATCGCCGCCCAAGAAAAAACATGAAAGTTACCAGACTTTGCTGACTAAACACCAGCGACAAATGGTCAGTCAATTGAGTGCAATTTTAAGATTGGCAGTGGCGTTAGATAGACGACAAATTGGTGCGATCGCTCAAGTGCAATGTGAGTATTATCAACAACTTCAGCAGGTCAATTTGCTAATTTTTCCATCTAAATCTGATGATGATTGTGCTTTAGAACTCTGGAGTTTAGATTATAAAAAAGGAGTGTTTGAGGAAGAATTTGGAGTGAAATTAGTAGCGACTTTAGAAAAGTCTAACTTTGCAAACTTGTCTTAGAAAGTAGTGGCATGGCAAGACTAAATTGTTGCAAGAAATTTGTATGGGGAGCCACTGCGTTGCGCGGTTTCCGCGCGTTATAGCGAGTGGCATTGGAGGCTTTGCCAAAGCCAACATCTTGATCTGACAATTCAGGTCATCTGGAAAACCTCTCTCTAAATCTCTCTCCTAAAAGGCTACGGTGTACACACAAGTCTTCTAGAGCTGCATTACAGGCTTTTGATCCCCCCAACCCCCCTTTTTTAGGGGGGCAAAAAACTCTCAAAGTCCCCCTTAAGAAGGGGGATTTAGGGGGATCTAGAACGATTTTGGTTTTCTAGAAAGATGTGTGTACACCGTAGCCTAAAAGGAGAGAGACTTTGAACTTTCCCCCTTCCCACGTCGGCAAGGGGGTTAGGTTTTTGGTGGACTTTTTCACATAACGTGAAAAATCAACATCTTGATATATGTGGGGTTACGCTCTGCTCCACCCAACCTAAATCTAATGCACAATTTTTTTGCTTGCCACGCCAGTAGTGTGCGTTAACAGAGTGTGACGCACCTATACAGGAATCCAGTTTTATTCTTGAATTTACTTGCGTGAACAGGGAACAGAAAAAAAGGATAGATACGTAGTGAGTCTTGTAGGAGTCCTATAACTTGTATTCTATTTTCGTGATAATTCATTAGCTTGAAAAATTAGGCTGAATATAAAAGCTTGAGGTAAAAATCAGATTAAATTTATCTAGGAACAATTCAAGGTGGTATAGTGAGTAAACAATACCACCTTAAACAAGACTTTTTATTATAATATTTATCTAATTTTGACATCCTGCTTAAGGATGAATTTATAATTTGCTTAAGACGCATTCAAAAACAAAAAATAGCAATTATAATAAAGTTAACAATCTATTTTATATAGGTTATGTTGCTATTGGATATCTAAGCCGGGAAAACTTAGATATCCTTATATAAAATTTCAATAAAGCAGGCTCAATTGTTCGGTTTTATGCAATGGAGAATGCTCATACAGTTTTAGTTTACTAATGATAGAAATACGTTGGTAGTGCCACGGCATTTGTTATCGGTATCAACTGACCGTTAA
This sequence comes from Nostoc sp. NMS8, assembly GCF_017115045.1. Lineage (GTDB taxonomy): Bacteria > Cyanobacteriota > Cyanobacteriia > Cyanobacteriales > Nostocaceae > Nostoc. The sequence goes on along the minus strand of NZ_JABXKK010000092.1, from coordinate 3,866 downwards.
AACGGCCTTTTGTAGACGCAGTTACAAAAGGCTTTACCTACCTCCGTGGGTTAAGGACTTCCAAATAAAAAATACTCAACTACTTCTTGTAGGGTAATTTATTTGTGGGAAGTCCCTTACACCTCAATTTTTTCTTAGTCTGCAAAGAAATAGGGATGCAGAGGTAAGCGCAGAGAATTCGTTACGAAACCTGAGTATTCTTTCCTTTTCTCCAAGATGCCTGCGATGCCTACGGCGGCAAGCTACGCAAAACTACATAATTCGGTAAGATTGGGTAAAGCAATTTTTGCGCTTGTTAAACAAAGGCATCAGCAAACCCATGCAACTGAAACTCAGTGCATCTCGACTTCCCTTCGCCCCACTACTGTTAATCGCCCCCTTTTTTCTATGGGGAACGGCAATGGTAGCCATGAAAGGAGTGATACCCCATACCACACCGCTATTTATGGCGGGAGTGCGTTTGATACCCGCAGGGGTGTTAATTTTGATTGCAGCAGCATTCATGGGTAAACCCCAGCCGAAAGGTTGGGCTGCATGGTTGTGGATTGCCTTATTTGCCCTAGTTGATGGGACACTATTTCAAGGCTTTTTGGCAGAGGGATTAGTTAAAACCAGTGCAGGGTTAGGGTCTGTAATGATTGATTCACAACCCTTAGCTGTTGCGTTGATGTCGTTGTGGTTATTCCAAGAACACATTGGTTTTTGGGGATGGCTGGGGCTAGGCTTGGGAGTCACAGGTATTAGTTTAATTGGTTTACCTGATGAGTGGATTTTAAATTTTCTCGACTCAGGCGCAAATATTACAATAGGCAACTGGCAAGATTTGTTTGCTAGTGGTGAGTGGTTAATGCTGTTAGCAGCACTATCAATGGCAGTGGGAACAGTTTTAATTCGGTTTGTGTGCCGATATGCTGACCCAGTAAGCGCTACAGGATGGCACATGATTCTGGGTGGATTGCCACTATGGGGAGTTTCATCAGTTGTCGAATCACAGCAGTGGGAGAATCTGGGAGGATCTGATTTAGCAGCTTTGAGTTATGCTACCGTATTTGGCAGTGCGATCGCCTACGGTTTATTTTTCTACTTTGCCTCTAGTGGCAGTCTCACTAGTCTTAGTTCCCTCACCTTCCTCACACCTGTCTTTGCGCTACTATTTGGCAATCTTTTTCTATCAGAAGTCCTTAGTCCGTTACAGTGGATAGGAGTATTTCTAACTTTAATCAGCATCTATCTAATTAACCAACGTGATGCTTTAGCAGGACAAAACGACACAATTACCGTCAGCGAAATAGCTAATATAAAGCAACCAGCTTTAGAAAAATCTGCTAAAAAATTGAACCCCATAAGTTTAGTAGTCAGAGAATCTGAACCAGAAACTTTACCCTAACTCGTTAAAATAATTCGTAATGACGCTCCTATGTCGCTACCGCTGCGCTAACGTAATTCGTAATTCGTAATCAAGTAGGAAGATGAAGGAGATCAGGGAGAACACCCAATGCCCAATGCTCAATAAAAAATGACAGTTAACATTTGGTCATCAAGAAGGTATTGTGGGATCGAAGACTTCAAAAGCACGTTTAGGCTAAAACTTGCAATATGAGGCTATGCCGTTCCTCAATTCTGATATTTACCTGTTTTTCTTGTGTGGGTTTTTACCCAAGTCGCTCAAGTATAGCGACACCTAACCTAGCACCTAAAATTTTAGAACTTGCACAAGCGAGTTCGATAGTTACTGCTAGTCCGGCTGTTTTGAGATATGGTAGTCGAAAATCAGATGTGCAGAGACTACAAACCCAATTAAAGCAGTTGGGATACTACAGTGGTGTAGTAGATGGACAGTACAGTACCAGTACGGAAATCGCTGTAACTAAATTCCAGAAAGCAAAGGGTTTAAAAGTAGATGGTCTTACGGGTCTGGAGACTAGTAAAAAATTGCAAGCTGCTTTGGCTAGCAAAAATCAGATTATCACTTCTCCAATAGTTGCCTCTCCTATTGCAACTTCTAAACCAACTGCAAAACCCAAGCCAATCGAGAGAGGCTTTGTCTGGTGGTTAATATTTGCCATCGGAGTTATGGGATGTATAGGCGGACTTTTTTACCTGCTGAGATGGTTTCGTCAGGTCAAACATGGCAATCTAAGCAGAGTTCAAAAGCCCGAAATATCTAATACTAAAAGTTTAACTGAAGCTAACAAAAAACCCATGATACCATCCTCACCAGAGACTATAACTAACTCACAAACAACTACGCCACCACCTCCCCCACAATTGCTGCTACCAGAAAAAACTTCCCGTCTTGCTAAACTCAATATCGTTGACGAATTGATTCAAGACTTACGCAGTTCTGACCCCACGAAACGGCGCAAGGCTATTTGGGATTTGGGTCAGGAGGGAGATTCGCGGGCAATTCAACATCTAGTTGACCTGATGATTGATGCTGATTCTCAAGAAAGCAGTTTAATTTTGGCAGCTTTGGCAGAAATTGGTACTCGCACACTCAAACCGATGAACCGTGCTTTAGCAATTTCAATCCAAGACGAAAGTCCACAGGTGCGGCAAAATGCGATCCGTGACCTGACACGCGTTTATGACATGATGGGTCAAATGACTCAGATGTTGCGCCATGCGCTGGAAGACCCAGACCCAGATGTGCAAGCAACAGCACGATATGCTTTAACTCAGATGAATCGAATGCGTGGCTTGCCAGAACAACAAAGTCTACCGGAAGATTCAGACCACAATTCACTAGAATAGAGTCACGTCGCTTTGCTTTGAATTCAAAATTCTTGCATTATTCATCCCCATAAATAAATTTAGTTGCTCTGTATCATGAGTCATTTTCGGTGATTCGATTTTAGATTTTTTCTTCAATCGAAAATTTAAGCTATGCTGAAAACGCACCTTTGTTGCCACCTAAAATTTAAAATTGACAGTGGAGTAAGTTTAAGTCTGCTGTCAGCCTAAAAATATTTTAACTGGATTTGGATATTGGTATCCGGGCCTGCGACTAAAAATGCTGCTTCACTAAATTTGGGCGCTCTGGTGCGAATTTCTGGGTTGCTAGAAAATCCAAAGCCTTCACTTGGTATACCCAAAATATTGCGATTAAGAATGCGGTCATTATTTTGATCGTGGAAGACTGCAACGGCGTAATTACCTGCTTTCAAGTTGTCAAAGGTAATTGGTAAGGGATTATCAGTAATTTTGGTACACTGCTTTTGTAAAACGCGATCGCGATCGCTAGGAAATCCTTTACTGCTTGCAAATATACTCGCACAGACTTGTCCTTCTTTATTCTTCAAGCCATCTATTTCCACAGTAAGTTTGCCGTTGAAATTTGCCTTGGCACTAAATGACCATGCCAGATTTCCCAGAACTGCTAATACTAGCAGACTAACTCTCAATCCTTTAATCATAAAATTTTCACAGAATCAAATAAGTTTTGGTGAAATTTAAGTTTTCACTTTAAGATCGCGCAGATTCATATTGGCATTATTCGACCAATACTCGCAATATTCCTGTTACATTTCGTCTCTATATTTGTCTAAGTAGGAGGTACAACTGTACGCCTCTACCTATGAGAAATTACGCATTGACAATAAATACCAAATATATATTAAGTTTAAAAACCACATCTTTCGTAAGGGCACAGCATGATCTATTTACGTAGTTTACCGCCGTAGGCATCGCAGGATAATTAAGAAAAGCTTGAATTCAAACGAAAAGTAGGAGGAAATAAGCTCAAGAGAGCAGTCAATATAATAGACCTGTCCGAAATATAAATTTGGGGACAAAAAATGGTAGAACGGAGATTTGAGCGTCTACCGTTGGTCTACCATAATGAAAAATCCACTTCATTATATTCA
>NZ_JABXKK010000057.1 GCF_017115045.1 Nostoc sp. NMS8 | reverse complement strand
GTCGCTCGCCTCCTTCCCTCTCCCCCCTACGCACGATTATCATTTTTATTTGAGTAAATGCATTTTACGTTAACCTCTCACAGATGGCCTTGGAGTGAGATATTAGTTTTTATTCACTTACTCAGCCAAGATTATCGTTTTGTTGACTCTAAGCGTCATAAACTTTGGAAAACTTTGTTTTTAGCATTGGGGAAGGGCTAGCTTGGTTAGAAAAGGGGTGATGTCTAAGTGGATGTCTGAAATGGTTATAAGGTTGAGAGACTATGGCAAACGGTTCTCTATTTATAACCACCCCAGAAAGAAACAGCGATCGCGATCGCCAGCAAAATCGGTATTATGCGATGTGCAACTTAAATGCTGATTAGCTGGTAAGTTTTTTCGTAAATCCACGCAATCGGATTAACACTGGCTTCGCCCAATTTCCACTCAGCAAATCGTGCAGCAGAATATAAAAACAAGGGATGATAAATAGTGTCAGCATTGTTGAGATCGCCATCCCAAAGAAAACTACAATCCCTAAAGGCTGCAAAAATTCAGAACCTTCGCCGATGCCCAATGCCAAAGGGAACAGTCCCAAGATAGTGGTGACAGTGGTCATGATAATTGGGCGCAAGCGTTGAGGAGCAGCTTTCATGATGGCAATTTGGCGACTACAACCTTCTTCGTCCCGAATTTGGTTTGCCAGTTCTACCATTAGAATCCCTGCATTCACCACAATTCCCACCAGCAGCACAACGCCAACAATTACAGTTGCGCCAATTGCAGTTTTGGTAATATAAAGTCCAAAAATTCCCCCAGCTAATGCTAGTGGTACGGTGAAGATAATTACCAACGGGTCAATCAGCGAATTATATTGCACCGCCATAACTACAAAAATTAAGAACACCGCCAATGCTCCCAAAGTTTTCAAAGCATCTTGAAGTTGCTGATTAGTTTCTTGGGCAGAACTAGGCACAATGGAAACGCCATCAGGTAAGTCTACATCCTGAAGTACCTCGTTTACTTCTGCGATCGCTTCACCAAGACTAGCTCCCTCGCTGAGATTTCCTGCCACAATAAAAGCTTGGCGCTGATTAATCCGTTGCACTTCACCAGGCGCTTGACCTTCTCGAATGTTGGCCACATCTGAAAGGCGGATTAGTTGATTGTTTTCTGTAAATAGCGGTAATTGTTCTAGCTGAGAAGGACGTTGAATCGCATCTTTATTTAGCTGCACCCGCACATCAACTAGACGATTACCACGTTGAATTTGCGTGGGAACTGAACCTTCAATTGCTGTTTGAACTGTTGCACCAATTTGTCCGGCGCTCAACCCTAAAGCTGAAACCCTTTCCCAGTCGGGGCGAATTTGGATTTCCGGTTGTCGGGGGTCGGCATCTGGTCGGAATGTCGCTAATTTTGCTCTTTCCTGCAATGCTTGCAGCACTTGTGCGCCTGCTTGCGTTAAGTTTTCTTCATTCTCACCTTGCAGAATCACGTCAACATCTGACCCTTGCACTGGAGAATTACTCAAGATTAAACCCCGCACCTGACCAGGATTGAGGCGCAGCAGAATTCCGGCTAAGTTGAGTTTGTTAAATTCCTGAGTTACTTTTTTGACAAAGGCTTGGACATCCGTGCCTGGTTTCAGATTGATGGTGCTACTGGCACGTAAAGGATTTTCTGTAGTATTGCTGCCAAATAAATTACCACCCACAGTTGTGAAAGCAGACTCAGTTTCTGGTTGTTTAAGCAAAATGTCATCGACAATTTGCATAACTTTTTCCGAAGTTGCTAAAGGTGTACCGGGCGGAAACTGCGCTCTCAAGGTGGCTTGACCAGTACTGATGCGGGGTAAAATTTCTTGGGGAATTTGACCAAACATAAAGAAACTGCTACCGCCTAAAATTAGCAAAGCGGCAGTAACGACGAGGAGCCGATAGCGTAAAACCTTGGTTAAGAAGTTACCGTATCCCCGTGTCGCATCTTCAAATCGGTGATTAAACTGTCTAAGCAGCCAAAATTCACTAATCCGACTAGACCAGCGAATTCCCAAGAGTCGAGAAGACAGCATCGGTACTACTGTGATGGCGACAACAAGGGATGCTGCGACTGCGAAGCTAATTGTCAGAATTAACTCATTAAATAGTAGTGCAATAAAGCCGCCAATTAAGAGGAATGGCACTACAGAAACTAAGTTGGCACCTGTAGCAGCAATTAAAGCAGATTCTACTTCTTGAGAAGCAGCGATCGCACTATCAATAAAAAATCTTGAATTTCTCCCCTTCCCCTCTGCTCCTCTGCTCCCCTGCTCCCCTGCCTCCATCTCTTTTTGATTAGGAGTCATCCCTGTTTTTTCGGAAATGTTCTCCAAGATCACAACCGATGTATCAATTGCTTGACCGACTCCTAATGTCAGACCTGCCAAGCTAAAAACATTCAAGGTTAAACCAAATATTCTCATTAAAGCGATCGCCGCCAGAGTACACAGCGGAATTGTCAAACTGATAATAAATGTTTGCCTGAACGATCCCAAAAATAACAACACTGCTGCTGCTGCTAACAATGCCCCAGAAATCCCCGAAAAGATGACATCATTTAAAGAATTGCGGATGAAGACAGATTCATCTGTGGTGGGACTAAAAGTCATGTCTGCTGGAATTAAACCTGATTGCCGTAATTGTTCAATTCGCCGCTTAACAGCATCTACAACTGTGATTGTGTTGGCTTCAGGCTGCTTTTGGATTGAAAATTTCACCGCAGGCTGACGATTCAGGTAAACAAATACTCGTTGTTCTTCTGTATCGTCAATTACCTCTGCAAAGTCTCGTAAGTAGACGCGGCGGGAAGGTACAGGGGTAGTAGTCGTACTGGTAGTGGTATTACTGCTATTAGTGGTATTAGCACTGGCAGGAGAGGAAACTTCCAAGGAGAGGTTTTCAATTTCCTTGGCATTTTGGAAGCGTCCGACAGTCCGAGTCAATGGCTCAGAATTTTGCCCCAGAATCCGACCGCCAGAAGTATCTTGGTTACGGGCTGTTAATTCATTTAAGACATCATTTAACCCGACACCCAAAGCTTGCAATCGGTTTAAGTCAACAAGCACCCGTACTTCTTCTTCTGCACCGCCAGATACATCAACAGAAGCAACTCCCGGTACTACACTGAGTTCACGCGTTAACTCTTCATCAGCAAATACGCGTAAATCTTTCCCTTGTAACGAGGCAGATGTCAGCGCCAATTCATAAACCGGCAATTGAGAAGGATCGACTTTGAATAAGCGCGGCTCCTCTATCGTATCTGGTAGTTGTCCTCGACCTCGGTTAAAAGCAGCAGTAGCATCGTTTAGGGCTTGGTCAATATCGCCCCCTGGTTGGAAGTATAAATCGAGGCTCACTTGTCCTTCACGGGTGCGGGAAAAAACTTGGACTACATTCTCGGTTGCCCGTAAAGCTTCTTCTAAAGGTCTGGTGATTTCATCTACTGCTACTTCTGGTGAAATACCAGGGGCTTCTAGCCGGACGCCAATTCGCGGATAGGTAATAGCCGGTAACAGATCGACTTGGATCGTTGTGAGAAAAAATACCCCAATGACAATTACTGCCACAGTGAGCATGAGTGTGCCAATGTGTTGGCGGATAGCGATCGCACTAAGGCTAAATCCGCTATTGCCATTATTATTTGCCTGTTGCATGATACTAAGTGATAAGTGCTGACTACTGAGTACTTTTTTCTTTGGTATGGTGGTTATTGCTCACCCTACTATTGCTTTTCTGAAAGAATTGAAAGACTCACAGTGTCACCTTCTTTTAACGGCTTACCACTCCGAACAACGTAGCGCTCTCCTGCTTGCAAACCGGATAAAATTTCCACTCTGCCATCAGCCCTTTTTCCTAAAGTAACTGCACGTGTCGCTACTTTCGTTTTGCCTTCTGTGTGTTTCACCACAAATAGCGTCCCCGATGGGTTTTCTTGCTCTTTTTCTGCTCCTTTTGCTGCCCCTGCTTGTTTTTGAATCGCTGTTTGCGGCACTACTACGCGCTGTTGAGTCTGGGTTTGAAAATTGACTCGCGCCAGCAATCCGCTGCCAATCTTGGCTTGAGTGTTAGGAATCACTACTTCTACAGGTATCAAGCGAGCTGTGGCATCGGCAGCTGGGGAAATGCGCGTAACTCTGCCAATTAATGCTTCTTTGGGGAAGGCATCTAAACGTACTTGTACAGACTGCCCAACCTGAATTTGTGCCAGTTCTAATTCGGAAACTTGGACGACGACTTTGACACGGTTAAAGTCGCCAATTTTCAAGACTTCGTTACCTGCTTGCAAAAGATTACCTGGTTCTGTGACCTTTTCTGTGACTATGCCAGTGATAGGGGATACCAGCCGAGCATAAGACCTGCGCTCTTTGGTTTGGGCAACTAATGCCTGTTGAGCAAGTACTCTACCTTGGGCGGCAGCGACGGCTTGCTGTTCTGTACGAACTTGTTCTTGGGCTGCCCGCAATGCCTGGGCGGCTGTTTTTGCCTGGGTACGTGCTTGCTGGGCAGTTTGTTCAGCGATCGCACCAGCTTTGAATAGATTTTGTTGGCGTTCTGAGTCTGCTTGAGCTTGTACTACTTCTAATCGCGCCCGTTCAACGTCTGCACGGGCATTGCTTACCTGATTAGTTGCCCTCGCTACTTCTGATTTGAGGGCTGCTAGTTCTGCTTCTGCTTGCTTTAATTGGGTCGAAAGGATGGCATCATCTAACTGCGCGACGTTTTGACCCTGTTTTACTGTATCGCCTACATCAAGGTTCAAAGCCAACAATCGGGCTTCTACTTGCGATCGCACTGATACAATCCGAAAGGGTGTTGTATTACCTGTGTATTCTGGTTGTGTTTGCAGCGTATCTGTTCGAGCGATCGCCGCATCTACAGCCGTTGTACCACCACGTTGTCCACTACCCGGACTCTGGGATTGGGCATCAGCCGGTTCTTCCTTGGGCAGCGCTCCACAATTCGCTGTCAGCAGTCCTATGCCCAGCAAACAGGGAATCAATAATATGGATGCGAAACGGGAAGACCTCTTTGTGTCAATGCTATTCTTTGTATCTACAACAGCCATATCAGTTTTTACAACTGAATCTAACTGGGTATTAATTACCTGGTTAGCGGCTGCGAAATGTGAGATTTTCACCTGCTTGTGCGGCTTCTTTCTGTCCAAAATCATTTATTTTTCTCGTATTTGGGGAGCTTTTTGGGTTTAAACAGCCGTGCATTACCAAGTAATTTTGAGACATTATGAATAGTGAAAAGCGGCGAGACTCAACTAGCTATCTTCTTGCAGAATTTTGTATCAAAAATTACTTTTTTTTCAAAAAAATTCTCACCACTTCAACTCGTTATATTGAGTCGGCAGCTTTTTAGCTGCCGATGCAATTCTTAACTCAGTATAAATATTTTTAAATTTCTTGCAATCTGCCCTTAGTAGAAGACTTGCGTTTATTGAAGATACGGCATTTTCACACCCCTACTTCTAAAATGGGCAGTATTAAGTAGCTATACTTAGGCGGACATAACCAAATTTAATATAACAAAATGCTTAGTAATTTTTACGCTTAATCCAATATATTAAGAATAGTAAACATAAGTTGCTTTTTTTGATTCTGTGAAATTTTGCTCAAGCGTAGGCGTAGCCCGTCGTAGACATCGCATATACAGGCAAAAAAAGGCCGATATATATTTAGAACCACCAAATATTAAGTCAGGAAAGTTACAAGTGACATCATTGCTAAAAATTGCCCAAACCGCTGACGAAGCCCAGATTTCCGAATTTTTCCAGGAATCAGTGGGTAAGTGGCGATCGCAACGACGCTATTACAGCCTACCTGAGGGAGAAACGAAGGAGATGGAAAGTATAATTACAATCAATTTTCTCAAGCAGGGCTGTGATGAATTGCAAAAGCTAGCTCAGATGCACGATTTGTATGATACAAGCAGCTTAATCTGTGGTGCAGCAGTTACATGGGAAAGTACAGATGTACTGAAGGCCAGGAAAGAGTCGCAAGGTTCAACAATATTTGGGGCTGTGGGAAATATTTTATATCGCGATCGCGGTTTTGCGATATCCAAACCAGTTACCGCCCACTATTATTTCTCCAACCCTAAAACAATGTGTTTGCGAACTGAATACAACGGTTCAGTCTTTGAAGAAGAGTTAAAGCTAATTGGCAGCAAATACCGTACCAGACAAACCATTATCTCTCGTGCTGGTGAGCAGTTGATGATTGGTCAGTATCTAGAAAAGAGAGTAGATTAGTTTAACTCGTGGGTGTGGCTTGCTATAGCCTCACCCATTTTGCCACTAGCCAGCACTTAGCTGTCAACTGCTCATATAACTTTTTATAACAGGTTTTCAAACTTTTACCCAGAAAGTCAGTTGCTATGTCATCATGGGAAGTGAAATGAGAATTAATTCGGCGACAGTGTTTGTTTTTAGTATTGACAGGCTTTTTCCTTTTGGTATTACAGACTTCTCTCCGAAATCTAAATCTCTACAAACTTATGATTTTGGAGACATTTAATGTCAATTTACGTTGGTAACCTCTCCTATGATGTTACACAAGATGCGCTGAGTGCTGTATTTGCAGAATATGGTGCTGTAAAGCGTGTTCAACTACCTACTGATCGTGAAACAGGTCGTTTACGCGGCTTTGCTTTCGTGGAAATGAGTTCAGAAGATGAAGAAGCAAAAGCAATTGAAGCTCTTGATGGTGCTGAATGGCTTGGTCGTGACCTCAAAGTAAATAAAGCCAAGCCCAGAGAAGACAGAGGTGGCGGTGGTTCTTTCGGTGGTAATCGTGGTGGCGGTGGTGGTGGCGGCGGCTACAACCGTAACCGCTACTAAGCTAAGTTAAGTAGACGAAAGTAACTTAATTGAATCTAGAAAAAGCTCAAGCATTGCTGCTTGAGCTTTTTCTGTGCAAAAATCGACTCTAAATAATTTCGGGTAGTTACATATCATACCGCACATATCATTCTTTGACTAAAGTGCCCTGATGAAAGATCATTTTCTATTGATCGTTGTTTAATTTCCAGATGGAACATCGCAATGAATCCAGATGGAACATCGCAATGAATAAACAGGCTGTTTGCCAGATATATCTCTGACTATACGATATAGTTATTAAAATAACCCCTGTTGCTAAAACTAACGTTTTAAATTCTGTGATCGATCTTTGAATCGGGGATTCTATGGGTTCATTCTGCAAGCTCTCGATAATTTGCTGTTTATCGAAAACACCCCCTGAGCTTCCGGTTCAATGAACTCATCAGCAAGTAAGTCCATGATATCTTTAGCTGATTTTCGGACATCAGGTTGAAGCAAACGCTCCTCCAATTGACGAAGAAGTGATTCTTCTAAATAATCTGCTTTCATAATCTTAACTTTGATTTCTACGCGATCACGTCCTCATGAGCAAGTTAATAAAAAACCCCGCTGATTGGTAGGGATTTCAGCGGAGTTAAATAATACAATTATTTTTCAGATTAAACCAACACTAAACTTTATTACAGAGCTACTATAAACTTCTGCGATTAATAGTAACTATTTATGCATGAGGTGTATGAGTTAGGTTTTTAGCATGACGCTTGTGATGTGTCTTGTGATGTCTCTTGTGATGAACTTTAGCACTTTTTACACTAGCAACATGGGTTCCTTTCGCTTGAGCTTGAGATGCAAAAACGGTTACAGGAGCAGCAAATACCAGAGCCAAAAGTAAAGCTTTAGCGAATTTATTCACTTGAAAATCCTCATCAGGTAATCAACAATCTAACTATCCAATAGGCGTATGTCATAAGTTTGTAATTGATATGAATCTTTCATGTCTATTTTTACATCCGTAGATATAGGACTTAAGCGGAATACTATGGTAATAATATTTGGTAGTATTTTTATACAAATGTAATATTTTTGACATCAGAACCAAGTAACTGTAATTTGATCTGATGTTTGTGTTAATTTTGACTAGTAAATGCTGATATCCATCAATTCTTCTGCTATGTCAAAGTTCGCTGTGACATTTTGCACGTCATCCAATCCTTCTAGAGTATCAATTAACTTGAAAAGCGATCGCGCCTGATCGGGATCGGTAACTTCTACACTATTACTAGGAATCCAGCGCAATTCGGCATCAGTTACCTTAAAGCCTTGATTTTTGAGTGTCTGGCTAAGGGTTTCTAAATTTCCAATATCAGTAAAAACCTCAGCCATCTCATCTTCAATCATTTCATAAGACTGGGCATCGCCTTCGAGGGATGCTTCTAAAAGCTGTTCTTCGTCAATCACACCCTGTACAACACAAACGCCTTTTTGGTCAAACATCCAGCTAACGCAACCTGTTTCACCAAGATTGCCACCATTTTTACTAAAAGCTACACGCAAATCAGCAGCAGTGCGATTGCGATTATCTGTAAGGGCTTCAATTAAAATCGCTACACCACCAGGGCCATAACCTTCATAGCGAATCGCTTCAAAAGTAGCATTATCGCCGCCAAAAGTGCCTGCACCTTTAGCGATCGCTCGTTCAATATTATCATTAGGGATACTCGCAGCCTTTGCCTTGTCAACTGCCGTGCGAAGTTGAAAATTCAAAGCTGGATCTGGTACGCCGCTTCTAGCTGCAACAATAATCGCCCTGGATAACTGAGTGAAAGTTTTTCCTTTTTTTGCATCTACTACCGCCTTTTGGCGCTTAATATTTGCCCATTTACTATGTCCTGCCATAATTTGAAATTATCAAAACTCTATTCAAGATTAGGATATACCTAACTTTTACACCGATGCAAAGGTGCATTTGGTAAAAGTGAGTGGGGAGAAATCAATTAAAAATTAAAAATTAAAAATTAAAAATTAAAAATTAAAGAACTCCTGCCTCCTCCTTTGCCATACCCAATCTAATGAATATTATGCACGATTTCTTTAACCCTCCTCACTATGCCAAGCGAAAAATCAAGAAAGTGTCACGCTACTTTCGGAGCTTACTGCTTGTATTATTGATGGGCATACTAGCTTTAGTTGGATGTCAAAGTATCTTACCTGGTATTAAGGAAGATAAAGTAATTCATTTAACTCTTTGGCAAGGTGTCAATCCGCGGCCAAATCGGGATGTGCTGCAAAAGCTGGTGGATAAGTTTAATCAATCCCACTCAGATATCCAAGTAGAGTCGCTTTATATTGGGCAACAGGATCAGCAAACGCCCAAAATTTTAGCGGCGGTGGTAGGAAACGCACCTCCAGATTTGTTGTGGTACAATCCGACGATCGCAGGTCAATTAGTAGAACTCGATGCGCTTTTACCTTTGGATGAAATGCTGGAAAAATCTCCAGTAAAAGCCGAAATTGACCCGGCTTTGTATGGATCAATGAAATACAACGGTAAGATTTGGTCTGTGCCCTTTGCTACGAATAACGTTGGTATTTTTTACCGTCCGAGTTTGTTTAAGGCTGCGGGAATTACTGAATTACCCAGTACTTGGCAAGAGTTTGGACAAGTTGCAAAAAAATTAACTCGTGATACCAATGGTGACGGGCGAACCGACCAATATGGGATGTTTTTGCCTTTGGGGAAGGGAGAATTTACAGTATTCACCTGGCTACCATTTATGTGGAGTGGTGGCGGTGATTTGGTGAGTGGTGATTCACAAAATGCCGCAGCAGTAAATTTGGAAGATAATCAAGGGGCGATCGCAGCTTTGCAATTCTGGCGAAATTTAATTACGGATGGTTCCGCTATTTTATCTGGCCCGGAACGAGGTTATGAAACAGATGACTTGCTAACTGGCAAAGTTGCAATGCAATTAAATGGCCCTTGGACTCTGGGGGAATTTCAAGAGACTGGTATCGATTTTGATGTCTTTCCCATTCCAGTTGGGCAGAAACCTGCTACTATTATTGGCGGTGAGAATCTCTTCTTTTTCAAAACTACACTAGAACGTCAAAGAGCAGCGTTTAAGTTTGTCGAATATGCTTTAAGTGAAGAATTTCAGACAGAATTAGCATTGGGAACTGGCTATTTACCAGTGAATTTGAAGTCTCGTGAAAGTCAAAAATATCAGAATTTTATCAAAAAAATCCCACAGGTAAAGGTATTTTTAGATCAAGCTAAATACGGGCGATCGCGTCCAATATTTCCTGGTTACAATCGGATTTCTGACAGTGTAGGTCGGGCAATTGAATCTGTATTGTTGGGCAAAAGTTCGCCAGCAGAATCACTGAAAGTAACTCAGCAGCGTTTAGATTCGATTTTTAAGTGACATGGGTAATTTGTAGAGACGCGATGAATCGCGTCTATTAATCGCGGCATTCCCTTTAAATCACAAAAGGTTCAAGTTCAGTGTTATGCCATTTATCTTCAACCCGTTCAGTAATTAGCGGTCTAATGATAAACTTGGGCGGGCTACCATCCAAAACATCAATCCGCACACATGAGTAAGGTAGTCGGTTCTGGAAATTGTAGTCATGACGACCCACAAAAAGCATTGAATCTGCAACTTTCCGGCTGGGTTTACCTGCAATTTCAGTAAAAGTCTCCATCAATTCAGTCCCCCCTCGCCGTTGATAACGGGGACGATGACCACTACCGCCAGAGATAATGCAGTTAATGTGGGAGTCAGCAAATCCGGTATCAGTTGTGCAAAGATGCTCCAAACAGTGAGCGTGACCGTTTAAAATCAAATCGACTATGGGACGTTCTTTAATTAAAGAAGCAAGAGTTTCTGCTACTTGTTCAAACACCCAGCGCAAGCGGTGGCGAACCGCCAAGGTTTGTGCCTGATTCCACTTAGTAGCTTCTGTGACGTATGGGGGATGGTGGAAAAAGATTACACGTCCGCGCACTTCAGAGTTATTCCAAGATTCGATTAGTCTGCTTCGCAACCATTCAAGTTGTTCAAAATCGATCGCAGGCATTTTGTGAGATGCCAATTGTTTTTCAATGTCAATTTTGATCTCGTTGATTTGGTCTAATTTGGCGCTAAGGTCATCGAGTTGTTCCGCTTCGGTGGGTTTATCAGGGTTGAGGCGATCGCATATTTTCAAAATCTGCAATTCTTCTCGATCGATCTCATGGCGACGCTTTTGCAATTCCTGACGGTAAATTTCTCCCTCTTGAGTTGCAGGTAGAGGTGACGGTGTATTAAAGGTATTAGAATCCAGTGCGAAAAAGTCAATCCCGCCGTAACGAAAGGTGTAATAGCGATTGGGTAAGCGGGTAAACTGTCCAGGTTCGTAACGCAAACATCGTCCTGTGTCGGTCTTCGCGGTGTAGTGCCGATCTAAATGACGTTCTAACTCTTGTGGAGATATTGCCTGGGTGTAATCCAGAAATGCCCGTGCATAAGCATTACCTTGATACGATCCATGCCAGCCAATCTCAATATCTTTGTAGCGGAACAGGTGACGTAGTGAGGATGTTGTACCAGTAACTAAACGGTACATCAACGGCACATCGTAGTAATCATGATTACCGAGTACTGGCAAGAACGGCAGATTAAACACCATGCGGTCATAAGGAATACTTTTCGGGTTGTCACCACCGACAAGAAATTCCCGATAAGGCTCAATAAAGTTTGTTGAATAATACTCTTGGGAACCCACCACATAGATAACATCGCCTGTGTGCAACACAAAACTGCAATCATCGCGGTGAGGAAGCATCAGTTCGGCAACTTTTCGTTGGGGGTGGTGTCGAGAATGGGATTTAGTGCCAGAATCACCGATAACCATAAAGGAAAATTCTGGATTATCTTCTCTGCGATCGTCAATAACTATACTAGTTTGGTCAATTCCCCGTTGCACAAAACTTGGATGCATCCACCGCACCCGTTCCTTCATCTTTTGAATTTTCACAGGAATCGGTGGATCGGAAATCAATTTCATGGCTGATAACTCTTGAATGCCTAATGCACACGCCAATTGTAACGAAATAATAAGGATTAGGGATTGGGGACTAGGGACAAGGGGAAATTATTGAACAAGTTTCTTCCTTATGCCCAATTCCCAATTCCCAGTCCCCAATCCCCATCCCTACGGCAAATTCTCTCGCAATAATGCTCGAAAGCCTGCTTGTTGAAAATGCTCATCGGCAGTCAGTGCTTCAGTGATTCCGCTATATTGCATGACAATAAAAGATACGCAATCGACAAATCCCCATTCTTTCTCTGTTCGTTCACGATATAGCTGGAAAGCACGTTCGTAGAGTTCCTGGGAAAGGGGGACAATTTCTACTTTGGAGTCTGCTACTAGAGAATTTAATAATATGATTGCCGCCTGACGATAAGGTTGTTGGGATAAGGCATTGCCAATTTCCAACATTACCGCCTGTGTTGTCACCAAACGAGTTTCTGCTGCTTGTAACATTTTAGCCAGATGCAAGGCTCGGTCATGCAGGCGATCGCTCGGTGCAGATAAGGCAATAGCAAATGATGTATCAAGAAAGACTTCAGAATGCATGTAAAGTTTACTTACTGTATAAATATTTATCTATATTGCTAGACCAGTCAGGCGGCCCTTCGAGATTGAGCGAGCGCGCCGTTTGCAAAAATGATACCGTTTCATGTTCACTTGGCGGTAAAATTTCAATACTCATTCGCACGCGGGTATTGATTGGCAGTGCGATCGGTTCTGCCGGATAGAACACTTTGCCATTAAAGACAGCTGTGATTTTTTCTACCATTTTCCTCAAAAATTGCTTCTAGTCTATCCTAAGCTGGTTGTGGTGCTACGGGTAGGGTAGACGACGCTAGAAGTAGTGAAGATACGTATACTTCTCTTACAAATTATCTCAATTTTTTAAAATCGTCTAAAGCACCAACTGAATCACACCCCACTGTCCATTTGTTAACCAAGAAGAGTCAGTTTTTGCTACTTTCTCAATAATTTCTGGTTTTAAACCAACTGCAACTTCTGACTTCAGGGTGCGTAAAGCTACCATTGGCACGGGTAAATAGCAAACTATATCTGCAATGTTAGTGGTAAAATCCCAGTGGCGATCGCCTAATAATCGGCGATAATTTGCATCTCCTTTGACTATAACCAAACTCGCATTGGCTAATTCATTTTTGAGGGAGTTAGATATTTCCCAAAATGCTAAAGGCGATGTCCAAAAGTAATTTTCAGATAGTACTAAACGCCCTGATGCAATATTTTCTTGCAATCTTTGAGCAAAAAATTTAACTTGTTGATGTCCACTTGCGGCTAAAAATTTTATTGTGTAATCTACATCCTTAATCATGGCATCAGATACAAAAGTCGGATGTGGCTTTAAGTGTAGGTAAACCTGATTACCCAGTCCGCTGCTTAATAAAAAATCCGCTAAAGATAAGTCACAAACAAGTTCAAAGCCAGCATTATCTACAACAAAATCAATTCGTCCACCATGAGAAGTAGTTAATAATTCCGCGACTTGGGAGGCATCATTTACTAAGATGTGAGCTAATTGGGTTTGAATATCAAAACGACTCCGGTCATTCTCGAATGCTGACCATAAACTCAAGTCAACTCGATTTCCCCACAAAGCAAAATATAAAAGTGCAATTAAAGCTGTTTGGTTTGATTTTTCCCCTATTTGGGAATTATCTAACCAATTGTTGACTTGACCACATAGCAAAATAATCGAGTCTAGAGATGCTTCCAAGCCTTGAGATTTTTGTAACTCAAATGGATCAATACGTTGCCATACACCAGGGCGAAAATAATTGGTAATTTCCAGAATTAATCGATAAAAATAAGTTTCGGCAAAAAACCAAGGAACATCTACCCAACGCTGACCCTTATAGAATTCTAAATATGTATTCCAGGCAGAAAAATCTATAGCAGTGTCATTTACAAGAGGTTGTAAAAATCCTGTTGGCAGTTCTGTAGCCAGGTTTTCTAAGCTGGTATTAATCTCAGATGAGAAATTATTTTCAGCGATAACTCGGCGTGCGATCGCAGGTATTCGTTGAGTAACGGTAAACTCAGTAAAAGAACCGATTTCTGACCCCAAAAGAGATGGTGGTATGGGTAATTTGGGGATGTGGGATATATTCACCACAAACTTTTCTTATCCTCATATTTCTAGTTATTCTAGCTTGAACGTGAAAATGAGGTGGGAGAATTGTCAAATCAACTCAATAGCGGGATAAATTGACCGATGGCTGCAAATAAAGCATTTAAGAAAGTCAGAAAATCTCTTCAGGAAGCTGGAGTTAGGTTTGTCCGTATCCTTTGGTGTGACAACGCCAACATCATTCGTGGCAAAGCTGTTCATGTCGATATGTTATCCCACTACTTTGACTATGGTGTAGGCATTTCTGCTGGACAACAGGGAGTACCTGTAATGTATGATGCTGTCATCCCTGAAACTGGTCTAGGGCCAGTAGGCGAAATCCGCCTAGTACCAGATTGGTTTAGCTTCACTCCTTTACCTTACGCTCCAAGTCATGCTCGTGTAATGGGGAACATGGTACTTAACAGGAGTCCTTGGGCGTTATGTCCCCGTAATTTTCTGATACGGATGATTGAGGCGGCCAGACGCGAGGGGTTAGAAATTAAAGCTGCATTTGAAAATGAATTTTATTTATTACGGCAAACATCTGAGGGAATTATACCAGTAGATTCCACAGTTTTTGCTTCGACTCAAGCAATGGATATCCATCAAGAAGTAATTGATGAGATAGTCGAAGCACTCATTGCCCAAAAAATTCCTGTTGAGCAATATTATCCCGAATCTGGCCCAGGTCAACAGGAAATCTCTATGCGATATACTGATGCTTTACGGGCAGCTGATTGGCAGATTAGCTTTAGAGAAACCGTGAGAGCGATCGCTCATCACCATAATCTTACAGCTTCTTTCTTACCCAAAATTTTCCCAGATGCGGCTGGTAGCGGTTGCCATATCCATCTTAGCCTCTGGCGTAACGGACAAAATATCCTACCAGATCCTCAAGATATCTGCGGTGTTTCCCAGATAGGCCAAGCATTTATTGCTGGTATACTCGATCATCTGCCAACATTAATGACCTTAACTACTCCTAGTACTAATTCTTACCGCCGCATTCGTCCTCATAGCTGGAGTGGTGCTTTCCGTTGTTGGGGACTAGACAACCGTGAGGCTGCCGTGAGAGTGCCCAGCAATCCTGGATTCAACGGTTCCAGCCATTTTGAGTTAAAAACCGTTGATGCGTCAGCCAATCCTTACCTCGCTTTAGGTGCGGTGATTGCAGCCGGACTTGATGGTGTACAACGAAGTTTAAAACCGGGAAATCCTGTTGCACAAGACCCCGGATACCTACCAATTGAGGAACGTTATGCCAATGGTATTGACCTTTTACCACAAAGTCTTGGCGAGGCTCTAGACTGCCTAAAACAGAATAATATTCTTTTAAATGCTTTAAATCCAGATTTATCGCAAGCATTTTTAGCAGTCCGTCAAGCTGAGTGGTCAGCCATGAAAGATTGGGAATTGGAGGCAGAAGTAAAGCTTTTATTAGAGAAATACTAAAGTTATTAGAAGATGCGGAAATTGATTTCAGCACTCCTGACAACTTAGTTTTTGCTGTAACGTTACGAACTTGGCAAACCTATATTCTAGTTACATGAATCATTAGTACTGCCCATTGATGTCAGCTGTAACTCAACCGCGTTGACGTAACTTGAATCATTCAAAACTTGCGCTGGTAACTTATTAGCTTTAACAGCAGCCTGAACCACATCTTTGGCAGTCAGGTTTCCGGTTTGGTATTTAAACAACAAAGTGCCCCCACTGGGAATACCCTGCTCTTTTAAATAACCTTGATAAGCTAGAAAGGCAATATTGAAGGGTTGCAGATATTTGGCATCTGTATTTATTTGTCCACCACTATTGTTAGTATTAGCTGTTTGAGCGCCAGCAATTCCAGGTATAAAAGTAATAGAAGTAATGATAAGTGCAGAACTTAACCAGTTTGTAAGTATCATAAATTTGTCCTCATTAGAGATTAATTAGTGTTGTTATGTAAATTACAGATCGAAAACATAGAAGTAACTTAGATTATTCAAAATCACCAAGACCCATCATGTAATAGGCAATAAAAGCGGTGTCAAAGGGTTTGAGATGATTGGCGTTTGGAGAATTTTTATGGAGATTGTTAGAGTTGGCTACAGTGTTTATTGATGGGCTATTGTGATTCTTAAGTAGATGAAGGTTAATGATTTTAGGCATAGAATTAATCCAAGCAACAATATATGGAAAATTTATCAAGTTTGTGAGTTTCATAGAGTTATCCTCAATTAGAACAAAGTGCAATTAGTATTCTCTAGTCATAGAGTCCACTGTTTTATTAATCTCAACCTTTTTACGATCGATTCACCTGACAGGTTGATTTGTTAATTACCCAAATGGGAATTCTGAGAAGGTTTAGTAATAACTTAAAAAATGCAAAGATATTCTAAATAAAATCCTTAGCTTGGAAGCATTTCTAGAAGGTGCATTAGCGTAGCTTGCCACAGGCATCGCTGATATATCTCTCTTCTAGACATTTTTTATTCAATCTATAAACCAAAATCCAACTTTTTTTGGAATAATTAACTTTCCATATCAATATGCTATAAAATCTTCTCGATAGAAGCAAATGCTTTTAATTTTCAAATCCATAAATAAAAGTGATTGTAATTAATAGTTAAAAGAAAATCCTGTAACCTATTACCTTAGATATATGCGAGTTTTTATTTTATAATCAGAGAATAACTATCATTGCGATCGCGAGTGCCTCTCGTAGAGAGGCGGAACGACTAAGCTATCGTATGGACTTGCTCTTGTAGAAAATTTTGTGATTGCTTCACTTCGTTTGGTTCGCAATGACATGCAAAAAATTGACTAAGATAACAGATTGTCATTGCGAATGAAGCAAAGCGGAATGTTCGCGGAGCGTCTCGTTGGCACAGCCTCTCGTAGAGAAGAGAAGCAATCGCAAGGTCTAGATGTTGCGATTGCTTTGCTCAATTTCATTACGCTCACAATGACAAAATATGTTTCTACACATTTTGGATGCTCCCGGATACTCCCCATTACCTTTTGGTGACTTCTGAACTCTTTTGGCAGGGTAGCAGATTCTATAAATTCACTACAAATAAGCTGATAGTGTCAAAATGTTATGTGTATAGTTTATTTACAAAGTCATTTATGCCGAAAGCAATTTGGAATGGTACTGTTTTAGCCGAGAGCGATAATACTGTAGTTGTGGAAGGCAACCATTATTTCCCTGTTGACACCATTAACAAACAGTACTTCGCAGAGAGTAACACCCACACGACTTGTCCTTGGAAAGGTGTTGCCAGTTACTACAGTATCGAAGTTGATGGGCAAATCAATAAAGATGCTGCTTGGTATTATCCCAACACCAAGGAGAAGGCTAAAAATATTGAAGGTTATGTGGCCTTCTGGAAGGGTGTAAAAGTTGAAGCTTAATAAAGGTTCCTGAAAGTATTTTCGTTTCAGTGAATTGATATTATGTCCTAAGACGGTTCAGTTAAGAGTTCCTGGTGTAAAAATTGGTCTTTCAAGACGTGATAAATCGCGTCTCTACATGAGGGTTTTGTTTCTCATTCTGAACTGTATTGTGTTATGTCCAACTAATTGCCCATAACATAATTAGCCCGTATAGGCGGGCTAATTATTTAAACTATTTACGATATTTGCGAATTTATTTTAAATAGTGCGATCGCACTTGGTTCGGGTGCTATTCTCGAAATCCAGATGAGTTTGTCAAAATTCAAAAAATCTGAGATATTAGTCTTACATCTTTTAAATGTTTGCCTTGTGGCATTGGTTTCTGGTAGATACGACCGGTTTCTGGAAGTTTGAGGAACTCTGCTAAGGAGATTGGTTTGTGCAGCGTGATTGTCATAGCTGTGCAAATGCCATATTTGATTGGAATCTTAGCATTTTCTGTCTTGAGATTTTATGGAGCAAACCTATTCTCCTTGATGTTGCTGCTTAAAATCAGCTAATATTTGTTGAATTTCTTCTGCTGAAATGTCTTCTTGTTCAGATTTAGAGTAGATGGTTACTAAAATAATATTTGTATCTGTCTTTAAATAATAAATTACTCGATTGAACAAGCATTATATGTAGGTTGGGTGGAGCGGAGCGCAACCCTACATATATCAGGATGTTGGGTTACGCAAAGCCTCACCCAATCTACAATTTTTTTGCTATAAAACAAACTGTGCGTTAGCTAAAGGCTAACGCACCATAAAAAATATATGAAAACCGCTATATCAATTAGACACTGCTTGTTCCGCTACAGGATGAATTATTTCCTCCAGCGTTTGGAGTAATTCTTGCTCGTTATAAGGTTTAGAAAAGTAAGCTCGCGCACCCAATTGCATAGCGAGTTGCCGATGTTTATTACTACTACGAGAAGTCAGCATTGCAACTGGAATGTTTTTTGTATCAACGTCTGAATTTACCTTACCTAAAAAGCCATAGCCATCAAGGCGAGGCATTTCAATATCGCAAATTACCGCCTCAACTCTCAACCCACTATGGAGTTTTTCTAAGGCATCTTGACCATCTTTAGCTTGCTCTACTTGATACCCGCCTTTTTCAAGGGTCAGTGCTAAAAAGCGGCGAACATTAATCGAGTCATCTACGATTAAAATTGTGCCCTTCTGCTTAACTGAAGTGGCTGATATTTTCTCTTCATCAAATATGAGGAACGGTGTTTTTAACCTTGCTGATGGTAATTGAGTACCTCTAGGAATCTTCCGATTTGTAGCAATCCAATACAGCAACTCATTGACATTAACTAGTGGTACAACTCGACCATCACCGAGAATTGTGCAGTTGCTAAAGCCTTCAGGTAAAGGTATATTTCCTTCGACCTGGCGAATAGCAACTTCCTGTTCACCCCAGCAACGGTCTATTTGGATCGCTACTGGCTGATTATTACCTTTGACTACTAACACGCTGTTAGCATTAATTGCGGCCGGAGTTTCTAATTCTGAAGTATCGTAGCGCAGGCAATTAAACTCTAAATAATGAGTCAGGCGAATCAGTGGTAGCATTGTTCCTTGCCAATTTAGGACTTCACTACCTGCCATTTGAAAAACTCGCTCGTCTTGGAGTAAGGATATTTCGGAAATGACATCTGTAGGAAATGCTAATAGCATTTTGTTGATTTCTACTAGTAGAACTCGCGCAACCGAAAGGGTAAATGGTACTGATAGGGTGAAGGTAGTACCAACTCCTGGCTCTGTATCTACTTTCACATCTCCTCGAATCAGTTTGAGGTTGTTACGAACCACATCCATACCGACACCGCGACCAGATAATGCTGTTACTTGCTCGGAGGTGGTAAAACCTGGTTCAAAAATTAGTGATAATAGTTCTTCATCACTAGCATTAGCGAGTAGAGAAGCGTCTAATCCCATAGCTAGGGCGCGGGTGCGAATTTTCTCTAGAGAAATACCCCAACCATCATCACGGATAGTAATGAGGGTGCGATTGCTGCGGTGAGTAGCTGTAATTTCAATTAATCCTTGTTCTGGTTTACCCAGAAGGCGGCGGGTGCTAGAGTCTTCGATACCATGATCGAAGGCATTCCTTAACAAGTGCATTAAAGGTTCATTTAAAGCTTCTAAAATGCTGCGTTCAATTAAAGTGTTACCACCTTCAATTTTTAACTGGACATTTTTTCCATACTCTACATTTAAATCGCGCAAGGCTCTAGGAAAGCGTTCAATTAAATCGGACAGTGGCCGCATCCTAATGTGATTTAGTTTTGTTTGTAATTGTTTGGATGTTTTGTTTAATTTGCGAGCAATATTGTCTGTATCATCTACACTGAGTTGCACATCAGTTGTAACTTCCTGCACCTGAACAATGGTTTCCATAACTTCCTGCGATCGCAGGTTTAAATCGTTATAGCGATCCATTTCTAAGGTATCAAATTCTCTGTCTGTGTCTTGTGTTTGATGACCATTTTCAGCTTGTGCCCTTACCCCAGCAGCTTGAGTGGAAATTTTGTCGTAGGCTATACGTAAATCTTGGTTTTCGCGGTCGAGAACTTGGACTCGCTGGTTGAGATTACGAACGAGTTTGCGTAATCTTTCTAGGTGTGAGTTTAACCCATTACGTTGAACAATCAGTTCGCCAAATAAATCATTAATTTGCTCTAGTTGTTTGCTAGGAACTCTAACACTATTTTCATGAATTTCCCGCTCTTTTACAACGTTATTTTGCTCTCCTTTGCCTTCGCCAAATTTGGCATCAGGAGAATTATCTTCTCTAGAAAAGATGGTATTATGTTCGGTGACATTGACACCATTTACATCATCGGCAAATTCTGCATCTACGAATGTAAAATTGGCTGCAATCGCTTCATCTTTAATCCAAGTTTCGGGAGTTATTTCGGCTTGCCAAACTGCTGTTGAAGCTGCTTCTGTGTCGAGGATATCTGCGGGGAGAAGCTGCGGTATTATTTCTGCTGGTAATAGTAGCGGGGGCTGCGTAGAACTACTCAAGTCAATTTCTGTAGGCAAGTTATCTAACTGATTTATCAACACCAAAGCTTGCGATCGCCGCCATGCTTGCAATGCTAACTGGGCAATTTCGGGAATGCGTTCCCTGGAGGGGTTGTCGAAGACATCGCTACTGACAGTTTCCAAGTGCTGCGTTACTGACTCACAAAGCTTGCTAAAAGCTGGCAACTGGAGCATTTCACCCAAACCGCCTAATTCAGCTGCCATGATCGTAATTTCTTCATGCAGTCCCGGCTGTTCGCTATCTGTCAATATAGATTCTAGGCGTTGCAAACACTCTTCTACTTCGGTGGAAAATAGCAAGGGAATAACGTCTTGGCCATCCTCTGGGGATAGCATGGTTGAGGCATCCTCAGGGGTGGGGTCGCCTAAGCGATCGTGCAATTCATCAAAAATTGGATAACAAAAAGTTGCTAACCACTGATCTTCGACAACATTCCCTTCGGCAAGCAATTCGACAATCTGACGCAGCCAGTCAACTCCAGATAGCAATAAACTTTGTAACTGAGTATCAATTTCTAAAGAATTTTTTTTAGTTTTTAAAACTTTAAAGGAATCTTCCAGACGGTGAGATAAATCACTAAGCGATCTAAATCCCATCATCCCCGCACCACCTTTAATAGAGTGAGTGGCCCGGAGTGCAGCATTAATTTTATCTAAATCGATACGGTTACTAGTATCGATTTCCAACAATACCCCTTCTAAGGTATTTAAGTAATCAGTTGCTTCTTCCAGAAATTGCATCTGGATTTCTAATTCTTTATCTTGTGGCATGGTTTTTGTTAATAATTGTTAGGCATTGGGCATTGGGCATTGGACATTGGGCATTGGACAAATGACAAATGACAAATGACAAACTTAACTAACTTTGAAAGCCTCGACAGTCTCTTGCAACTGCTGCGAAATGTCCACAGTTTGTTGCAGTGATTCGGAAACTTGGCGAGAAGAATCGCTGGTGCGTTGTGATATAGCAGCGATATCTTTCATCAATTGGCTAACACTTTGGGATGTTTCAACCTGAGATGCAGTTGCAGTAGAAATTGACTGTACTAAGGAGTCAATTTGAGACGATACATCCAAAATTTCACTCAGACTTTGTTTAGCCTCCTCCACAATGCGAGTTCCTTCTACCACTTGGGTAGTGCCTATTTCCATCGCCTGCACCACTTCACTGGTTTCTCGTTGGATATTTTCAACAATTTGTTCAATTTCTTGGGTTGCTGCGGCACTTCTGACTGCTAGTTCGCCGACTTCTTCGGCCACTACGGCAAATCCTTGACCTTCTTCACCTGCACGCGCGGCTTCAATACCGGCGTTGATGGCAAGCAAGTTGGTTTGAATAGCTATTTGGTTAATTAAAGAAACTACGCGAGAAATTTGTTGCGAAGATTCTCCCAAACGCTTCACTTTTTTAGCAGTTTCACCCACGGTTTCCCGCAAAGACAGAATATTTTGTACTGTCAAATCCATTGCGTGTCCACTCTTAGTAGCGGTGTGAGCTGCGTGGTTGGCAACAAAGGCAGCTTTTTCGGCACTTTCGGCTACGGCTTTCATCGATTGAGTCATTTGGTCAACAGCATCCAGGGTGCGGTTGATTTCGGCGGCTTGGGTTAGCGCTTCTTCTGCTAGGTGGCGAATGGCTCCTTCGTTAGAGCCAATTGCACTATTGACATGGATGGCAGCTTGTTTAACTTGGGTAACAATATCCCGCAAGCTTTCCACAATGGAGTTAAAAAAGTCGGCAACAGTGCCGATTTCCCCGGCGGTTACGTCTGCGCGCACTGTCAAATCACCTCTGGCTGCACCTTCTACATCGTTGAGTAGTTGTAAAAGTTGTTGTTGCAGTGTTTCGTCTGAACCACTGACAGTAACATTTCTGACTTTTTCTATTTCTTCTAATAGCTTGGCTTGTTCTAAGGCATAGCCGACTTGAGTTGTTATTTGTTGAAATAAGTCAATTTCTGGCTGTTGCCAAACATGAGGAGTTTCGCAATGATGAGCAATTAATAAGCCTAAAAGTTTCTCTTGAGCCAGAATCGGTACGATTAAATGAGCTTTGACAGCAAATTTTTCCAAAAGTTGGATGTAACCGTCAGCATTTTTCAAGTTTTGGTCTTGATGAATGTTGGCAACTGCTTCCACCTCTGCATCACGATCAGTTTTTAGATAATGTTCTCGGAAATAGGGGTCATCAATTTGCACTCCCAGCATTTCCGGCCAATTACCAGTGACGGATTCTGCAACGACAGCGCCAGCTAAAGTATCTGGATTCAGACTATAAATGATTACCCGGTCTGTTTTTAGCGATCGCTGAACTTCTTTGACTGCTGTATGATAAATATCTTCAGTTTTCAGAATTTTCCGAATCTGTAGGGTAATATCTGCTAGTAATTTTACCCCTTCAACGTCTAGTTCCTGTTCCTTAACTATGACCTGCAATTGTTCGGCCATAAGGTTGATATTTGCACTCAATACCCCTAATTCGTCTTCTCTTTCGATTTGCAGACGGGTATTGAATTTACCTTGACCTAGTTTTGCTAATGCCGCAGTGGCATTGAGAATTGGCTGTGTAGTCAGTTTCGCTAACCGAGATGCGATCACAGCTACAATTAATGCTGTCGCTGCTGTACCAATGGCTATAATCCACAATAATTGTCTTTGCGGTTCAAATACAGTTGCGGTATCTGTGGATAAAAGTACTTGCCAGTTTAAATCAGGTAAGCCATCTATAGTACTAGCTGGTACGTAGCTGACCAATTCTTGTTTTTTCTGAGTTTTCGGAACTTCTATAAAACTATTTACCTTTTTAGCTGCCAGCAGTTTCGGTAAGCTAGAATACTCTTCCTTGGCATCTCTCCCCAATAATTCCTTTTGGGGACTCAAGAAAACTGTTCCCGAAGCATCGAGCAACTGGTATTGTTTACCATTGGCTACGTAGTTTTTGATGACTTCTTCTAAATATTTTACGGGCATACGTGCTTGTACCACGCCAATAGTTTGCCCCGTCCTTGTCTCTTTCACAGGTGCAGCTAGATAAATACTCACTACACCAGTATTTTTTGCTGCTTCCGGTTTACTGATAATAGGAGTATCTTTTTGTAAAGCGTCTTGAAAAAAGGTACGATCTTTTTGATTTTCCAGGGGTTCGCCTGTGGACTGCACAATCAAGTTACCTTGGCGATCGAAAACAGCAATACTGTCATAAGCTTTGTAAGCTTCGACAATACGATCCAGGACTGCTTGCTTTTGCTGGGTAGTGACACTAGTTTGGGGACTTATCAAAAATAGCAAACTTGATATTACCTGAATATCACCGTAGCGTCCCAGCATAAAGCGGTTAATTTTATCACTTAAACCAGTGGCTTCGGCTTGTTGAGACTGGGTAATTTGCTTAGTAATGGATTTGTTGGCAAAACCAAAAGCGATCGCGCCGATGCCCAATATTGGTATTGTACTGATTGCGATCGCTAAAATAGTCGCTTTCTTAACCAATCCCAGCCTTGTAAAAAAGGCAATACTCTGACTTGAAGAATTATTAGCACTTTCAGTAGTCAGCTTAGTTGGTAGCTTGACTACAGTCCCAATACCTTTTTGTGATGAAATCAGTGATGCTCGATTTTGAGCGCCACTACCTTGATTCGTGTTGGTTTTATTAAACATAAAAATAGTTCTCCTAAGTATGTGAATAAGAACACTAAAAATCTTTTTTAGTAATACACTCTAATCACTGCGGAGAATAGAAGATTGTACAATCGCCTGTGCATCTAATACCAGTAATATGTCTTCCTCTTGCACAACACACCCACATAAATAAGGAACTAAACTGGATGCCACTTGTCCTATAGGAGAATGAATATCATCAACAATAAACTTGGTTGTACCTTTGATTTCTTGTACAACTAAGCCCAATACTAATGATTCCACTTGGATAATGATTACA
This sequence comes from Nostoc sp. NMS8, assembly GCF_017115045.1. Classification (GTDB taxonomy): domain Bacteria; phylum Cyanobacteriota; class Cyanobacteriia; order Cyanobacteriales; family Nostocaceae; genus Nostoc. The sequence goes on along the minus strand of NZ_JABXKK010000057.1, from coordinate 7,889 downwards.
TTGTACTGTCGCAGTCGATAATCTAGAGATTCTAAATTGAGCATTCTTGGCAAATCAACTACCCAAATTATCCGACTCCGCCAATTCATTAATCCTAAGATACAGGGCTGCATATTAGGCATTGAAGTGATAGATTCAATGGGCACGAGAATAGCTTCTTGTGTATGCCTCATTGATAAAACAGCAGTAGTTTGTTGATTTAGCTGAAACTTCAGATAACCATCTACTAAGTTATTTTGAGTTATTTTTTCAGGAAGAGTAATGTTTGTACTAGTCATTGATTCAAATTACCACTGATTTAATAGTATGTAGGAGATGTTCGCGGGTATAAGGCTTAGTTATATAGGCATCTGCACCTTGCCTCATCGCCCACAAACGGTCAATTTCTTGATTTTTGGAACTACAAACCACAATCGGCACTTTTGCAGTAATTGGATTTCTTCTTAGATAACGACACAATTCAAATCCACTCATTTCTGGCATGACGACATCAGTAACGATCGCATCTGGTTTTTCTAACACAGCTTTTTCTAAACCTTCTTTTGCACCACTTGCCTTAATTACGTTGTAACCACTTTCTTTAAGATAATGGCTCATTAATTCCAATTCACTGGGAGAATCTTCTACAATCAGAATCGTGCCAAGCAAAGTCAGGCTCACTATTAAATCTCCTAAAAAAATAAATTAAACGTATTTTGTTATTTTTATTTACCTTGTTTAAATCAACCAAGATGCTTAAAAACCATTTTTAGCAATTCTGATTGTGTAAAAGGCTTGGTCAAATATCCTGACGATCTGACGATTTTAGCCTTTGCTCTGTCAATAAATCCTGTTCTACCAGTCACCATAATAATTGGTGTATTTTTAAAAGCTGAATGTTTCCGTAATAAGGAACATAGCTCATAACCATCTAAACTTGGCATTTCAACATCTAGCAAAATCAGATCGGGTTTACTCCGCAGAATTTGCATTAAAGCTTTTACCGGATCATTGATCATTACAACTGAAAATGTATTTTCATCCAGAAAGTGTTTGATGGAATTCAAAACCGTTTGGCTATCATCAATGCAGGCAATTGTATATAGTTTTTTGCCAACAGGTGGCTGATTAATTTTATTATTATCAGGAATATCAAAATTGATTGGTATCGGCAATTTTTGGCCAATTTTTATTTGCAGTTGTGGCTGAACTTGAGTCGCTTGTGTTGCAGCCAAAACTTGGGAACCCCCACCGGCCGGAATTGATGACTGGATATTTTGCCGATTTCTTAATTGCTTTTGACAGTGTTCAACAAGTAACCGTAAATCCAGGCGACAGAACTTTGGTAATTCATCCAAAGAGCTTTCAGGACTAAATTCATAGCTACCTTCTTTTAAACACAGAAATGATTCCAGCACTTCTTTTGCCAATTCGTCTATCAGGCTTCCCGCTTGCACAGAGGTAATATAATCCTGATTTACTAGCCAACAAATAGCTTGGTAATCTGCATTTGGTATTGATTGATGTTCATTCTTCGTCTCAAACATCAGCCGCATCTGCACGCGAGTGGCGCTGTTTAGAGCAGGAATTTGCTGACTCAATCGCCGTAAGTGACTGTCAAGACGCTCAAACAGTTTATCTGAATAGGAGGCATAAGTAAGTTTACCGTCCTCTAGATAGATTGACCAAGAAACTATCCCGGTAAATATGCTTAAGCAACCTGTAGCACGGCGACTGGTTAATTGTGCCAACAGAGATAGCGGATGTAGTTTCTGGAACAACCTGTAGTTACCTATAGGAGTTGTGCTCATTTTGCTTTTACTTCAGCTAAATTCGATACGTGTAAGCTAAATTCGTGCAGAGTTATTCCACAAATTAAAGTTAAGTAAAAGGCTTCAAAGTTTTGTATTTTAAAGTACATAGTTTTGACCTCTAGGATTTGTGGTGAAACTCAACGAAAGCCGCTTTATATTCAAATGCTCAAATCTCAGTAAATTCGTAAATTGTTATTAATTTACTTCCTGTTACTGAGATTTATAAACATTCTGGAAAAATAAGACATAGAAATGTCAAGACTAGATGAAGCCACTTTCCATTGAGTAACCCCATTCTGACCACAGGAATAATACTGATTTTCTTAAAATAATATCTTTGAACTTCTGTATTTACACTTAAGTAAAACCTAGTCTATAAGCCCATGAGTACTAAATGAAGCTACCTTCTATTAAATATCCCATTCTGACTACAGGGATAATACTGATTTTGTTAGTAAAAATAAAACAGACTTGAGAAGGTTAGGAGTTAAAATGTTTTAAGTAAAATTTTATACTAAAATAAGATTTTACTGCTTTGGCAGAGATGTTTGTCCAAAAAATTTGCGCGATCGCCAGTTTAGTCGTACTGTTGATGTCGTGTGAGTGCGATATCTCTAGATTAGGCATTAATATACAAAATATTATCAAAACATACCAACTTAAATTGATTACCTATCAGCCTGTAACGGAGGATATTGTCGAATGGATAACCTAAAAAAATATCAACAAATAATTAAGCAACTTCTCTAAGAATATGCTGCAAATTCTAGTCAAGATCCAGAAATTGAAACCCAATTAATTTTTGATACAGAACATCACCACTATCAACTTGTAAATGTCGGCTGAAAAAATCAACGTCGTGTTTATGGTTGTTTTTTACATCTAGACATCAAAGATGGTAAAGTTTTGCTGCAACACAATGGGACAGAAAATGAAGTAGAAGAAGATTTAGCAAATTTAGGTATCCCTAAGCAGAATATTGTCATCGGCTTTCATTCGCCATTTAAGCGCCAATTTACAGACTATGCTGTGGGTTAGATATCAATAATCCACTAATCAGGTAAAAAGTCTTTATCTAAACATTCATCCGTAGTTAAGGGAAAGTCTACCGCAAAAGTATCAAGCAATAAACTAGTTTGATCACTGGCTTGTTTTCTTGCATCTTGATAACACTCAGTCCAAACTTCCTGGAAATATACTTTGAAACTAGGACTATCCTTAAAAGTTCTTGTCAATCTGCGTCGATCTTCTCTAATAGTTACTTTCCAACTTTTTCTAACTGGTATAAAACTTACGCACGCTCTACGAAATAACAAAGTCCCTAGCAACCCGATTTGATTTTTGATATTACGCAAGAAGTGTAGCGATCGCAAAGTTAAAAAAACAGACAATAATCTTCTTACATCGCTGGAATCTATATATATCTATCAACTCTCCTGCTTGCAGTTGAGGATGAGTTAATTCAAAAACTGCATGAGCCAACAGACTCATGCAGTTTTCAGAAATCAAAAATGCGGATGAAAGGACTTGAACCTTCACTCCTTTCGGAACTAGAACCTAAATCTAGCGCGTCTGCCAATTCCGCCACATCCGCATCAGTTTACTATCATACCATAAGAAATAATTTTTGGGAATAGGGGAAGCAGGGGGAAATTCCTCTCCTCTGCACCCTTCCCCCTGCCCCTCTGCCTCTTCCCAATGCCCAATTACATAACTGCAACACGAGGCAGACGATGTTTGAACCCACAAAGAATTTCCCAAGAAATAGTATTTAGTTGTTTTGCCCAATCATCGGCTGAAATTTGTTCTTTTCCCTGTTCCCCTAGCAAGGTGACTATTTCTCCTTCTTGGATGTTAGGTATGGCACTCACATCCAGCATTAACTGATCCATTGTAATTGTCCCGATTTGCGACACTCGCTGACCGCGAATTAACGCCTGCATCTTGTTGGAAAGACCGCGAGGAACACCGTCAGCATAGCCAATGCCCACAACGGCGAGGCGGAGTTCACGTGGGGCAATAAATTTATGACCGTAACTAACAGCTGTTCCTGCGGCAATTGTTTTAACCTGGGTGACTCGTGCCCTAAGTTCCAAAACAGGCTTGAGGTCGATCGCATTTTGTAAATGCGGTGCTGGGTAGAGTCCGTAAACGGCTAAACCTACTCGCACAATGTCGTAGTGCAATGCCGGATTTGTGAGTGCGGCGGCTGAGTTGGCCAAGTGCAAGCAGGGGACTTGAATTCCCATTGCTTTGATTTGAGCGATCGCATCCTCAAATCGTTTATGCTGTTCTTCCATTGCCGTTGTATCAATATCATCTGCTGTTGCCAAATGGGAATAAATACTAGCAATAGAAAGATGTGGTAAGCGCTGGACTAATTGCACAAATTCACCAGCTTGTTGCCAATTAGTTCCCAACCTCGACATTCCCGTGTCTAATTTGATATGTACGGGTACTGGAGAACCATAATTCATGGATTCCAGAGTATTAGAAAATACTAAAGCTTGTTTAGGGTTACAGAGTGTGGGCTGGAGTTTCCAATGTGCGATCGCATGAATCTGTTCTGGTGTATGAGTTGCCCCTAAAATCAAAATGGGCGCTTGAATCCCGCCTTCTCGCAATTGAATAGCTTCTGGAACTGTAGCGACTCCCAGCCAACTAGCTCCCGATTGGATTACGGTTTGAGCGACTGTCACCGCACCATGTCCATAGGCATCAGCTTTGACTACTGCCATCAACTGGGTACGCGGCGATAAAAACCGTACCAGTTGCTGTACATTGTACGACAACGCCCCTAAATCAATTTCTACCCAAGCTCGTTGCGAAAACCACGCGTAGGTGTCGCACTGCTGATCGGGAACTATACCAGGGATTTCTTTGCCACTTAACATTTGTACTGACTCCTATCCCGCCACGGCTAAACTTTCAAGTTATCTATCTATACACGCTCCTAAAAGCGATATCAGATTAAATAGGAAGTTTAACCTTCATATTGGAATTGATACAAGATGTTGCGGCACTAAAGTAAAAGTTAGGAGTTGAGAGTTAGGAGTGAGGAGTTAGAAGTTAAGGGTTAAAAGTTAATCTTACGGCTCAACTTTTCACTCCGTTTTTCTCTACGAGACACTGCGCGATTGCGTTAGCATACGTAATCGGATTCGCATCATGTCATAAATTTTACTTTTAGACTCCTAATGCCTAACTTAATTTCCAAATTTTCCCGAAAGTATAATTTCTTCTCATCTCCATAGCAGGGTGTCTTTGTGTTAATATATTGTAAAACTCATACCCTGAGCGCAAATAATGGGGAAAGTTTTAGTCTTAAACGCCTCTTACGAACCTCTCAATATAACGAGTTGGCGTCGTGCTGTAGTTCTTTTAATCAAGGGCAAAGCAGAACGCGTGGAACACAACGGTAAATTTCTGTACACTGATTTCCCGTTGCCGACCGTAATTCGGTTGCGTCATTATGTACGCGTTCCTTATAAAGAAATTCCTCTGACTCGCCGAAATATATTGCACCGTGATGGTCATGCCTGTCAATACTGTGGTTACACAGGTGATGAGTTGACCCTAGATCATGTAATACCGCGATCGCGCGGCGGCGGCGATACCTGGGAGAACATTGTTACCGCTTGTGTCCGTTGCAATGTCAAAAAAGGTAGTCGGACTCCTCACGAAGCTCACATGCCTTTGCGTCATCCCCCACGCCAACCTTATAGCAGTCTCTATTTCGAGGTTAGCAAGCATCTTAAGAGTGGACTGCACACAGAATGGCAAAAGTATGTCATCGGTCTTTGAGCAAAAAAAGTAGGGGAACAGAGGGGAAAGAGCCAATAACTAAAGTTATGGAATGTTAAAAAATTGGCGGCTGTATAGCTTGCAAAGAAGCGGAGTGCTTCCATGCTTGCTCAAGCCTCTAAGTTTGTGCATGAATTTTCCCTTTACTCCTCATCCCTGCCTTGAAAGTGCTGTTAGCGGATAGGTAAGGTTTAGCCCGTGCTGAGTTCTGAGTAAAAATACCAATCCCCAATCCCCACTCATTCTTTCATCCCCCTGCCTTGTGCCTTTTTCCATTAGGCTTTGCTCTGAACGAGCAGAATTTTAAAGGGGAATATAAACACACATTGTTCATCAAAAAAAAATAATTTTTAATTGCTTACTAGTCACAATAATGAGAATATTAAGTATAAGAATATTTAAAATATCAAAGACTAATCCTAAAGTATAAGATAGAAAATATATCCTAAGTCAGAGAAAAATCCCGCCGATAAAATTTACGAAAGAGAAAAAAGCCCCTAAAACAGATTTATGCTGCCAGATACAGCCCAATATACTTAACTTACTTGCTGTATGCCCTTTAGTAGAATTTAGTCGATGTTAAGCACTGTTACTGACAAAAAATATACTTAGATGTATAGTGCAATGTTCTGATATTTTTGCGAAGATCATAATAATGTGGCTAAATTCAGTGAATTGCTGCTTGTAGTATTTCTGAATTAAAGGAGCCTCACACTTTAAAAAAGTTCCCTATGTACTTTAATTCTCCCGTTACTCAGTTTGAGAGTTTGTCGTTGACCACAGAGCCAAACCCAGAGGAACCTGAAATCGAGAAAGCGCCAGTGGAAGTTGCATTTAAGAGTCCGTCATTACCGCCATCGGTAGGTGATGGGGCTATATATCTCAATCAGCGTGGTAATTCGCTGGCACAACAAAAATCAGAAGAACTGCAAAAAACCCTTTTGGCACACCGACACGATCGCCAACTGGTAATTCTGCAAGATTTTCCCGATCCTGATGCCCTCTCCTGTGCTTGGGCCTATCAGTTAATTGCCCAGCAATATGATATCAAATGTGAAATAATTTATGCTGGTGCATTGAGCCATCAAGAGAATATTGCCTTGGTAAGACTGACGAACTTACCGATCCAACGCTGGACAATGCAAACCTTGAAAACCAAAGATTTGTCATGTTATCAAGGTTTTGTCTTAATTGATAACCAGGGAACCACTTCACAGCTATTATCAGCGGTGCAGCAAGCTAAAATTCCCCTAGTAGTACTCATCGACCATCACAGTATCCAAGGCGATCTTCACTCAGAGTTTGAAGATATCCGTCCTTATGTAAGAGCGACGGCAACAATTTTTACTCAATACCTCCAAACGGGATTATTAGCATTAGATAGCAGCATAAATCAACACGTCAAATGTGCAACTGCCTTGATGCACGGCTTGCGCTCGGATACAAATCGCCTGATGCAAGCACAAGAAGAAGACTTTATGGCGGCGGCGTATTTAAGCCGATTTTATGACGCTCAACTGCTGAATGCCATTTTACAGGCGAACCGTTCCAAGCGGGTAATGGATGTGATCGAGCGATCGCTAAAAAATCGCATTGTCCAAAATAACTTTTCCATTGCTGGTGTTGGTTATTTACGCTACGAAGACCGCGATGCCATCCCGCAAGCGGCTGATTTTCTCGTCACTGAAGAAAACGTCCACACTGCCGTAGTTTACGGCATTGTTCACGATGAAGACGAAGAATTGGAAATAGTCATTGGTTCCCTGAGAACCAGTAAACTCACCCTTGACCCCGACGAATTCATCAAAGAAGCCTTTGGACAAGATAGTGCAGGGCGCTTTTTCGGCGGTGGAAGAACAAGCGCAGGTGGCTTTGAAATTCCAATGGGCTTCTTATCAGGCAGCAACGAAAATTCCGCTTATGCGAAAATGAAATGGGAAGTATTCGACGCTCAAATTAAGCAAAAATTGCTGAGGTTAGTTAATCCGAGAGACAACCCGATTCAGTCGGAGTAGAGGGAACTCAAGGAGATGTGGAGAACTCCTAACTAATGTAGCAGTCAAAGTATTTGTTCAAATAGCATCCCTTCCCGATTTTTGATAAAAGTCGGGAATTTGCATTTTATGACGAATGCTGAACTAAATCAAAGTTAACTTGCTACAAGTAGAAATTGTTAATGCTGATATTTGTAAATCAGATTGGTTTCCTATTTTTTATCATGACCCTCAGTCATATATCAATACTTCGGACAAAATTAAGCAGCAATAACGCCATAAGAGCGTAGGTTTTGAT
>NZ_JABXKK010000086.1 GCF_017115045.1 Nostoc sp. NMS8 | reverse complement strand
ATCAAAAGCTGTAACCCTTATTCTGCATACCTTAGAGCTTTTCTTAGTGCCATTCGGGTATGAAAGTATTTAGTCTAATTAGTAGCCGTTAAAATAAACAGGCGGCGGCTGCTTGGATGCGTTCTAAAGGCTGAACTGAGCGAGGAAGCATTGGTAAGCGAACTACTGTCAAACCGGGAAAATTTGTCTTGCAGTCATCGCAATTAATGGTTGCTGTAGAATTAAAGCGGTTGAGAACAAGATAATTCTGGCTCACACCTATTTCTTGCATAGATTTGAACAAGCGTTGTTGTTCGGCTAGTACACTAGTCTGGTTAAGTGTAACCCCAATGAACTCTGCTTGTTGTGGGTCTTTTAGCACTTTTTGGGCTTTGACTACGCGCTGTCGCAAAGTTCGTAAACGCCCCATAAACTCTGTACGACCAAGGACATTCTGATACTTGATCCAGAGTTTGAAAATCCAAGCTAGCCAGTCTGCTAATGCAGTTGGCATTTCTAGAAAACGTAGAAGATGACCTGTAGGAGCAGTGTCTAAAATAATCAAGTCTTCTTCTTGTTGCTCTAGCAATTCCATTACTGTTAACAGGGAAAGTATTTCATCAATGCCTGGTAAAGCTTGATCGACAATTTTGCGCCAGGCAGCAGGAGCATAGGCCATTTCAATAGATTCGCTTGTTTGGGTTTCGCCACTCATCATTTGCGCCAGTTCCCATAGGTAATCGGCTCTGAATTGATCGACAATGCGATCGCCATCCACTTCCTGACCTCGAAGATTGGCAGTTATTTGATATGGTTCGTGTCCTAAACTCAGACCAAAGGCATCACCTAATGAGTGGGCTGGATCGATAGAAACCATGCGAATTTTGCGATCGGGATGTTGTTGAGCCATAGCCCAACCAATCCCAGCTGCTACCGTGGTTTTGCCTACTCCACCCTTACCGCCAATTAGTAACAGGCGGCGACCTTTGGTCAGAAAATCTCCAAAGCTAGGAGCAATTGTTTCAGGCCATTGAACTGGGAGTAGATCAATAGGAGATAGCGGTTCAAGTTGAGGAATATGGATTTGGTTGATGAGATGGCTGAGGGCGACAATTCCCAAAGGTTCCTCATCTTGCTGTGGCACAATGAACATCGGCTTTCCGTTAGCAAGATCCGTATACTGACCGATCAGCGGTTGTTGTTCTTGGTAACGATCTGGGTCAGTGGCACTGGCAAGGACTTGGTTAACAAACAAACCTCCGCAAGGAACCTGCATGGTTTGTAAGGCTTCTAGGAATCGTTTTGACTCCAACCAACTCATTGGTTCGGCGATCGCAACTAACAAACAAGCTGTATGGGTAGGATCTTGAAGCAGACGACGACCTTGCGACAGTTCAGCTTTCAGGGTTTGCAAAAACTCGTCAGCGCGATCGGGTGTGTAACTTCCAGCAAAGGTCTTGCTAATATACCGATGCTTTTCTTGAAACAGTTCAAGAGAGTGGAGGAAAGTGTCTAAAAAGTCCATCAATCCAAACAAGTTGAGAGTATGACCGCTAGGAGCCATATCAACTACTACTCTATCTACCCGCTGCTCGTTTAAAAGGCGTTGGATCTCTAACAAGCCCATCAACTCGTCCAGTCCAGGCCAATTTAAATCCCAAACTGGAGACAAGTCTTCTCCTTCAACAAAACTACCGCGTTCCACTAACAGTTCTAAAACCTGACCGTAACGTTCTTTAAACTTTTGTAGCAGAAGCTTTGCATCCAAAGCCCTTACTAGTAAATTGGGTAGTTCCGCTATGGGACGAGGAATGTCATCAACGCTAACTTGTAAGACATCTCCAAGAGAGTGAGCCGGATCGGTTGAGATTAAAAGAATTTGCTCATTGGCGAATTTCTGCGCCCAACGACATGCAAAGGTGCAGGAGATTGTTGTTTTTCCGACTCCACCTTTGCCGCTAAACATAGCAAGGTGTAGGTTATCAAAAAGTTCCATCCCGTTTGTCATTTATGGCGTTTTAGGATAAAGTTACTACATTTTTTTAAAGTTTGTTTAAGTAATTTCCCCGAATAAAGGGATTTAAAACCGAATTTAGAGACTTTAGACCCTTTTGGCAGAGAGCAAGAATTGTATTTTCTTCCTTCTGCCTCACTTCGACTACGCTCAGTGGCCACCTGCCTCTTGCCTTCTGTCTCCTAACTTCTGCCTTTCTTCGGTAATTAATTTTGTTGATTTACTTACAAAAATTAGCCGAGGAACTATAACTGAGGTAAAGATTTAGCCAGAGGTGTCCAAAGGTAAGGAGATAAGATGGTTAACAGTTCTGAAGGCGATATAAATATTGGGTGTAATGCCCAATGTATTTCTGAATACGACTTTTTTTCTGACAGTAATTTTGAGGACATTCATTGTCGTCCACTTAAAACAGACTCTCCCTACTTAGGACTAAAAACTTTTGAAATTAAAGATAAAGACAAATTTTTTGGTAGGGATAAGTGGATTGCTAATCTGGGCGATCACTTAAAAAAAGATAATGTACTTTTGCTTTTAGGAGCATCAGAGAGTGGCAAATCATCATTGATTCGGGCAGGTTTAATTCCTTATTTAGGATCTCATAAAAATTCATTAATTAATATAAGTTTTCATCCAGATGAAAATCCTTTTAAATCTCTTTATAAGTGTCTTGCTTCTACTTATGGTAAAAAATTGCAACTAGCGGATATTGTTAAAGAAGTAAGAGAAAATACCCTAATTCAAATTGTCACATTCCTCAAACAAGATTATCAATGCGTTGTAATTTTTATTGACCAATTTGAAGAACTATTTACGAAAACTCAAAAGCCGGAACGCGATAAATTTGTTGCTAGTCTCTTTCAACTGTTCCAGCAGCAAGATAGCTCTGTCAAAATTGTTTTAACAATGCGGTCTGATTTTCTGGATAAATTTAGCGAGTATCCCCAACTTGCAAAGATTCACGATCGCTATAGTCGTATACTCACTAGAATGAGCGATGCAGAATTAAAGTTAGCGATCGCTGAACCTGCTGCTAAAAATGGCGTTATCTTTGAACAAGGATTAGTTGAGAAAATTATTCATGATTTTCACCAACAAAATGATTATTTACCACTTCTGGCATACACCTTAGATATGCTGTGGGAAAGGGAAAATATTGCAAACCGGGTTCTGAAGACAAAGACTTATAAAGAACTAAAAGAGCAAACGTTTGGTTATTTAAGCGAACAAGCTAATGAATTTATTAATCCTAGTGTTGGATGGCACGATCGCCATTCGAGAGAAAAGGAACAAGAGATTCAAAAGTTAAACCTTGCACTGACTGAATTAAAACTGCGCGAACAATCCGCCAGGGTTTTGAATTTACTTCCTGTCCAACCACTAGAGGGTTTGGTGCTGGCAATTCAAACAATGGGTGAGAATTTAGAGAAATATCCAAACCAGCTTCTAGCTCCTGTTTTGGGAAGCTTAAAGGAAGCAATGAACACACCCACAGAGGCAAATAGCTTGCGCGGACACGAGCAAGAGGTTAATTGTGTAGCCTTTAGTCCTGATGGCAAGTTTATTGCCAGTGGCAGTAGCGATTCTACGGTGTGCTTGTGGAATATCATTGGCAATCCTACTGCTCAATTTTTGTGTGGACACGAGCAAGAGGTTAATTGTATAGCCTTTAGTCCTGATGGCAAGTTTCTTGTTAGCGGTAGTATTGACGGAATTTTGTGTTTATGGGATCTACAAGGTAATCTCATTACTCAACCGTGGCACGGACATGAGGAAGGAGTTATTTCCGTCGCTTTTAGCTCAAATAGCGATGGCTGCGCCAACCCCTCCGGGGTACGCATTGTCAGTGTAAGTTTTGACGGAACAGTGTGTTTGTGGGATCTAGAAGGTAACGCCATTACTCAACCTTGGCGCGGACATAAGGAAGGAGTTATTTCCGTTGCCTTTAGCCCAAATGGCCATCGCATTATCAGTCTTGGTTTTGACGGAACGGTGTGTTTGTGGGATTTACAAGGTAACACCATCACTCAACCCTGGCACAAACATGAAGCAAAAATTATTTGCGTCGCCTTTAGCCCCGATAGCAAGTTGATTGTCAGTGGTAGTAGTGATTCGACAGTGCGGTTGTGGGACATCCAAGGTAATCCCATCAGTCAACCTTGGCACGGGCATGAAGGACATATAAATTCTGTCGCGTTTAGCCCTGATGGCAAGCTTATTATTAGTGGTAGCTGCGATCGCACAATACGCTTGTGGAATATCAATGGCAACCCCATCACTCAACCTTGGCGGGGACATGAAGGTGAGGTTAATTCCCTAGCCTTTAGTCCCGATGGCAAGCTGATTATTAGTGGTGGCGATCGCACTGTGCGTTTGTGGGAGCTACATCAAATACTACAAGATCGGGTCATCGGGCGATCGCAGCGCAAATATGAAAATTGGGTCAATTCTGTTGCCTTTAGCCCAGATGGTCAGTGGATTGTCAGTGCCAGCAATGATTCGACAATCCGCTTGTGGAATATTCACGGCAATCCCATTGGTCAACCTTGGCGCGGGCATGAAAAAGAAGTTAATTCTGTTGCCTTTAGCCCAGATGGTCAGTGGATTGTCAGTGCCAGCAATGATTCGACAATCCGCTTGTGGAATATTCACGGCAACCCCATTGGTCAACCTTGGCGCGGGCATGAAAAAGAAGTGAATTCTGTTGCCTTTAGCCCTGATGGTCAGTGGATTGTCAGTGCTAGCAATGATTCGACAGTGCGCTTGTGGAATATTCACGGCAACCCCATTGGTCAACCTTGGCGCGGGCATGAAAAAGAAGTGAATTCTGTTGCCTTTAGCCCTGATGGTCAGTGGATTGTCAGTGCTAGCAATGATTCGACAGTGCGCTTGTGGAATATTCACGGCAACCCCATTGGTCAACCTTGGCGCGGGCATGAAAAAGAAGTGAATTCTGTTGCCTTTAGCCCTGATGGTCAGTGGATTGTCAGTGCTAGCAATGATTCGACAGTGCGCTTGTGGAATATTCACGGCAACCCCATTGGTCAACCTTGGCGCGGGCATGAAAAAGAAGTGAATTCTGTTGCCTTTAGCCCTGATGGTCAGTGGATTGTCAGTGCTAGCAATGATTCGACAGTGCGCTTGTGGAATATTCACGGCAACCCCATTGGTCAACCTTGGCGCGGACATGAGTATTGGGTAAATTCCGCAGCTTTTAGCCCTAATGGTAAATTGATTGTCAGTGGTAGTCTTGATGGAACAGTCCGCTTGTGGCAATGTGGGTGGCAAGAATGGTTGCAAGTTTGCTGCAACAGGTTACATTATCATCCCGTCTTTCAAAATGCTGAAAATGGCAGTCATGTGGAAATTGCCCACCAAACTTGTCAAAAATATGTATGGAATCCACAATGCCCTAAACAGTTGCACAACCAAGGTGCAGCAAAGCTAAAAGAGAAAGCTTTTTCAGCAGCTTTAGAGGACTTTAAGCAAGCAGTTCAACTTAATTTCACATCGCACTGGAAAGATCGCCTTGCTTGGCAATCAGTACCTACAGAGAAGCAATAACTCGGCCTACGGTTGCCTTGAATCGCTCTTAGAAGCAAAATTTTCCCGAAGAAGAATACATGCTTCAGTCGCCAGAATTCAGAAATTGAGTATTTTTGAGAATTAGTCCTCGAATATTCGTGTCATCATTGCGAATAGTGCGAACTAACTGCCATCCCTGACTTGACTGGACGAGGAAAGGGCGCTGAGTATGCCAATGCCGTGTTGGAATTTGCAGATAGTTTATTTCAGCCAAAAGCTTTTCGGGTGGCGATCGCAGCATTCAACAACCGTGCGATACGGGTATGGCAAAAATTGGGATTCAAACATCAGCAATCGTTTGAGCGAGGAAGTGATGGAATACAATTTATCGTGTTGTTACGAGCAGACTACTGCAACAGCAATCGGTAAACGACGTTAGCCACGCTTAAATTAAGAGTTCAATAAAACAGCAGTGAATATCTTTACCAGAATACTGAATCATAAAATGGGAAAATAGGGGTGAGCAATACCACCCTCAAATTTGCAGAGCTATTTACCCAAGACTGATACTTGTGTCCGGTTAGACACAACAAATAGTTAAAGTCTCTCTTAGCTATGCCCAATTCCCACTGCCCCATACCCAATTTTTAGGACAGATAAACAGCGAATTTTATTAGTCAAAATTTATGACTTCCAATGTTACCTCTCAAACTCGAAAGCGACCCACTCAAGCAATAGGAGCCAAAATTTTCCACTGGTGTAACATCATTAGTCTATTTATCATGCTCACCAGTGGACTACAAATTTACAACGCTAACCCTGTTTTTGGTGGACGCGCAGGTTTGCACATTCCTCCGATATTTACTTTAGGAGGTTGGCTGGCAGGAGGTAGACACTGGCATTTTGCAGCAATGTGGCTATTTTCGTTAAATCTGTTGTGGTATGGAATTTACGTTTTAATTACCCGACGCTGGCGACATCGGTTTGTAGGTGCTAATGATTTCAAAGCATTACAAAAAACTCAAAATTCCCAGCGTCTAATTTATGCTTGGCATCGTATTGCTTATACAGCAATTATTCCTATCTTACTGCTGGCGTTATTTACAGGAATAGGAATGTATAAACCTGCTCAATTTCCCTGGATTGTGGATTTGTTTGGCAATTGGCAAGCATTGCGAATCGTTCACTTTGCCTCAGTGCCAATGGTTATCTTATTTGCAGTGATTCACTATCAATTAGGGCAGAAAGCTGGAGGTACTCAACTAACAGAATCAATGTTTGAGTAAACTAACTATGGTAATGGAAATAGAGAGATACAGTAAGCGGAGATCAATGACAAATGACCAATGGCAAATGACCAATGACCAATGACAAATGACCAATAACCAATGACTCTTTAAAAAAATATGAACTTTTTTGATAAATTGAATCGTAATATCTTACAAAATCAAAGCTTACTGTTTGTCGGACTCGATCCAAATCCAGAGATGATGCCTACGCGTTATGAATCTGAAGAACTCATTGCTGGTTTGGAGAAGTGGTTACAATTCATTATTGCGGAAACTGCTGATTTTGTTTGTGCCTATAAACCAACACTTGGCTTTTATGAAGCGTTAGGTATTCCCGGTTTAGAACTGCTCTACAAAACTTTAGCAGCTATTCCAGCCCACATCCCTGTTATTTTAGATGCAAAACACAGTGACTTAAATACTAGTACCATTTTTGCGCGGACTGTGTTTACAGAATGGCAAGTGGATGCAATCACTCTTATTCCTTATACAGGACAAGATCATGTCGCACCTTTTTTAGTCTATCAGGGTAAAGCGGTGTTTATTTTATGCTGTACTTCAAATCCAGGTGCAGAAGCTTTACAGCAATATCCTACAAACGAATCACCCCTTTATTTACAGGTGGTAAAAGAATCAAGAACCTGGGGAACTCAAGAACAATTGGGTTTGGAAGTGGGAACTACAAATCCTGAAGTTTTAGCACTTATTCGAGCAGTTGCGCCAGAACGAATTATTATGGCGCGTAGCATTTGGGCGGAGGGGCAAAACCTGAAGCAAGTTTTAGAAGCAGGTTTAAATGCTAATGGTGATGGTTTGCTGATTCCTGTTCCTCAAGATATGTTGGGAAACACACAATTATCTGAAGAAATACAGTCTTTATGCACAGAAATTAATCAAATCAAAGCTGAAATTATTTATGAAAATTCTACATGTTCGGTATGGTTTCCTGATGTTTGTTTGCTAAATCAGCACCCCCAACAAGATTTAATTTTACAACTTTATGATATTGACTGTATTATGTTTGGCAGCTTTGTTCAAGCGTCAGGAGCGATATTTCCTTATTACATCGACTTACGCAAAATTATTTCCAATCCCCAAGTTTTTAATCAAGTTCTCACAGCTTATGAGGATATTTTGAAAAATCTCACTTTTGATAGGTTAGCAGGTATTCCCTACGGTTCTTTACCGACTGCGACTGGTTTAGCTTTGCGTCTTCATTGTCCAATGATTTTCCCGCGTAAAGAGGTGAAGGCACACGGAACTCGGAGAGTAATTGAGGGTAACTTTCATCCTGGTGAAACGGTTGTGGTGGTTGACGATATTCTCATCAGCGGCAAAAGCGTCATGGAAGGGGCAGGAAAGTTAGAATCAGCAGGATTAAAGGTTGATGATATTGTAGTATTTATCGACCATGAACAGGGGGTGAAAGATAGATTACAGGAAAATGGTTATCGCAGTCATGCGGTTTTAACTATTTCAGAAATTACTAATACTTTATATCAAGCAGGGCGAATAAATGAGGAGCAATTTTTAGCTTTTGCTGAAAGTTAGTAATTGAAATAATGGGGAGTAAGGAATGGGAGAAGATTTTCTTATCTACTTACTCTTGAGCATATTTAATTACTCGGTTCAATTTTGTAACTAGAATAATTTTGATTTTTAAATTAATTATGAACATTTCACTGAATCAACTACTGAGATGGTTAATTTTTACGCTGCTATTTCCTCTAGTGTTTCTCAATGCTTGGCTAGCATTTTTGCTGGTTAAAAATCTTCAACCTGTTGTCACAATTCTTGTCTTGGCTACTTTGCTTGCATTCATTTTAAACTATCCTGTTTCAATTCTCCAACGGGGTGGAGTTAAACGCGGCTATGCAGTATCGTTAGTTTTTATATTAGCATTAGTAATTGTTGTTGCTTTGGGTATAACTTTAGGGCCCATTGTTTTAGAGCAATTTAATGAAATGGTTAAAGTTTTTCCCCAATGGATTGATTCTAGCGAAGAAAAACTTCAGATTGTAAATAATTGGTTTTTTAGACACAAAATAAATGTAAATATCAGTCAGTTCTTAACACAGGTAACTAACAAATTGCCCAATGAATTAGAGTTTATTTCCGATAAACTATTAAGCATTATTATAGATACTATTGATAGTATTTCTGAATCATTAATCACAGTAGTGCTAACCTTTTACCTGTTGTTAGATGGGCCAAGAATTTGGCAGGGAATATTTAAGAAGTTGCCGGGAAATTTTGCCCAGAAGGTAAGCCAATCTATTCAGCAAAACTTCCAAAATTACTTGATTGGTCAGGTAAGTTTGGCTTTGCTAATGGGTGTTTCAGTAACATTATTGTTTTTAGGTTTTCAAGTTCAGTTTGGTTTACTTTTTGGTTTGGCGGTTGGAGTTTTGAGCTTAATTCCCTTTGGTGATGTTGTTAGTTTGATTGTAATTACTTTCATAATAGCTACACACGACTTTTGGCTAGCAGCAAAAGTTTTTGCGGTAGCTGTTGTCATTGACCAGTTAATCGATCAGGCGATCGCACCACGTTTATTAGGTAAATTTACTGGACTTAGACCGATATGGGTATTAATTGCCTTGCTTGTCGGCACCAATATCGGCGGAGTCTTGGGTTTGCTAGTTGCTGTACCTGTATCTGGTTTTATCAAAGATGTCGCAGATGGTTTTTCTACATCTGGTAATTCTGATCAAGTGGGTGAGGGTGAAGCAGCATCAGAATTGTTGCCAGAGGAATCAATATTGTAATGAGTTACAACGTGGGTAGGTGAGTATTGCCCACTCAAAAGGAACTGCATAAAAAAGCCCCCAGCATTCCTACTAGGGGTGAAAAATAATACCATTTAACTTAATGTTTGTCTGAGATGCCCCTGTTAGTGCCTCTACTTAGGTAAAAGGCTAGGTGTTTCTCAAATATGACAGCAAAAAGCGAACAGGTATAAAATTAGCCAGCACTTGCTAACAGTAACTCTCGTTTTTCTGATTTTTTAACTCTCACTTGAGAGTCGTCATCAACATCGATAAGGGCTGTGTCTCCATCTGTAATTTCACCAGACAGCATTGCTTCAGCCAGAGAATCTTCTAGGAGGCGCATAATTGCCCGGCGTAATGGTCTAGCACCGTAGCTGGGGTTATAACCTTCTTGTACCACAAGCTCTTTGAAGCGATCGCTAACTTCTAGGATAATTCCCTTTTCTGTCAAGCGACTAGCAACATCGCGAAGCATAATTTCGGCGATTTGCTTAACTTCATTCTTGGAAAGCTGGGTGAAGACGATAATCTCATCAAGACGGTTGAGGAACTCAGGACGGAAATAAGCTTTCAATTCCTCATTTACCAAGGTGCGGATGCGGTTATAACTAGCATCGGCTTGAGTGTCAAAGTCAAAGCCTAAGCCGCTACCACCTTTTTCAATCACCTTGGAACCGATGTTAGAAGTCAAAATGATCAACGTGTTCTTGAAGTCCACTTTCCGACCTTTAGCATCGGTAAGATGGCCGTCATCCAAGAGTTGCAGCAGCATATTGAACACATCGGGGTGCGCTTTTTCGATTTCGTCGAATAGCAACACTGAGTAGGGTTTGCGCCGCACGGCTTCTGTAAGTTGTCCGCCTTCGTCGTATCCGACATAACCAGGAGGCGAACCGATGAGCTTGGCGACGGTGTGGCTTTCCATGTATTCGGACATATCTAGCCGAATCATTGAGTCTTCCGCACCGAAGAAGTAGGCAGCTAATGCCTTCGCCAATTCTGTTTTACCGACTCCAGTGGGCCCAGAGAAGATAAAGCTAGCAATGGGACGATTGGGATTTTTCAAACCAACGCGGGCGCGACGGATACCGCGAGATACAGCCGTGACTGCTTGCTCTTGTCCGATGAGTCGCTGATGTAGAGTGTCTTCTAGGTGTAGAAGTAACTCTGACTCAGATTCAGTCAGTTTGTTAACTGGTACGCCAGTCCAAGAGGCAACGATTTGGGCGATATCTTCTTCGTCAACTACAGTTGAGTTGACAGGTTGCTCGTTTTGTGTAATTGTTGCTTGCAGTTGTTCTGCGAGTTTCAACTCTTGGTCGCGTAGTTGTGTAGCTTTGTCAAAATCTTGGACTCTGACTGCTGCTTCTTTTTCTTTGGTAACGCCAGCGAGTTCACGCTTAAGTTCTTTATTGGGAGAACTTTGGGAGTTCCGCAGACGAACGCGAGAACCAGCTTCATCAATCAAGTCTATTGCCTTATCGGGCAAGAAGCGATCGCTAATATAGCGGTCTGATAATTCTGCGGCTGCAACCAGTGCTGCATCCAAAATTGTGACTTTGTGGTGTTGTTCATAAGCACCGCGCAAGCCGTAGAGAATTTGTACGGTTTCCTCTACCGAGGGTTCTCCGACCTTAATCGGTTGAAAACGACGCTCTAGGGCGGCATCGCGCTCGATATGTTTGCGATACTCATCAAGGGTAGTTGCGCCGATGCACTGGAGTTCGCCCCGTGCTAAGGCAGGTTTGAGGATGTTGGCTGCATCCAAGCCGCCTTCTGTACCACCAGCGCCAACCAAGGTGTGAATTTCGTCAATCACCAGGATGATATTGCCCACGGTGCGGACTTCTTCTACGACTTTTTTGATGCGTTCTTCAAAATCGCCACGGAAGCGAGTTCCAGCTACCAATGATCCCATATCGAGGCTGATAACTTGCTTATTCTGTAAGGTTTCGGGAACATCCTGATTGATGATCCGTTGAGCTAGACCTTCTGCGATCGCAGTTTTACCAACTCCTGGTTCTCCAATCAACACTGGGTTATTCTTAGTCCGGCGACCGAGAATTTGGATCGCCCGCTCAATTTCCTTTTGACGACCAACTACGGGGTCGAGTTTACCTTCTTGGGCTAATTTGGTCAAATTTCTGCCGTACTCTTCCATCGTTAACGGTTGGGTGCGCTTTTGACTACCACTATTACCAGCGAAAGCTGGTGAATTTTCACCTAAACGGCGAACGATGGCACTGCGGACACTCTTGAAGTCAACCCCTAGATTTTGCAGTACTTTAGCGGCGACACCTTCACCAGCCTCAGTTAATCCTAAGAGTAAGTGTTCAGTGTTAATGTAATTCTGTCCTAGACTATGAGCTTCTTTAAACGATTGCTCGAAGAGGCTTTTTACCTTAGGAGTAAAAGGAATTTCTGGTGGTACAAAACCAGAACCCCTACCAATAATTTTTTCTACCTCGCGACGTGCATCTTTGAGGGTAACGCCTAATTCGGCCAGCACTTTAGCAGCAACCCCAGTTCCTTCTCCCATCAAACCCAGGAGAATTTGCTCAGTTCCTACGAAGTTATGTCCCAGGCGACGTGCTTCCTCCTGAGCTAACATAATTACTCTAATGGCTTCGGAAGTGAAGTGTTCAAACATAATGGGTTATTGCTCCCTCGCTGCTTGGACTTTGGGTGAGATAAAATTCACCCTCATCTAAAGTTTTTTGTATTTTCTTAACGACTAATGTAACTTTATTTAAAGTTAAGTGGCAGTGGTGAGAGCCGTAAGACATCAGGTGTACTTGCCGTCTAATGTGAGTTAGGAGTGATAATTAAGTAAGGAGTTATCAATTTTACAATTACCTTTTAAGTGCAAAAGTTTTATTTTGTCTTTTCTGCTCCTCTGCTCTCGGCTAAACTTAAAAACCAAGACTCACTACTCCTAACTCCTAACTCCTAACTTATCACTCAGGACTGAACAATGACTGAAGCAACGGCCGGTAAAGATCAACAACATCCACTTTATAACCGCGATCGCCCCCTTATTGATATATTACTCGCTCAAGAGGCAACAGACTATAACTTAGCAGAATTGGCTAGACTGCAAATGCGTTATCAAGGGTTTCCAGGGGCAAGAGACATCCAAAAAGACCTGGATAAAGTCTTGCAACAGTGGGGTTTGACCGAAGCCGAGCTTTTTGAGAAAACTCGTCAAATCCACGATTTGGGGGGAATTTACAAAAGTCGCGGTAAGAAAGATGAACAGGATTGGAATTAGTTATGGGGCATTGGGCATTGAAAAGATGCAGAGGAGCAGGGTGCGGGGGGCGGAGGGGAAAATTCTTCTCCCTGCTCCCTTACTTCTTCCCCACTCAGCACTCAGCACTCCTGAAGGGCATTGGGCATTAGTTATCCCTTGCTATTTCTAACTCCTAACTCCTAACTCGGCACTCGCCAATGGAATGATGATCGCTATCTCCTCTAGAGAAGGTGCGGAGACTGGCGCTGATGCCACGAATGCGATCGCTACCTTCTTTCATGGACGAGATAAGTTTGGATAAATCTTCTTGGAAATATGTCAAATAATTCTCAATAAGTAATGGATTTTGCAGTCAGAAACCCTTACTGTGCAAACAATCGACACCAGTCAACGAAATTATGCGGTTTTCAAAGTTCTGGCGAGTGGTGTCGATGAGCATCAGCACACTTGTTTTACAGTAAAATATCTTACTTAAAATTGTCAGCAGTTCGGCTTGGCTCATTGTTAACCCTGAGCGATCGCGTAGCGTCTCGTAGAGAAGCCGAAGGATCAACTTGTATTGCCTCTTTCCCCGTCTCCAGTTGCTCCCGTTGCTTGCCATACTCTCGCAGCTGCTTCAAAAGTCCTTCTTGGGATGAGTTAGGGATAGACGGACTGGGACTTGGTTGAAGGTTAATGTCACTACTTACAAAATTAGCAGGTGAGGGATTAGTTACGTAGACAGGTAGCGACTTGTCATTAAACATCGCCTGTTGGGTTGGTGCTGGGGTAGGAATTAGATTCTTTGGTTTCCTCACAGCAGCTTTGACCAAATCTAGAGTAGTCGCAACCTGCACTTGTTGCTGCATCTGTTGTGTAGAAGAGACTAAACCACTTAAACCATTCACCAATTGGAGCAGATTTTTACGGAAATTAGGATCTCCTGTCAATTCATCTAAATCAGATGTAATTTTTTGGGTATTCTCAAAGGTTACTCGTGCTGAATCTAAAGTTTGTTGCAGCAGCACCACATTTTTTGGATCGTTTAAAGTTTTAGAAGCATCGCGTAAATTAGCTGAGGCTTGAGCTGCATTTGCTGAAAGACTTTCTAAATTGTTGAGTAATTCTCCTTGAGTCAATCGATTGACAGATGGTGATAAGCTACTGACTGTAACACGCAGTTGGTTGCTAGTTTCAGTGATATTGTTCAAAGCACCAACCAGCGTTGAACGATTTGTTGTCAACAGATTATCCAGGTTGTTCAGCAATCGATTTGCTTGAGTTGCAGTTGCACCGAATTTATTTACAGTTTGATTCGCGGAGGCATTAAGTTGGTTTGTCGCCCGTTGCACTGAATTAGCCGTGGCGGAAAAGGTAGTAAGTTGTTGTTGTAAGCTTTTAGTTAAACCTCGGAGATCCTGGCTTAATTCTGTAAAACTGGATGCTGCACCTGTTGTACTTTCTAGAACCCGATTGACATTTCTATAAAATTTTGGGTTATTGTATGCAGCAGCCAGGTCAGTTGAACTGCGAATTAGTTCATCAACACTGATGCCAACCTGACCTTGTAACCGAGAACCATTACAGACTATGAGACTATTATCACAACTTTTATCTAGGGGTTTAGCAAGCACAACCCCAGTAGGTAAGGTTGATTTTGGTTTGATGTCGATAATACTTTCGCTAATTAATCCGCTTTGATTAGCTTCCACCACTACATTACGGGGGATAATTAGGTCAGGTTGGGCAATTTCAATCTCTACATCAATGGCATTTGGCCTTGGTCGAACCTGAGAAATAGTTCCTACCTTAACGCCACGATAGCGGACTACTGCTCCCTTTTGCATTCCGCCAGCGTCGGCAAATTCCACAATAATTTTGTATGAACGTCCAGCAGCGGTGAATCTATTTAACCACAGAAAAAGTAATCCAAATACCCCTAGTCCTAGCAGGAATAATAAGCCTACAGAACCTTCTCTAAATGTTCGCATAGAAGCGAAGCGGCTTGTCATAAGACCTCGCATTTTTTTGCCTCCACCAACAACTAATTATGAGTTACGAGTTAAAAGTTAGGAGTTAGGAGTTGAATTTAACTTCTTACTCCTCATTTATTACTCATTACTCATTACTCATTACTCTTCACTTCTCGCTTCTCACTTTTAAGTTTCTAGCCGACGACTTTAATCGGGCCTTGAACACTTCCAGTGATAAATTGTTTGATCAAAGGATTTTCTGTGTTGTATATTTCACTAAC
This sequence comes from Nostoc sp. NMS8, assembly GCF_017115045.1. Taxonomy (GTDB): domain Bacteria; phylum Cyanobacteriota; class Cyanobacteriia; order Cyanobacteriales; family Nostocaceae; genus Nostoc. The sequence continues at coordinate 122,790 of NZ_JABXKK010000086.1, read as the reverse complement.
TGTACCCTGCCACTGCACTCTACCTTCATAGAGAAATATAAGTCTATCAGCTGTACGGCGGATAGTACTATCTTGGTGGGTAACAACGGCATAAGTACTGCAAACTCCATGTAAAGATTGCAAATGGCGGATTAAGTCTTCGATTACTGTTGAGGCAATGGGATCGAGTCCGGCTGTTGGTTCGTCATACAATAGAACTTCTGGGCCTTCGGTGGGACTATCGGGGTTAGACATAATTGCACGGGCAAAACTTACCCGTTTTCGCATTCCCCCAGAAAGTTCGGCTGGGTAGAGGTGGCTTATTGCCGATAAACCTACCATCTCTAGTTTTTCTTCTACCAAATCTCGGATACGCGATCGCGGCAGCTTTGAATTTTGATAAAGTAGAAATCCGACATTCTCCTCCACCGTCAGCGAATCAAATAGTGCCGCCTGCTGAAACACCATACCAATGCCAACCTGCTGGCCACCGTCCTCAATCAAACCCTCTCGCCGCACTCCTTGGACATAAATTTCTCCTTCATCGGGACTAAGTAACCCCGCCATTACCCGTAAAATTGTTGATTTCCCAGTCCCCGATGGGCCAATAATCCCCAGTGCTTCTCCTCGGTAAATCGTCAAGTCTACATTATCTAGAACTTTATGGCTACCAAAAGACTTAGAAACACCTTTCAGTTCAATCAATGGTTCACTCATTAGTTATTAGTCATTGGTCATTGGTCATTGGTCAGTAGAAAATAAACAAATGACTACTGAGAACTAACAAAGGACAAATCTGCCCAATACTGATGTCACAGTTATTGGTAGGGTTTTGTATTTTACATTATAAGTATATGATTAGCATTCTGATTAGCAAACTTTATTTTTTTAGCATAATATTTAGTTCTTTGCGATATTTAACGTCCCAAAATACCTCAACACAAGCCTGACGAATACACCGTAGTAACTAAACATCTCAGTGATGTGCAAATAATATTCCAGTTTTCTATAGACATCAGCAAAGTCATTTAATAGTATTCATATACTACTTTATGTTAAAACTAATCAGATAAAAGCTACTATAGAAAAAGGTAATTAACAGGTTGATCCAAGGCGTAATAATCAAATTAAATTTGTAAACTGAGTCTTAATAAATTCTTAGTTTTAAGTCAAAATATGTGTCTACACTAATTTTTGACTAAGTGATTATTGCTAATTAAACTTCTGGCAATATCAAGTTAAAAAAAGTACGGTAGACTAAATAATATATAGAATAAAATTCCCAATCTATCTAAAATAGAAAATAGTGTAATTGGCAGAGTTAATTAGATAATTTGAGAGTTTGATAGCATTTACGTCACTATTTAGAGTTGGCAAAATCTAAATCATTCACTATTATTGTAATAATTGCTTTTAAAAATAATTAATTATGAGTAGCCAATTAGAACAGTTTGCAAGTGATAATTCCTCTGGTATCTGTCCTGAAGCGCTGGAATATATGATTAGGGCAAATCAAGGTAGTGTTCCAGCTTATGGAAATGATGAATGGACTCAAAAAGCGTCAGATTATTTTCGGAAACTCTTTGAAATTGATTGTGAAGTATTTTTTACCTTTAACGGTACAGCCGCAAATTCTTTATCTTTAGCTGCTCTTTGTCAGTCATATCACAGCGTTATTTGTCATGAGACATCTCATATAGAAACAGATGAATGTGGCGCACCTGAATTCGCCTCTAATGGCTCTAAACTGCTACTAGCTCAAGGTAAAAATGGTAAATTAACATCAGAATCTATAGAGTCAATTGTCACGAGACGTACTGATATTCATTATCCAAAACCTAAAGTTATTAGCATTACACAAGCTACTGAATTAGGAACTTTATATTCTATTGAAGAACTTTTAAGTATTAAAGAAGTTGCGAATAAGTATAACTTAAAGATTCACATGGATGGCGCTCGTTTCGCAAATGCAGTTGCCGCTATGAATAAAAGCCCTGCTGAAATTACCTGGAAAGCTGGAGTGGATGTATTGTGTTTTTGTGGTACAAAAAATGGAATGGCATTAGGTGAAGCCATTCTTTTTTTCAACAAAGCTCTAGCAGAGGATTTTGATTATCGATGCAAGCAAGCAGGTCAGTTAGCCTCAAAAATGCGGTTTATTTCTGCTCCCTGGTTGGGCTTATTAGAAACTGGTGCTTGGCTAAAAAATGCTAGACATGCTAATCAATGTGCTGAATATTTAGAAAATCAACTATTAAATATAGAAGGCGTTGGCTTGATGTTTCCTAGAGAAGCCAATGCCGTATTTGTGAAATTGCCTGAAGAAGTCATTCACAGCTTAAAAGCCAAGAATTGGCAGTTTTACACATTTATTGGTGTGGGAGGAGTACGTTTTATGTGTTCTTGGAACACTACTCAATCAAGGATTGATGAATTGATTGGTGATATTAAAAATGCAAGTAAGTGAGTGAATAAATATAGCGTTTTCCGAACTAGTGAGGTACACCCTACACCTCGCAATATAATGTTGTACCGCATCTAAATGAGAACTGGTACAAGGAACGAAACCCAACATTTTTATAGCTTTATTGGGTTGCGCTTTGCTTGATCCAACCTACAATTTCTCACAAAGCCAAGCGTATTGAGTAATGTTCTTGAAACACTACTCAATAATCTCAAGATTTTTACTTTGATTTACTCTTGTCCACTTATTTATTGACAAAAAATAAATATAGAAAATCTAAAATAATGAAACAAGTACAGCAATTCTAAAACTGTCCCAAGTTAAGTAGATGCAATTAGTCATAACTGACAATGCACCTGCTTACTTGGCATGGAATTTCAACTGTAATTTTGATTGCTGCCACAATCCCAAATGCTTATTTTTGGCATTAGCTTCTGCAATTAAAAATTGGGTTTTACTCTCGTAGCAATTTTGTAAAGATTTTTGGTCAACGACGGCATCACCTGACTCTACCAAAAGGAGATTTACTGACCGATTATCCACAAACACTTCACCAGCCGGACCACCATTTTTGACTTGTTCTGTGCTTCTAATCACGATAGGGGTTTGAGATGGTAGTAGCTGTTTTAGCTTTTGTGTTGCTGCTAAACCATAGCGCTTGTCAGTTGCCTCTGGTGCATTAATACACGCTAACTTGACTATAGTTGTTTGTCCTGCATTATCTTTAACCAAAATTGTGTTCCCGTCTGTAACACCAACTACTGTACCTAGAACCAACATTAGTTGAAGTAATTCCATCATTGTGTATGTAATATTTTATGCCTAAATATAATTTTATTTCAGTATTTATTTTGATAGTGTGATTTCACTCACAAGTGGCAAATAAAAATAAATGAACAAAAGTAATAAATATTATTATAAATACCTGACATTTATATCAATAAAAACTTCATTGAATAACTACAGGTAATTAAGGTTTAGAGAAGTTTTTTATGGAAATAGGTGTGCCAGTTTCAGAGAGGACACAATTACCTAGCATTAATCCCGCAGACATCGAAAATGCTCTGGCTGCTGCTGCAAAATATGGTCTGGAAATTATTCCGCCATCTGCTGCTGAATCTTTGCAGGTATCGTAATTCGATTTGATTCTTGAATCCACTTGTGGAGGGAGTGAGGAGTGGAAAAGAAGGAGTCTTGTAGTACGATAATATTTAAATCATACGATTTTAGCTACTTGACTTTCTAGAGATATTTCAAATTTTGTGTCAGCAATCTTCAATGCTTTAAAACACCTCGTATTTTAAAAGTTTTAACCCCTAATTTCTAACTCCTAACTTTCTTTGTATGTCAGAACAACAGCAGTGGACTATAACAGCAACCGAACAACCACCAGAGTGGTTTATCGAAGCAGTGAAACAGCATACACCTGCATCAAGTGGACTATATGCAGCACAGTTATTGTGGCAACGGGGTATTAAAGATCGTCAACAATTAACAGCTTTTATCAACTATAAAGCTTATCAACCAGCAAGTACCTTTGAGTTTGGGCAAGAAATGCATTTAGCGATCGCACGCTTGCAACAAGCATACAATACGCAAGAAAAAATCGCTATCTGGGGAGACTTCGATGCCGATGGTATTACCGCGACATCGGTACTTTGGGACGGATTGGGGCAGTTTTTTGCTCAAAATACCCAGTTAATTTACTACATTCCCAATCGTTTGAAAGAATCCCACGGACTTAATAATCAAGGCATTGATAATTTAGCAAAACAAGGCTGCAAATTAATTGTTACTTGCGATACGGGTAGCACAAATCTTGAGGAAATTATCTATGCCAAACAGTTAGGTATAGATGTAATAGTTACAGACCATCACACCTTACCCACTGAACGCCCACCCGTTGCAGCGATTATCAATCCCCGCTATTTACCCAAGGAACATCAGTTATTTAATCTTTCTGGGGTGGCAGTAGCTTATAAGTTGGTGGAAGCAATATATCAAAGCCTGCCCAATGTTGCCAAATATCCCTTAGAAGATTTATTAGATTTAGTGGCAGTTGGATTAATTGCCGATTTAGTGCAGTTAAGTGGAGATTGCCGCTACTTGGCACAGATGGGAATTCAACGACTGCAAGAAGATTTTAAACAGCCAGCAGCAGCGCGGCGGCGGCCAGGGGTGGGGCGATTATTGGAATTATGCCAGAAAAGTGGCGATCGCCCCACAGATATTTCTTTTGGTTTGGGCCCAAGAATTAACGCCGTTAGCCGTATCCAAGGTGATGCTAGTTTCTGCGTGGAATTATTAACTAGTCGGGATGTCAAACGTTGTAACGAACTAGCTGAAGTTACAGAACTCGCTAACGCCCGCCGCAAATCTTTACAAAAAGACGTGCAAGCACAAGTAGCGCAAAAACTCACCCAATTAGACTTATCAACCACCAGCGTTATTGTTCTAGAAGATGCTCAATGGCCTGCGGGTGTATTGGGTTTAGTTGCCGGACAGGTAGCACAAGAAACAGGTCGCCCCACGATTTTGTTAAGTACAGAAGGATTGGGGAAGGTGGGGCCCCCTCTGGGGATAAGGGGTAATGGGGACTGGGGACTGGGTACTGGAGAAGACTCTTCCCAATCCCCAATCCCCGATCCCCAATCCCTTGCTCGTGGTTCCGCCCGTTCGGTGAATTCTGTCGATTTATACCAACTTGTGAAAGACCAAGCGCATTTGTTACACCGTTTTGGGGGACATCCCTTTGCAGCAGGTTTAAGTTTGTTGGTGGAGAATATTCCTTTATTTACAGCAGCGATTAATCAGCAGTTGCGCCAATCATTAGGGAGTACAACCCTAATGCCAACTGTACAAGCAGACTTGACGGTAACAGTTGCAGACTTGGGGAAAGAGTTATTTTTAGAACTGAAACTGCTAGAACCTTGTGGAATGGGTAATCCTGTTCCGAAATTGCTAATTCAAAACTGCTGGTTTGAAAATGCTTGGCATCGCAATCAGCAAGATTGGCAAGGGAAAAAAGTACAGTACATTAAAGCTGAGTTTGATATTCGGGATGATTCTAGCAGAAGTGCTTTTCCTGGTTTATGGTGGGGACACTACAAAGATGAATTACCCATCGGAAGATGTGATTGCATAGCAGAACTAGACTACAACACCTTCAAAAAACGTTATGAAATTAGATTAATTGCCGTGCGTCCTTCTGCTAACTCAGCACTTAACGCTTCGCGATCGCTAACACCCTTGATCTTAGACTTGCGGAATCAGGAACACTCAGCACTTAGCACTCAGCACTCGCTCAACCCTAGCTATCCGCTTATTGAAGATTGTCCCACAAATTGGGATGATTTACGCATCTGGTTGCGGCGATGTTTGGCGATAAGTCGCTCTACGTCTGGGTTTGACAATCAGCAACAATTAGCGATCGCTTGGTCTAAACCCAACCACCAACCACCCAATCAAATTTGGCTAACTCTGGTAGGAATCGCCAAATATCTCAGTCGCACAAATCAACTAGTTACCCGCGTACAACTTTTAAAGAAAATCGGCATCAGCGACCAAACCTTACTTGTTGGCATCAAAGCTTTAAAATATTTCGGGTTCACAGTTAAACGACAAGACCATTATTTGCAAATCACTTGGCATCCAAGCGGTAATGCCGAAAACCTTGCTGATGAAGCGGTTGCCCGATTTTTAGCTGCTGTCCGAGAAGAACAATTTCAGCAACAATATTTTGCCCAAGTGCCTTTATCTACTATTGTTGCGATCGCCAGCTACGAAAATTAATCAGCTAAACCACATCCAATACTGCGTAGGTTTTGAAAATTTGTAGGTTAGCTTGAAGGTCGTGAGACGCGATAAATCGCCGTCTCTACAAGTGTTTTGGGTTTATCTGAACTGTAGACCCAGTATTCAATTCACATCTATCTATAACTCTTGTGGGGTGGGCAACATGAGCGCCCAGCTTATGCAGGTTATATATAAAACAACTCGGAACTCAGCACTCTTCATGGCAGTTCCAACCGGATGAAAAATTATTTTGTAAGACTTAATGTTTGAAAAGCTAACAATTAGGCTATCATGTTAACTGTAATTTGCCGTATACGTTCTTTGTATATATTATTATGCAAACCCTTAAGGTGCTGGCTTTGTCTATGCAATGACATACAGCAGTTTTCTTTTGCGTGAAATATAAAGCTATAGGTTTGGAAGCAGGAGACAGAGTAGAAACTGTTTATATCTGAGTTTGGAGTCCTGCATTTTGTAGCTCATTTACTTGCAAACTGCTGTAAATAATTTTGCATACCCACTGAAAATTGCTTCCACAACCTGAGAAGTTTGACACGAATATCTAAAAGCTTGATGAGATGTCTGTAAAAACCGCTCACAGTAGCAAAGTATGAAGTTGACTGCGCCAAAAAGGAGGACAAGTAATTGCTAACAACACATAGCGAAAATGAACTACAGTTGACTGCTGACGTGCTGGTAATTGGTGGTGGCCCTGCCGCAGCATGGGCAGCATGGGCAGCCGCATCCCAAGGTGTCAAAGTAATTATTGTTGATAAAGGTTTTCTCGGCACGAGTGGTGCTGCTGCTGCTAGTGGCAATGGTATCATGGCTCCTTCTCCAGAGAATTGGGACAAAGTTGTATCGGAGCGTTATCGCTCAGGAAAAAACCTAGCTAACTTACGTTGGATTGAGCGTGTTGTTGAAAAAACTTGGCTGAGTTTGCCCCTAGTGGAAGATTGGGGCTATCGTTTCCCTAAAGAAAATGGGGAATCTGTGCGCCAGAGTTATTATGGCCCTGAATATATGCGCGTACTTCGTAAAAATCTCTTGCGTGTTGGTGTTGAGATTCTCGACCAAAGTCCAGCTTTAGAGCTTTTATTGGCTGGCGATGGCTCGGTGGCTGGAGCAAGAGGTGTGCAGCGACAACATCATCGTACCTATCTCGTTCGCGCTGGTGCAGTAGTCTTGGCCAATGGCGGTTGTGCATTCTTGAGTAAAGCATTAGGTTGCAATACCAATACAGGTGATGGATTGCTGATGGCAGTAGAAGCTGGTGGCGAACTCTCCAGCATGGAAGCTTCTAATCACTATGCCATCTCGACGGCTTTCAATGCCACAGTGACACGGGGGGTTCCCTTTGGTTGGGCTAGCTTTAGTGATGAAGCGGGTAACGATCTTGGTGGTTATATCAATGGTCGTCGCGATCCATCGTTCCTTCCCAATGCACTCTTAAAAGGGCCCGTTTATGCTCGTTTGGATCGAGCTACACCTGAAGTCAAGGCAGTGATTGAGAAGTCCCATTTCATCTCTTATCTACCTTACAAAAAAGCTGGGATTGATCCCTATACAGAACGAGTCCCTGTCACCTTGGTTTTAGAAGGTACTGTTCGTGGTACGGGTGGAATCCGTTTGACTGATGATAGTTGCGGTACGAAAGTACCCGGACTCTATGCCGCAGGGGATGCAGCCTCACGCGAATTTTTAGCCGGTTTAGCTTCTGGTGGTGGTGGCCCCAATGCCGCTTGGGCGATTTCTACAGGTCAATGGGCTGGAGTCGGTGCAGCAGTTTTTGCCAAGAGTCTCGGCGCTCATGTAAATGAACGGGTTGCACGTCCTACCGGTCAAGCTGGATTGCGATCGCCCCAGGCGGACAAAACGCCGTCTTCTGCTTCATTCGATAGCGAAGCGATCGTCCGTGGTATTCAAAATGAGATGTTCCCTCTAGAGAAAAATCACTTCCGTTCTGAGCAGCAGCTTTTGGATTCTCTTTCTAAATTAGAGAAACTATGGGAGCAGGTACAGGCGAACCCGAAACAAGATACAGTGCGCGATGTGGAATTTTCTCGTCGAGCAGCGGCTCTAACAGCTGTAGCCCGATGGGGATATTTTAGTGCTTTACATCGCACGGAAACGCGTAGCGAACACATTCGCGTAGACTACCCCGAAACCGATCCAAATCAGCGTTATTACCAGGCAACAGGTGGCTTAGAAAGGCTATGGGTGAGGCGTGATTGGATCGCAGATGAAATTGCTACACCACCAGTGCTAACCACTCAAACCACACCTTCTGTATCAAAATTGTAGTCGGAGCATTATCATGATTGAGCTTGTCAGCCATAAACTCTGTATTAATTGCAATGTATGCGTCCAAGTTTGTCCTACCAATGTCTTTGACTCCGTACCCAACCAACCACCTGCGATCGCTAGGCAAGAAGACTGTCAAACTTGTTTTATGTGTGAAGCTTATTGTCCTGCGGATGCGCTCTATGTTGCGCCTGAATCTCATACCAATGTTGCAGTCAATGAGGATGATTTAATTGAACGTGGCATCATGGGTGAATATCGTCGCACCTTAGGTTGGGGATATGGCAGAAAAAACAATAGTGAATTGGATACTGCCCATAAATTGCGCCTACTGCCGCGCCCCTATCAAAGTTAATTGGGGATTACTAAAAAAGTAGAAAAAGATAAAGAGGCTCGAATAGGGGATGCAGGGGAGGAAAGAGGATTATTGTTCATTCATTCTTCTCTTCCCCTGCTTCTCCTCCGATGTATACATAAGTCGGATTCTTCTCTCGTTCCCAGTCAGAGACTGGGAATGCCTATTAGAGGCTCCGCTTCCGGCCAAAGATTGAGTCAGAGACTCAATGAATGCATTCCCAGTCTCCGACTGGGAACGAGGAAACGAGGAAAGTCATATCAAGCTAGGTTTTTAGAACTTGTGTGTACACTGTAGCCCTGCTTCTCTTCTACGCTTGCCTACCTTAACCGAACCGTATTGTCCTGCCTCCCGCTCTCTGCCTATCTTCGGTAACAATTTAGGCATTAACAATCACAATCAAGCTAACATCTCTCCACAGAAATATCTTTGGATCATCCTTTAATTTAACGACAAACTTTCAATTGCAAACTCTTTCATCTGGCACTTGCCAATCATTTTTTTGGGTTTTAATGTTCTTCTGTCTGACTTTAAGACATCTGTCTATAGTAGGGTAAAACTCTCAATATATATTTGATAAGGTTGCTAAGAATACTGAATTAATTGCAATTGGAGTTAATCATGACATATACGCAAACTAACGATCCAGTTATTCGTGAACATGTTCAAGCTTGGCAAAATTTAAATGTAGATCAACAACTTGCTTTGTTTTGGTTTATCTATAAAGAAATCGGGCGTTCAATTACTCCAGCCGCCCCAGGTGCCAGCACTGCTTCTTCGGAAATAGCTGAAGGTTTGTTTAATCAAGTTAAGGAATTATCTCACGAACAACAATTACAAGTTCAGCGTGATTTAATTAATAAAGTGGATAGCCTAATTTCTCGTGAATATGGCTCTTTGGGTGATACCACCAAGCTACTATTCTGGTATCTATTATCTCAAGGTATGGACAATGGTAGTATCATTCCTATACCTGATGATTATCAACTTTCTTCTGAATCTAAAGCGTTGTTTGGTAGAATTCAAGGATTGGAATTTGAACAGCAGATTACTCTTTTCCGTGATTATGTTTCCCCAATGGGTACTGAACCAAAACCAGGCGCTGAAATTTAGCAACTTTGAACTTTTTAGACTGCTTAAGGGTATCTATTAAGTAATTTACAGCAGGGAACAGGCAATAGGGATCAGGGTTGAAAATGTCTTACTATATGGCTTTTCTATTAGATTTTGTACCTCATTTACCTGAAATCTGCTGTATTTAAAAATACAGTTAACTTAAGGATAATCACTTACTTGCTGGGCTAAAGCAGTATCATCAGCTAATTGATAAGCCTGACTAATTAAATTACCTGCTGTTGAGTATAACCAAGTTCCATATATGTGGTAGCTGCTGCTGATGCCAATTCTAAAAAATTAAGAGCATCATGTAACAATAACCAAATTGCTTCCTCTCACCTTACACGTACACCCAATTTTGTATCCCAGCGCAGGGGTTTATCTGCTTTGGGCAACGGAGACTCCGGTATTTGACCTACTGAAACACCATATTTCCAATCTGACGGACAAATAGCAATGTAACGTGCATAACCTCCTAAACCACCTTTAAATTTCGGATACCCAATAGAGAGCAAAGCGCCTGTTTCTGGCACCTGCTCTAGATTTGTAACACCTTCTGCTTGGGTATATCCATTTTTTAATAGCCAAGCTTCTCCCTCCAGGGTTGGGGTGCTGTCTGTATCGAGGGGTTCGTGTCCGTGGAAAAGAATTTGGCGCTCAAGATGCAAAAACTGCAAAGTTTCTAGCTTCACCCCAGGAAACTTGGTTTTTGTAGCTAGTTCGGGGTTTGGCCATTCTTTAGACCAGTCAGAGCGAACAAATACAACTGAGCCTTGTGGAATCCTGCCATGTTTGCGTTCCCAATCCTGAATATCTTTGACACTCAGATGGTAATTGGGGTCTTTGGCAACTTTATCCTGAATCGGAATTACTACTAGAGGCCGAACAGCAAAGGTCGCTGGCAACTCATCGATAGCTGGATAGTCAGGATTCCAGTGAGCGGGTGGATCTAGTTGGGTTCCTAGCTGATCGGTGGATAAATCGTAATTAGTTGCTTCAAAACCATCCTTTTGGTAAGTGTATGGCTCACCTGTTTTTGGGTTGATGGCAGGTGCAAACTTGGATGAACCAAAACCTGACCATACAGGAATTGCTGGAGCGATTGCATGAGTCAAGTCAACATATTTTGCTGACTTGAGTGACTGCTGATAAACTTGCCATAGGGAAGGCTTACGCAATGGCTGTACTGCGTTCACAGATAGAAAACTAGCACTAAACAGAACTATTAAACAAACAATTCCCCACAAAGTTTTTTGAAATGGTTTCAGATGTGAATAGTTGAATTGCGGCAGTGTTCTCATGTTCGATCTGATTACTTTTGAAGGCTCTAATTGTTCTACCACAAATTCCTACACTGTCTAGCCTGTAATCCTTTCGGTGTATTTTGTGTTTCCCTAAAGCAGCTATCTCATCAGGCTTGGAGATTAGCGGTTCTCCCCTTGTATTAAACTATAGTTAAGTATTCTACCAATGGTGCAACTATGCTTGATATTAGGACTTAAATATGTCACTAAGAAACGAGATTAAAAATATAATTGTTGGATTTATTCTACTACTATTACTTCATCTAGCAGCCGCTCTTTTAATTCTTAGTTTTGCTGCTCTTACACAAAATATTTATAATTTATCTTTGATTATTATAGTTTATGGAATATACGGATTTTCTCTCTGGCAGATTGTATATGTGATTCCACTTTGTTTATGGCTGAAAAATAAAGGCAAAATTTATGGGGAGCATCTCACCTTTGCAAATATACCAGGCGATTAGAAATCGCGGCTACACAAACGTTCGCGTAGCGTCTCGCAGAGAAGTCCGCCTTGACTGCGGAACGCTACGCGAACGCGGACTTAAAGGATTTGAAACCCATGGAGGTGAGTTTTGTCTGTATAGCCAAGTCAGTGCGGTCTTGGGGGTTTCCCCATGAGCAACTGGCGCGCGAATTCCATTCGCTAGGGCAAACTTTTTTAGTTCATGGAGGATGCTTTTTATTAGTGATTGCTTCTATTGTCCGTTAATTTCCAGACGGGTACATCATTGCAGCAATTCTATGAGAACGCTATTTGCCCTATGCTGAAGCAGAAACTAAAAACAACAGCTATGAAATTTGCCCAAAATCCCATCCCTCACCAAGGCTTACTGAAAGCCCTGACTTTAGCTTTCTTTGTATTAGTATCTATAATGCCACCAATTGTTTTAGCCAACGAAAGCGAAAAAACGACATTCAACAGCACAACTACACTCCAAACCATACTCAAAAGCAGTCATCGCTCAGAGCAGAATCGCCTCCGAGACAAGTACCGCCACCCAGCCCAGACTCTCGAATTCTTCGGTCTGCGCCCAAATGTGACCGTAGTTGAATTGTGGCCAGGAAACGGCTGGTATACTGAAATATTAGCCCCATTTCTAGCTGCCAAAGGACAACTCATAGTTACTAACTTGGCTAATAGCGCGAGTAAACCCGCTTTGGCTTTTCAAGAAAAACTAGCAGCTAATCCAGAGATTTTTGGTAAAGTCAAAGTAGCTCAAATCAATCCCCCAAATGAACTTACCCTAGCCCCAGACAACTCTGTAGACATAGTTGTTACCTTCCGCAATATTCACAACTGGGTTAAAGCTGGCTATGCCGAGCAGGTTTACGAGGCGGCTTATAAAGCACTTAAACCAGGGGGCATCTTGGGAGTGGAAGAACACCGTGCCCTTGCGGGGACTTCTTTAGAAGAAAGTATTAAAACTGGCTATATGTCTGAAGATGGGGTAATTGCTGCTGTGGAGAAAGCTGGTTTCAAATTGGTAGGCAAATCAGAGATTAACGCCAACCCAAAAGATACCAAAGACTATCCAGCCGGAGTTTGGACACTACCTCCAACTTTAAGCCAAGGTCAAAAGGACAGGCAACGCTTACTCAACATTGGAGAGAGCGATCGCATGACCCTTAAATTTGTCAAACCCAAATGACAACTCTGTTAATAATTGCCTTCCTCACCACCATTCCATTAGATCAACGGTTAACAGTACTCATATCAGGGTAGCGCTCACCTGCGGCCACATTTTTTGGTGCAACTGCTTCAAGTCGATCTAAATCTTGTTCTGTCAGAGTAATTTCGGTAGCTGCAATATTCTCCTCTAAGTAAGTACGGCGTTTTGTACCCGGAATTGGTACTATATCTTCGCCTTGAGCCAAAAGCCATGCTAGTGCAAGCTGACTAGAAGTTACTCCTTTTTCGGTGGCGATCGCCTTGACTTGCTCCACTAATTGCAAGTTCTTAGAGAAATTTTCGCCTTGAAAGCGGGGTGAATTTCTTCGATAGTCATCAGGTGCAAGATCGTCAGGACTGGTGATTGCACCTGATAAAAACCCTCTTCCTAATGGGCTATAGGGAACAAACCCAATTCCTAATTCCCGCACAGTATGTAAAATTTCATCCTCTGGCTCTCGACTCCAAAGAGAGTATTCTGTTTGTAGTGCAGTAATGGGGTGAACTACTTGCGCTCGTCGAATTGTAGCCGGCGCAGCTTCCGAAAGTCCTAAATAGCGCACTTTACCAAGCTTGACTAACTCTGCCATTGCCCCGACTGTATCTTCAATGGGTACAGTTGGATCTACCCGATGTTGATAATAGAGGTCAATAACTTCAACCCCTAGACGTTTTAGTGAAGCATCGCAAGCTTGATGGACATATTCTGGTCTGCCATTAACACCTTTAAAACCACCATCTTCAGTACGGACATTGCCAAACTTAGTTGCTAATACTACTCCATCTCGGCGATCTTTAATTGCTTTGCCTACTAATTGCTCGTTGGTAAAGGGCCCATACATATCAGCAGTGTCGAGAAAATTTACCCCAAGTTCTAATGCCCGATGAATTGTGGCGATCGCCTCAATTTCATCACGACCACTATAAAACTCAGACATTCCCATGCAACCAAGTCCAATGGTTGAAACTTCTAACCCTTGTTTGCCTAGTTTCCTGGTTGTCATAAAATAATACCCTAGTCAGTAATAGTTCTGTAGAATATTAGGTCTTTTCTATTCAGCAAGTCATCTATTCTTAGAAGTATTTACCGAGAGACTTTATCCAATCTTGTGGGGTGGACATCTTGTCCGCCCTTGGCTATGAGCGCTCGTGTCCATTGGTGTCAACTTAAACTGAAGCTCCTTTAAAACCCAATACGCTTGGGTTAGGTTTTCGAGACGCGATAAATCGCCGTCTCTACAAGTGTTTTGTTGCTCATTCTGAACTGTATTGCTTTAAAGGCTCGTTTCCAGACTGAGGCTGGAAATGCTGCTCCTGGCGGCTCTGCTACAAGCAAGGGAGGCGGAGCCTATAGGACGGCATTCCCAGTCTCCGACTGGGAACGAGGAAAGTTTTTCAAGTCTGCAATGGAACCCTGCTCAGGTAGGATTGGGGATGACGATTTCAGGGTTGACAGGGGTAATTGCTCAAACACCCATTGGGGCATTAGTTGATCGGTTACGCCAGAAGCGATCGCTAAAAGCAGTGGGCTTTCACGCTCCCGTTATCTCCGGTAAGCTCTAAGTCGGAGCTTGCGACATTTAGGGAATAGAGCAATGGTAGTTCTGCGATATCTGATTATTATCCTCGCCTACATCGGTTTAGGACTAGGATACTTACCTGGACTGCGGATGAATCGGGCCACGATCGCCATTGTTGGTGCTGCCTTTTTGATGGCATTGGGAGTATTAGATTTACCTGCGGCGTGGGGCGCGATTGACTACAAAACTCTAATTTTCTTGTTTGGCATGATGGTAATCAGCGCCAATCTCGCCGCTTCGGGATTTTTCCAGCTTGCCCTGGATTATACAATCCGTCGCATCCACAGCCCATTCGGGTTACTGGTGGTATTAACTTTTGGCAGTGGCATCCTCTCGGCACTTTTTCTCAATGATACAATTGCTCTCATCTTGACACCTTTGGTAGTTGGTGTTACCCAGTTACTCAAGCTTAAACCTATTCCCTATTTGCTGGCGCTGGCAGGTGCAACTAATCTCGGTTCCGTTGCCACCTTGAGCGGTAATCCCCAGAACATTTTAATCGGTTCCTTTTCTGGCATTAGTTATCTAGACTTTGCCAAAGCTTTAACGCCACTTGCTTTGATATGTTTGACGATTCAGGTAGGTTTGCTGTGGTGGTTATATCCAGAAGTGCGATCGCTTCGCCCTTATTTAAAAGTCAAACCACCCCGTTACCACATCTTCAAGCCATTATTAGCTAAAAGTCTATTAATTACTATCGGATTACTAGTGGCATTTTTAATCGGAATTCCCACTGCTGAAGTTACCTTAATTGCTGCCGCACTATTACTGGTAACGCGTCGTCTCAAACCAGAGCGAATTTTACAAAAGGTAGATTGGGATTTGCTGTTAATGTTTTGTGGATTGTTCATCCTTACTGAGGGTGTACAAAAACTTGGTTCTTTGGAATGGCTTTCTCGTTTTGTTCACGATCCCTTGAGCATTTTGGGAATAACGGCGTTGCTATCAAATCTAGTGTCAAATGTGCCGGCTGTTCTGCTACTACATCACCTAATTCCCCATCCTGATACCCGCACTTGGTTACTACTAGCGGCGGCTTCAACACTGGCAGGAAATCTCACTCTGTTGGGTTCGGTGGCAAACTTGATTGTGGCGGAGGCTGTTGCCAAACAGGGATATCGGCTCACTTTTGGAGAACATTTTCGATTTGGGCTACCGCTGACTGTTATTACCTTGGTGCTTACCTATTTTTGGATTTATTAGCATCTCCGAAAAAGAATGTACAGACGTAGCAGTGCTACGTCTGTACAAGGGTTATGGGTAACGCATATTTAATTTCTGGAGATGTCGTCTATTAAGTTTACGTGCGAACGCTACGCGAACAAAACTTGGGTAGTGGTCTGAATCCCCGAACAATTTTCCCAGTCCCTTTTTCAATGCTATTAAAGCTAGCGGAGTCCACCCGCGATGTACAGTGTTTCGCCAGTAATCCAGGCGGAATCGGAGGACGCGAGGAAAACAACAGCAGGTGCAATGTCCTGCGGCTGTCCAATGCGACCAAGTGGGGTTTGCGCTTCAATCTGTTGGCGGCTTTGACTGTCGGCTGTGGATATTCCTGCTGTGTGCGTGCCCTCCGTTTCCACCATGCCAGGATTGATGGAATTAACGCGGATGTGGTGCGAACCCAATTCCTTGGCCAGGGACTTTGTTATAGCATCGACAGCAGCTTTAGTAGCGCTGTAGACCGAGGCATTTGCAGGCGTGAGGGTACTAACAATCGAACTGATGTTAATAATGCTGCCACCCTCTGAGCCGAAGTGCTTGACGGCTTGTTGTGAGGTGAGAATTAATCCCAGCACATTGAGATCAAAGTGCTTGTGGAAGTGTTCTTCGGTGATGCTTTCGAGCGGGGAAAATTCATAAATGCCAGCATTATTGACCAAGATATCGAGCTTGCCGAATGTCTCCTGCGTCTTTGCAAACAGACGTTCGATTTCTGTCCTTTGGCTAACATTTGCTTGTACTGCGATCGCCTTACCGCCATCACCGAGAATCTTGTCAACCAAGCGATCTGCTCCCTCTTTACTAGAGGCGTAGTTGACAACAACGGCTGCACCTTCCGCTGCCAAATCCAAGGCGATCGCAGCACCAATTCCTTTGGAGGCACCTGTGACAATTGCAACTTTTCCTTCTAGTTTTTTCATGGTTATGAGTTTCCTATGTTGTTGAATTTGAAAAGCCATCCGTGGACATCATGTCGAATGAGCAAAGATGTTGATGCGATCGCAACAACATCTTCAATTAAGGTATTCCCAATGAAACGAGTTTCAAAAGCCTTGAATAATAAGAATAACTGGGAACTGGTATTTTTACTCAGCACCTATCACGGGCTAAACCTTAGCTATCCGCTAACAGCACTCTCAAATCAGAGGCGATATTACCAAAACGTTTGATGTCCCACCCAGCGATCGCGTGACAGAAATATTCTAGACGGCTAAATTGAGGATGGAACGAAGCGCTGGACAAAGGCAAGAGAGATGTCGGCGACTTCTCGCCAGCCGCTATCAATTGTCAGTGCGTGTCCTCGGTTAGGGATCTCGACAATCTCAGTCACGCCGCTATTGTGCTGTTGTTGCTGGAACGATGCGTTTGCGATTTCCCACGGAACCGTATTGTCCTTCTCGCCGGAGACGATCAGCAATGGCCCGCGCTCTGGGTTCTCGGTGTCTACCTTCGCCTCAGTCCACGGGTTGAGGTTGGCGGTTGCCGCCTGAAAGAGTGGCACACCTGATGCTGGCACCGAGAAGGTTTCGTAAAGCTCTTTAGCCTCCTCCTCGCTCACAGCATTGGCGAAACTGAAGCGAAACTGCTCATAGGTGAGCGGGATCGCCCGATTACGATTCGCTGGATTGCCAAGAACTGGCCATGCGGACTTCAGCGCGGAGAACGGTAGAGGCAGCACACCTCGAAACGGAGCCGGATCGATCGCTACTGTTGCTGAGGACAGCCCGCGTCCGGCGAGGATCTGCACGAGCAATCCGCCGAAGGAATGACCGATGATCGCAGGTTTTTTGTTCAGCCTACGGATAATCTCATCGAAGTGGTCTGCAACCTGCCTAACGGTCTTGTGTGCGAAAATTTCGGGGTTTGCATTTGCCTCGGCAACAGTCTCCGGGTCGTCGGGCCAACCGGGCGTCAGTACGGTGTAGCCAGCCTCCTCAAACACTACTGCCCAGCGATCCCAACTGCTTGGCAGCAGCCAGAGTCCGTGGACAAAGACGATCGGTTGCTTTTTCGTCGCGTTAGCACGCTCAACCTGTTGTGCTTCATGTTCTGCGATCGTCCCCGTATGGGTTGGCGGGGCCTGGAATGGTAAGCTAGTCATGGTTATCCTCCTAGATAGCGATTACGCAGCGCTAATAGTCAGTTTGGCAATGAAATTTTCGGTGGATACTTGCACATTTTTCAGCAAGGGTGCAGTCCAGGGGGACAAATTCAGCTTGGAGACTGGAAATCGCTTGTTAATTGAATTTACCTAAAAATGAAGACCATTTTTGACAAAGTTATCCTGTCGTTACAATACTTTTTCATCTTCTAGCTGTTTAAGCTTTAAAAATTATCATGAGCTTTAAGACTAATTTGAGTATTTTGACTGATTGACAAAAAACATTCGATATTAAATTTATCATAAATGATTTATACTTCATCCTTTTGGCCAAAG
Organism: Nostoc sp. NMS8; assembly: GCF_017115045.1. Taxonomy (GTDB): domain Bacteria; phylum Cyanobacteriota; class Cyanobacteriia; order Cyanobacteriales; family Nostocaceae; genus Nostoc. The sequence continues at coordinate 104,560 of NZ_JABXKK010000086.1, read as the reverse complement.
AGAAGATGTTCTGGCAAAATTGTGCGTCCAGCGGAAAGGATCGCTGCTCGTTCTAAGGCGAGAAATTAAAGAGGAATTTTTTGAGCTTACCTTGAGTATGTGCTTTTACGGACTGTGGTGCTATATTTTTTTTTGTGATTATTAGCTAATGCTAACTATTTGGCTACAATTTACTTACTAATGGCTAACCATCAGTTAATTATACGTAAATAACTGAACATTTTTACAATCAAGGCACTTACGCGCCCGCAGCTTTTCGCCTCCCCCCCACCCAGCCCCATCAGCACGGAAATATACCCACTGACTTACTGATTCTCCAACGGTACGACCCCAAGCAAAATTTTGTGAACCGCAAATAGGACATGGCGTTTCTTGTGGTATGTAGCTTTTTTGATCTGGTTGGTTGTTCATAAACTCGACTCTAAATAATTGATGCAAAATCCTGAGTTGCTCATGTTGGTGTTTCAAGACTCCTAGACGAAATTGGAATCGTCAAAATAGTATCGCCCCTGGACTTGAAATATGCGTTCAAAGAGTTCTGGAATGCTCTTAGCAATAACTATGGGACTTTGAAGCTGATTATGATCTAAAGTCTGCTTGCCCAAAAGAATCAAACATTCGCTCTTGCGAAAGTTAAAGATATATGCAATACAGCGCCCATCTTCGAGATCAATTAGGTGGGTTGCATCATAGCAGAAAGAATTTGGCTTAGGGATTTCGTAGGTTTTACCAGAATTAAACTTTGGAATTTGCCAAGAATGACCGCTATTAGCATAAAGTATGGCTCCATCAAATCGCTCCAGGATTTGAATGTGTTCCTTGGGAACTGCATCAGAAAAGTTTGTATAAAATTCTGACCAATTAATAGGCGCTTGTGTGATGTGCTGCTGTTGAATTTTGTCGAGTAACTCTGCAAAGTTATTATTACGTTCACGCACAGCCCAGCCAATTTCGGGTTGTAAAGTTTGCTCTTTGGAATCTTGATGAACGCCAATGAAACCAGCAAGTAGTTCTAGAGAATATTCTTGTCCATCTGGCGTTATCAGCTGAAATGGAGTTTGAGAGAGTCCCAAAGGCAAGCATTCAGGAGAAATACCATGAGCAATTTGTTTGAAAAATAATGGTTCAGATAATGACGCGTTCGGAAGTTCGCAGCGATCAATTTCCAGAACGGGATTCTTCACCGAGGGGGCTTTAGTTACTGAATGCGTAATATAAGGGAACAAATCTGTCAACCAGCCAGTAATTAATTCAACACCATAAACAGGTTCAGGTTTGTAGATACAGCGCCAAAACTCTAGTGATGGTCTTCCTGAAGCCGTTTCTACAAATTCTCGACAAATTGGCATTAAACGATCTGTCCACCAGTCTAAATCATACTCAGCCATCATTTGAACGCGATCGCTGATACTTTGCCAATCTTCTACAGTCCCCAACAGCGTAATCTCAGGAATGCCACACACGCAGTACATTACGTAGTCAAAATATTTTTGGAAGGCATTCATCATTACGACATGACTAGCTGTGTGAGTGATGGGTGTTGTAGTACTGAAGTTACACTCTAGCAATCGATATAGATCCGCTCCTACATAATTGCGGATATGCAATGCCCATTCTTGAACTGCTTGACTCCAGTGCTGGGGATGGCTGGGTATTTGTCGAGTTTCAATTATCAGTTGTTGTTTCCCCTGGCGATTAACCAAGCGCGATCGCAAACTTTCTGCATGATTGTTAATATGTTGAGCAAATCCTTGTGATAATGTTATCCAAATAATGTCAGGTGTTAACAATAACGGGCGGTGTTCGCTAAAGGCAGTGTGAACAGCAAGCGCCAGCGAATGAATACCTTGGTCTGGAATTACCTCAAACGTATCATTGTGGCTAAATGCCAGCAGTTGTTTCCCTAATTGCTTCTCTAACTGAAATTTCGCATTTTTTCCAGGTAATCGCTCCTGTGTGCTTTTGACATCATCTACACAAAAGCGAATCTTACCCACAGTTTGTTCAAGGATAGGTGCCAGTACTGTCATCAGCTAACTCGACTTAATATTTTCATCATGAAGAAATTCTGGCACTTTTTGGGAAAATGTAATATGGGTATAATCCCAGGAGTTTGAAATAGAGACTCTAATTTCAAAGTAGAATTTTCACTAGTTTTTGGAGTCGCTAGGGAAGCCCAGAATAAAGGTAGTATCTGAAGATGATGGAATCCCCAAGAAGTTATTACGATGCTGAGTTTGGACAGATGAGATTGGAAGATAGCCACTGGACTTTAGCACAATACGCTGTTTTGGGCGATCGCCGTGTATCGATTTGTGTGGATTTTGAACAGGGGCAGATTGGGGAACTTTCATCGCTTCAGCGTGAAGCTATTCGGCAAGCTCTAGCCTTGCCACCCGATGTGTTACGCATCACTGCTCCTCTGGTGCTGCAAAATTATGATGTATATCGTGACATGATTGGAGATGATTCAATGCCGCTGCTGGCTAATCCCATTCAGGTCTGGGAGCAGGTCACTTTCTCATATATCTATGTGCCGCCCCACGTTGAGTTTGATCTGCATATTACTACCTTTCAGTTGCTAGCTGAGTGTGACTGGGACCCAGAACACGGCTTAGAAGTACGCTTTCGCAATGGAGTAGCAGACGATGCAGATCAGATAGGTGAAATAGGATGGTAAAAACTATCTAGCTTGGTATAAAACCGTGGTGAATTGAAGCATATCGCTTATATGCTGCGATCGCCATGTTTACATCTATAGTCGGTGGAGACAAGAGACACGATTTAGGGTGAACAGTATTGGCATTGCTCCTACCGTAGCTCTATCAGATAAAGAAAGTAAGACTCAAAGCCTCTCTCCTAAAAGCAGACAAATTCTATTCCATGCAATTCAGAACCACTACAATCGCCAGTTTTACCAAAAGCCAAAAAAATAGAGCAGTTGCACTGTAATACAACTGCTCTAAAAAGTACTTAGATAGATATTTTCTATCTATCCACAGATCCCATAATTACGTCAACACTACCGAGAATCACCACAATATCTGCAACCTTCATGCCGCGCAGTAAATGTGGAACAATTTGGAGATTGTTGAAATCTGCTGCGCGAATCTTCCAACGTGCAGGAAATACGTTATCGTCGCCAACCAAGTAAATTCCTAATTCACCTTTACCACTTTCTACACGGGCATAGATTTCACCTTTGGGAATTTTAAAGGTGGGGGAAACTTTTTTACCGATGAATTGGTAATCAAATGCGTCCCACTCAGATTTTTTACCTGCGGCTAAACGCTTGGCTTCCAGATTTTCGTAAGGGCCGCCAGGAAGTCCTTTAATTGCTTGGCGAATAATTTTCACAGATTCGCGCATTTCCCGCATCCGCACCACGTAACGGGCAAAGCAATCACCGGCAGTTTCCCACTGTACATCCCAGTCGAAATCGTCGTAGCATTCGTAATGATCAACTTTCCGCAAATCCCATTGCACGCCAGATGCGCGTAACATTGGGCCAGAAAGTCCCCAGTTAATTGCTTCTTCACGGGTGATAGTACCAAGTCCCTCAACACGTCGCCGGAAGATGGGGTTATCGGTTACTAAGCGTTCGTACTCATCAATTTTAGGTAATAAGTATTCGCAAAATTCCAGACACTTATCTACCCAACCGTAAGGTAAATCGGCTGCTACTCCACCAACGCGGAAGTAGTTGTTATTTACCATCCGATAGCCTGTGGCAGCTTCCCACAAATCATAAATCATCTCCCGTTCCCGGAACTGGTAGAAGAAGGGAGTTTGAGCGCCTACGTCAGCTAGGAAGGGGCCAAACCATAGCAAGTGGTTAGCAATGCGGTTCAACTCCAGCATGATGACGCGGATGTAGCTAGCGCGTTTGGGGACAGCGACACCTGCAAGCTTTTCTGGGGCGTTGACAGTGACGGCTTCGTTGAACATTCCCGCAGCGTAGTCCCAGCGACTAACGTAAGGAACGTACATTACATTAGTGCGGTTCTCAGCAATTTTTTCCATTCCCCGGTGCAAATAGCCGATAACTGGTTCACAGTCAACGACATCCTCGCCATCCAGAGTCATGATTAGCCGCAGAACCCCGTGCATTGAGGGGTGGTGTGGCCCCATGTTTAGCACCATTGGTTCAGTGCGGGTTTCTAGTCTGGTCATAGATTTTGTGTTCTCCGTTCGTGAAAAGATTGAATTCAACCGCGCAGATGCCAACTAGACCCAATTTATCTTGTTTGTCAAGCCAAAGTAAGGGTTGTGGGAGGAGAGATTTGATTTGATGTTTAATTTTGTTGCACTTCTTCAACTATTATATGGAAGCTGGATATGCAGTTAATTAAGGCATCGAATTTTTTTATCTCATGGGGCTGGGATAAGAAGACGGGGTGCAAGAAGACGCATTTTCTCAGTGATGACTATTGACTTCTGAGCTTTTACGTAAGCTATAGAGATATTGTGTCAGCTATATTACAGTTTCATGAGGCTGATACAGACGCTTTGCTGCTTCCCGCAGGGTAGTCCGCGCAGGCGGACTAAAGGTGTTTTAAACCCACCTCCGTGGGTTTTGTCTCGTGTAGATGCGGTTTCTAACCACCCTTTTACTATGAACACACAAAGACACAAACAAAAGAATACATAATTAAAGTTGATCTGTGGTTTTGTGCCCTAAGTCTCATGAATCGTCAGCTAGCTATTGAAGAACCGATATTTTCCCATCTACCAGTGTTACCGCAAGAAGTGATTACAGGTCTAGCGGTATCTCCCGGAGGTCATTATCTTGATACGACGGTAGGGGGTGGTGGTCATAGTCGCCTAATCTTAGAAGCTGCGCCAGATGTGCGGGTAACGGCAATTGACCAAGATGAGGATGCTTTAGCAGCAGCGAGGAAAGAATTAGCAGAGTTTGGCGATCGCGTACAATTTATTTATAGCAATTTTGCTGACTACGAATTTCCCCCCAACACTTTTGATGGTATCTTAGCCGATTTGGGGGTGAGTTCTTACCATTTAGACCAAGCAGAAAGGGGTTTCAGCTTTCGCCAAGCTGCAAATTTGGATATGCGAATGGATCGGGGGCGATCGCTAACTGCTGCTGATGTGATTAATAATTGGGATGAAGCCGAATTAGCTGATATTTTTTTTAAGTACGGTGAAGAGAGATTATCGCGGCGCATTGCGAGACGTATTGTCGAACGGCGGCCGTTGCACACGACTACAGAATTGGCTGATGCGATCGCTTCTTCAGTTCCTCCCAAATACCGTTATGGGAGAATTCACCCCGCTACCCGTGTTTTTCAAGCTCTGCGAATTGTCGTCAACGATGAGTTAAAATCCCTAGAAACCTTTTTAGATAAAGCCCCAAATGCCCTTGTCCCTGGTGGCAGAATAGTGATTATCAGTTTTCACAGTTTAGAAGACCGCCCGGTGAAGCATGGTTTAAGAAATTCACCTTTATTAAAAGTTTTGACAAAAAAGCCGATTACTGCACAAGAAGAGGAAATTAGCAAGAATCCGCGATCGCGATCGGCCAAGCTGAGGGTAGCAGAAAGAAAGCAGGAGTGAGGTGACATAGAGATGATAAAAATCTGGTTAATCCTCATATCATTTAGTACAAGTCATGAAAAAGTAGGAATGCATCCCGAAGAAAATTTCCAAGAGAACAAACATAGATAAAAGGAAAATGGCGTAGTGGTACATTACTCTACACCATCCTTGAAAATGAATTTTCCTCTACTCGCTCTTGACTTTACCCAGTGAGAAGAAATCTGACAGCCTGATTTTTAAAGCAGAAATTACCAAAATGACAGTTTTCAAAACATTATTAAGATTAACCAGCCAACGAGGATAACCTTTATACAGCATTTCACTATTGACTTCGTACAAATCCCCTAGCCATTCTTCGCGTCTTTCTGGAGGGAAGAGGTAAGCAATTTGGGAAGCTATCCACCTACTAGTCCAAGTTTCAGCAGGATCAGATTTTTTATACTTGCGTAATTTCTTCCTTAACTTAGAAAGCTTCTCTAGATTTTCTACTGAGTCTTCTAAATCGTCCACGACTTTCTGAACTATCAACTCTTCCCCAACTTTGATAACTTCGTCTGATTTTAAAGATGTTATGTCATGTAGGTGTTGTGCGTTTAGTTGAATTTCTTTTATAGTAAATTCCCAATCGTTATCCTCAATTTCTGTGCCTGCTGTTCCGCTAACTGGGCTGCCAAGTAAGTAGATTAGAGCGGAAAGACTGGACGGCTTCGAGAGTCGCAACACCGCTGCCTGTAAGTTTGTAATAGCGCCGTCTTGCTCCACCTCGTTCTTCACGCCCTTCATCTCCCCAACGGGATTCGACAAGCCCTTTCTTTTCCAGAGAATGGAGAACAGGGTAAAGGGTGCCAATCCCCATCTTAGTATTACCGCCACTAGCCTCTTCCATAGCCTGCGGAATTTGGAGACCATAAAGTTCTTTGTTGTATAGTGCGAGCAATACGATTTCTTCTCGTGGTGAAACTTGGACATTCGTTGAACCTTTGTTAAGTATTATGATTTCTTCTCGCGCCATATTTTGTACTCTCATGTGTCCTTTGCTACTTAGATATTTCTCGTTGTTACGACCCCTGTTATGGGGCAACGAGCCTACTCACTGTTACGACTCTTGTAACGGGGCAGTGAGGCTTTTATCTTAAATACAGTATATCTTATAAATTTGATAGTTATTGGAAATATCTATACAGCTTCGGCAAGCCGTACTTGCTGCCTGACTTCAGTTGGTGAAAATTCTATTTCCATAAGAGGAAATTAATAAGAATCTGCGATCGCGATCAGCCTAGTACAAAATTTTTTTCACCACCGCCAAGCGTTTGAGGTCACATAAGCGTTAGCTTAAGAAGATGTACCAGTTGTGCTAAACAAAAAGTAATTTTTAGAGATTTCTAGGAAACTAGTAAATAACTATATAATGAAAAACTTTCAGGAGGAGCGGTAGTGAGCCTACAAACTCTCGTTGACCAAGCCACCATCCCCCCAGATTCAGGGTCAGCATCTAGTCCCTTTGAGGTAGATAGCTTTAATGAAGCTGTCATGTCCACCTATGGACGGTTTCCCTTAGCCCTAGAACGGGGTGCTGGATGCCGGGTTTGGGATACACAGGGACGAGAATATCTGGACTTTGTGGCGGGAATTGCCACTTGTACTTTAGGACATGCCCACCCAGCGATGGTAGAAGCGGTGACACGCCAAATCCAGAAGTTGCACCACGTCTCTAATTTGTACTATATTCCTGAGCAAGGTGAATTGGCAAAATGGATTGTCAATCATTCCTGTGCCGATCGCGTATTTTTCTGCAATTCTGGAGCTGAGGCTAACGAAGCCGCAATTAAATTAGCCCGAAAATATGCCCACACAGTATTAGACATTGAAAAACCAATTATTCTAACCGCCAATGCCAGTTTCCACGGACGGACTTTAGCGACCATTACCGCTACGGCACAACCGAAGTATCAAAAGTACTTTGACCCATTGGTTCCTGGGTTCCACTACGTAAATTACAACGATATTAACGCTGTGGAAGTGGCGATTAGTGAGTTGGATGAAGGCGATTATCGGGTAGCGGCAATTTTAATCGAGCCATTGCAGGGAGAAGGCGGTGTACGTCCAGGAGATGTTGCCTATTTCAAAAAACTCCGGCAGATTTGCGACGAAACTGGCATTTTATTGATTTTTGATGAAGTGCAAGTTGGTATGGGGCGCAGTGGCAAATTATGGGGTTACGAACATCTCGGCGTTGAACCGGATATTTTCACCAGTGCCAAAGGCTTAGGTGGCGGTATCCCTATCGGTGCAATGATGAGCAAGAAATTCTGCGACGTTTTTCAACCAGGGGAACACGCTAGCACCTTTGGCGGAAATCCTTTTGTGTCTGGTGTAGCACTCGCTGTTTGCCAGACATTAGAACGGGAAAATATTTTGCAGAATGTGGAAGATAGGGGTGAACAGTTGCGATCTGGATTGAGAGCGATCGCAGCCAAATATCCTCAGCACATTAGCGATGTTCGGGGTTGGGGTTTAATCAACGGTTTGGAGTTGCGAGCCGACATTGCCCTAACCGCAGGCGATGTCGTCAATGCTGCCATCAAAGAGGGCGTATTACTAGTACCAGCCGGGCCCAAAGTAGTCCGGTTTGTGCCACCGCTAATTGTCACAGAGGCGGAAGTAAACACTGCCTTGCAAGCTGTGGACAAAGCAATCGCGGTTCTCACCAAATAGAATACTGTTTGTTTTGTGTAGAGACGTTGCAATGCAACGTCTCTTTTTCATTCTGGGGAAATTTGCCGATAAGCTTGTCGGCATTGCTCATAATTGTCTGGCAAAATATCGGCATTACCAAAACATAATTGCTCGTGAGTGGTAATTAAAGTTTCATAAGGCTGTATGGGAGTCACAGCCGATCGCAGTAATTGCAGATATTCTCCATCTGTACGGCTGAGTTTGTGAGGTGCGATCGCCTTTTGATGTAACTGCTGCAACATTGCTAAATAAATACAACGGCAAGCTTCACGGTAGTTACCTTGACGGTAAAATTTTTGCGATCGCTCCAACAAAAGGGCTATGGATAACTCACTAGAGGGAGTTTTTACGCGAAAATCAATGAGATTGCCAGTTTTATTCAGCCAAGAATATATGTAAGGACTGAATTCTCGCCATAATCGCCAACACACCCAAGCGATAAACAAGCCCAGTACCAGCCAAAACAAGAATTTCAGCAATTCACTCAGCCAAGGGCTAATCGACCATCCAGTAGGCAATTCTGGCAAAGCTTGTTCAAAGCGGTAAAACTGGTATTCCCACCATTCACCCGCTTGTTGTTGGAATTGAGATAACTGCCAATTCCAGTTAGTTTTTTCAAAAGTTTCTGTCATAGGGGAGAGTGAGGGGCAGGGAGCAGGGAGCAGGGAGCAGGGAGCAGGGAGCAGGGAGCAGGGAGAAGAATTTTCTCCTCCGCCCCCCGCACTCTGCCCCTCTGCCTCTTTTCAATGCCCAATGCCCAATGACTAATGACTAATGACTAATGACTAATGACTAATGACTCTTGACTCCTTTTTTATCATTATCCAGCCGATAACAACAAGTAGGGCACCGAATGCAAGAAACCCTAAATCCCAAGCTAACTGATTTGAGCCTGATTTCACGTGATGAACACCGAGAATTTGGTGGTCAATTAAACCTTCAACCAAGTCAAATAACCCAGTTCCAATCAGTATCGAGCCAATAAAAGTCTGTGATGACCAAGGAACATCATCACGCCCTCCAGCACGCCATAGTAACACAAGTCCGACCACGGTAAATACCCAATTCAAGGTATGAAATAACCCATCCCATACTATGTTCAAATCTATATTTGCCGTGTTGGTCAGAGGTCGAATGCTACTGAGCATGTGATGCCACTGGAGGATCTGATGCAGTAAAATCCCATCAATAAACCCTCCAAGACCCACACCAAGAAAAATTCCAGCAGTAATCAGTGGTGCGCGTCGGTTGAGGTTTTCACTTTTCGCCTCCATTGTCAACCTCATAGATAGGCTTTTTTACAAAAATACAACTCCTTGAGGAGAAATATCTTCTATCTTGAGACAAGTAAAATCATTCAATTTACGGCGTTTTTCAAGTAATTGAACTACACCATTTACTTGAAAAATGCTGTAAATTAATCAATCTTCAAATTTAATCTGCATACCCGCCTTCACTGGATCGAAATCTTGAGGAAAATGGGTGTTGCGTTGGCGTAGCCTACCGTAGGTAATCGTAGTCTGCTTTTTCCAGGTTCGCTCCTTTGAGAGAGGCTTGACGGAGATTCGCTGACATCAATAATGTTCCCCGAAGATCGGCATCCTTCAAATTCGCTTGACCCAGATCCGCAAAACTCAAATCAGTTCCCCTCAAATTAGCGCTACTCAGGTTAGCTTCACTCAAGTCAGCATAACTAAGGTCAGATCCTTTCAAGTTAATGCTTTGCAAATCAGCATTACCTAGTTCTGCTTTACTAAAGTTTCGTTTTCCGGCTGCATAACTCTCCACCAGAGTAGCGGTACTATTGATGGGCTGCTGAGAATTGACTTCAGGCATATAACAGCGTTATGGGTTGCTAGTTATGACTTTCAGATACCCTTTTTAATTACGAATTACGAATTAGTAATTATTTGGTCATCCTTCCTAAATGTAATACATTAGCTCCTTCTGTTCTCGGATTGCTCTTCGATCGCAAAGGTCTTGGAGTGTATATTTTTCCAAAACAGAGTTAGCAGCCTGACGTGCTTCCTGCCACACTTCCTGAATTAGCTCACCTTCTACCGTGTTGGGAGTCGGCTCACAAGGAGAGACAACAATATCTGATCCTTCCATGCAGCTAAAAGCATCAAACACTGTAATCTTTGCAGGATCTCGTGCCAAAACATAGCCACCTTTGGCTCCGCGTATACTTTTAATCAAACCTCCACGTCTTAATGTTGCTAGAAGTTGTTCTAAATAGCGGTTCGGTATGTCTTGCAATGCCGCTATTTCCCGAATTTGCAGGGCTTCACCCTTAGGGTAGCAGGTTGCTAACTCTAACAGGGCTAGAAGCGCATATTCTGATTTATTAGAGATTACCACAGGCGTAATATTTTAAACTGATACCTAAAAATACAAAGTGTCGAAGCCTGTTTCCTTAAGCTAATGCTAAGAAAACTTTACAATCAACCTATTGTCGACCGGCTAACTCTACTTTAAATACCTTTTAGGATAGAAGCAAATACTTTTGTTTTTAAATTCAATAAATAAAAGTGATTGACTATTGTACCGTTTTCATAGGTGAAAAGTGAGTTAAGAGCTTACGTATCTAGCCTTCAATCCAGTTTTAATCAGCATTTCAGAGATTGTACGGGTGAGGATTATGCAATTAATGGAGTGAAATCGTAGCTGGAGTTATGATAAAAGCACTTTTTTGGGGTTGTGGAATTTTTACACTTACCCCTTAGTGCATTTGAGATACAGGAACCTAGCTAGAAGGAGGTTCAGCAAAAAAAATTGTTTCGTCTCGTGGCTGTTCTCCGCCAATGCGTTCGACTTTTCGCTAACAACAGCCACAGATAAAATAAAAGCGAACGCTGTCAGTGTCGGGTTTTATTAATTTAGCTAAACGCGATCGCAATTTAGCATACTGAGTGGAAGTGATATCGCACTCAAACACACTCAACTGCATCCATTGTCCGTAAGACTTGAGAATTGAATGAATTTTAGTCCGACGCTTATCTTCTGGAATGTCGTAGCTGACAACAATATACATGGGAGTGGGGAATGGGGAGAAATTACAAGTTATTTGAGAACTAGGGGCGGATATTTATCGATTTCGTTCATGAGGTACTTACTCAATAACCTCGCCTGAATTTCAAAGGCTTCCTGGTAGGTGCATTTGTTTCCCATAACTGGATGCTTGAAATTCGATTGTTTCTTTTGTTCGTAGGCGCGAAGAAATGTATGCAGTCCTTCTTTGGTCAAAGACACAGCACCACTGAGCGGTTCGGTGGTAAAGTCAGTTAGCGTGAGCGATCGCTTGTTAATCAGCGACAACACCATAGCATCCACTATTAAAGGACGAAATTCTTCCATCAAGTCTAAGGCTAGGGAAGGTCTACCATAACGCTCGACGTGTAAGTATCCTAGATAGGGATCAAAGCCAACAATATTTAAAGCACTTTGCACATCATGGCGTAGTAATGAATACCCAAAACTCAGTAGGGCGTTAACTGGATCGGTTGGTGGGCGGCGGTTTCTGGCTTCAAATCGAAATTCTGGGGTTTTGATTAGGTGTTGAAAACAACCGAAATAGGCTGCACTACCCGCACCTTCTAAGCCTCTGAGGGAATCAATACTACTAGTGTTTTCGATTGGTGCGATCGCGTTTTCCAATCGAGTGATGTTATTATTCAGGTCAGTATCAGGATGTTCTCGCTGAGTGCGAAGTAAGCTATGGCGGTAATTTTTCAATTTACCCCGCACAAATCCTCTGACTAAATGGATTGCTGGTTCTGATTCTCCCACAGCTTGCCATTGGGCTTTACGAACAAAGATATTTTTAGTAGCTTCTGGTTCTAAACGCCCTAAATATCGTCCGTTTTGTGTAAGAAATGTTAAACAAATGTGACGTTCTAAAAGTTCACTGACGATGGCGGGAGAAATAGTAGCCCGTCCTAGTACTACAATTCCCTCTATTTTAATTAAAGGGATATCCAATATTGTTTTTTGTTCAGCTTTGACGGTAAGACGTTCGTCAACTTTACCGATAAAAGCATCGGCTTGTGTTACGTAAAGTGTTCCCATTTTTGATTCTTCCTAGTAATAATTGGGGGTTGGGCAAATAGATTTATCAGGTATAATTCAATACGGCTCAGGCAGGGGTTGTTGGTGTAAATAATTGGTTTCTTAAGACGCGATTTATCGCGTCTCTACATGATGGTTTTGTTGCTCATTCTGAACTGTATTGCGGTATGATTTAATGTACTTCTTGATAACTTTTGACTTTACCGGTTGCTTTGGGCAAACATTGCGAATAAAGACTGCATCCTTGGCAGCGTTTGCTGTAAATTGGTTTTGGCATTGCTCCTGTTTCTAGGAGATTTGCGACAGATTGAATAGTCGCGATCGCACTTTGCCGTAATTCTTGATTAATCTCTACTAATTGCCGTTGATGGGAGTGGGCATAATAGATATATCCAGTGTTAACAGGTTGTCCGGTCATCTCTTCTAAACATAAGGCTTGGGCACAAACTTGCAACTCATCGTTATCCCATTCGCCTTTGCGTCCTCGTTTGTATTCTACTGGATAAACTTGACCTGATTCGGCTTCAATTAAGTCAGATTTGCCGATGAGTTTGTATTGCTCAGACTTCAACCAAATTGCTCGAATCTGCCAAGTTTCTCCTCGCTGTATATCGCTTGTGGTGTGGACGCGATCGTGTAAAGTTGTACCTTCAATTGTATATTGGTTATCGGTAAATTCACATGCACAGAACATCCGCCAACAGCGATGGCGGACAATAGGCATATTGATTCAATGCCGCAATGGAAATATATTCGGTTTGATTCATAACTTAGGTGGTTTTTAAATGATGTTTGAAATTATGGAGAAGACAGGCGCCGCGTCATCCCCATGCCCATTGTTGTTTTACGACCAATTCCTGCATACAAAGCAAAGTCAGCTAAAGCATTAATTTGCTTAATTTGTATCGGTTCAATTTTTCCCAAAATCTTGTAGGTAACTTCGCCAATAATGCCAATAAATTTGCTGCGAGAATCAGCTAATATTTCTGTGTGAATATTGACAAATGAAGGAAAGATTGACTCAATAGCAATCTGAGTAAATTCTATACCACTGTATTTATTCCACCGCGAAAGTAGAGAATTGAAAACAGATTCTCTGGTAGGAAGGGTAGTATCATACTGTCCTTGACGGAAGGCGGTAGGCGTGGAAAAGGTAAGATTAATAGAAGAATTGCGTAGGCGTAGTCCGTCGCAGACATCGCTAGCTTCTTCGTATAATTGAGCATAAGTACTGGCATTCGCCCAAGGTTGAATAGATTGGGGTGTGCCTTGAATGCTGGTAATGTACAAGTCAGCTGGGCCAAGATGCCAAGGGCGGTTGGGATTAAGATTTAGCCAGAGTTGGGTAAGTTTGCTAAATAAAGTGTCATCTAATAAAGAGATGCGCCACCAACAAGGAGTTCCGGCGGGAATGGGTTGTTGATGTGAGTACTGCAATTTAGATCCCCCCTTACCACCCTTCAAAAGGGGGGAATTAACTTGTAAGGGAGAGAGGGTGAAAGCTTTATCTGCGGTGGAATCGTGCAAGCGATCCCCTAATGTGCTATCTACAGAACTAACGAGAGTTAAAAATAAGGCGTGGAGATGTCTACCTGTAAGATACTGTGGTGGAATGGGCGATTGAGGTAGCAAATTCAACACTAAACTATGAGGCATACTTTCTCTTTTTGGTTGTAGACTGAGTGCTTCTTGACTCTACAGTGAACTCAGGGATTTCCTGGAGTTCAGCATCACTCAAACTATACTGCTCACAAACGAGACTTAGGCGATTTCCTGGGGTTTTGACAGCATTAACCGAATGGGTTAAATCACCTTGAAAATAAACTAAAGTATTGAATTGGGGCTTAATTTGCCCAAGTTGGCGTTTGTGCGATCGCAATACCAGTTCTCCCCCTTCCATATCCGCAGGTACGCGCACATAGAGAACACTGACAACCGCAGGCGGTTCAATGGTTTTGGAGTAGGAACGTAAGGAGCGATCGATATGCGGATCGACGCGGGAGCCTTCTTTGAGCTGTAAAGGATTGAGGTAAAAAGCATTACAACTCGGCTGGAGAGCTAAATCGAGGTAAGGCTTGAAGTAGGGAAACTGCTGTTCTACTTTTGCTAATCCAGAACGCTGAAATACTACGGAAAATCCTTTAGTAGCGACAAAATCGCGGTTGAGGTTGTTGATAGCAAAGTAAGGACAAGCTTGGATTTCTCCCCACAAGTTGTTTAGGTAATCGCTGGGGAAAGCGTTAGATTGTTGTTGATAGTGTTTCACGGGCGATGTGAGAAAAATATACTTATAAATTGATGTTCTACAAATTCTCGCACCATTGGTGCGAGAATTTAATTACTTATCACACAATAAAAACCTCATCATCTGGAAGACGTAATTGTTTAAACTTCATTGCCATTGTTAAAATTCCTGACAAGCCTGTAAAGAATCTATATTCTTTCTCCATATCATTACAAACGATGGTTATTGGATAAGAAATAATTCCTTGCTTGTTTAATTGAAAAATAACAGCAGCATTTGTTCTGGGGCAAAGAACCGAGCGTTTCGGGCTTAATAGTGGCGATCGCACAACAATCTGTAGAGGTCGGAAATCCCTTTACGCTTGACTCTAACCAAGTTAATGCCTTACAGCAAGCAATAAAAGCTTTGAATGATGCAGGTCAGATAGGAGAAGCGCAAATTGTACTTGCACTTTTACTAGAACGTGGCAATCTCGAAGCACCTCTTCGTCAATTGCTGATGAAACAACTTAGTCAACCTATCCAAGAATGGCGAAATACGATAGAAGAACTAAGTAAAGCTAAACAGCCTTTCTACATTCTCTATTCCAACTCTCAAGGTCACGAGTTAGATTACAAAGTTCGTCATGCTGAGGTGCGGTTTTTTGAGAAACGCTTTTATCTCATGATTTGGTGCGAAGAGACAGCAGACGTAGAAAACGATATCCCAGAATTACCCGAACTTTGGCACAATCGTTGCTTAAGCTTTGAACGAATTAAGTCTGTTGTCCCGACAAGTGGAGATTGGCGGGGTCAACTTGATTATGTAAAAGTGCAATTACACTTTCGAGGTTGGTTAGCCAAAGCCTATCAACCCAAAGAAGATGATATTGAGGATGACATGATTAATGATGTGCGTCAGGTGGTGCGGCGAGTAGCTAATCCTTTCTGGCTGATTCGAGAAGTATCGCGGTATTGGGAAGATTGCGTGATTGTATCACCTGAGAGTCTGCGCGATCGCCTCAAACAAAAACTCCTCACCCTATGTAATTTATACGATATCGAAACTAGGAGTTAAGTCTTGTGAGGTTAGGCATCTTATCTACTCTATTAATTATCAACCAATTGTGTATTCATTTGTTTCTGCAATCCTTTACTTATCGCAAAATTTGCTCAATCATCCGGTTGGCTTGGGAAGCATAACCGCCGCCAAATAAATTGAAGTGATTCAGAATGTGATACAGGTTATAGAGCGTTTTTCGGCGTTCATAGCCTGCATCTAAAGGAAAGACTTCGTTATAACTTTTATAAAACGCTGCTGGGAAACCACCAAATAATTCTGTCATGGCGATATCAACTTCGCGATCGCCAAAATAAGTTGCTGGATCAAATATCACTGGTTCTCCCGATGCAGTACACCCAGCATTTCCACCCCATAAATCGCCGTGTACCAACGAAGGTTGTATTTGATGATTTGCCAATAGTTCCGGGATAGCTGCTAGTAACTTGTCTTGCTGGGGAAAATTACCTCCCCGTCGCCTTGCCAACTGAAATTGATAACCCAAGCGATGTTTAGTATAAAATTCTGTCCAGTCTGCTGTCCAAGTATTGATTTGGGGTGTGGAACCAATGGTATTGTTAATTTTCCAACCAAAACCTTGACTGCTGCTAGCTTTATGCATTGCCGCTAACTTGCGTCCCATCTCTTCCCATGAGTTGCCGTTACCGCTAGCAAGTTCTAACCATTCCAGGATGATGTAGCTAGAATTATCAGCAGTACTCCAGCAAATTGGTTTGGGGATGCGAATACTAGCTGTTGCTTGCATTTCCTTTAAGCCCAACGCCTCAGCTTCAAACATCGGAACTTGGGATGCTTGGTTTAGCTTGACGAAATAGGTTATCTCACCATTGGAGACAGCATAACCTTCGTTGATGCACCCACCGCCAACCGATCGCCTTTGCTGACTCTGAAATTTTTCGCCAGTCACCTGGCTAATATGGGTGTCGATTTGAGTCCACATCATGCAATAATTTTGGATTATAGATTTTAGATTTTGGATTAGTAACTGGGCATTGGGTACTGTTTATTAATTATCTTTCCCATGCCCTATTCCCAATTTTTAATTTACGGCTTGACGAAGACTACACCATAAGCATCTGAAGATAGATACTCTTTGGCTGCTTGCATCAAGTCTGTTGCATCTTGGCTCTGGATTATTGCTGGGTAGTTAAAGGCGGGTTCCAAATCTCCCACCAAAGATTGATAATAACCATACAATCCAGAGCGATCGCTTGGTGTTTCGTTTCCAAAAACATATCTATTAGCTACTCGTCGCCCTATACGGGCAATTTCTGATTCTGTTACCAACTCTGTTTGTAGTTTGCCAAGGTGTTGAGCGATCGTATCCTCTACAATTACTAAATTTTCTACTGCACATTTAGCTGAAATATAAAATATCCCTTGCAGCTCATTGCTCATGTTGCTCACAGAAATTGAAGAAACTAATCCCCGTTCTTCTCGTAAATCCCTCACCAGTCTTGATGTCCTTCCGTGTCCCAAAATTCCGGCTAAAACATCCAGTCCATAGGTGCGATCTAACTGTGTCATTCCGGGAACTCGCCAAACCATCACTAGCCTTGCTTGTTGCAGACTTTCATCGATAAATTCTCGACGAACAATTTCTGTAAATGGTGATTCAGGATTCAGGGGAGAGACGCGATTAATCCCGTCTGTACTGGGCTGGGGAGTAGCTTTTGTAAATCCTTCTGCAACAGTTGCAATTAATTCTTCTACGGGCAAATTACCCACAGCTACAGCAGTAATTGACTGGGGTTGATACCAATTAGCATGAAAATCTCGCATCTCCTGGGGTTTCAGTTCGGCAATCACCGATTCTGGCCCCAATACTGCACGGCGATAGGGTAGATGATCAAAGGCTGTCTCCATCGCCCGCCGATATGTACGCCGTTGAGGATTATCCTCGGAACGCCTAATTTCTTCTAAAACTACTAATCGCTCACGTTCAAAAGCATCATCAGGAATACTCGCATTCGATACTACATCTATTTGTAGTGGCGCAAGCTCGGCAAAATCTTTGGGAGCAGTGGTTATATAGTAATGAGTATAATCTTGGCTCGTAGCGGCATTGGTAACAGCACCCCGCTCTTCAATTCGACGTTCAAACTCGCCGCTAGCCAGTCGTTCTGTTCCTTTAAAAATCATGTGTTCTAGAAAGTGAGCCATACCGTTAATGGCATCAGGTTCTACAGCAGAGCCAACTTTAATCCATAAATTGAGGTTTACGGCTTCCACTGGCATTTGCTCGGCAATGATTGTCAAACCATTGGGCAGCTGATGCAGTGTCGGGGCATTGAGACGGGGAAGTTTCCGTAGGGTTGAGGTCATTGCTACTTGTGTGTGAGGAGCGATGTTACTTCTTTATCTTATCTGGGACTTAAAAATAAGCACTCCGATCGCTTCTTCTGTCGGAGAAGCGATCGCATGAGCAAGTAAGGCAAGAATTTCCCCTCGTCCATACTTGGGTTAGATAACGAACCACAGAGGTGCAGAGAACACGGAGAGGAAGACCCTCACCCAGCAATTTTGGGTTGGTCAAGTAGTACTCATGAAGTCATTAATCTCGATAACGCTGTAAAATTATGAATAGCAATATTAAGAATTATAAAGATAAATATCAATGTCCAGCATTTCTGTTGACAAAACTAAATCTCATGTAGTGGTTATTGGTGCAGGAATCGGTGGACTGACTGCTGGAGCATTATTAGCTCATAGAGGTTACAGCGTCTTAATTTTAGATCAAGCGATCGCACCAGGAGGCTGTGCTTCGACATTTAAACGCCAAGGATTTACCTTTGACGTGGGCGCAACTCAGGTGGCGGGGTTGGAAGCCGGGGGAATTCACCACCGCATTTTCTCAGAATTGCAAATAGATTTGCCGACAGCAACGCCTTGTGACCCTGCTTGTGCGGTGTATTTACCTGGGGAAAGTACACCTATCAACGTTTGGCGCGACCAAGAAAAATGGAAAGCAGAACGACAAAAACAATTTCCTGGTAGCGAACCGTTTTGGCAGTTGATGGCAACTTTATTTGATGCCAGTTGGGAATTTCAAGGACGCGACCCGGTACTACCACCGCGTAATTTATGGGATTTGTGGCAGCTAATCCAAGCGGTGCGTCCCAGTACATTAATTACCGTACCCTTCACCTTATTTACGGTAGGAAATGCTTTACGTTTATGTGGACTGGGAAATGACCAACGACTAAGAACTTTTTTGGATTTGCAACTGAAGCTATACTCCCAGGTGGATGCAGACGAGACAGCATTACTTTATGCAGCCACAGCCTTGAGTGTATCCCAACTGCCCCAAGGATTGTTTCACCTCCAGGGAAGTATGCAGGTGTTGAGCGATCGCTTGGTACAATCTTTAGAAAGAGATGGCGGCAAGTTGTTGATGCGCCACACTGTAGAACAAATCAAAGTAGAAAACGGTAAAGCTACTGCTGTTGTAATTAGAAATCAGAAAACTGGCGAAGTCTGGACGGAAGCAGCCGACCATATAGTTAGTAACGTCACCGTGCAAAACTTGGTGCAGTTATTGGGAGAACAAGCGCCATCTGGATATAAAAACCGGGTGGAAAAACTACCCCAAGCATCGGGCGCATTTGTGGTGTATTTGGGTGTAGACGCCAGCGCGATTTCGCCTGGGTGTCCTCCTCACCTGCAATTTCTGTACGATGTCAATGGCCCCATTGGCGAAAATAATTCCCTATTTGTTTCCGTCAGTCATCCTGGAGACGGTCGCGCACCGGAGGGGAAAGCGACTATTATCGCTTCTTCATTTGTCGATCCTGCACAGTGGTGGCAGACTGAAGATTATGAAGGACTAAAAGAAAAGTTTACCCAAAAAGCGATCGCACGTCTTGCTCAATACTTTTATCTCAAACCAGAAACGATTATTTATCAAGAAGCTGCAACACCCCGCACCTTTGCCCACTTCACAGGGCGCGATCGCGGTATAGTTGGCGGTATTGGTCAAAGAATACCTACTTTTGGCCCCTTTGGTTTCGCCAATCGAACACCCATTGAAAATTTGTGGTTAGTTGGTGACTCGACCCATCCAGGGGAAGGCACTGCTGGGGTGAGTTACTCAGCGTTAACGGTAGTCAGGCAGATTGAAGCGCAAATATAGTATTTTGTCAATCTGAATTCTGAATTCAATTACAACTATTTATATAGAGCCGAAATTTTATTAAATAGTATAAATCATACTTATAACCGATGCCAAAGGGGACGCAAAACTGATGAAATAAGGATAATGTTGCTGACCCGGAGTAATGAGAGACAGCGTTTTAATTATTGGTGGACGGGGGCGGATTGGTAGCAGTGTTGCTCAGGATCTCGCTACCCATACGCAGGCTCAAATTACGATTACTGGGCGTTCTGCGGAGTTTGGCAAGGCTGTTAGCTTGTCTTCGGGGGGACAAGTGCAGTTTTTGATATTAGACTTGGCAGAAGTTGACAAGTTGCGAGATGCGATCGCAAACTCTAATTTAGTCATTCACTGTGCTGGCCCATTTCACTACAGAGATACTAATGTTCTTGAAACCTGTATTGCCCAAGGCGTTAATTATCTAGATGTCAGCGACCATCGTTCTTATACCAGCAAAGCTCTAAATTATCATGAAAAAGCTGCTGCTGCTGGTGTGACAGCAATTATTAATACTGGCATTTTTCCTGGTATTTCTAATAGCATGGTACGTCAGGGAGTTGAACAATTTGACCAACCAGAAAAGATCCATTTAAGTTATTTAGTTTCTGGTTCTGGTGGTGCTGGTATTACAGTGATGCGGACAACTTTTCTGGGGTTACAGTATCCTTTTGAAGCTTGGATAGATGGAAAATGGAATACAGTCAAGCCTTATAGTGAAAGAGAAGTAATTGAGTTTCCATCTCCTTATGGACGCAGTGGAGTTTACTGGTTTGATATGCCAGAAACATTTACACTGCCTCAAGCCTTCCCATCAGTGAAAACTGTAATTACTAAGTTTGGCTCTGTTCCAGATTTTTATAATCATCTAACTTGGATTGCCGCGAACGTTTTTCCCAAGTGGTTAATGCAGCAACGTTCGATGATTGAATTCCTCTCTCGTGTCAGCCATTTGATGACAGATGTCACTAATAATTTTAGTGGAATTGGGGTAGCCGTTCGTTCGGAAGTTACAGGGCAAAAAAATGGTGAAACTGCCATTTATCGCTCAACTATAGTGCATGAAAATACATCTGTGGCTTCTGGTTGTGGTACGGGTAGTATTGCCCAATTATTGCTAGAAGGCAAACTCAAAAAGCCAGGTGTTTTTGCTGTAGAAGAAGCACTCCCAACAAATTTATTTGAAGAGGTAATGCAAAGCCGAGGAATTAAGATTACTCATAGTTGGTTATAAAGCAATATAGTTCAGAATGAGCAACAAAACACTTGTAGAGACGACGATTTATCGCGTCTTGTGATGATTGCAATGGTAATGTAAGTGCCCTTGTCTATGGGTTCAGTACGGCAGTTTGACTATTACAAAAATTTAGACAGTTCTAGATACTAAAAGATTTAGATAGGATTGACTGAACTATAGTTAAAAATTAATATACCTTACGGTAGAAGTAAGAACTGTAACTAAACACTTAGGATGCCTGTGAGCTTTAAATATTGCATATATCCATACATGACACAGGCTCACAAAAACTAGGAGTGTTTTACCATGCAAAAAATTCTATTAACTTTAAAGCAAGCGTTTCTTTCAAGCCTTTTGGTTATTTGCTTGATGATCTCTATCAGCTTGTCAGGTTCGTTGATTTTCTTTCAACAAGCTAGTCATGCAACTACACTTGAAGAATTGAAGTTAATACCTCCAGAGTATAAACCAAATTCTGAAGAAAAAATTAATCGCGCTAACGAATACGATCCAGGTGTTGGCGTTCAAGAAGAAAAACGAGAAGAAGCTTATGAACAAGCAGTAAAAGATTCAAAAAATCTTAATACTATCGAGAAGGCTTACGAAAGAAATTTGAAGGCTGAAAAAGCACAAAATCCTCCAGAAAGTCTTGGTGAAAAGGCGAAAGAAGTTCTTGAAAAAGTGACAGGTAAATAGAGAATATAGATATAATTCCCAACCCGCTCACTACTAGCGTTGGGAATTATATTCAAACCCACATTCTGATTTAGAGTGAGATTAAAAAGCTAGATCATATCAAATTTTAAGATAGTCGCGATCAAAAATCGCTTTTACTCAAATTCATCAATTGTGGTGGGAGGAGTAGTCTTTTTATTATTAGCAAAGTTGCGCTCATACCACTTCATTAATGGAGTTGCACTAATTCCATGCACAATTACCGAAACTACAATGGTTGTGTAAGTTATCCAAGCAATTTGTTCGCCTGCTTCACCTTTTAAGCCATGACCAAAGGCATAGGCAAGATAATATAAAGAGCCGACACCGCGAATACCAAACCATCCGAATAACCAACGAGTTCCTGGGTGTAAGGTTCGGCGGTGTGAGTCTAGAGGACGTTTGCCAATTGTGCTAATCCAAACTCCTACAGGTCTGATGATCAAGAATAACAAAATTATCACTAAAAAAGATTGCATAGCATAATTAAGCATTGGTTTCAATAATAATATTGAACCTAATAGTAGGATTGTCCCCACTTCCAGCAACTTTTCAACTTGCTCAATAAATTCTAACTGTTTTAGCGGTTTTTCATGATTTCTGTAACTGCGTTGGACAACTAACCCAGCAACAAATACTGCTAGAAATCCATAGCCATTCACCATTTCTGTTAAGGAATAAGTTATTAGAATTGTGCTGATAGCAATAAAATCTTCCATTAACTCGTCAGCAGGACGGAGTTTGTGAACTCTTTTTTCAATCCAAACTATAGATTTTGCAACAACAATTCCCATAATAATACCAGTTGCGATCGCCCATATTAAATCAACCGTAATCCACTGTTTAAACCAGTTACCCCAGTTGTTATCTTCTAAGGCATGAATGCCAAAATAAACGAAGGGAAAAGCTAAAGCATCATTTAACCCACCTTCAGAAGTTAAACCAAATCTTAACTCATCTTGGTCTTTGGCATCGGTCAGTTGTACTTCTGATGCTAAAACCGGATCGGTAGGTGCAAGAATTGCTCCTAATAAAATCGCTTCTCCCCAATTCATTCCTAAAAATAATTTACCAACAGCAGCCAGAGCCAAAATTGAAATTGGCATCAAAAATAAAATTAATCGCGCCGTAATATCCCAAACCCCCAACCTAAGAGGACGAACAATTTTTAAGCCGCAGCTAAATACAGAAATAATTACTACAAGTTCTGTTATTCTCTCCAGCAGTTCGGTGTTAAAAACTTCATCCCGACGTAATTGAATCAGCCCTAGACCATAAGGGCCTAGAAAAATACCAACTAGGAGATAGATAATGGCAAAAGAAAGAGGTAAGCGAGTAATCCAACCTGACCCTAACGTTACTATCAGCAAAAGTAGACCTATCACAAATAGGTCAATAATATAGACATCTACCATATAGCTATTTATACAAAAATTAGGTGTTGTTCTGTCAGCTTAATTGCTATAGCTTTAATTAGAAATTGCCTATAGGAAGATATTCTAGGATTGAGGATTCAGACGCGCCACCAAATTGGCAGAGAATAGATAAATTTGGCGTTGGCTTTAACCCAATACGGTTGGGTTAAGAAATTTATCCGTTGAGGCAGGTAGGGGGAGCAGGGGATGCAGGGGGGAGAAAAAAGCTTATCTGAAGCGTATTGGGCTTTAACCCGCTCTAGACATGGCGCTTTGATTGTTCGTGTAGCCCCAAAACAATCAGATACAGCTAATACAGACCTGTACGCACTCCTAGCAATGATCTATATTCCCTACTTTTTTACTCAGATATCGTCCAATTTAGTACAAATATACTATAATAAAAACAGCGTTCACAAAGCCTAGCCAAATGCATAACGGCTCTGTGAAAACCTTCTGGAAGATGGATTCAAGGGTTAGTTCGATGATGAAGCATTATATTCTCAACCTCAATCCGACTGCCAAGCATGAATGGGATCGGTGTATTTTACGCGATCCGCTGACTGCCAAACGCCCAGACATTGCTAAACTAATTGCTGAAGCGGTTGGTGCTGATACAGGTAGTTATTTAGTGAGCGTGAATATCGAAGTTCAAGTTTTACAGCAAGCCGCAGTACCTCAAGCCGAACAACTCTCGCTTTCATTTCCAGAGGTGAGTGTGTCATCACAACCACAACTGCGGGAAGCAGCTTAAGTATAACTAAGTTGTGAGATCCCCGACTTCTCTAAGAAGTCGGGGATCTGAACATGGTAAATTAAAAGACTGGGTGCGATCGCTATTTGGAAATATCAGAATGAGTAAGTGCGATCGCCAGCATTAAATCAGTTTTTTTATTTCTAGATTTAATGATAATCGCACTAATTCTCTCAAAAAGTGCATATCTTAGTCAAAATAAAAGTGCAGGAAAAATATTTAAAGTTTCCACATAACAATGCCTGACCAGATGAAAGGAATGCTGACAACTAGGCATAGAATAGAAACTGGTACATCACCTTTAAAAAGTAAGCTAAATCCCGCGATTACAGAACATACGCCCAAATAAATGCAAAACCCAGCAGTTATCCGCCGTAGCACTTTTAGTATGGGATTATGGGTTTTTGGTGTAGTTGTTTGATTTGATGAAGAGGATTTTGGCTGATAAGGAATCTCCACACGATGATGTGGCTGTACTGATGGTGGAGCCTCAGAAAAGTTAATAGGTTGATGTGTGGCTTCTTCTGCAATTAGTCTTGCCTCAATTGATTCCACATCTTTCCTGTTAAGTCCTAACATTTCCTGATAACGCTCCAAATCATGACGAGTATAATCACTCAAAGGAAACTCTCTCTTCATCTCATCAACTAATGCCTGCTCATATTGCTGCAATTTTTGCTTGTACTCTTGATAAGGTTTTAAAACCTCAGCTTCAATTGCAGCAACTTCTTCAGGAAGCAATCCCAAATTGTCACGTTGGCCATCTAATATTTTGCGACCAATCATAGGAATCTCGCCCCTACTAGCGTAATGCTCAACTTCTTTGCGATACCTCAGTTTTGGATTGCCAATTGGTGCTTTAGCCAAAAAGATTTTGAATCCTTCTCTGAATGCAGAGATTCCTGGCCGCATCGCTGGAGATGCTTCTTGAACTTTCTTTTTGGCGTACTCATGCAACTCATCAACTGAAACCGCACCATCGTTATCTT
Organism: Nostoc sp. NMS8; assembly: GCF_017115045.1. Taxonomy (GTDB): domain Bacteria; phylum Cyanobacteriota; class Cyanobacteriia; order Cyanobacteriales; family Nostocaceae; genus Nostoc. Next base: position 79,637 of record NZ_JABXKK010000086.1, on the reverse strand, counting down.
GATCTGCGGCACCTGTTTCAATGCCTTCAATCAAATAACGAGTATAAATCGAAAGATTTTCTCCCGATTGCTGGAAAGAATACTGAGTAGCAGTGGAAGAACTTAGAACAACTCGCCCTTCTCCTCCCATTTCAACTTGAATATTAACAGAACCGTCATCTTTAGCTGACCAACCTTCAGGAAATGCCCCACTAAAGCAGCAATCAAGAATTATGACTTGTCGCTTAGAGCGGCTTTCACTCATAATGTCTTGAATAAAACTCGCAGGAACAGCAGTTGATTTGATCAGCCTTCCTTGGGGATTTTTGCGGGTAAAGCGAGTAGCTAGGTGAAGTTTGCCGTTCTCGTCTTTAATGCCGTGACCGGAAAAGTAAAATACTACAAGGTCATCTTTGGTACGATCGCTAAACAACGTCTCGATCGCTTCCTGCATTTTCTGAGGATCGGGATTCTCCAGTTTTTGGATGTCTACTTCAGCAAATCCGCCCATTTCTGGATGCTGCAAAACTTTGGCGATCGCTTGCATATCATTGACTGAGGCTGGTAATGTCTCAAGACCAGGCTCATATTCGCTGACTCCGATTAGAAGTGCTACCCTTGCCATCTTGTTATCCTCTTTTTTCTTATGGGGTTTCTTAACCTACGCCTACAAACCTTTGAGCGGCTTCCAGCGCTGCTGTTAATTCTTCTTGGCTGCTGACTGTAATTTTCAGCTTTTTACCGTTGGCTTCTACTTCCAACTCAATTGGTTTATTTCCCAAGCGCTCGCCCAAAAATCCCAACAATTTCTTAAAATTATTAATACTCACCTCTGCCTGCAATACTCCCAGCAAAAAACCTCCAAACGCTTTTGAGCCTGGAGGAGTTTGTGTAACTCCCACAAGTTCAGCACTTTCTACATCTAAATCTCTAATCTCTCTGAGCAGATTCCGTGTTTCTCGTTCTTGCTCTTCTGCATCTAAGTCTGGATTAGAAAGAGCGATCGTTAGTTTGACGTTAGATTCAGAACTCATTTTGTACCCTTTTTCAGTTTTTAAGCAGTTGACTGTCAACTATATTGCTGTGATTTCTCTATTGACATCATATCCGCTATGTAATTTTCCTGAAACTTCTTCAAAATTTTTACAAAAACTCATAAATTTTAAGTAAAAATTAGTAGAATCGAGGGGCGATCGCTCTGAATCTAATATTCTGTTTGGATAGTTAATTATCAATACGGTGCAAAGACGCGATAAATCGCCGTCTCTACAAGTATTTTGTTGCTCGCTCTGAACTGCATTGCCACAGTTATTTCACGCCACACGCAGAATTTCTGGGGCGTTATACTCTTCCATACTTTGAGTAAATTGAGAAGCCTACACTGTACCGGACGGTATAGTGTAGGCAGTAGAAATTATGTGAAGTTAATTAAAACAAGTTCAAATCTGTCACAGCACCAATGCTGCTAGAAGATACTAATTTGGCATATTTCGCCAACACGCCTTTAGTGTAACGCGGAGCGGGAGGTTGCCAGTTGGCACGACGACGGGCCAATTCTGCTTCAGATATATTCAACTGCAATAAACGAGCGGGTGCATCAATAGTAATACTATCGCCTTCTTCTACAAGGGCGATCGCACCACCAACTGCTGCTTCTGGTGCAACATGACCAACCACCATACCGTAAGTACCGCCAGAAAAACGTCCGTCGGTAATTAATGCCACAGCATCACCCAAACCAGCACCGATAATTGCAGAGGTGGGAGCTAACATTTCTCGCATCCCAGGGCCACCCTTAGGCCCTTCGTAGCGGATGACTAGAATATCACCAGGTTGAATTTTACCCGCTAAAATTGCATCTAAAGAAGCTTCTTCCGATTCAAACACTCGTGCAGGCCCAGTAATCACTGGTTTTTTCACCCCGGTAATTTTGGCGACAGCCCCTTCTGTTGCCAAATTACCTCTGAGAACGGCTAAATGTCCTTGGGGATACATTGGGTTATTCCAAGGACGAATCACATCTTGATTGGCGGATGGTTCTTCGGGGATGTCTGCTAATATCTCTGCAATTGTTTTACCAGTGATAGTTAGACTATCACCATGTAATAAATCATGTACAAGTAGCATCTTCATTACTTGGGGAATGCCACCAGCTTTGTGTAAATCTGTAGCGACATATTTACCGCTTGGTTTTAAATCACACAAAACGGGAACACGGCCGCGGATAGTTTCAAAGTCGTCTATGGTTAACTCTACATCAGCGGCACGGGCGATCGCTAATAAATGCAACACTGCATTGGTCGAACCACCCACCGCCATGACTACTGAGATGGCATTCTCGATAGATTTGCGGGTGATAATTTGGCGAGGCAAGATTTGTTTGCGGATAGCTTCGACTAATACAAAGGCTGATTTCTCGGTGCTATCAGCTTTTTCGGCATCTTCTGCCGCCATTGTCGAAGAATAGGGCAAACTCATCCCCAGCGCTTCAAATGCTGAAGACATGGTGTTAGCTGTGAACATTCCCCCACAGGAACCAGCGCCAGGACAAGCTCGATTTTCAACTTCTAATAATTCTTTTTCGTCAATTTTTCCGGCACTATATTGACCAACAGCTTCAAAAGAACTGACAACAGTTAAATCGCGTCCGTTGTAGTGACCAGGTTTGATTGTGCCGCCATAAACGAATATTGCAGGGATATTGATCCGGGCGATCGCTAGCATTGCCCCTGGCATATTTTTATCACAACCGCCAATCGCAATTACACCATCCATACTTTGTCCAGTACAGACGGTTTCAATGGAATCGGCAATCACTTCCCGCGATACTAGAGAATATTTCATCCCTTCAGTTCCCATCGAAATCCCATCGCTAATGGTAATTGTGCCAAACACTTGCGGCATCGCCCCGGCAGTTCTAATCCCAACCTCTGCCCTTTGTGCCAGTTGATTTATCCCCATATTACAGGGAGTGATCGTACTGTAGCCATTGGCAATGCCCACAATGGCTTTGTTAAAATCTTCATCTTTAAAACCAACTGCACGCAGCATAGCCCGATTAGGCGATCGCTGCACCCCTTGCGTCACAATTTGGCTTCTCAAATTCTCCGACATTTTTTTTCCTTCCGTGGCATCATCGCTTGTATTGCGATTGTATTATCTGATTTTCTCATGATAAGAACCCCACTTCTAAGAGCGATCGCTTAGGAGTGGGGTTTAGTGACTTTTACAAAAAGTCTATTAAAGGATAATGTCGCTTGCTACTAGTTGTGATGCGCCTGCAAGCTGAATTTCAAACTCAGCTAGTAGATCCCCATCAGTACTACCTTGCAGAATACCTCCTGAATAACGGATCTGACCGATTGCAGAGAATGCGGCACTTCCAATGAAAGTGAAGGCTTGATTGCCCACTGTAATCGAATTAGCGTCAATGGTAGATAGATCGATTTGATCGCCTGCCAAGATACCATTGCCAACAAAGTCAGTAATCACATCCCGCAACAAACCAGGTTGACTCTCAGAAACGAAGTTGAAATCGAAAACATCGTTACCCGATCCTCCAGTGAGGATATCAGTCCCACCAACACCAACGAGGATACCACCGTTACCAAAATCACCGCTAATGGTATCGTTGCCAGATCCACCAATAAGGCTATCATTGCCAAATCCGCCAACAAGGCTGTCGTCGCCAGAACTGCCGTCAATCTTATCGTTGCCCGCTCCGCCGTTAATTGTATCGTTGCCTATCCAGCCGATTATTGTATCGTTGCCAGATCCGGTGTTAATCCTATCGTTGTCATATCCACCGTCAATCGTATTATTGCCATCACCGGCGTTAATCGTATCGCTGCCATATCCGCCGATTATTGTATCGTTGCCAGATCCGGCGTTAATAATATCGTTGCCAAATCCGCCGTCAATCCGATTATTCCCGGCTCCAGCGTTAATCGTATCGTTGCCAGATCCGCCATTAATCGTATCGTTACCAGATCCAGCGTCAATCTTATCGTCACCAGATTGGCCGTCAATCCTATTGTTGCCAGAACCGCCGTTAATCGTGTCGTTGCCAGATCCGCTTTGAATTTTATCATTGCCAGATCCGGTGTTAATCGTATCGTTGTCAGATACGCTGTAAATCGTATTGTTGCCATCACCAGCATTAATCGTATTGTTGCCAGAACCGCCGTTAATTGTATCGTCGCCAGATCCGGTATTAATGATATCGTTGCCAAATCCGCCGTCAATTATATTGTCGCCAGATCCGGCGTTAATGGTATCGTTGCCAGAACCGCCGTTAATTGTATCGTTGCCAAATCCGCCGTCAATCTTATCGTCGCCAGATTGGCCGTCAATCCTATTGTTGCCATCACCAGCGTTAATCGTATCGTTGCCATCACCGCTTTGAATCCTATCGTTGCCAGAACCGGTGTTAATTTTATCGTTACCGTCAAATCCTCCATAAATCGTATTGTTACCATCACCGCCGTCAATTGTATCGTTGCCAAATCCGCCGTCAATCGTATCGTCTCCAGATCCGCCCCTAATGGTATCGTTGCCCCTTCCGCCGTTAATCGTATCGTCTCCAGATCCGCCCCTAATGGTATCGTTGCCAGATCCGCCCCTAATGGTATCGTTGCCATCAAATCCATTAATGAGATAAGGGAGAGTAAAAGAAGGATTACCAAGACTGTCAGGGCGATTAGTACCGTTAATTGTTGGCATTGTGGTTGATCCTGAATTTTAAGGGTAAAAAATTACCTCGTCACTTCCCCATCAGAAAACGGCATTGCTAATTAAGAGGATGAATTTGCTTTCCCCTAAAGGCACAAAGGAAATAGTTTCTAATATAGAATTTTGGAATTTCACACTTTTATTCAGCAATGCCGAGAAAATAAAGTGAGGAAATAACGAGTGTGAAGATATAAACAAATTAGACCTGTTTTAATCAGGTCTTTTCTGTTACAGCTAAAGCAATGGATAGATTGATAATTTTGGCATCAAAATCGATTGTGCCAATGGTCATTTTATGTCCTTGCGCCTGATGTGTTCACAGATTCTAACAGTAGGCTGCTAGAGAACAAGCAGATTATATCCTACGGAATTGTATAGGTTTTAGGACATTTTTAGTGTATTTGGAGTAACACAAGCATAATACTATCCTCAAACATAATTTTTTCTATCTATAAGAAATAATAATTAATTCTATATTTTATTACTCTCGCCATCACGAAATCTGAAACCTTTACTCACATAGGGTTTTTTGATCTAGATCGGAATCAAAAGGTCGTGATAGTACGCTGTGGGGTAGTTTATTTTATTTATGTATAAAAAAAGTGGCATTCATTTGTAAAAACTGAATACCACTTGATATTTTCTCTTAAAATTCTTGATGAGGGTAATATTTTAACGAGGTAGAGGTATCCCCATAACGGCCACTGCTCCAGCGATCGCACTAGCCGCAAGAGAAGTAATCGCTGTCCCAAATATCCACCACGCAGCATTAGCAACGGTTTTTTTAGTTTCTTCCGCTTGCTTTTTAGCTTGATTTTGAATCGCTTTCAGGCGTTTTTGGGTTTCTTTCTGGATGCGTTCGGCTCGTTGTAATACGCCATCCCGCGCCGATTCTATTTGGTTAATAATGCCGTTAGCATCTGCCTCGGAAATATCTTCACGAGAACTCAATACAGCAACTAAGGTGTCACGATCGAATTCACTGAGGCGATCGCGCAATGCTTCAAATCCGGCTTGGGGATCGTCGAAGACTTTCGCGAAGTCTTGCTTAATGCCTTCATAGTTGAGTTCGGAACGATCAAGAGAGTTAAGATAGTTGCGAACTTTGGCAAAAACTCCATCTAGCACTGATTGCACTCTCTGCTGAATCTGTTGGAATTGTTCAACAATAGAACTACGAATAGAATCAATTTGATCCACAATTCGGTTAGCTTCTTCTTCTGAAATATCCTCCCGTTGGGATAATAGCGCCACAATTGTCGAACGGTCAAATTTTGAGGCGCGATCGCTTAAATTCCCAAGTCCAGCGCGGGGAGAAGACAGCAGCAATTGTAAATCGCGTTTGATTCCTTCGGGGTTGAGTTCATCTTTGTTGGTATTACGCAGATATCCTTCCAGATTGGCTTCAAAATCTAAAGCTTGTTGGGTGGTACGCTTGGCTAAACGTCGTGGCGCTCTCAAGATATCACCAATAGCATCTTGAGCGCGATCGATAATCTGATTAACTTGCTCTTGGCTCAAGTCTCCCCCCTGACTCACGAGTTTTACCAAGGTTTCTCGATCGACATTAGATAAGCGATCGCGCAGTGCTAAGGCTCCAGCTTTGGGATCGTCGAGTAATTTTTCTAAATCGCCTCTAATACCTTCTGGATCGAGTTCTTCCAAGTTGGTATTGCGGAGATATTCAGCGATCGCTTTTGTGGTTTTTTCGTACTGTTCTTTCGCTTGCTGCGGTACTTGCAAAATACTATCTCGGACTGCTTCAAGCTGATCGAGAGTTTGATTTATCTGTTCTTCGCTCAAATCTTGACGCTGACTGAGCAATTGTACCAATGTATCCCGGTCAAATTGCGATAGGCGCGATCGCAAAAGGCTAATTCCGGCTTGCGGATCGTCTAGCAAAATTCTAAACTCACGTTTGATAGCTTCAGGATTAAGTTCGTCTTTGTTAGTATTCCGCAGATATTCTTCAACCCTTTGGCGCAGTTCATCGGCTTTCGCTTTTGCTTGCTCTTGCAATTCTCTAGCACGATTCAACAGGTTATCGCGGTTGCTTTCGAGTTGACTAACTATATTATTAGCTTCCTCTTCGCTGATATCTTGACGCTGTTGGAGCAATTGTACAAAAGTATCACGGTCAAATTGCCCAAAGCGGCTACTTAAATCTTCAAACCCAGCTTGTGGATCGTCCAGCAACTTAGCAAAGTCCCGTTCAATACCTTCAGGATTGAGTTCTTCTTTCCCCGTCGAACGCAGATAATCTTCAATGCGGCTGCGGAAATCTTGTCCTTTTTCGCGCGCTTCGGCCTGTTTGACAGTCTCTAAAACTTCCAAGCGATCGCTTTCCATTTGTTCGGAAATTTCTTTCACCCTGGCTTCGCTGATATCACCCCGCTGCTGTAGTAAATTGGTGAAATATTCTTGATTAATTTCTTCCAATTCTCGTCTCACAGTTGTTGGATCTGCATTTACGTCATAGATTACTTCTTTAAATTCATCTACTAAGGTAATTCGATTGAAGTGCCAAGGGAACGACTGCAATATGTAGTCTTCTACATCTGCCTTAATTGCATTTTCTAGTGATATTGGTAATTTTGCAGATACTTGCTCAGTTGCTTGATCTCTAAACTTTTTGAATTGTTCTGTAATTTCATCGACATCGACATCTTGAACTTTTTCTTTCAGTTTTTGCAACTGAGTTGTAATTTTGTTCACATCGATATTAGAAAGATTTACTCGCTCCAGAACTGCTGGTGCAGCAGCACTCAAGCCATATCGAATTGCTTGCTTAATTACACCATTGCCATTACCGCCTCCCACTGTAACCAGTTGTTGAAGCCGTTCACCCAATTGCTCTGAATTCAGTTCTTCAGGAGTAGCAGACTTAAGTAAATTGATTACTTGTTCTGTGGGATTTTTACGATTCAAAGCTTGTTGCCAAGCATCTTGAAATTGGTCAGCAATGCCATTGATATCTTCTTTAGATAAATCTGCACGACTGCTGATTAAATCAACAAAGGTTTGACGGTTAACATTTTGTAGTAAATCACTATTGGCAACAGATTGTAAATCTGTATCTTTAAGAAGCTGGTCAAATTGAGTGCGTATTTGTTTGATATCCAGCTTTGGTAATTGCAGAGAGTTTAAGGAACTTTGGAGCGTATTTTTAATACCTTCGGAATCAAAACCTGAAGTTAATTCCCGTCGGACTGCGGCTGTAATATCTTCAGCAGTAGAAACTAACTGTTTTTTTGCAGCATTAGCACCAATGCCAGCATTTGCTGTACCCAGCAGAGCTTGAAAACCAGAAGTGACAGTATTAGATATAGAACCAATTAAAGAACCTACCGCCGATGAACCCAACCAAATTACTAGTGAGAAATAGATAGACCAGATAACTACACCAATAATTGCTCCTAAAAATGCACTTTCGATTAAACTAAGTTTTACGGCTAAAAAACAAGCAATAAATAATGCAATGCTCGCGGTTATTAATGCCCAAGCACCAACTTTCGCTTGAACTTTACGAATAGTCTTACCCAAACCTTCTGACTCATCATCAGAATCAGAGTCAATTTCCCAAGATGAAATTCCGGCTGCAACTGAAAAGTTTGTGAGTAACAATTGAAAGGCAAATGCCATTGAAACTCCAGCCAGCAAAGCCACTAAGAATTTAGATCCCGAAAAAAGAACTGATGCTTTTTCTGGAGTTAGTATTTCCTGAGCTAAATTTACAGGCGCTAATCCGAAAGGCAACCAGTTCCATCCCAAAATGGTTAAAACACCTTGAAACATAAGATTTTCTCACTTGCACTCAATTACATACCCATTTAGAAAATGGCTTATTTATTAGCTTAATTATCAGTTATCTACGCCGAAAGTTTCTTAGGTAGTAAGTTTACTTGCCAAAAGTTGGATCTTTAAAGAATATTTTTTCTTTTACTAAGTAATGTAGTTTTAGTTAATTCATGGAAATAGAAAATATCAAAAAAGCAATCTTTTGTAACATATTTTTAAAACACTCATTGATAACTAGTAGCAATCAATATTTAACTTTTGATACTTGAAAAGTATTTACTCATTTAGATAAAGTCACCTCTGTCTAATGATAGAGATAAAAATTCTTCCAAGCGATTGATGGGAAATGAGTCTAAACATGTATTAATGATGGTATTCCAAGCTTTAAATTTGTGAATAATTGACTATTGCTGAGGAGATAAGATAATGGTTGTAGGTGTTGTACATAAACGTGGTGTAGGTGTATTTTCTAATCGCCGGGATGTTGAGAATGCACTACATGAATTGAAAAAAGTTGGTTTTGACATGAATAGAGTTTCTGTCATTACCCAAGATGGGGACAGAGATGATATTGCTGGGGCTGAAGTACGCGATCGCGTCGGCGATAAATCTGACGAAGGTGCTAAAGTCGGAGCAGCCACAGGCGGTGCTTTGGGCGGATTAGCTGGCTTACTAGTCGGTCTTGGTACTCTGGCAATTCCTGGCATTGGGCCAATTATGTTAGCTGGAGCCGCAGCAACTACTCTAGCTACAACTCTTGCTGGTGCTGGTATTGGTGCAGTAGCAGGTAGTTTACTTGGTGCATTAATTGGTTTAGGAATTCCCGAAGAACGAGCCAGAGTTTACGACGAACGCGTGAGACGAGGACACTATTTAGTGATCCTTGATGGCACGGATGCAGAAATTTTGAGAGCTGAAGCAATTCTAAATCGTCAGGGTGTAGAAGAGTTTGGCATTTACGACAACCCAGATGTGGCAAATGTAGGCACTGGTAATGTTACTCCTACTCCAGCTTATAATGGTGTCGCTAAACGTGCCATCGGGGTATTTTCACATCGTCGAGATGCAGAAGCAGCAATTACAGAATTACGAGATGCGGGTTTTTCTTTAGATAGAGTCTCCATCATCGCCAAAGATACAAGCGGTCATGGGATCGCTGGCGTAGATGTAGACAGAAGTGTTGGTACAGGTAATAAAGCAGACGATGGTGCAAAAGCTGGAGCCGCAACAGGTGGAGTTGTCGGCGGTTTGACTGGCTTATTAGTTGGTTTGGGGACTTTAGCAATTCCTGGAATCGGTCCCGTGCTTGCAGGTGGTGCAGTGGCGACAACCTTGGCAACAACATTAGCTGGTGGTGCCATCGGTGCGGCCGCTGGAAGTATTGTTGGTGCGCTCGTTGGCTTGGGAATCCCTGAAGATAGAGCTAGAGTATATAGCGATCGCTTCCAAAGAGGCGACTACTTAGTAATTATTGATGGTACGGAAGCTGAAATCCGCCAAGCTGAAGCAGTTCTCAAACATCGAGGTATTGAAGAATTTGCTATCTATGATGCCACAGAAATTAGTGAAGATCGCCCAGGTTTTGAACGAGTCACGCATAATAGCGATCGCACCAATTACTCAACAGAGCCTCATAGAAACGATCCTGCTGTAGTCATTGTTGATCGTCGTGATGAAGCACTTTAACCCAAAGTAGTTGTCACTCGAATTAATTTCCCAAAATTGCAAGAGCAAGAATTTGAAAAATTTGCTCCTGACTGAAAAAACTTGCTCCTCTGTTCTGCCGTAAATATCAACAAGTTTCACCTTCCGATTGCGAATTAAATCTATGCAAAAGCTAACTCCCTTCTTAATTAGCACCCTCTTAATGTTTGGTGTTGTTGCTTGTGATAACGCTTCTAAAACAAGTGAATCTGCACCCAGTAATCCTAATGAAGCTCCCCAAACACCGACTGCAAAAACCACAGAAGCTTCTCAACAAGATGCACAAAGTGAAGTTCGCAGAAGACAGCTAAATGAGGATATTCGCGCCCGCGAACAGCGCAACAATGCCACTGGTGGCGATACAACAAGAGCTAAAGGTGACTTAGCAAGTGAAGTTCGCTCCAAGTTGGAGGCTAATATACCCAAAGGTCAACTAACAGTTAATGCCGCAGACGGTGGTGTTGTGACTGTTGCGGGAACTGTTAGTAATCAGCAGGAATTGGCTAAAATCGAAACTTTAGCTAAACAAATTAAAGGTGTCAAAACTGTAGTTGTTAAGGCAACTGTTGCCCCACCAAAAAGCTAACAACAAATCCAACTGAGTAGGTATAAATAAAATTAAATATTCTTACTCAGTATTAGTGGTCAGTTATACTTATAACTGACCATTAAGAATTGACGACTGACGACTCAAATAATTATTATTTATTATTTACGATTAGTCAGTTATACAAACTCTTGTAATTGCCCCAAATAAAAACTATGGGAACTGAACAACAGCAACGAGAATCGAGCAATGCTTCATTCTCACCAGGTACACTAGCACTTGAAGGTACTGATACTGCAAACTTGCCAAAGTTACCACCAGCCCGTGAACCTGAATCTCAGTGGCAACAAATTAGCAGACAAATTACTCAATTTTTGGAGCAACTGCCCCAATACTTAACTAGCTTTTTTCAAGACTACAAGCAGCCTTTAATAACTGTTGCTTTAATTTTGGCAGCGATTGTTACAGCCAAGATAGTGCTAGCACTTTTGGATGAAATCAATGATATTCCACTACTATCACCGCTCTTTGAGTTAGTTGGAATTGGTTACGCCACTTGGTTTATTTCCCGTTATCTACTGAAGGTTTCAACTCGGCAAGAATTGTCGGCTGAAATTCAATTCCTGAAAAACCAGTTTGTGGGCGAATAAATTTCCTGAACACTAAACTAGTAATCTGTCAATAAATAATTGATGGGTAGATTTCCTGTAGAGACGACGATTTATTGCGTCTCTCTAACCGTCAAAATGAATTTAACATACTACTAGTGGTCTCTCAGGCGGGGAAGCATCTTAACGAAAGCAAATATACCAGGCGGTTAGAAATCGCGGCTACGCAAACTTAAAGAATTTGAAACCCACGGAAGTGGGTTTTGTCCGTATAGCCGCGTTCGCCCTTGGGTGCCGGAAGCATCATTCCATTGCCATGGCAAGGTGTATTTTTACTTAATATGATTTTTTTGATACCTCAAAAGATAGAGAACATAACATTATATTTAATTTTAAATCACTTCTAAAGATAGTAGTTCGGAGATAAAAAACAGCCTAGTCTAGTTCTTGAAGTTATTTAATAGATTCTTTAACGAGGACATAAATTATGGCTAATGAAGCAGTTAATAAAGGTATAGATTCATCTGATCGGGCTGAAGTAGATACTTACGATCGCGGTATTATCCCAGCAGAAACAGCCGCTCGCATTGAAAGAGAAGGAAATAAGTATAAAACACTCCCCACAGAAGAAGGGGAGGCAGATGTATCTACCGACGACCAAACCGATCCAGAAAGTATACGCACCACCGATGGCTATACCGTGGACAAAGAAGGTTTATTAAACAACTATGCGATTGAACCGGAAATTTACTACGAACAACCAGGCGATGCACGCCAACAAGCAGCAGAAGAGAGAGCAGAACGTATTGAAGAACTTGGAGAAATTAATCAAGACGAGGAAGGCAAGTTAACAGAAAATAGTGACAGTCGGGGTAGAGGGCCAGGAGTAATTTAATTAGGGAACTCCAAGAAACAAATTATCCAATATTGTGGGGTGGCCATCTTACCCGCCATATAAGCGCCACCCCACAAGACTTACAGCTATTTTTAGGTAAATAGACCACGCGGTAGGGGCACAGCATTGCTGTGCCCCTACGACAGATGTGGTTCAAATACATGAAAACCAGTGTAATTGGATATTTTTTTGTCAGTCTCTTATGTATTAGCTCTTACTACTTTATCTGCAATTACAAACAAATAATCTCCGTGCTTGTTTTCATACTTATTGACAATCTCGGTTATGCGTCCCGTATTAATATCTCCTGCGAGCCTTTGACACCCGGCGGCGATTTCATCCGCAGAAGCTAGCAAAGCAAACGTCGAAATTCCAGAACGGACATTTTTATCTAAATATATTTCAGGACGATATTTACCACTATATAAAAATAGGTCTTGTAAGTTTTCTGAAATAGAATAAGGTTTGATATCTACTGAATTAAAACCTGCCTCATTGAGAGCAAATCTAATATTTTCTAAACTTGGCATCTGTTCAGCAGATTTATATATAGCCTCTGGAAAATATTCGACTAACCAATATTCGCTCATTTGCTCTGGTGTAGCAGTAAACAATACCAAATGACCACCCATCAACACACGGTAAATTTCCTGAAAAACAGGGGTTAATGCAACAAAATGATGTATTGCTAGAGTGCATAGCACACCTGAAAAAATCTCATTAGCATAAGGTAAAGCTTCAGCTTCGGCAACTTGCCAAGCTACAAAATTACTCTTATTCTTAGCAGCATCAATCATCTGCTTTGACTGGTCTATTCCATGCCAAAGACCACCATGTTTTGCTAAAGCTAGCGTGTAATTTCCGGTGCCACATCCCACATCAAGATATGAGGAATTTGATTTGATTTGGAGATGAACAGCTAATCGGGCAGCAATGTCAGGGTCAGCCCGACGAGTCAAATCATAGCCTTTGCCAATTTGCTCATAAACAGCCATTTGTTAAAGTTTTTCACTAATTCTTCAAACAGTGAATATATTATACAGAAATCGTATTTGATTTTTGAAAAAACTCAGTATACATCTATTTGCTTCTGTTCCCTGTTCTTTTACATACTAAACTTCAATCATGAACCGTACCATCGGGCATAATCGCTCCTTGGAAATCAATGTCAGTGAGAATTGCTCCAGTTAAGTCTGCTCCTTGCAGATTAGCCTTTCGCAAAATAGCGCTATTTAGATTTGCATAGCTCAAATCTGCTCCTTGCAAGCTAGCTCCGCTTAAATCCGTTGCTAAATTTTCTCATTGTATTGTCAGACTCAGATTTGCCTGACACAGCTTTGCTCCATCTAAATTTGCATGATGCAATGAAGCACACCCGTAGGGGCAATACCCCTGCGGGAAGCCGCTAAAAACCCCTCCAAGCTTGGAGGGGTTAAAGTAATTTTTGCTAATGGGATGGTGATTCGGGGGAAAAAGCAGCTTTTCTTTGCCTGTGAAACATTTTCTTGTCAAAGCAATGAGATGAGAGTACAGCATTTCATAAATCCGTTACGAACCTCTTTAACGCTATACTTAGTTGGATAAATCACTATTAATCTCAATTGATGTCAGTTGCGATTCGACAGCGTTTAGATAACCTGTATCATTCAAAGCTTGTGCTGGTAACTTTTTAGCGTTGACAGCAGCCTTAACCACATCTAGTGCAGTCAAGTTTCCTTTTTGGTATTGAAATAACAAAGCACTACCGCTAGGAATTCCCTGTGCTTTCAGATTACCTTGATAAGCTAGAAATGCAGTCTCAAAGGGTTTTGGGTAGCTAACGTTTGTAGAATGAGTGGATAAATTGTTAGAGTTGATAACTATAGCTTCGCCACTATTGTTAGTAGGTGTTTGAGCGCCACCGATTCCAGGTAATAGAGCAATAGAAGCAACAATGAATACAGAATCTAGCAAGGTTGAGAGTTTCATAGAATTATCCTTAGTTATAGTAAAGTGCAATTAGTATTCTTAACTAATAGAGTCTTATTTTTTATCGGTCTAAACTTCCTGCACTCAGTTCACCTGAACGGTTGATTTGTTCCTCACCCATTCGGGTGATTTAATTGAGCGCATCCGACAGTTCATTCAAAATTGCTAAGACCCATCATCTGATAAGCAAGAACAGCAGTATCAAAGGGTTCAAGGTAATTGATATTTGGGGAATGGCTGCGTAAAGTATTAGATTTGATATCTGTGTTGATTGATATGCCACTCTTGCTATGAGTTGTGATTGCAGTCTTAGCGATTCTAGGTAGGACACTAGAATCAACAATATGTGTCAAATTGAGCAAGGGAAAGAGTTTCATCGCTGACATTGTGTTATTTAATAAGTCGACTTGAACAGATATGTATTTAACTGAGGTTATCTAAAAATTTATGCAGTGCTATTATTTAGTTGTAGGCATAACCCAACCGAGGCATTGCATTTCTGCGCTGTCCCCTTCAATAGCAGATTGATAACTGAGTCTAATTGAATCTAATTTATCTATTAGGGTTTACCGAACATATAAATTAGGGCAAACCGTAATTTCTCATATTTAATTTGGTACGGTAATCATCAATTAGTTGGTGATAATAGCCGAATATACAGCAAGTTTAACTCTACGTAATATAAATATGTAAGCACAAATTGAAGTGCAAAATTTATTAAACAAAGTTAACTAATGCGAGGAAGATTTATGACACTAGTTCGTTGGAATACTTGGAGAGAAATTGACACTCTACAACATCAACTTAATAGTTTATTTGAAGATACCAGGCTACCATCTGCATTGTTTGACAAAGGCTTAAGCAAAGTTCCTGCGGCTGAAATACAAGAAACTGAGGATGCGATTCATCTGAAGCTAGAATTGCCAGGAATAGAAGCTAAAGACCTAGATGTGCAAGTCACAGAAAACGTTGTTTACGTTAGCGGTGAGCGAAAATCTGAAACTAAAACTGAGGAAAAAGGCATTACCAGAAGTGAGTTTCATTACGGTAAATTTCAGCGTGTAATTCCTCTATCTGCTCGGATTCAAAATACTAACGTCACAGCAGATTATAAAGACGGCATCTTGAATTTGACACTGCCTAAAACTGAGCAAGAAAAGAACAAAGTTGTCAAGGTTAATTTGGAAAGACCTACTTAATGGGCAATCCGGTTCGGTTAAGGGTTATTGGTGTAGATAATTGGTCTAGAGAAGACGAGATAAATCGCGTCTACACATCAGGGTTTTGTGGCTCTATCTGAACTGCGATCGCACTATTTTACCTCTACTGATTCATTGAGATAACTAAAAGCCTGGTTATGCGAATAACCGGGCTTTTTTCTGACTACTCGATACTTTCGAGAGTTTTAAGCACATCTGCGGCTGACTGATATCGTTGAGTGAAGTCAAAATGTACCATTCTATTTAAAATCATAACTAACTCGTTTGTCGCATCAGTTATTTCGCGCCAATGTTGCCAAATCTGTTGATTGGCATCAGTTCCACTTTGGATAATGATTTCACCAGTATTTGTGTCTCTACGAAATTCTCTCGGATCTACCCCAGTTAAACCTTGTATTCCCATAATTCCCAAGGCATAAATATCACTATTGAGTTTTGGCAACCCGCTCATTTGTTCAGAAGGTGCATAGCTAGGAGTGCCAATTGAAATTGTCTGAGCTTCTTGCTGCTGAGGTTGAATCTGTTTAACAGCACCAAAGTCAATTAAAACAATGTGTTGATCTGATTCTCGCCTAATCAAGTTACTAGGTTTGATATCTCGATGAATTACGCCATAGCTGTGAACAAAGATCAGTACGTGTAAAACTTCTTTGAGCATCTCCACAACTTCAGCTTGTTTGAGTCGCTTCCCATAGGTTAGCTCATTATCCATAGCGTGCCCTCGAACAAATTCTTGCACTAGAGAAAATTGGTGATTTTCTTCAAAAAAAGCTAGCAGTTGGGGAATTTGTGGGTGCTTACCTAGAGTTTCTAAAATTTCTGCCTCAGCGTCGAATAAGCGTCTGACGACATTTAAATATTCTGCATCTTGGCGGGGAGGTCGCAACTGTTTAACCACACACTGCGGATTCCCCGGACGCTGGATATCGTTAGCGATATAAGTGTTGCTAAATCCTCCAGAACCCAAGCGTTCAGTAATTTGATAACGCTTGTTTAGTAGCGTGCCTAGTGCAATGTCTTGCCCGATGGAATCAGCAATTACCGTTGGCGCTTCATTAGAGGCGTCGCCGCGCTGCCGTAAAAGACCTTGCAATTCCACAATTAATTGTTGGTGTTCTTGAACCCGTTGGGTAATTTCTTTTTGCTCTTGCTTGGTTTGATAAGAACTATAGGCAAGGACACTCCCAGCAGTAAATACTAACCCCAACGCCGGAGGTATAACTGGGAACCATCCAGCTTGGGTAAAAATGACAAAATTAGCTCCAAATAACACTGCAAGGGCTGTTGCTGCTGCTAATCCTAAACCTAGTGGATGTTGAATTCGCCATACCAGCAACCCACCAACTACAGTCCATCCCCATATCCAAAGGATTTTACCCCACTCAGGCAAAAACCAAAATAAAGGCTGTTTGTTAAGAACAGCACTGAGAATTTGACTAACGCTGTGGGCATGAATTTCAATTCCTGCCATCTTGCCGGAATTATCTGACTTACCACTAGCAAATGGCGTATTAAAAATATCATTTAAACTATTGGCTGTTGAACCAATCAAAACGATACGGTCTTTTACCAAATCTGGTTTAACTTGATTTGCAAGGACTTCTGTAATAGTTACTTGTTGGGCAATCTGATGACCAGAACGGTAATTAAGCAGGATTTGGTAGCCATTTGTATCTGCTTTCTGATAACCGCCAGCGCTACTTTGCAGGGGTTTAAAGACTGTATTACGTAGTCGTAGCTCCTTTTTGGGAGTAAATTCTAGCTGGATACCTCCGACTTCTAAATATTTGAGTGCTAGTTGTAAGCTAAAAGAATAAGTGCTTTGACAAGAATCGGACTTCTCTGCACTTACTAATAATAGGTTGCGGCGAATTGTAGCGTCAGTATCTTCTACAACATCATTAAATCCAACTCGCTCTGCTTCCACGCCTTTTGGTGGTGCGATTCCCGGATTGTTAGAACCAGAATGTTTACAAATAGGAATGATAATATCACTCTGTTGTAGGCGTTGCAGTAGTTTTTCATGACCTGGCTGTACTGGTAAGTCACGAAAAATATCTAGACCAATGGCTCGCGGTTGATATTCTTCAAGCTTGCCTAACAGCCGATCTAGAAGTTCGCTAGATAAGGGCCAGTTCCATTTTTGGATATCTTTTTCAGTTAAAGCAACAATCAACAGACGAGAGTCTGGGCCGGGGTCGGCACGTAATTGCATCATTTCGTCGTAGACTTTCATTTCTAGAGGCTCGAAAACCCCCAGTTTTTGAATGCCTACTAGTAAAATTGTAGCGATCGCACTTGAAAGAATAACTGGCTGTCTAAATAAAATTTTAAAATTTACAACCATTTTTTTAATAAGTTTTACTTTAAAATATAAGTATATTTTGAGATTAATTTTTATTATTGAAATTATTCTATGCAATTTGCAACTTTTCAAAAACTATAGGAATTATATTTTACTTGCAAACCCTAAAATGCTCAGATACCCGACTTCTTTAAGAAATCGGGTATCTTTGTGTTCATAACTCATTTAGAATTGCTATATGTGTTTCAGATAATGCACGATCGCCTCTGCTGTTGGCAAATTAGTCGCCAGTAGAACTTGATTAATATTGCATAATCTCAGCAGTGCTTCTTCATTTGCTTGACCAGGTTGCGGTTGCAGCAAATCTCTCAGAAAAATAACTGCTAAAATTTCTCCTGCTCCAACCAATGAAGCAATTGTTTGATATCCTCCAGAAGTTGGTGCGGGGGTTTGTTGACTAATAGTTATTCTTGACTGTTGATGCAGGACTTCGCTAACAGATGGCCATGTAATCGTAAAGCTCTGTGAGAAGAATTCTTGATGCTGAGAAACAAATTCAGCAAGTTCTGATTTCTTGCTTTCATGAGCGATGAGTACTATATTTCTTTCAATGATTGCTTGAGGAGGCTCACTGACATTTGCTTCTTCTAAAGTTTCTTCTGAGGTTTCATCAGGTTGAGTTGCTTCTATGTCAGAAATTTCTTCAATAGTTTGACTGATATTCTCAGTAACTCCACTCTCTCTTGTTTCCAAAGATTGAATATCAGCGAATTCAGATACTTCACTTACTTGTGCAGAAACATCATCAACATCTACACTGACTTGTTCAGTATTTATATTAGGCAAACCAATGTCTTGATTGCTAAAAACTGCCGCAATGTTATCATCAAATGCGGTTGATACTTCAGAAATTTCGCTGATTGTTTCATCGACAACCGGACTCGTTTCTACTTCGTCAACAACAGTTGATACTTCAGAAGCTTCGCTTATTGTTTTATCGACAGCCGGACTAGGTTCTACTTCCTCAACAACAGTTGATGCCTCAGAAACTTCGCTGATTGTTTCATTGACAACCGGACTAGTTTCTACTTCGTCAACATCTGCGCTATCTACTGTTGTAATTGGCGTATCTAAATCTACTGCTTCATCAGTGATATTTTGTGTAACTTGGCTCAATGCTTCTTGCGGCTCAATATCCGTGTCTTCAGCAACATCTGTACTTTCTACGGCTGGCGTATCCAAATCTACTATTTCATCATGAGTAACCTCTGGAACGGCGCTCTCCTCTTCAGATACTTGGTGGAAAATATCGCGCGGCTGTACGAAGGTGACTTCTGCTTCTAGTGCTGCTTCTAATGCATACTCATCGCTGCTAACTTCTAGAATGGCATTCTGTGGAGGAACTTCATTGAAAATATCGCGCGGCTGTACAAAGGTGACTTCTGCTTCCAGTGCTGCTTCTAATGCATACTCATCATCGGTAGCTTCTGGAATTGGACTTGTATCACGTCGCTGAACGAAAGTAGATTCTGTTGCTAGTGCTGCTTCAAAGTCTACAGCCTCATCGTGGTTAGCTTCTGAAAAGAGAATTTCCTCTTTAGGAGTTTCAATGATGTTTTCAGGTGCAGCGATCGCATCATCAGCTAAAGTAGAAGAAACTTCTGAAGCTTCACTAATTTCTGGAACCTCAACTTCTTCAACATCTGCGCTGATTTCTGGTGCAACTAATGTTTGCAAATGCACAATTTCATCACGAACATCGTGTGGAACTTCGTTGGCTGCTTCTGTTGGCTGAATGATGTTTTCAGGCGCGGCTATCTCAACAACTGAGATAACATCATCACTTTTATTGGAAACAACTGCTGAGATTTCGCTGATTTCTGAGGAAGGAGGATTAATTTCAGGGGTTTCTACTTCTTTGACTACCTCTTGAGGTGGATTAACAACATTGGCAGCGCTGACATTTTCAGGCGATCGCGGCCGAGAAAACAGTGAAGGATCTATAATTCTAAAGACTGTCTCTGGTTGCTCATAAGCGGGAGCAACTGCTTCCAAAATCAAAACGTAATCTGCAATCCGAATTACATCTCCATCACTCAAAGAATATGGTCGATCTTTTTCAGCTTGTTTTCCGTTAAATATTGAGCCATTTCTACTACCCAGGTCAGAGAAGTAGTAATTTCCATTTTTAACAAAAAACTTAGCATGTACCCGACTGATATCAGGGCTGTCTAGGAGTAAATCAGAATCAGGAGAACGGCCTATTAGCCATTCTCCTCTCGTTGGAGTTTCTGTGCTAAGGTCAACTTCATTGACTTCACTTAGATTTGGTGAGTAGCTAACTTTTACTTTCATATTAATTTTTGGTTAATTTTATTGATTTCTGCCACCCAGCGCTGACGGGTAGTATGTTCTAAATTTAAAATATCATCTTGTGACCAGTGGAAATGATAAGCAATAAAAGCTACCTCCTCATATAAAGTCTCAGAGGGGTAGCTTACGACTCCCCCGCCAGTTCTAGCTCCACTGAAAATTGAGTATTGCAGTGGGGACATTGTGTCGGAATATGTACATTACCTTGTTGATTGATTCGATTATAAAATTCTCGGAGATAGGCAATGTCATGTAAAAGAAGTTCTTCGAGTAAATCAGGACTAACAGAGTTGAAACTGCCCAAGCGACTGATAACCCTTGCAAGCATTACCAAGACACCGTAAGCTGGATTTTCTTGAACTTTGCGTTCTTGTTGCACCAAAATTTCATCTTTGGCGGTGGCTAAACGCATCACTCCATGACGATGTACTCGGTGTTCGCTATCACTCAATCCTCTAGGAAGAGTGAAGGCAAATTCTGTACATAAAGTATCTTTCTTACGGCGCATAGATTTTTTAATTTGGGCATTGGGCATTGAGGGGATGAGTCTTTGAACTCCGTGAACGAGTCTTTGAACTCCGTTGATGAGTCTTTGATACTCGTGAACGAGCCTTTGAACTCCGTTAATGAGTCTTTGATACTCGTGAACGAGTCTTTGAACTCCGTTGATGAGTCTTTGATACTCGTGAACGAGCCTTTGAACTCCGTTAATGAGTCTTTGATACTCGTGAACGAGTCTTTGAACTCCGTTGATGAGTCTTTGATACTCGTGAACGAGCCTTTGAACTCCGTTGATGAGTCTTTGATACTCGTGAACGAGTCTTTGAACTCCGTTAATGAGTCTTTGATACTCGTGAACGAGCCTTTGAACTCCGTGAACGAGTTTTATATTTTATTCTCCCACTCTCCTGCTCCCACTCCCCATGCCCAATGCCCAATGCCCCATTCGCAATTCAATTATGAAGAAGCGCTTCGGGAGAATTTACTGTATCTTCTGGGATGGGAGTTTCGCTCTCCAAGCCATTAATTCGACGGTAAAAATCTTGGAGATAATTTAAATCTTGGGAAAAAAAGTTTTCCACTATTGCAGGAGTCACTTCTGATAAAGCACCCAAGTGAGTAATCACTCGTGACAAGATAATAATTGTGGCATAAACGGGATTAGCTTTAACGCGTGGGTCACGCAAGGGTGCAATCTCGTCTATCGCCGTTGATAACCGCATTACACCTTTGCGGTGGAGGTTGCCTTCAGAGTCTAGATACCCCTTTGGCAGTGTAAATTCAAACTCTGTAGGAAACATAATCCTCCTAATTACTTCACGCGTTTAAATTCCTCAAAAGCAACCTCCACTTCCTCAATTTCGATGTCATGGCTGCGGGCGTTAACATCGGCAATCTTGTAACTTGCAGGCCAAGCACCGGCTAATTCAAATCTAGCGATTTCTTCATTTGCCTGATTATAAATAGACAAAGCAACAAGTCTACGTTGCTCAGACCAATTACCCTTTTCGACTTTTTCAAACCACTTCCAAAAATCCATAGAGTTGGTAGTACCTCTACGCAAAGTTAGATTACCACTCTTAGGATTGCTAGGAAGCTTAGTCCTCACCACCTGACCTTTTGATTGCCCTTTTTTACCCCAGGTTTGAGAAGTGACTTCACAAATTTCAATTACCTCTTGGGTTCTTTTGAAGCCTTGACACTCCAAAAAGAAACAATTGGCATCGTTTTGACCTTCTAGTGTCAGTTCTAAATAGAACCGATGGGCTGTCAGAACTTCGGGAATTCGGCTTGCGGATTGTACCACTGTTAATTACTACAAATGCTAATTATTTGATTCGTTTAATTCCTTCGTGAACCAATTCAACAGTCTCATTTGCCATATCGCCACCAGAAGCAGTTAAGGTAGGCCCTGTGTATTTACAGGGATAACAATTGACGATGTTCCAACGTGCTTTTTCAGAGCCTTGTTGGTCGTAAGCAACCACCGAACCAGTCTTACGATTCTGTGCCCACTTCCGAGGGTCGCCCATGTCTTCGTTACAATCTTGATACCATTTATAAAGGTCTATATCATCTGTGGCGATGACTTTGACCGTGATATTGGTAAATTTAACAACAGTTGGTGTGGCTTGACGCATGAGTTTAGCGCCCTTAGATGAACCGTGGACTTCTTGCGCTGGTGTATTTTCAACGCCTAGTCCGCTAATTTCTTTAATGAATTTATCAGTAATTCCGTCAGCCTCGAAGTAAAACTTACAAGAGGTTAAAAATTCGCCTGCCATACTTTTAGACTCCTTTGTGTGTAATTAATTTGGGAATGGGGAGTTAGGAGTTATAAGAGTTCTTTCCTCAATGCCCCATGCCCTATGCCCTATTCGCTATTCGCTATCTTCAATGCCGTTCCATTGGCTGATGCGGAAAACAACAAATTCAGCCGGTCTGACTGGGCAAACTCCGACTTCGATGTATAAACGTCCTAAAATTCTGGTTTCTGGTGGGTTCAATTCTTCGTCACACTTCACATAAAATGCTTGGGCTGGAGATGCACCAAACAAAGCGCCTTCACGCCAGATGCGTTCTAAGAAATTACTGACGGTGCGGGTGACACGTGCCCATAAATCTTGGTCGTTCGGTTCAAAAACTACCCACTGAGTCCCTAATTCTAAGGATTTTTCAATATAGCTAATTAGCCGACGCACACTGATGTAGCGCCACTCTGTTTTATCTGGCTCAACTAAAGTGCGTGCGCCCCAAATGCGGATACCTCTGTTGGGGAAGTTGCGAATACAATTTATTCCCAGGGGGTTTAATAGTTCTTGTTCGCGGAAGTTTGTGTCATAGCCCAAACCTATTACGCCTCTGGGAACTTCATTTGCAGGGGCTTTGTAAACTCCTCTAGTTTCGTCGGTGCGGGCCCAAACGCCCATCACATGACCGCAAGGAGGTACTAAAATGGGATTACCGCGATCGCGTGGATTAGGTACTTTAATCCAAGGATAATAAAGGGCCGCAAACATTGAACGACGGTTAAATCTATTCAACCATTCCACTACTTGCTGGGGTTTGACGGCATCAGGTGGCGCATCAAGTACAACCATCCGGTTGGGCGGATTGGGAATATCGCCACTGGCAGAACCCTCGCACATACTAATCATCAGTTCGATGATGCCGTGGACTTGATCTAAATTAAGTATCTGCTCTTGATAAGCCCGCATCACATCAGGACAAGCCAGCATTGTGATTTCATCAACTTCAAAGATACCGCGTACCCCGGTGCGATCGTCTCGAACTCCTTCTAAATTTTGCGAAAATCTATCGGGTGTGGCGGCGACAATAGGCGGCGCTAGCTCATATTGACCATTAACAGGGCGACGAGCTAAAGGCTGTCCACTTTGAGTGATGTCTTCTAGAGTGACATACATTGAATTTCTCAATGCCGTTAGCGCATAAGTCGCTGTTTGAGCGGCAGGCTCGCGGTTCATTGTCAAGTTTTCGTATTGCTCTAAAAGTTCATCTCCCCGACGAATTTCGATGGTGAAATATTCGCCTGTATTTGGAGGTGCTTCTCCTTCAGTACCTTCGGGTAGGGCGCGGGGCGAACCATCAATAATTACAATATTTACTAATCCACCTGATGCTTGCTCAGGGCGCAAAGTAAAGCGCAGAGCTGGACGATTACCTCGAGCGTTAATTCGTAAGTTAGCCGGTTCTGGAGTTGCGGGTCTGGGTGCGCCTGGTAATTGAGTCCCAATGCTTGTTACCCAGCAACGACCGCCACCATTCATAAAATAGCCGTAGACTGAAAAGGGTAAATAGGCGTTGAAATCGGTGAAGCCGTCTGAGTTGAGACGCGCAAAGTAGTTTAAGTATTGCGTCCAAGTGGTTACTAGCATGGGCTTGTATAACTCAGCCCCACCGCGAACGTCTTCAGTAAAGCCGACAAATCCGGCAACTGCTGTACTAACACCTTCAATTGGTCGGCTACCCCGGTCAATTTCTTCGATGTAGACACCAGGAGCAAAGTAATCAAGTCTAGCCATGAAAGTCTCTCCAAGTCAGTAAAAATCTAATTATTCAGGAGTTAGAAATATTTCTTTGAAAGTATGACTTTGGTTATCTACCAATGCATTGACGTTTTGGGGTAAATAGCCAGGATGATTCAAAGTCAAAACATAATTACCTAAATGAAGGTCTTCAAAGAAGAACAACCCTTCTTTAGTGGTTAATATGGATTTTTCAGTTCCCCTCACAGCTACTTCTGTCGCTACCAGCGGTAAATTTGTCACCGCACTTTTGACAATACCTGCGATCGCAACTCGCCTCGTTAATACTAGACTGTCACTATCGCGAGATAATTGATTTCGCAAATTGAAAATTCGCTCCCAAACCAAAGGCACTGGAGTGGGTTGTGGCTCGAAGGGTATTGTGACTGTCAAATATAAGGCTGAACGCAATGGCACATTGAGAGCGCTCCATAAAGAGCCAATCTCAATTGGCGGCTCTAGGGCAACTGTCATGTTCAAATTACCATAACCCCGTAATTCAGGAACCAAAAACTCCTCTTCCAAGGTGCGATGGCGCAACAGCACATTCAAAGCCTCACTAATAAAGTGATGCTCACCTAAAGCTGTTCTATCCCAGGCTGTTAAGAGCAGCGAAACATCAAACCAAGCCGGTGCCCAATTTACAGTAGCAGGTTGTAGAGCGCGTGTTAGCTTGCGTTCAACTTGCCTGCCAGAATGTTGTACCTGCTTACTCTCACGTATATCAAAAATGTATAAATTGAGAGTCGGCCCTGCTCCCTCTTCCCTCCGATTACCAGGATGGCTAAAGTCAATTTGCTCTGTACTGGTAAGCGAGGTTCCTCCAGCTAGAATTTCGGCTAAAGTTTGAAGAACGAAGATAAGCATGAAGGTATTCTGCTGGTAGCTAATCCAGATGCCTCTAGAGTATATGTATCAGTCTTCTAAAGTTAATTAGACTTTTGTCGATATTTTTCATTTTTCGATGGGGAATTGGAAAGAGGCAGAGGGGCAGGGTGCGGGGGGCGGAGGGGAAAATTCTTCTCCCTGCTCCCTTGCTTCTTCCCTACTCCCCATCATTCTCAAAATGATGATTGAGAAAGCTGGAAAATATTAGCTTTTCAATAATCCGAAAAGTAGCAACTTCAGTTTGTAGATTAGTCTTGAGTAGTTCTTGATTGGACGCATGACATTTTTTCTTTATAGAGTAGACCGAAAAGCCTGTCCTAGAGCGCCAGTCCAACTTTCATAGATGAATAAGTTCGTAGTCAGGACTTTAGTCTTTGGTTTGAGCGCTTCAGCGCTCTCTACGAACAGATTCATCCAAGTGTTGTAAATAATAGGTACTATATACCTATATATACTTAGGGAAACGAAATGCAATTTTGAATGTAAACTAAATAATTCTTTGTATTATTTAGTTACAAAGATAACTTAACAAAAAAATAAACATTCTTGATGCTGCATAATTTTATACTGGTCAGCAGAATAGTAAAACATTTGGTTGCAAAAAGCGAGTGAAGCTATGACACTAGGCTTTTCTGTACAAAAACTAGACAATAGCTCTAATTATTTGAATTCCTCAGATATTCGGAGTTTTTGTCAGCTTGAGTCTGAGCAGTTAACTAGTCAATATCCAATTTTTTTCGCTCGGATTGTCTATCACGATTTATTTTCGAGAGCTAATCAGGAGGTTATAAACTATGGTCAAGACCAAGCTCTTTTTCCTCCGAAAACTTTAGCTTACTTGCGTTCAGAAGCATGGCTCACAGATTTTCCGGCTGCTTTTACTTTACATAAATTTAAACTTAAGAATTTTTCATCCATTTCTTATATTTGCCCTATATCCTATAGAAATCAAAAGCCTGAATACATTCAAATCATTACTCATGAACCTCTCTCACCAAGTTTACAACTATACGTAAAACGTTCGGCTACACTCATAAGCAAGTATGTAGATATTTCCTTGGATTATGGAAGACAAAAAACTGAAATTCAACTTTTAGAAGATATTCTGCATCGAGTAGGACACCAATTGCGTAATTCTCTAGGACTCATCGGATTATATGCACATAATCTCTGCTTGGGTTTAGAGGATAGCCCTTGGCAAGAACAAGCAACCATAATTGGCGAAAGCATACAAGATTTAGATACTAATTTAAATGAACTGATTGATTGTGGTCAAAGTGCAAAATTAAGGGTATCACTTCAAGATTTAAGAAGTTTGGTAGTTGAAAGTATCACAAATTTACAACCGCTAATTAATCAGAAAAAAATTAAGATATCAATTCCCGATACATCAACAATACTGAAGATAGATAGATTACAAATGAAACAAGTTTTTGATAACATCCTCAGTAATGCTGTTCATTTCAGCCCTAATTCAGGAACTATTAGCTGTAGTTGGCAAATTTTTCAAGATGAAGTATTAATTAAAATTTCCGACCAAGGCCCAGGATTGTCTCAAGAGGATTTACAAAAAGTATTTACCCCATTTTATTCCCGGCGTAAAGGAGGTACAGGACTAGGTTTAACTATTGCTAAAAAAATTATTCTGGATCATCAAGGAAGTATCTGGGCACAAGTTTTGTCAGAAAGTGGGGCGCAGTTTTCTATAATTTTACCTCGACCAAGAAATGGATAAATAATTCGTAATTCGTAATTAAAGATATGACTAATGATAAGAAAAAACTTTCGGTTTTGCTTGTAGATGACGAAGAACGATTTCGTCAAGGGTTGCGTACTCTCCTCAATTTTTATAGTATTAATTCTGCGTTCCCTGTAGAAGTGATGGGTGATGCTGATTCTGTCGATCAAGTTTTAAAGTTTACAAACCAGAAGTGTCCAGATTTAATTTTGCTGGATATGCAATTGAAAGGATGTGATGGAATTACAGTTTTAGCGCGTCTTAAGGAAACTGGTTACACTGGCAAAGTTTTAGTATTGTCGGCTCATCAAGAAGACGACTGGATTTTTAGAGCGATGCAGGCGGGGGCTGCTGGTTATGTATTTAAAAATCGTTTAGCAACCCAATTGTGTGAAGCTATAGACACTGTAACTCGGTCGGAAATTTATTTACCTTCAGAAGTTGCTAGTCGATTTTTCCGGTTTTTTCAGGCTTACTCAGATTCTTGTGTAAAAGCATGTCATGAAGTGCATTTAACCGAAAGAGAGCAAGAAGTTTTATACTGGTTAACTCAAGGTGCTTCTAATGAAGAAATCGCTAAACATTTATATGTAACAGTTGCTACTGTTAAAGCGCATCTCACCAGTATTTTTGAAAAACTGAAGGTTACTAGTCGGACTCAAGCGATTGTGGCCGCCCTCAAGTTAGGATTAGTTCACGCTTGAGCGCGAGAGAAGTAATCGGCGCAATTTACGAAATTTGTATATGGCTCCATTTGAATCTTTTTATCAAGAATACCCCTGCTCGTACAATTCTCCCTTAAATTGCGATCGCCCTTTCCAAACGGCACAGCAAATCAAGGGCGCTAAGTTTTGCTTGGAATGTGGTTTTCCAGCAACTTTACCGCAGGAGGCTGAGATTAAAGGAAATCAGGGAACTTATCAAATAGTTAGTTTTGTGGGTGTACGGGGTTTAGGTCGCTTATACTCAGGTGTTCAACTCAAGGATAAACAACCTGTAATCATCAAAGAATACCTGCTACCCAATCGTTCTTTTAATGAAAGCGAGACTCAAAAGCGGAAAGATACTTTCAAACGGGTGGGTGGAGTAAGTTTAGCCGATAGTCGAATTCAAAACTTCCGTCTTGTGGAAACTAAAGAAGCGATCGCAGATGAAAAGGGCGAACGCTGCTATCTTATTACTCAGGGTATAGAATCATCCCAAACATTAGGTAAGTATCTCACAGAAAAGGGAGCAATGACACCTCCTGATGTGCGTGAGGTGCTAAATCAAGGTTTACAAACTCTCCAGTTTCTCCATACCCAAAAGCTGCGTTTCCCCTCAAATCAAACACAACTGGGTATTACTCACGGAAATATCAATTTAGATAGTACCTTAATTAAGGTAGAAAATAATCAAAAGTTTTCTATATATTTTTGTGATTTAGCTATCTGGGAAAACTTATTTATTCCACCGATTATTGCTCAACCCGCTCCCGCCAGACCTGAGCAAGATTTAGAATCATTAGGATTGCTAGCCTTTACTTTGTGGGTAGGGCGGACAACTAATTTGTTATCTAACCAGCCTCTCAACCCTAGAGATAATCAACAATGGCCAGATACCGATAGTCATTTAAAGCAGTTTATTTATCGTTTAATTGGTCTGGAAACTCCTTTCGAGAATGCGGAAGCGGCTCGTCAAGCACTGCTAAAACTTCCTAAAGAAGATCGCGGCAAAAATTCATTAGTTTCGTCGCCAGCTTCTCAAGAAATCAAAAAGCCTTTACCAATGCCCTTAATTCTGTTAGGAATTCTCGCTTTATTACTACTTGGCGGCGGAATTTGGTATTGGCTTTGGGGTAAGAAAATAGATAGTCCTAATCAATATATACAATGGTCTAGACTTGTGCGGAATTTCTCAGAAGTTCCCAATGTTCCTTCGGGACAATTTACTTACACAGGAGAAAAAGACAGTACATGGAGTTATGTTTTAACGCAATCTGTAGACAACAGTCGTTTAGGAGATTTATTGACCAGACCAAAATCAGATGCAACAGCAACATTTGACTATAAATCTGTCTTATCCTCTAATATAAATAATCAGCTTAAAAGTATCGAAGAAGTCCAAACGAACAAAAAAGACTTTGCAATTACAAGTTTAGTAGACAATATCACAGATAAACTTGCTAAAAAGCAAGTTGCTTATGATGGTTTACTTGTGTTTGTAGCATTTAATAAAAGAGATTCAAATCTTGCTAATGCTCTTGGGGGGCAAATCAATATTGAGCAATTGCGTCAAATTTACACAGGCAAAATTACTAATTGGCAGCAGATTAATTCTAAACTTCCAAATCTATCTGTGAAAGCTTTCGCCCCAACTGAACCGGAAGCAATCAGTAAATTTCAAGAAATAGTTCTCAAAAACGCCCCTCAAGACGAAGCTTTATTTGCAGCAAAAGTTACTAAACTTGATACCACAAAAACCCAAAATTTGATACGCAGTGAAACTTTAGAAGGGCGAACCACTGGTATTATTAGTTTTGGGATTATCAGTAAAACTTCTACTCAATGTACAGGCTATCCGCTAGCGATCGCAGATGGCAAAAAGTCAGCTATTCAACCTCTGTTTCAAAGACGCGATCGCCGCTCAATAAATCCCTCAGATGACTTATGTCAGCATGATGATTATTATGTTGATGTCACAACTTTCCAAAGCTACCCTCTGGGATACCCTATTTTTGTAGTGTACCCTAAAGACAGCAACCGCCTGCCCGGTGGTTCTACATTTGCCCAGATGCTAACTACTCGTCAGGGTCAGTGTTTACTTAGTAAAGTAGGTCTTGTAGCCTTACAACCCATGCCTGATGATATAAATTCCTATGCCTGCAAATCGGTGCCCTAATCCTAGTTGCGAATATTTTAACCGCGCCCTGCCTAACAATGCTAAGGTTTGTCCCTGGTGTTCAACTCCTGTGGGCCCTGTAAATAATGTAGTTTCCCCTACACCACAACCGCCGCCTATTCAACCACAGCCTAGTCAACCACAGCCCAATCAACAACAACCTAGTCAGTATCAGCGACCAGCAACAGACCAACCTAACTACCAAGTTCCTCAACAAACCCCCGTTGATTATTCAACAGTCTATCAGCCACGGGTTGCTTATCCACCAACACCGCCTGTTTATACCCCTCCGCCTCAAAGAGCGCCTGTCTTAAAGTTAGTTCATAGCACAGGAAGAGAATTTAACCTTGTTGGGGAAGGAGGTTATATTGGTCGCCGCAGTCAGAGTCCAGGAATAGCGCCCCCAGAAATTGACTTGACCGGCATTCCCAGTGAAGGAATAGTCTCTCGTCGTCATGCGCGAGTCGATTGGGACTGGTCGCAAAACTCATACATGATTGTTGATATGAGTACAAATGGCATTTATTTAAACAACAATCCTCTAACACCTGGGATGCAATATCGCCTGTTGAACGGTGACTCAGTGCGATTTGGTCAGGATAACCTAGTCAACTTCACTGTATATATTG
The DNA here is from genome assembly GCF_017115045.1 of Nostoc sp. NMS8. GTDB lineage: Bacteria > Cyanobacteriota > Cyanobacteriia > Cyanobacteriales > Nostocaceae > Nostoc. The sequence goes on along the minus strand of NZ_JABXKK010000086.1, from coordinate 49,328 downwards.
TGTAGTAAATTCGTAATTCGTAATTCCAGGTTACTAATGACAAATGACTAAATGAGCAATGTATTTCGGGAATTCCTGCAAAAAGTAGGCGGCGGAAACCACACAGCCGAAAATTTAACTCGCGCCCAAGCAGCCACCGCAACTAAAATGATGCTGTTGGGTGAAGCTACACCAGCCCAAATCGGAGCATTTTTGATTGCTCATCGAATCAAGCGTCCCACAGGGGAAGAATTAGCCGGGATGTTGGATGCTTATGAGGAACTGGGGCCAAAACTGCAACCAATAGCCTCTGAGCGACCAGCGATCGCTCTTGGTATCCCCTATGATGGCAGAACCCGCACAGCACCAATTAGTCCCGTAACAGCTTTACTACTCGCCGCAGTGGGACAACCAGTGATAATGCACGGTGGCGATCGCTTACCAACGAAGTACGGCTTACCCCTGATAGATATTTGGCAAGGTTTAGGAGTCGATTGGACTACCCTACCACTAACAAAAACCCAGCAGATATTTGAGCAAACGGGAATCGGCTTTATTTATCTACCTCAGCATTTTCCCTTAACTACAAGTATTTGGGAGTACCGCGACCAACTTGGCAAGCGTCCGCCTTTGGCGACAATGGAGCTAATTTGGTGTCCTTATACTGGTGATGCCCACGTCATTGCAGGGTTTGTCCATCCCCCAACAGAAGGAATGTTTAAGGTAGCTCTAGGACTGCGAGGAGTCACAAAATTTACATTAATAAAAGGATTGGAAGGTAGTTGCGACTTACCGCGCGATCGCACTGCAATTATCAGCTTATCTTCATCCATAGCATCCCAAGAGGTAGAACGATTGCACCTCGTACCGCGCGATTACGGCTTTACTACCAAAAACGTACCCCTTGGAACTACTGAAGAACTGGTGGCGGATATTCAAGAGGTTTTGGCAGGTAAACCAGGTGAATTGATGCAAACAGCCTTGTGGAATGGTGGATTTTATCTGTGGCGGAGTGGTATTTGTCCAGATATGTCAGAAGGTTTAGCTAAAGCAGAAGAATTATTAACCAATGGTGTAGTAGCAGCTAAACTCCAAGAACTCAACCAGATAGTAAATTCAGTGTCAACAGGATTTGTACCAGTGTAAACAGTCCAGCACTTCAGAGCCTCAACACAATTCGTAATTAATTACGTAGCTTGCTTCTCGCCTCCGGCGAGTATTACGAATTATTTCGTCCCCGAATTCTCCAAAATAGATTTTTGTTGCAACCAATCCTGACCCACTTGGATACTGATATCTGAGCCAAGGTTGCCTGTACTTTCCACGCGCACTTCGCCAAATCCCAAAGTGTTGCGAATTGATTCGGCACTGTCACCGTCTCCTTGTTGGGCGACAACGTGAGTTACCTCTAGAGGTTCCCCCCATGCCTTGGCAATATAAATGTTGCGATATCCAGATTTTTCTAAGGCTGCAATTAATGGCTGGAGGTTGGAGCGATCGCCACCTGTGCTATCTTGAATTGCTATACGCAAAGAACGGGGGTTAGCCGTAGTTCCTAGCTGTTGTTGTTCTGACTCTAAACCAAAATGTTGAGCCATTAATTTCGCAATACCATCTTTGTTAGGCAACCAATAGCTAGCATCAAATTCGCCTTTCTCGCTAAAGCGACCAGGCAGCATTAACATTTGCATATTAGAGCGATTTGTCCGCACCCCAAAACCCATCAACGCCACTAACTCTTCAACCGTCAAGTTAGTATCAATGTGTTCTTTGACTACATCCAGAACTTTAGGTAATTGAGCAACAGTAGCCGGGTTGAGTGTTTGATCCATCAAAGCTCGGATGACCATTTGCTGCCGCTGAATCCGACCAATATCACCGAGTTCGTCATGGCGAAAACGCAGCAATTGTAATGCTTGATCGCCGCTGAGGTGTTGCTTACCCGCCTTCAAATTGATGTACAAATGCTGAGAATCATCTTGGTACTTCATATTTTTGGGGACGTAAACTGTTACGCCACCCAAAGCATCAATCAGCTTGGCAACTCCCAAAACGTTAATTCGGATATAGCGATCAATTCCCGCCCCACCTAAGAGATTACTGACGGTTCTGGCAGTCAAAGCTGGCCCACCATCAACATTGGCAGCATTAATTTTTTTCACCCCATACCCCTCTATTTGTGTGCGGGTATCTCTGGGAATGGAGAGCATATTTATTTTTTTCGTCTCTGGATCAAATTTGACCAAGAGCATGACATCGGAAAGACCATCAAAGGAGTTTACTTGGGGCAGGTATCTGAGGTTTTTGGTTTCTTGGGGAGGGTTTTGGATATCTGGGGGAAGTACGCTCATCCCCATCACCAAGAGATTTACTGGGCGAGTTAATTCTGAAAATCGCAGTACCCCTCCAGAAATGCGATCGCTATCAAAAGCCGCCTCATCTTTTGGACTTAGCTGGGCTTGTTGCAAAGGCGTGCTAGTCAAAGATACCGCCAAAAGCGCTCCCGCAGTTGCAGACACCATTGCAATACCACTCATCCCTACCCAAAACCATAACCAACGTCCTGATGTCGAGTTCTGAGAAATCTTTTTATTGGACTTTGAGGCTTTTCCCGACTGGTTTTCTTCCGCCGAACTTCTTTGAATGGTCACAGACTTCCTCACACTTACTCACTAATCAAATTCGGTAAATTTGCAGACTAAAAACATCCAAACAAATCAACCCATAATAGCTAACTCTTAATTATCAGTGCTAACTTTTTTAATGTAGTGTCAACCACAACACTTATAGCAGCATTTATTCTTCTTTTGGGCCAATCTAAAGATGTTTTACTGAAGTATGGCAATAATAAACTGATTTGACTAGATATATGGATAAATCAACTGTAAATTTTTAGGAAATAAGTAAAAACACTGATAACTTTTCATCCTAAAAAATTAAGATAAATACTTGCCAAGCACTCGTTCTGCTAAATTACTAAACCCTGGCAAACGACCAGATTTGCCCTGCATTAGGCGCAAAATCAACCAGACACTTACTAAAAAGTAACCCGACGTGAGAAAGCTATTCAGGATAAATAGACGTAGCGGAAAATAATCTGAAGTTGCTGTTCCGGTAGTTAATAACAAATAACCCAACAGCCAAGTAAGTGCCAAAGTAATGGACAGACGACTAATAGCAAGTTGTTCCCGACTACCCTGGCCCCGATAGAGAGTCCACAAAGACGGAAAAAAGCCGATAATCGGAATCAAATATAAAAGCAACTGTGTTTTGGGGATTGGGGATTGAAAAGAGGCAGAGGGGCGGGGTGCAGGGGGCAGAGGGGAAAACTTTTCTCCCTTGCTCCCTGCACCCTGCTCCCTTGCTTCTTCCCCATTCCCCAGTCCCCAGTCCCCAGTCTCTTTCGATTTAAAATTATCCATTGGGGTTTGTCTAACTCCTAAACTAGAAGGATGAATAAGACTCATATAGTTAGAGATAATAAGCTGTAAAGAAAAATTTCATTTAGTTCTATTCCGCAATCAGCTCAAAATGCAGACACGTAAGCTACTCGACTGGTGGCAAACATTTACTCCAATAGCGCGAATCGGGGCGATCGCGCTATTTGCTCCGCTGCTGGTTATCAATGGTTGGGCAATTTCGGTATTTTTTAGTTATTTTCATTCTCTCATAGTCATTTTAGTTGGAGCCTCAGTACTAGCTTTTCTGCTCAACTACCCCGTGAGCTGGATGGAGCATCATGGTGCAAGACGAGAGCAAGTTGCTATTTTAGTATTTCTCTTGGCTTTATCAATTTTATTGGCGTTAGGTGTGACACTTTTCCCGCTGGCCCTTACCCAAGCTCAACAACTGGTGGCTCGTTTGCCAGAGTTAATCGACTCTGGACGCTCTCAGTTAATGATCTTAAACGAAAAAGCTGAGACTTTTGGCTTACCGATTAACCTCGATGCTCTGGTAGTGCAAATCAACGATCGCGTTAAAGGACAATTGCAAGCGATCGCTGGCCAAGTTTTAAATCTGGCTGTACTTACAGTCACTAGCCTGCTAGATATTCTCTTGACGATGGTTTTGACCTTCTATCTTTTACAGCATGGGGGTGAACTCTGGGAAAGTTTAGTCGAATGGCTACCGAATAAATTCCGCGATCCTTTCTCTAAAACAGTCCGCCTCAGCTTCCAAAATTTCTTCATCACCCAGTTGATTTTATCTACCTGTATGGCATCAGCCCTCATTCCTACCTTTTTGTGGCTGAAAGTGCCCTTTGGGCTGCTATTCGGCTTAACTATTGGACTGATGGCTCTCGTCCCCTTTGGTGGTTCTGTAGGCATCGCCATGACTACATTATTGGTAGCGTTGCAAGATTTCTCAATGGGTGTGAGAGTTTTGATAGCAGCGGTGATTGTACAGCAAATTCTCGAAAACTTGATTGCCCCCCGAATTTTAGGCAGCTTTACTGGTTTAAATCCAGTTTGGATTTTAATTTCAGTTTTAACAGGGGCAAGAATTGGCGGACTATTGGGTGTCATTGTGGCAGTACCCACTGCTGTTGTGATTAAGACTGCTTTAAGTGCTTTGCGTCTTCGTAGCGAGACAAATGACAGCGCTACAGGGGAGATAACTGTACCCGTTACAGCAAACGAGTCCCCGAAAACTGACGCTAACAATACTTTGAGTATCTCTGAAGCGACATCACCTTAAGGAGGCCTTCTGCCTCATTGCGGATCAATGATTGAACCCATAAACAAAAGACTTCCCGTCTGATTATCCCTAATGGCACTGAAGAAAGGACGGTCAACAATCATTCGGAATGGTTCTGGTTCATCTCTAAAAGATGTTGCTACTATTCCCACTGAAGTCGCCGCAGCTGCTTCAGTGCCTTCTTCGTTCACCTCGACAAAAGTTTTATGTTTAACTTGGCTAATGGCAAAATTTTTACCCATACCGGAAAAATTAGCTTTGTTGCTGAAGGCCTCTTCCATGCCTAAACTTTTTAAAGCATCATTGAGTGTAACTTCATAGTCTGTTTTGAAACGAGGTAGACGAATAAACCCTTTTTGTTTGTTGAACTGAGTCATCCATTTTTCCCAGTTTTCAACATTCAAGTTTTCATAGAAGGTTTGGAGGTTATAATTCTGTTTGGGCAGGAATATATAAAAACTGAATTTACCATCTTTGCCATAAGGTAAACTAACTGCCTGAAATTGTTCGCTTTCATAATATCTATAATCACCCTTCTGAGACATCATTGGGTGCTGTTTTCGCATACCAGATGTGATGTAAAAAGGGTATTGGGCAGTTTCTTTTTTGTCAAACTCGTTACTCCAATTTCCTTTAAAATATATGGCATTAATCAGAAATAACACTTGATTTGGTTCAATTGTTTCAACTATTTTATTAATTTTTCCGTTAGTATTTTCTTTTACCCAGTTATTAATAATATTAGATGCGGCGGCATCTTTAAAGTTTAAATTACTGACCTTGGCTTGATAGAAATCCTGGGTTCTTTTAAGGAAGTCTGGCGCAAAGCTAACATCTTGATTTGCCCAAAGTGAGTTAGCTATCTTCAGTTGCACTTTCGCATCAGGATTATCCAAAAGCTGCTTTAATGCCGCCGCGTAAGAAGAGTTGATTTCTGGTAGATTCATCCCCTGTAATTCTAGGGTTTTTGCCATTGTTTGTTGAGTCGAGCCGCTAGCGCCGTTGTAGGTCATAGCAAGAGCGATCGCCACACTCGAAGGTGAGATAAAAATATTATTCCCACCCCGATCATTTTTCAGCACTTCTGAAAACAGTTTGAAGCCAAACTTATTGCTAGACTCAACTATTTTTGTATCAGTGTTGACTGTTTTTTTTTGCAATGGATTTTCTGGTTGAGGCAAACTAGATTGGGCTAGGGCACTTTTATTACTATCGACTTGAGAACACCCTAATACACTGAATAGAACAACACTTGCAGCTGCCAGAGCATAACGTCTACCCAGACTAACACCGTAGCGTCTTTGCAGGAAGTTTTCTTTCGCATCACTATTCTGCCGATTCATTCTGCTACCTCACTTGCCAAAGATTCCCGATCTGTGCTTATGGTTGACGCAGAAACTGTGTCAATGATTAACTATTGCATTTGCTTCAATAGAAAAATCTACTGTTACAGTTTTTGTAACAGCAAGTTAGTGGCTCAGAACAAGTAAACAGAACTTGTGAGAGTTACTAATTGCTAATTGAGGCGGCTATGCAGACAAGTTATAAAAAATTTTGATTTCTAGGAATTTTTCTATTTACCTATAAACGTATTGTAAGCTACTTAATGAGAAAATAACCAATTATGCTGGATTTTTATAGATAAAATCACGTTTTTCAGTTGCATGAAATACAGAAATTTCATTGGGACGCACGGCTGTGCGCCCCAATAAGGGATGATGGTTCAAATAAATAAAAAACGCTGTAAGTTTACACAGATAAAAGTTGTGCTACCCTTTTTCAATTGATCGGCACACTCCACCAAGCTAAACTATAGGGTTGAGTCGCTTCATTGAGCTTTTGACGAAACTGGACACGGATTTTGTAATTGCCAGTAGCAGCAACGGGGCAGAAAATATGTTCTACACTATCAACTTGACTGATTGAGGAGCAAACAGCACCCGCATCGGAATTTTGGGCATCAGCTTTGACTAAGTATAGGTCGAGATTATTCAAACCGCGATCGCGAAAATTCTCGCCCACATCATATTGCTGGTTTTTATTTTTATCGTTGAGTTCCACCAATCGATCCCAACTCAGCGTTACAGCAACAAAACTTCCCTGTTTTAAAGGTTTTGCTAATATATAGTCAACAGATGCTCCAACATCAACTGTGCGATAATCCCAACCAATAGCTGGTACTGTAGCTGATGGCTGCCATTGACCAGCACTAAATTGCTGATAAGCGCGAAATGCGTTTAAATGACCTGCTCCCATTTGGGCATCTAAGGGAATCTTGGGATCTTTATAAGCATCAGAATCTAACCAATTTTGATTTTGTTTATCAATTAGCGTCCTAGTCATTCCCAAACGCAAGCCATCACCACTATCTTGGATTTTGTCTGCTGAATTCAGCAATACAGCTTTCATCACTTGATGATGTCGAGCATCGATGCTCCAGTGTGGTTGTTTTGTCCGAATCTGTCGGTCAGCAAGTTCTTGCAACACAGCAACAGTAGCCGTAACTTGAGGTGCTGCAAAACTCGTACCCGTTACCTTGTTAAATTTGCCATCTGGATTGAGCAAAGGAATGTTATTTCCGGGAGCAACTAAACCAATAGCACTACGCCCACCAAGATTAAATTCCCTTCCCGCTAGCTTGCCACTCACTCCTTGGTTAGCACTCGCCAGGTTAGCCACGTCTACTTTGTTAAAAACTCCCCCTCGGCGGGATGAAAAAGCGACGTTGACTCCGTTAAAATTATCTGTAGGAATAGGAATACCACCTTTACCCTGGTTGCCTGCGATCGCATACAAAACATCATGAACGCGACTAGACCAGTCAACACATAAAGTTAGTAAAGCATTGCCATCTAAAGTAGCCTCGGATCGAGGATCGCGGCTCAGAGGTTCACCAAAGCTAAAATTAATAGCACGGACATCGCCACCATTTTGTAACGCTATGTGCTGTGCTGATAAGCACTCTTCTGGCTGACCCATGTTTTTAGTCGAACCCACCGCCGACGAATACAATCGCGCTCCGGGAGCAACTCCTGGCAAAGCCTTACTTTGACTCACCATCACACCAGCCACATTGTAGGCGTGGGGGTCAACACCACTATTAGACTTAGCTGGCCCATTGCGTAAGAATACTGCTGCTAAGGAGATAGCACGGTTTTTAGACACCGCCTTATCCCAGCCAAACATTCCCGGTCGGCCAATTTCCACTTGACCAATAGCAATCTTACGACCGGTTAAATTATAAGGAGCTTGGTGTAGCTTCAGAGCATCAATACCGTTAGTTCCTAGTGCAGATTCTAAAGCTGAAGCAATAACAGGCGCACTTAGACAAGAAGCACTTAATCCCCAAATTATCCAGGTTAGTTTTTTAGTCATTAGTTAATTAATTAGTCATTAGTCATTAGTCATTAGTCATTGGGCATTGGGCATTGAGAAGAAACTTGTTCAATATTTCTCCCTCGCCCCCCAGTCCCCAAAAAGCCGGGATCAAAATTATGAGTCTTGCTCAATGTTTTGTTACAATGCTTACAGACGAGGAAGCTTAAAAACCCACTAGCCATGACCCAAAACCTATCTCAAAAGCCCATTGTAATTTCTCCATCTATCCTATCAGCCGATTTTAGTCGTCTGGGTGACGAAATTCGCGCCGTAGATGCAGCTGGAGCGGATTGGATTCATGTTGATGTCATGGACGGTCGTTTTGTACCTAATATTACGATCGGCCCTCTGATTGTGGAGGCGATTCGTCCGGTTACGACCAAGCCTCTGGATGTCCACTTGATGATTGTGGAGCCAGAAAAGTATGTAGAGGCATTTGCTAAGGCGGGTGCTGATATTATCTCCGTACACTGCGAACATAATGCTTCTCCACACATACACCGCACTTTAGGGCAAATTAAAGAGCTTGGTAAGAAAGCTGGAGTTGTACTTAATCCTGGTACTCCTCTAGAGTTAATTGAATACGTTCTAGATTTGTGCGATTTAGTACTAATTATGAGCGTCAACCCTGGTTTTGGCGGTCAAAGCTTTATCCCTGGTGTGTTACCCAAAATTCGCAAGTTGCGTCAAATATGTGACGAACGTGGTCTTGATCCTTGGATTGAGGTAGATGGGGGACTCAAGGCAAATAATACCTGGCAAGTTTTGGAAGCGGGAGCCAATGCGATCGTCGCTGGTTCAGCTGTATTTAACACTAAGGATTATGCTGAAGCTATTACAGCAATTCGTAACAGCAAGCATCCTACCCCAGAATTAGCCAAGGTTTAATTCATTTTTGGATTAAACATTCTCCGCAAACAATAAGGTGGGCATGTTGCCCACCTTATTTTATTGACACAAAAAAACTGGAAGCTATTCAAGTTTTTAACTTCCAGTAATTACTATATAAATTGAAAATTTAGAAACTACAGATAATCCAGGTTGGGAGGACTAGGATTACAATAGTCGAAAGAGAAGCGTATGAGATACTAGTTCTACCAGCCACCAAAATAATTTCACCGTAACTTTTCTATTTCCGTTCCTGGTATTGATGTTAAGCGTTTGCTTTATCAACTAAAGCAACACCAACCACAGGATAGTAAGTTTTATAAGCATTACCTGCACCGTCTGCAGTCGGTGAAAGCTGTATAAAATTTGGATTGGGGGAATCCACCTCCCCAAATTCTCTTTGCTCAGATAGACTTTATCAGAAACAGAACCACCAGTAGCAACGGTTGAATTATTAGTCTTGGTGTAGGAGTTATTTACTCCAGGAAATACTGACTACTCTTGTAATCAGGTTGATTTATTTCATAGTCAGAACTAATCATTGATTTTATTTTTTAAAATTAACTTGCTTGCCAATCACCTCTATTTTGGTTTAAGTTGTAATTATTATTAGTTTACCAATGCTGTCAGTATATATTTGCCATTTTGGCATATTTTTACAAAAACTTATCAAATTAATCAATGTTATAGAAAACCTGCAATGCTATGAATTTCAAATTAGCATTGCAGGCTTTCAGACGCTTAAGCAACTCTAGAACAGAATCTACTGATTCCAAGGACTTTTTAATTAAATCCACAAGATTTCAAGGAAATATCTTGAGATTTTTCTGGTTTTAATGGTGATTTACTTGATTGATGTTCATTAATTTTCTGTGTCAATCTTTGGTCTAAACTACCACCACGAATTTCTGTTTTTTGTTTTCCAACGACTTCCAGATAAGCTAGGTCTTTAATTTTGCCTAAGCAGCTTGATGACATATTCTTATCAGACCTGGAATCATTAGCATTTTTCAGCATTTTGAGATTTTCACTCTGCTGTTGTCTTGTCCTGTTGGCTTGAGAATTTTCTTTGAGTAATCGATTGTAGGTGCGATATGGAATGTAATGCAGAGGATTATAACCACCAAATCGCAGCATTAAAACACATGCCCAGGAATATTTTCCAGCTAGAATTGCTTCAACTACTTTGTCAAATTGTTGAGCTTTCACTGTATTATCTAAGTTGTTACTAATACCAGCAATGTCTTGGTTCATCATAGTGTTTAGTTATCTTGGATGAAGTAAACTAGTTTAATTTCTGCGATTGTTGATGTTTTAATTGAGGTGTACAGACTGCGTTAGCCTTTTTGCAGCTGGTTAAATCGCTTCTGGGAAATTATCAGCAATAGAGCGATGTTGAATGTTGACGAAAGATAAAAATCTATCAACAGCCGCGTACAGAACTTTCCCAAACTCTGATTGGCACCCGCAGCTTTGAGCGGTAAAGAAATCGGCTGAAATTCTCTGCTGTTTGAGCTTTACTTTGGCGCTGTTGAGCAGAGTTTTAGTGATTTTGGCTGATAACTCCCCTAATAAACTAGTTTTGGCAAGAGCTAGCTCGTAGTAGGGATATAAATTATATAGATTCATTTCTGAATTGTCCCCTTGGCTTGAGGTTTCGACTGCATTTGACCTGATGATTTTTTCCATGAACTGACCCTTGATTAAAAACGATCAAGTTGTTCATCAAGTTTGTTAGCTACTCAGTCCTAATTACCTAAATTTACTCTGATGAATGGAGGAAATTTTGCTTATAGCTTGTTAGTAAGTGAAAGGTAAAAATTTATTTTTTGTCTTACCAGATGACTTATAAGACAAAAATTTCAGCATAGCTCTTGGTTGATGTAGTCTTGTCTTATTAAACTTTCTCAACTCCTAATTCAATAAATTTTCTCTGTTCACGCGCTTGTATTTCTTACTACTGCTGAATTAGGCATTTTCCGGGAAATTTGCATATTTTTTTAGGCTAGTGGAAAAACTTTATTTATCTTTGGGCTGTAACAATGACATTCGTACTTATACTATTTTTTGTCGTTGATGTCATCTACTAAGCTAGCAGATTTATAGGTTAAATTTACTGAATATATTCCTATACTTACTTGTGTATTGTGCAGCTTTTAGTTTCGTCCCTCCCTGCTAATTTTTGAGGGGTCTTACCCCTCACCCAACATCAATTTAAAACCTTTATTATTGTCGAGTCACTAGAAGATATTACCATTAACTATGATGTAAAACAACTTAGAAAAATATTAGTCAATAGAAGATGAAAACGTTCCAGACATAGGATTTAACATGTTTTTTAATAGGTTAAGTTAGATGCTTATACTTATTAGTTTTGTAGTTTTTGATTTCCGAAAACTACAGCTTCAGCTTCTCTCAATGAAATCGCTGTAAACTAACCATGAATATTTCATGATTATCAGCTAGTAATCATATATAGCCCAGTTGTAAAATAAAATTACTGGTTAGCGGTAATATATATAGATAGTTTGGATAAGCATCAACTGAGTAAACCAAAACATCTGTACATGAATGCTTTTACTAAAAAAATGTAGCAGCCTAAGTCAGTACAAAATTAGATAATCTAATAATAGAGATAAAGCTAGTTAATACGGAATACCGTTAAGTAAGTTTAGCAGTAATTTATATGTGTATTAATATCTAACAGATTTGTATGTAAATTAGATGTTTTTTAGCTTAGACGTGTACTGAGTTTTATCACGCAATCAAATACGACTCCTATATAAGACTGTGTTATTAAGGTAACGGGCATTTTAGGTAAAAGAACCAGCTAGATTCAAACTCTGGATGCGAAAGCAGATAGCTGGAGCAGAAATTAATGTGCGATCGCCTTTCACTCTCCAGACAAGGGCACAATGAATTTCTTGCCAATTAACTATAAACGGGTTATAATATGAATCCAGCTTAGTAAGACTCTGCCTAAGTAATAACGCTTCATATCTCAAAGTTTGGGCTGATTCTACTAAAGCCTGGAGAAATGCACCTGTATATAACTTACGCGAATTGTAGAGGTTTAAGCGTATGTCAGAGTATTGGTTAATCATTGCCAAATACGCAACACCACTATTTGAATGAACTTTGCTGTTGAATGCAGGAGTAGGTACTTCATAAACCTAGCTTTTGATTGTGAACGTAGTCGGGGAAATATTAGCAATATTTATAGCTAGAGCTAGTAATATTTGCATTCTTTGAAACAGTAATCTTGAATTCTCAATCCTTCAACTCTTACCATTACTGAAATTTTCCTTCACTCCCGGAAACACTCGGAAAATAAAATCATAAATAGACATCGAGCGAATTGAAATCAATACCCTTGGACTGTTCGTAGGGGCGTACAGTTGTCCACCCCTACGTGTGTTGTGTCAAAACAAGAAGCGCTTTGATAACCGGTCAATTAATAACTAAGTAAATTCCCCAAATCGCCATTGGTCGTAAGTAAGTGCTAGCGCGGAAAGTACCTGCTGCGGTGATCGCTTCAGGTGTGCGAAATTGCAGACCATTATCATAAATTTGCCGCACCACAGTTTGTGTCAACTTCAACGCTTCATCCTTCATTCCCGTTTGGACGAGAAAAGCCGCCAGCCCAAAGTTTATTCCCGTCCAAACTTCTAAGGGATGAGTCGCTTGGGGATTTTCTGGTGAACCATCAGGACGAACACCATTAGCAGCACCAAACTCACCATTGCAGAACTTCAAAAAGCAAGCATCATAAACAGTTGTCAGGGCTGAACGGGCGCGATCGCTCGGTACAATATCAGGTAAGTCCAGTAGACGAGCATAAAACTGTCCGCACAATTGATCTGCCATCACCACATCAGAACCACTTTCACTATCAAGTTTGTAATATTTTCCATTCCAAAGTTTTTCGTTGTAGATCGGGCGAGATTGTTTTAGCCAAGCTTCATAGATGGATTTTTGCCCCGCCAACTCTGTTGTGTTACCTGTCTGGTAAGTTAATAAAATATCGCTGATTGCGATCGCAGCCTCCAACGCCGCCAACCATAACCCACCACAATAGGCGCTGACTCCTTGTAACCTCCAATCATCAAAGGTTTGGTCAGGCGCACCAGAGTTTTCGGGAATCCCATCGCTGTCAAGGTCAAAGGTTTTTAGATAGTCAAGGGTTTGAACGATCGCAGGCCAGCAATCTGCCAGGAATTCTACATCGTCAGCACCCGTGAGCAGAAAATCACGGTATACTTGCAAGACAAAATCACTACCCAAATCTTTCCACAAGTTGCAGTCTTGATAGCTGGTGTAGTTGGTTTTCTGCCAAACGTGTTCATTGGGTGCGCCTAAATCGTGGGGTGTTGCACCTGCGACTTTGCGAACGGCGATCGGGCTTTCTGCCTTAATTGTCATGTAATAGCCAATGATTCGGGGTGTATCATCACCTTGAGGAATCGCCCTTGCAAATGCCCTCATCACCGACTTTTCTAATTCTGGAAACAGCATCAGCAGGGCAAAAGAGCCGTATAATCGCACATCTAGACTTTCATACCAACGGTAATCTAGGCATTCCAGCACCGCAAACTGACCGATGGGGTCAAGTTCTGATGCTGCACTCCAGAGAGTACCACCGCTAGTGAGGTCATAAAGCTCATTAAATAGAGCCATCTTAAACCAGTCGGGTAAATCTTGACCGTCGAGAATAGGTTTTTGCCAACTTTGAATTTGCGATCGCCAGTTTTGGTATTCTTGTAGGGCAGTAGATGCGATCGCCCAAGCATTATTTCCACTTTTATCAAAAAAGTCCGTATATCTGCGGTAATAGTTAACTCCAGCCGCAAATTCTGTAATGGGCAAATCCCAAGCGAGGACAAAGGGGATTTCGAGAGTTTCGCCTGGTTGGAGAGTAAAACGAAGTGCGATGCCTGCGGCCGGCGTAGCCATCGCAGCCCCGATTTGTATATTATTTGCTGGTGGAGTGGTATCAATATAATTGGGCAAAGAGCCATCTTCAGCAAAACTTTGCCATACTTCCTCACCCGTTCCTTCAGGATTCCATCGGCTGTGGTGAAATATTTCTACTTGGGGATGCTTCAGCGTCGCAATGCTCCAGGTTCCATCACCTTCTTGTAATGGTTCATCACTAGCAACCCGACCTAAAACACAGCCAAAGTGTTGTGTATTTTCAACTATTTGGTTATAGTTTCCTTGACTTTCGCCCCAGCGTGGTTGGTATTCGTAAACCGGACTACCATCATCGCGCACCTGTACTTGGGGAGATTTGAGGGCATTTGTAAACCAGCCCACCATATTTTGCCAAGTGAGCATAATGCTGAGAGTAATCGGTGCATCTGTTGGGTTGTGGGCATTCCAGAGGAATATTGCCACAGGGTAGCTAGTTTCTTGATAATTACCTGCCCAAATTGGGGAAAATTGCTCACAAGTCAACTGTGCTTGAAATACATTTTCATACACAAACCAACTACGCGGGTATAGTGCGTGATAAGTCCCTGTGTTAGAGATACTAAAGATTTCTTCCTGCCCCTCTGCCCCTCTGCCCCTCTGCCCCTCTGCTTTCTTATTGGCTGGATACCACTGCCAAGCCTTGAGAGTACCATCATCGGGTGCTTGGGTAGATAAAGCGTAGGCTTGGGAAGATGTACCATTGGACTCAAACACACTGAATTGACAAGCGGGAACGTTTTTGAAGGTATGCTCACCGCCGTCGATGTGCCACAGGTTAAAATCTCCCCGTGAAGAACGACCGATGCAGCCTGCACCAAAGCCACCTAAAGGCATACCATGCCAAGGGCCATCATCGATATTACTTGCGTAGCGAACGGTATAAGGTTTGTCCCAGCCTAAGCCGATGGGACGGCTCCAAGTGCAAGAGGGAATTTTCGGAGAGAGTTGATTTGTCATCGCCTAATGTTACAGCGTGCGGTTACGTCAATGAAGACTAGCGCGATGTGTGATTTTTCTCAAGAGGCACATTGACAATGAGCAGAATGGGTTATCTGCAATTCTCGAAAATCTCCCTAATTCAGTAAAACTTTTATTGGTAGTGGATCAGTTTGAAGAAGTATTTACTGGCGGTGCTAGTCAGCAAGAAAAGCAGAGATTTATTGACTTACTGACTCAGGTAGTAGATATTACCGATTCGCGGTTAGCAGTTGTGATTACCATGCGAGCAGATTTTCTCGAAGCCTGTTTGCAATATCCCTCCCTAACTCAGTTAATTCAAACCCAGGCAGTTTATATGCCACCTTTAACCGGAGTTGATTTAAAAGACACGATCGCCGAACCAGCCAAACTTCAAGGTCATAGTGTTGAAGAAGGGCTAATACTGAAGATTTTAGAAGATGTGAAACAAGAACCAGGATTTTTGCCTCTGTTGGAGTTTGCTTTAACCAAACTCTGGGAAAAACGCGATCGTAATCAACATCAACTCACGTTAGAAGAATATGAAAAGTTGGGAGAATTAACTGGGGCGTTGAATCTCCATGCAGAAAATGTTTATCTTTACCGAGATTTTGAGGAGGAATTGCCAACCCAAAAACGCACTCAGCAGGAGAAAGAATGGATTGGGCGAATTTTTTTGCGCTTAGTGCGAACGGGAAAGGGGGAAAAAGACACCCGACAGCGCCAACCAAAAGCCACACTATTAAATATTGCAGGTGCTGATTGGCATCATCACCAAGAACTTAGTGAGTTACTAGATGGGGAAGCGGGATTAGTTAAGGGACGCTTGTTGGTTACAGGGAAAGATGAAAAAGGAGAAGCTTGGATTGATTTGGCCCATGAAGCTTTAATTGAAGGTTGGCAGCAGTTTACTTGGTGGCGACAACAAGACCGAGATTTACGGCGGTTGAGCGACAGATTAGAAGATGCTTTACGCGAGTGGTTCAACAAAGGGGAGAATGATAAATACTTAATGCAGGGGGGATTGCTGGCAGAGGTGCGGGAAAATTGGGACAAGCTACAGCTATCCATATCATTGCTAACCAAAAAGTTTTACCAGCACAGCGATGCTTACGAAAAAGACCAAATTGCCGAACGGCAAAGGGTACTCACTGAAGCTAACTTAGCTACCTTGCAAGAAAAAGCTGCAAGGGCACAGAATTTATTATCTGTTCAACCTCTAGATGGTTTAGTCCTTACAATTCTGACAGTGGGTGAGAATATAGAGAAAATGCCTCAGCAAATTCTCAAACAAGTTCAGAACAGTTTGACTTGGGCAATGACAAAAGGTATAGTCTCAATTCCCTTCCAAGGGCATGATGGTATTGTCTGTTCAGTCGCCTTCAGCCCAGACGGGCAGACAATTGTTAGTGGCGGTGATGACGGGACAGTGCGGTTGTGGAACATCCAAGGCGACCCCGTAGCAGATCCCTTCCGAGGGCATCAGGGTTTTGTCAGATCCGTTACCTTTAGCCCGGATGGGCAGAAGATTGTCAGTGGCGGTGAAGACGGGACAGTACGGTTGTGGGATATACAAGGTAAGCCCTTAGCAGACCCCTTCCGTGGACATGAAGGTATTGTCGTGTCTGCCACCTTTAGCCCGGATGGACAGACAATTGCCAGCTGCGGTGTTGACGGGACAGTGCGGTTGTGGAAGATCAAAGATAATCCTCTGGTAAACCTTTTTAGGGGACATGAGCATTGTGCCTCTTCCGTAATAATTAGAGTGGATGGACAGCAGATTTTCAAGGGCGGTTATGTTTCTTGTGCCGACTTCAGCATAGATGGGTACAAGATTGTCAATGGCAGTGTTGACGGGGGAGTGTGGTTATGGGGCATCCAAGGCCAACCCCTGACAGATCCCTTGCCTGGGCATCAGGGTTATATTTCTTCAGTAGCAATTAGCCTGGATGGACAGAAGATTGCCAGTGGCGGTGTTGACGAGACAGTGCGCTTGTGGGCTATCCAAGGCCATCCCCTAGCAGAACCCTTGCGCGGGCATCAGGGTTATGTCTGTTCCGTTGCCATTAGCCCTGATGGGCAGACAATTGCCAGTGGTGGTGTTGATGGCACAGTAAGGTTGTGGAACATCCAAGGACACTGGTCAGAGATCCCAACACACTCGCTGGTAGACCCTTTACGTGGGCATGAAGGTGATGTCTGTTCTGTTGCCTTTAGCCCAGATGGACAGGCTATTGTTAGTGGTGGTAAAGATGGAACGGTGCGGTTGTGGAAAATCCAAGGTCATCCCTTAGCAGATCCTTCCCGTACAAGTAAGATAGATGTTATGTCTGTCACCATTAGCTCACATGAGCAGACAATTGTCAGTGGCGGTAGTGAAGGTAAGGTGCAAGCATGGTTGCAAGTCTGTTGTGACAGGTTGCGTTACCATCCCATCTTCATCAATCCGCAAACAGAAGAAGCAAAAGCCGCTTGCGAAGTCTGCCGTAAATATGTTTGGAGTAAAGAACGTGGGTAGGGGCACGGCAATGCCGTGCCCTTACAATGGTCTGTACTTATTATCTCCACCATTTAGGCTCAGAACTCCAGTTTTCACCTTCAGAACTCGAAACTTCGACCTTTGAACTTGGAACTTCGACCTTTGAACTTGGAACTTCGACCTCTGAACTCGGAACTCCGACCTCTGAACTTGGAACTTCGACCTCTGAACTCGAGACTTCCACCTCTGATCTCGGAACTTCCACCTCTGAACTGCAACAGCCGAGATCCAAGGGTGAATGATGGTGATTGAATGGCGATTATTAAAGATTCAACCACAATTAACATCAAGTTCCGGTCAACCCCAAAATTAAATCTTGTCATCAACTACCTAAAACTTACTCGTAATGCCTCCACATCCGAATTATCTTGACTACTTGTTTGGATTCGATGACTTCATATACCAACCGATGCTGTATGTTTATCCTGCGAGAATACGCACCTGATAAATCACCAACCAGCTTTTCATAAGGTGGAAGATTTTGAAAGGGTTTTTTTTTAATAACTACAAGCAACTCCTCAGCTTTTTGCTTTACAGCAGTTTTCATGTATTTGAACCACAGATGTCGTAGGGGCACAGCATGCTGTGCCCCTACCGCGTGGTCTATTTACCTGAAAATAGCTGTAAATTACTAGAAGCTAACTTCTTGATGAGGCTGTGCTTTATTCACGTAGGGGCAATTCATGAATTGCCCCTACACCTGGCAATATAATTTTGTACCGCATCTGAGTGGGAACCGTTATATGATGTTCCGATCGCAGCAACAGCACTAACTCACAATCATATTGTTGTAACATCTAAATGTTCGAGAATTTCAAGGAGTATCTAGCTTGCAAATAGAGAATTGGCGTTCTTCTTAAATTAGTTATTAATGTATTGGAAATGGGGCTTTAGACTATTAATTGGATTTTTGGGGCTGTGGCTACTATTGGATCTAGGTTCCCGCATGGGAGCAGAGATTTTTTGGTTCCAGGAAGTCGGCTACCTCAAAGTATTTCTGTTGAGAATAGTGACTCGTGGTGTTTTGTGGGTAGTGGTGGCTGGGATAACTGCTGTCTATCTACTGCTAAATCTGGCTCTAGCACAACGGCTAAAATATCCCCGGTATCTGAAGATTGAGGAAGCAGAACTCACTAGTGAATTAACAAATTTTCTCAGTCCTGATTATCGAAGACGCAACGAAACCCAGATACTTGCGCCGCAACGCTTAAAAAAAATGAGATTGCGCGGGTTATTACCCCTAACTCTAGTACTGAGTTTGTTGATCGGGTTAATGCTGGCTCACTATGGTCAAATTGCTGTTTCTTACTGGCATTCTCCCGTTAATCAGGCTAATCTAGCCATTCCCGCGCTATTTCGACCAGAGACAATTTGGCAACTATTGAGGCAGATTATCTCTCAAGTCTGGTATCTGGGCTTAACTGGGGGAGTAGCGATCGCAATCTTAATCTATCCCCAATTTTTATTAACTGCGATCGCAATTTTGTTCAGTCCCATTTTTGCATTCATTCTCTTCCAACACTGGCCAAAAGTGCTGCAATATTTCCACCCCACCCTTTTCAACAGCACTGAGCCTTTATTTGGTCGAGATATCAGCTTTTACGTATTTTCTTTACCTTTTTGGGAACTCCTAGAACTCTGGCTGATGGGATTATGTTTGTATGGCTTCGTCGCCGTTACTCTCACTTATCTCCTTTCAGGAAACAGTTTAAGTCAGGGAATTTTCCCCGGTTTTTCGCCCCAGCAGCAGCGCCATTTATATGGTATGGGTAGCTTATTGATGCTGGTAGTGGCTCTGAGTTATTGGCTAAGTCGCTATGAACTCGTGTATTCTAGCCGGGGAGTCAGTTATGGTGCCAGCTATACGGATGTCACAGCCCAGTTGCCAGCTTACACTGTCTTGTGCATCTTGGCAGTTACGATCGCCTATTACCTACTTTGGCGAACATTTTTTTGGCGATCAAAATCTCAGCATCGCCGCTTGGTATTTTATAGCTTAGGGGTTTATCTCTTATTAGTTGCAATAGCTGGCATTATTCTACCTACTGTAGTGCAATATTTAATTGTCCAGCCTAATGAGTTGCAACGAGAGCAACCCTACATTCAGCGTACTATTGCCTTGACTCGCCAAGCATTTGATTTAGAGGCGATCGATGCTAAAACTTTCAACCCGCAAGGAACATTGACTGAAGCAGATATTCAAAAAAATGATTTGACAATTCGGAATATTCGCCTTTGGGATCAGCGACCACTGTTAGAAACTAACCGTCAACTGCAACAAATTCGGCCGTATTATCGGTTCCCTGATGCCGATATCGATCGATACACTTTAGTAAAAGATATAACGTCACTTCGCCCATCTACTCCGCAAAAAACGCTAGAGTCACAAGAAGCAGTAGAATCGACAGAGCGGCGGCAAGTATTGATTGCTGCTAGAGAATTAGACTACAGTGCAGTACCACAGGAAGCTCAAACATGGGTTAACCGCCATTTAATTTATACCCACGGGTTTGGGTTTACTGTTAGCCCAGTTAATACAGTTGGACCGGGTGGGTTACCAGAATATTTTGTTAAAGATATTAGCGGTGATAGTAGCGCCCTCACAACTTCCAGTGAAGCCATTCGTCAAAGCATTCCCATTGGGCAACCCCGGATTTATTACGGTGAAATTACCAATAGCTATGTGATGACTGGCACAAAAGTTAGAGAGCTAGACTACCCTAGTGGAAGTGACAATGTTTACAACTCTTACGATGGACTAGGTGGAGTTGAAATCGTTTCAACATGGCGGCGCTGGCTATTTGCGATGTATTTGAAAGATTGGCAGATGGTACTGACGCGGGACTTTTTGCCAGAGACAAAATTGCTACTGCGACGGAATGTTAAGCAAAGAATTCAAGCGATCGCACCCTTTCTGAAATTTGATAGCGATCCTTATTTAGTTGCTGCTGCTGCTAATCAAGATTTTCCCAGTAATCCCAGTTATCTTTACTGGATTGTTGATGCCTATACAACGAGCGATCGCTATCCTTACTCTGACACTGGTAGCGATGGCATCAACTACATTCGCAATTCTATCAAAGTCGTGATTGATGCCTACAACGGCACTGTTAATTTTTATATTGCTGATTCAAGCGATCCAATCATTGCCACTTGGGCAGCGATATTTCCCAAAATGTTCAAACCGCTCAGTACCATGCCAGTCAATCTCCGCAGTCATACTCGTTATCCGGTGGACTTTTTCAAAATTCAATCTGAGCGATTGATGATTTACCACATGACTGATCCTCAGGTATTTTACAACCGGGAAGACCAGTGGCAAATCCCCAACGAAATCTATGGCAGTGAACCTCGACCGGTAGAGCCGTATTATTTAACCACTAGTCTACCCACAGTACCTTTTGTTGGGAAATCCTCCCGCACAGAAGAATTTATCCTACTTCTCCCCTATACTCCCAAACAACGGACTAATTTAATCGCTTGGTTAGCGGCGCGATCGGATGGCAAGAACTATGGTAGTCTAGTTTTGTATGTTTTTCCTAAAGAACGCCTGGTTTATGGAACAGAGCAAATCGAGGCGCGAATTAACCAAGACCCAGTAATTTCACAGCAAATTTCCCTGTGGAATCGGCAGGGGTCGAGAGCCATTCAAGGCAATCTTCTAGTAATTCCCATTGACCAATCGCTGCTATATGTCGAGCCAATCTATCTAGAAGCCACACAGAATAGTTTGCCAACTTTGGTGCGAGTAGTCGTAGCTTACGAAAACCGGATTGTCATGGCACAAACCTTAGAACAAGCATTGCAGGGAATTTTTAAACCAGAAGTTACACCAGCCCCGGCGATTATCCGTCCCTTTGAAGAAGCAGCCCCAGCAGGTTAATGATTTTAACACTAGATAATTACATAGCAGGCGGCAGTGAGCGATTGCCATTAACAAAATTTATTGCAACAGACATAGTTTAATAGTTCAACATAATGTGATAGACACTAAAAGTTAATGGACATGGTACAAAGTAACCAACTAGAAATTCGCCACATTAGTCCTGACGTGAGGCAGTTGATTAAAATGTACGCCGATGTTAATAACTGTACGCAGTCTGAGATGTTGGAGCGCATTGTTTTGGAGTGGAACGCCCAACAAAGCGAGAGCGAACGACCGCCAGGAGACGAAGATGAATAGCTTTTTGCTACAATCCTTAATCTTCTTGTAACGAGAAATTTTAATTAATTTGGCTCTCTAATTCAAGAAAAACTTTCTAGAAATTGGATCTTGTTTGAGGGATTGAATAAAATCCCTCAAAGTCATCATACTGCCTGTTAAGGTGAACTTAGGAGTGCCATTTTGAGCAACGATTCTCACTTCACCATCTTGGATCTGAATCTTATTTTTAATGCTATCCCATAGGGTATCAAAGCTCTCATCATCCTTACAACCATTGGCTTCAAGAAACTTTTGGCGTACTTCTGTTTTTAGCGCTAGTGCTTCTGCTGCTTGAGTACGTGCCTCAAAGTGCCTAATTACATCTTCATAAGCACTTTCCCTCAAAGTTTTGTTTTCAGCCTGAAGTTGTTCTAACTGAGTTTTTATGGCTTGCAGTTGAGACGCTAAAGCGGATGATTTCTGATATTCAACTTTTAAGGCTTGCTTTGCATTGGCTAATAAGGTTTTATAATCTAGCTGATCTCGATCTTGATTTTTTTCGGCTTGCATTTTTATCTCTCGATCAACAGATTTTTGGTGTCAACTCTCGCTAGTGTTGTCAGCAAGAGGAAAAGGGGCAGGGGGCAGGGGGAGAACCCGATACATATAATGTAGGGGTTTGAACTAAGGACGCATTATTTCTCTCTACGAGACGCAATCATGCGAACGCGATGCGCGTCTTGAAATAAATATTTAAAATTTTGGGCATAAATAAATTTAGGGGATTTAAATCCAAATGCAGGGGAAGCGAATTTTTCTCCCCTGCTCCCTGCTCCCTGCTCCCTGCCTCTTTGGTCAAATAACTAACGAGAGTTTAGTAAATTTTCTCTGTGTTAGCTGAGTATAGTTATTTCACCAACAATGGTGATTCAGAAGTAGGATTTTCCTGGATACTACTCAAACAAGAACTAATGTGCGAACGGATAGCTCGCTCGTAAACTCCAGTCTGCTGAGTGCGTACCCCTACAGCTTGGTATATTAAATTCACTTCTGGAAATTCAGACCAATACATCAAAAAAATGTCTTTAGCTGGAGTAATAATTTCATAATTATTCTCTTGTCTTTTCTTTCTGAGCTTACAATTATTTAGTTGTAATTTTTGTCTGAATAGTTTTTCAAATTCTAGAATTAAATCTGAAGTATTTTTCATGGGTTACACACGTTAAAACGTGTTAAGGATGCAAAGACTATCTGGTGATATTTATTTAAGTATGACACTTCAGATACCTTTTATAATATAGTGTATCAGTTATCGGCTATTTGAGAAGGGGATTTAGCCGCCGAGTCATTCGTTGGTGCAGCCTCCCGTAGAAAAAAAGCTGTGCGATGCCTACGGTGGGCTACGCTTACACCCAAACCTAGATATATCAAGAAACTCAGCCAAAGGATATCCAAGCTTTTCTGTATAATTTAAACTAAGAGATGGCATCACCAACATTGCTTTCTCCAGCGTTAAGTATTTGCTCTACGGTTAGCTGTAATTCTGGGAAGATAGTAGATGCGATCGCACGGATACTGCAATCGTCATATTTTAAATATTCTTCAAGGGTTAAACGTTTGCCACGTTGTTGAACCCGTTCAACAGGTTTTCTGCCAACCCGCAGCACCGCTTGCTTCATCTGTTCTTCAGTCACTTCTGGAATGTCAGAAAGATCAATGTCCTCATCTTGGATTGCATTAATCCTCTCTCAATCAGTTTGAGAAACTTTGAAAGAAAATGATTTGCTTACATTAGCAAAACACTATAATAGCACCTAAAAATTAGTAAATTTCATTATGAGTGCCGATATCAATTAGCAAAATTTCCTCATCACAAGATTCTATATTTTGCACAAAGTTAAAGATAATACGACAATCATAGTCATAGTCCGCTGAACACGCCCAAGCTCCAGACAGTTTGCCCTTAAGTTTATGGGTCTGCAAAGTGGCTCAAATGGATCGGCGGTTAGCATTACTAACCGCCGATCCATTCGCTCTTGTTATTGTGGCTGTCGTCCTATCAATCGCTTAAATGCTCGTTTAAAGGAGGATGCCAGGACTACAGTTTTCATTTACGTAACTCATCGATTATCTGAGTAACGGTTCCACGGAACACTTTACCCGTCTGGTATTCTACCTGTGCTTGAGCGATGTTAGCAGCAATTCCAGAACGCCGCCGTTCTGCCAGCCGATGACGTATTAGATCAATTAGTGCTTCTTGTTCATCTACTGATAAGTCTTCGATGCTTTCTAGAACTGGATCTAACCTGGAGAATAAGTCATTATTTATTATTAACTTGCTCGCAGTAGATGACTATTACATAAGTCCTAAAATTGCTGCAAAAAGCGCAAATCACTAGCATACAAGCGGCGAATATCATCAATTTGATGTAACACCATTGCAAAGCGTTCTACACCAAAACCAGCAGCGAACCCTGTATAAACTTCTGGGTCATAACCCACAGACTTAAGTACATTTGGATCGACCATACCGCAGCCCATTACCTCTAGCCATCGCCCATTCCACTGCAAATCTACCTCAGCGGAGGGTTCAGTAAACGGGAAATAACTAGCGCGGAAACGAATAGGTAAATCGCCAAAGATTGCTTGTAAAAATACTTTAATTGTGCCTTTGAGGTCTGTAAAAGTTAGTCCTTCGTCAATGGCTAAAAGTTCTATTTGATGGAAAACTGCTGAGTGAGTCGCGTCTACATTATCTCGCCGATAAACTCGCCCTGGAGCCACAACCCGAATTGGTGGTTCTTCTCTTTCCATGTAACGAATTTGCACTGATGAGGTATGAGTACGTAAAAGATTCCCATCTGGCAGATAGAAGGTATCCTGCATATCACGGGCTGGGTGGTCGGGCGGGGTATTGAGAGCCTCAAAATTGTAGTAATCTGTTTCCATCTCTGGCCCTTGAGCTACGGTGTAGCCCATACCAACAAAGATATCCAGTGCCCGGTCGATAATGCCATTGAGGGGATGAATGCGACCTTGGGGGCTGTAAATTCCCGGCATAGTCACATCCAGAGTTTCCGCCTCTAGCTGTACCTGAATTTGTGCGGCTTCTAAGGTAGCACGTTGCTGGTCTAGACTAGTTTGCAGGGATTCTTTGACTGTATTGGCGATCGCTCCAATTTTCGGTCGTTCCTCTGCGCTCATTTGCCCCATACTTCGCAACAGTGCCCCCAGTTCCCCTTTCTTACCCAGATAGTTAACTCTGAGTTCTTCCAGACGTTCTAGGGTATCGGCGGCTGCGATCGCTTTTTCTCCTTCTTGCCGCAGTGCTAAAAGTTGAGCTTCTAAATTGCTAGTCATTAGTTATTAGTCATTGGTCATTAGTCATTAGTCTATAGTCAAAAGCTGTGAACTGGTCGATAAATAAACTTACAGTTATATCCATTAACATCAGCTAAAGATGAGAGTCGAAATTAAACCTCTGTTTATCAGTTAGAGAGGTTGGGCTAGCACAGTGGGCGCAAAAATCCGCCTAACATCCCAGTTAACAAGACTTGGAGATTGAGCAACTTGTCTTAAAAGTAAGCAAACTTCTACCACAGTGTGCTAATGAGTATCCATGTTTTTTTGCTGCTTGTGACCTTAGACATTGACAAATGGCTAATAACAAATAACAAATAACTAATGACTAATGATTAATGACTAATGACTAATGACCAATGACCAATGACTATGAAATTACTAATTAGCAACGATGACGGCATTTCTGCCTTAGGGATTCGTACCCTAGCCAATTACTTGGCAGAGGCCGGTCATGATGTGAGTGTAGTTTGTCCAGATCGAGAGCGATCGGCAACTGGACACGGGTTAACTTTACACCAACCCATTCGTGCCGAAATTGTTGAAGGGATTTTTCATCCTGCTATCAAAGCTTGGGTTTGCGATGGTACGCCTTCAGATTGCGTCAAACTAGCGCTGTGGGCTTTACTCCCGACTCCCCCCGATTTGGTTCTCTCTGGCATTAATCAAGGTGCGAATTTAGGAACTGAAATCTTGTATTCCGGTACTGTTTCTGCGGCAATGGAAGGTCTAATTGAAGGCATTCCCAGTGTAGCCCTGAGTCTTATGAGTCACACATCGAAAGACTTTCAACCTGCTGCGAAGTTTGCCAAAATTCTCGTAGACCAGTTAGCCCAAAAACCGCTACCAGATTTGATGTTGCTTAATGTCAATATTCCTGCGGTCAAATGGGAAGAAATTGCCGGTGTTACTCTCACCCGTCAAGGAATACGGCGTTACATTGATGTATTTGATAAACGAGTTGATCCTCGTGGAAAAACGTACTACTGGCTAACCGGAGAGGTAACTGAAGACGTGGAACCCCCAAACGGATTAAACTTGCCTCAAAATGTACCGACAGACGTGCAGGTTGTGCGTAAAAACTACATCAGTGTAACGCCGTTACAATACAATCTTACATACGCAACTGGACTAGATAAATTATCTGAGTGGGAATTCAATTTTCCTTGAATCATTTGACTCATCAGGACAAAACTGGGGTTGTGTAAATGCATCATAGAAAAATGTAGGCTATAACGTAGGGGCACTCTTGAAATAAGTGATACACATCCACCCCAAAACGCGGAAAATTCTAACTGATTCTAACTGACAGTATTTCATTCACATTTACACAATCAACCAGAAACAGGGTATGCTGTTTTACCAAGAAATCCTCCCTCTAGCAAAATCGGTGAGACAGCATAAACTTAGACAAAATAAGTAAAAATTCTTCCAATTATCGCCCGCTCAGTCCAGCAAGCAACACCCATGTCTAGGATAGAGAACCAATTTACCGTACAATTTTGGGGCGTTCGCGGCAGCATCCCCAGTCCAGGGCCACACACCGTTCGTTACGGCGGTAATACCCCTTGCATATCAATGCAAGCGGGCGATAAGCGCTTAATTTTCGATGCTGGCACAGGACTACATGTTTTGGGGCAATCTATGTTGCGCCAGATGCCGTTAGAAGCTCACATATTTTTTACCCATTCTCACTGGGATCACATGCAGGGTTTTCCCTTCTTTACCCCAGGGTTTGTGAAGGGGAATGACTTTCATATTTATGGGGCGATCGCACCTGATGGTTCTACCATAGAACAGCGCCTCAACGATCAAATGTTACACCCGAATTTCCCCGTACCCTTGCAGATTATGCAGGCCAATTTAAATTTCTACGACATTCGACCGGGGCAACCAATCCACATCGATGACGTTACCGTAGAAACAGCACCTTTAAATCATCCAGGTGAAGCCTTAGGATACCGTGTCAATTGGCGTGGTGGTGCTGCTGCTTATATCACTGATACC
The DNA here is from genome assembly GCF_017115045.1 of Nostoc sp. NMS8. GTDB lineage: Bacteria > Cyanobacteriota > Cyanobacteriia > Cyanobacteriales > Nostocaceae > Nostoc. The sequence continues at coordinate 22,404 of NZ_JABXKK010000086.1, read as the reverse complement.
GAACATTTTCCCGATCGACTCGATGATAATGTGGTGTGGCTAGCTCGTAATGCCGACATCTTAATTTACGATTCTACCTATACAGACGAAGAATACCACTCCCCAAAATCCCCGAAAATTGGCTGGGGACATTCTACCTGGCAAGAAGCGGTGAAAGTGGCACAAGCTGCTAACGTCAAAACTCTAGTGATTTATCACCACGATCCGGCGCACGATGACGACTTTTTGGACTGTGTAGGCAAACAAGCCGCCGCAAAATTTCCTGGCGCTATTATGGCACGGGAAGGATTGGTGCTTCAGATTCCCACCTCAGTAGCCTTATCAGAATCTTTTCCTGTTAGTAAGTTTTCTACCTAAAGATTGCGATCGGAGGAATTGGAGATTTTAGATTAGATTGGTGATCAGAAGCTTTCAGCGCGAGAGCGTACCTGTTGGACGCCAAGACAGCGCTGCGTAGAGTTGTCAAAGCGCCACGGGATCGGGGCAACAACAGGAGGACACACTTTATCGATTCATCAACACAGCCCAGACACCCACAGATGACCTCTCTTGCGGCTGATGCTCAGGGTAAGTCTCAATACGAAACTAGAGCCTTTTTAGTTCTAGTATTTGGGATTATCTGGACTTAGCTATTAGCTGTTTGGGCAATTTTCTTTGGATTAGGCTTTTGGCTGATAGCACAAGACCTCAGATGCAGTTGGTGGAAGTTCAGACGATCTACAAAAGCTGTCCTCCTCAACGGGTTGCACCGATTCCTTTCCAGCAAGTTAGGGATGGTAGTTGCTCCACTTGGGCAAATCCCTTGTGAGAAGACCGCACTGCCTCAGGAATGAGCGCTCCAAGACTGGCTATTGGGTACTGTATGCTGGTGAAGAAATTCTTTTAAGATATTTGGTTGGAGTATGAATCCTCATACTTATCTTCCCCAGTCCCCAATTCAAAGCGGTTTACCATAGGGTAGCTTCCTGCTGATAGCTAAAATAAACCTAAAATCTCAGAATCCACGTGCTAAATTTGTCTAAAAATGGGTGTTCTGTGCGGGTTGCTTCTTCAAGCGAAGGGCTGCTAACGCCGACTGCTGTTGCCCTTGGCAAGTTTGATGGTGTTCATCTTGGGCATCAAAGAGTAATTCAACCAGTCTTGCACGCTGGTGGTAACTTGTCAGTAGCTAGTAGTCGGCAGTCAAAGGAAAATCAACTGGCAAATCAAGAATATACCTACTCAACAGTTGTCACCTTTGACCCCCATCCACAGGAGTTTTTTACGGGGCAACCCCGGACTTTGCTAACGCCACTGGATGAAAAAGTCCAACAATTGCGATCGCTGGGGGTAGAACAACTGGTACTACTACCCTTTGACAAAGAATTGTCTGCACTGAACCCCGAAGAATTTGTCGAAAAAATTCTTGTGCAACAGCTGCGATGCCAACAAATTAGTATCGGGCAGGATTTTTGTTTCGGCGAAAAGCGTAGTGGTACTGCTAAAGATTTGCAATTACTCGCTGCCAAACACAATATTCCCGTTACTATCGTTCCCTTACAAACTTATACAGGTGAATCGCCCATCGAAAGTAGTTGCGTCAGCACTACTCAGACTCAAGATGCCCGCATTAGCACTTCATTGATCCGTCAAACCCTTGAGCATGGCGACATCGAAAACGCAAATTTACTACTAGGACGCCCTTACACTCTCCTTGGTGATGTCGTTCAAGGTCAACAATTGGGCAGAACAATTGGCTTTCCCACCGCCAACCTCCAACTGCCAAAAGACAAGTTTTTGCCCCGCCAAGGAGTCTACGCTGTCCGCGTTTTCACTCTCAACGAAATATCAGACACCGCTCCTAGTGAGAACTTGGGCGTAATGAATATCGGCAATCGCCCAACTGTAAATGGTACTTATTCATCTGCGGAAGTGCATTTATTTGATTGGTCTGGTGATTTGTATGGCAAAAAACTAGTTGTGCAGCTAGTAAAATTTTTGCGCCCTGAACAAAAATTTCCTTCTCTCGAAGCCCTGAAAACACAAATTCAACTTGACTGCGTTGTTGCTAGAGAAGTTTTGAGTGCTGGAGTGCAAAGTTAAAAGTTAGGAGTTAGGAGTTAGGAGTTCTGAGTGGGAACAATGTATTTAGGGAAATTGGGTATAGGGCGTTGTGAAAACTCTTCTCTCATTACCCCATTGCCCGCTCCCCACTTCCTATTCCCCATTCCGTACAACGCATGAGAGAAAAAATCGACGTTTTAACACAAAATCTAGCTCTTACCATCGTTGGCAAAGCTGAGGCAATACGCTTAGTGCTAGTTGCTCTGTTAGGTGGTGGTCATGCTCTCCTAGAAGATGTCCCTGGTGTTGGTAAAACCCTGCTCGCTAAATCCCTAGCTCGTTCACTGGATGGTAAGTTTCAACGGCTACAATGTACCCCCGATTTACTACCAACGGATATTACTGGTACTAACATCTGGAACCCAAAAAGCGGCGAATTTACTTTTCTTCCTGGCCCAGTCTTTACCAACATACTACTAGCTGACGAAATCAACCGCGCTACACCTCGTACTCAGTCAGCGTTGCTGGAAGTTATGGAAGAACATCAAGTAACAGTTGATGGTGTCTCTCGTACAGTTCCCCAGCCCTTCTTTGTGATTGCCACTCAAAACCCAATCGAGTATCAAGGTACTTTTCCTCTGCCAGAAGCGCAAATGGATCGGTTTATGTTGTCCCTGAGTTTGGGCTATCCTTCTGAGGGAGAAGAACTCCTGATGCTGCAAAATCTCCAAAAGGGTGTAAAAGTTGCTGATTTGCAGCCTTGCATTACCTTGGCAGAAGTACAGGAATTGCGTTACCTCTGTTCTCAAGTAAAAGTGGCAACTTCCTTGCAACAGTACATCCTCGAATTGGTGCGGGCAACACGCCAAGATGAGGAAATTGCCCTTGGTGTCAGTCCACGTGGCACATTAGCATTACAACGGGCTGCCCAAGCGCTAGCTTTTCTATTAGGTCGTGATTATGTCATTCCTGATGATGTAAAATTTCTCGTCCCTCATGTTCTTTGCCATCGTCTTATCCCTAGAGGAGGACGCAATTCCAGAACTGTTGTGGAGCGATTATTGCGATCGGTTTCTATTCCTTAATACGCGGTAAATATATTTCTTGTTGGGGAAAATATTTGTTTGCATTTCTACTCTCAATACTGTTTGGTTAAGATAAGAGACGCGATGAATCGCCGTTTCTACAATAATCAGTCTTTCGTCTTGACGGCGATTTATTGCGTCTTTGCGATCTAGAATTTTCATCAAAAAACTTTGAGTGAACCATATTGCTTCTACTCCGATTCATCCTGCGTTAGTTTGTACATCGCATATAAATTCATCCAAACTATCAGGGAAAGTTTCTCACGCTACCATTTTTGTAAGTTTCCTGATGTTGCCAGAATTTCAGTGTGTTAGGATCTCCTACAAAATCAGGTAGACAACAAATGAAAGCGATCGAGGTTACTGGCAGGATTGACTCTCAAGGAAACCTAGTTTTAGATGAGCCGATTCAGGGAAACATTTATCCTCATCAGGTTCGGGTGATTGTGTTGGTTCCAGAAGAAGCAGAAGAGCTTGATCCTGATGATACACCCGTTGAGGAGATTAAAGCTAGTTTGAGGAGAGCCTTGCAGCAAGCAAAAACAGGGCAAACTAGACCAATTAGCGAGCTATGGGACAGGATTGATGCAGAGTAATAATGCGATTTTAATTCGATTTTCTGATGAGTTTGAGCAGGAACTTTACAGACTATCAAAAAGATTTCGCAACATTCGCTCTGATGTTCAACCAATTATTGAGCAATTACAACAGGGCAACATTGTAGGCGATCGCATTGCGGGTATTGGTGAGGGGTATATTATTTACAAGGTGAGAGTTCGCAATAGTAATATCCAAAAAGGTAAGAGTGCTGGATATCGATTGATTTATCAACTTGAGTCACCTACAAGTATTTTGCTACTAACGATTTATTCAAAATCTGACCGAGAAGATATTGGTGTAAATGAAATCCGAGAGATTTTAGCTGATTTTGACAGTGGGGAAGGTTGAAACTGCGAGGACATTTTTCTTGCCTAGCTCAGTGGTGCGCTGAATAGACATTTATATTACTGTTGTGGATATGTTAAAGATGCGTTGCTTGCTAAAACTACTTACGCAAAATTGAAAACACTACCATACTCCGTAAGTCTTATGATTAGCACAAGCGCCACTTTTAAATATCTGGGAATGTGAGGAATGTCAATTTTTGTTAAGCGCAAAAGCCGCGATGGTGAAACGCGATCGCTCTTAGGCAATCGCCAAGCGCTACAGCAAAGCGCTGAACGCGAATTCAAACGCCAATTTTTCGGTTTACTTCTGGTAATTGTAACCTGGAGTTTAGCTATGGGCTGGCTTCTAGCCTTGGCAACTAACGCCCAAAGTGGTACTCCTCCCGCCGAAATTGGCACTGTTGACGTAGTACCTGCACAATACAAACTAGGGCAAGAACTATATTTAGAAAACTGCTCTACATGCCACATCGGCTTACCACCAGGAGTTTTACCTACCCAAACTTGGAAAAATCTTCTGCAAGATTCGCAGCACTACGGCGCACAACTCAAGCCTTTAATCGATCCGCCGCGTATATTGGTGTGGAAATATCTTTCGACTTTCTCGCGTGTGCAGCTAGACGACGAAGAAACGCCATATCGCCTCAACAACTCGCGTTATTTCAAAGCTTTGCATCCAAAAGTGAAGTTACCACGTCCAGTCCAGATTAGCAGTTGTATCAGTTGTCATCCCAGTGCTAATGATTACAATTTCCGTCGCCTGACAGCAGAGTGGAAGTGAGGAGTTGAAAAATTCATAACTCATAACTCTTAACTCCTAACTCTATTCCCCGACTCCCTCTCTGGCCCCATCTGGGGGCAAAATGATACTATGAAGAAAGACTAAATATAAGATAAGACTTAAAACCAATCATTTATATAGACTGATTGGATAGTTTTTCTCCTGTTTTTGAGGTAATTCTCATTTCAAACCCATCCACGACCAAGACGGTTAGGCTGGGTTAAATGTTTATAATCAATGCCGACCCTGTAATTCCCATCCCCTTGATTCAGTTCTATAACCTGCCATGCTAAAACTTTTGTTGGGCGACCCCAACGCTCGTAAGCTTAAAAAATACCAACCTTCTGTTACTGAAATTAACCTTTTAGAGGAAGAAATTAAGCCTCTTTCTGATAATGAATTAAAAGGTAAAACCGTTGAATTTAAACAACGACTCGCCAAAGGCGAAACCTTGGATGACATATTGCCGGAGGCTTACGCCGTTGTTCGGGAAGCAGGAAGGCGAGTCTTAGGCTTGCGACACTTTGATGTCCAACTCCTTGGCGGTATCATTCTGCATGTAGGGCAAATTGCCGAAATGAAAACTGGTGAGGGTAAAACACTAGTTGCCACCTTGCCAAGTTATTTAAATGCCCTCACGGGTAAAGGTGTACATGTCATCACCGTGAACGATTACCTGGCTCGTCGGGACGCTGAATGGATGGGACAGGTGCATCGGTTTTTGGGGCTGAGTGTAGGGCTAATTCAGGCAAGCATGACTCCCAGTGAACGCCAGAAAAACTACGACTCCGATATCACTTATGTTACCAACAGCGAGGTCGGCTTCGACTACCTGCGGGATAACATGGCGACATCAATGGCAGATGTGGTGCAACGCCCGTTTAATTATTGCGTAATTGACGAGGTGGACTCAATTTTAGTTGATGAGGCGCGGACACCACTGATTATTTCTGGGCAGGTGGAAAGACCGACAGAAAAGTATCTACAAGCTGCTGAAATAGCATTCACACTTAAAAAAGACGAACATTACGATGTAGATGAAAAAGCTCGTAACGTTCTATTGACAGATGAGGGGTTTGCTGAATCGGAAAATCTTTTAGGAGTCACAGATTTATTTGACCCAGAAGATCCTTGGGCGCACTTTGTTTTCAATGCAATTAAAGCCAAAGAACTTTTCCTCAAGGATGTAAATTACATCGTCCGCAATGGTGAAGTCGTAATTGTGGATGAATTTACCGGTCGGGTGCTAGCCGGACGGCGTTGGAGTGATGGATTACACCAGGCAATTGAAGCTAAAGAACACGTAGAAATTCAGCCAGAAACTCAAACTCTAGCGACAATTACGTATCAAAATATGTTCTTGCTGTATCCAAAACTCGGTGGGATGACAGGAACGGCAAAAACTGAAGAACCAGAATTTGAAAAAATTTACAAACTCGAAGTTGCGGTAATTCCCACTAACCGCGATCGCCGACGCGAAGACTTGTCTGATATGGTCTTTAAGACAGAACCAGGCAAGTGGGGGGCGATCGCTAGAGAATGTGCCGAAATGCACGAACTCGGCAGACCTGTATTAGTAGGAACCACTAGTGTAGAAAAATCCGAACTTCTCAGTCGCCTATTGAAGGATTTGAAGATTCCTCACGAATTACTCAACGCCCGTCCCGAAAACGTCGAACGTGAGGCGGAAATCGTCGCCCAAGCCGGACGTAAAGGTGCTGTTACCATTGCTACTAACATGGCTGGTAGAGGTACAGATATCATCTTGGGTGGTAACTCCGAATATATGGCGCGCCTGAAACTGCGGGAATACTTCATGCCCCGCATTGTCCAGCCAGAAGATGAAGATAGCTTCGGCGTGCAAAGACCAGCCGGATTACCCACAGGACACGGTGGCGGTCAAGGCTTTGTCCCTGGTAAAAAAGTCAAAACTTGGCGGGCTTCACCAGAAATTTTCCCTACCCAGTTGACAAAAGAAACCGAAAAACTACTCAAAGACGCAGTAGAAATTGCGGTGCGTGAGTATGGCGAACGTAGCTTACCCGAACTGGAAGCTGAAGAAAAGGTAGCTGTGGCAGCAGAAAAAGCTCCCATTGATGACCCAGTAATTCAGAAATTGCGGGAAGCTTACAACCGCGTGAAGCAAGAGTATGAACAATTTACGACCCGCGAACATAATGAGGTAGTAGAAATTGGCGGTTTGCACGTAATTGGTACAGAACGCCACGAATCGCGGCGGATTGACAACCAGTTGCGCGGACGTGCAGGGCGACAAGGCGACCCCGGAACCACAAGATTCTTCCTCAGTTTAGAAGATAATCTACTACGGATTTTTGGTGGCGATCGCGTTGCTGGATTAATGAATGCCTTCCAAGTGGAAGAAGATATGCCCATCGAATCTGGGATGCTTACCCGCAGTTTGGAAGGCGCCCAGAAAAAAGTTGAAACCTACTACTACGATATTCGGAAGCAGGTATTTGAGTATGACGAGGTGATGAATAATCAACGTCGTGCTATTTATGCTGAACGCCGCCGAGTGCTAGAAGGTCAAGATTTGAAAGAACAGGTGATTAAATACGCCGAAAAAACGATGGATGATATCGTTGATTACTACATCAACATAGACTTACCCTCGGAAGAGTGGGAGTTAGAAAAGTTGGTTGAGAAAGTCAAAGAATTCGTCTATCTACTAGCAGATTTACAAGCTAGTCAATTAGAAGATATCACCGTCAGCGAGATTAAAGCCTTCCTCCACGAACAGGTGCGAATTGCTTACGACCTCAAAGAAGCGCAGATTGACCAAGTTCAACCTGGACTAATGCGCCAAGCGGAACGCTTCTTTATCTTGCAACGTATTGATACCCTGTGGCGGGAACACCTACAACAAATGGATGCCTTGCGCGAATCGGTGGGATTACGTGGTTATGGACAAAAAGACCCGCTGATTGAATATAAGAGCGAGGGTTACGAACTCTTCTTGGATATGATGGTTAACATTCGCCGAGATGTGGTGTACTCGTTGTTTATGTTCCAGCCACAGCCTCAATCACTGGTGCAGGCGTCGTCTGAAATGGTGTAAGTAGGGAATATCTTACACAGAAACGCAGCGAAAAGTTTAGGCGTCGGCTTTTTACCACAGCACAAAATTAGCAATTTTGCAAGCGTCTGTTTTTGCTAACGCCAAGAGTGAACAGAACTTTCCAAAATAGAGGCGCAAAGAGTAATTTTGCGCCTCTGTTTTATAGTGAATTACGGAAACGATGCCTGGGTTGAGCTACACATACGCACTTTTTCACCCTTATATTCTCAGTGCTTCTGTAGTTTGTTACCTCTAAAGACGGCAAACACCACTCAGACGTTACGGTTCACCCTAATTACTGAAAGTATTAATTCTTCTACATTAGACAGAGTGAAGACAAATTAATCCATGAACCAACTAAAAACACAATTTAGTTAGTTAAACCGTCCCAAGCAAGGTTCGGGAAACCACCCTTCATGGACTGGCTACCACTAAGCTTCAGTATATATATCAGCATAGTCTGGAGTTTTAACCCCAGGAAAGCCAAAACAAAGGTGTTCATGCTGAACTGGCTGATTTCTTGACCCTGTTGGTTCAAAATTTAGTGCTTTATATTCTCATTCATTCATTTGTAGTTATACGGAGCCAGCACCTAAAATGGCAAAAGTAGTTGGAATTGACTTAGGAACAACGAACTCCTGTGTGGCAGTGATGGAAGGTGGTAAACCCACAGTAATTGCTAATGCTGAAGGTTTTCGGACAACGCCCTCAGTAGTAGCATTTGCCAAAAATGGCGACAACTTGGTTGGCCAAATCGCCAAACGCCAAGCGGTGATGAACACAGAAAATACGTTTTACTCAGTCAAACGCTTCATCGGACGCCGGTACGACGAAGTGAGTAATGAAGCTACGGAAGTTTCTTACAAAGTCCTCAGCAATAACGGCAATGTCAAATTAGATTGTCCAATCGCTGGTAAAGCATTTGCTCCTGAAGAAATTTCTGCAAAAGTTCTTCGCAAACTAGTTGAAGATGCCAGCAAATACTTGGGCGAAACCGTAACCCAAGCTGTAATCACCGTTCCAGCATACTTCAACGACTCCCAACGGCAAGCGACAAAAGACGCTGGTAAAATTGCCGGGATTGAAGTTCTACGGATTATCAACGAGCCTACAGCTGCATCTTTGGCTTATGGGTTTGACAAGAAGAGTAACGAAACCATTCTTGTGTTTGACTTGGGTGGTGGTACTTTCGACGTATCCGTACTGGAAGTAGGAGATGGAGTTTTTGAAGTACTAGCCACATCTGGTGATACCCACCTTGGCGGTGACGACTTCGATAAAAAAATAGTTGACTTCTTAGCTGATAAGTTCAAGAAAGCCGAAGGTATTGACCTACGCAAAGATAAACAAGCCTTACAACGTCTGACTGAAGCCGCAGAAAAAGCCAAAATTGAGCTTTCTAGCGTCACTCAAGCAGAAATTAACTTGCCATTTATCACTGCTACCCAGGATGGCCCCAAGCACCTGGATACAACCCTGACTCGCGCCCAGTTTGAAGAACTTTGCTCTGACTTAATCGACCGTTGTCGTGTTCCTGTGGAAAACGCCCTTCGGGATGCCAAGTTAACCAAAGGCGATATTGATGAAGTCGTGTTAGTTGGTGGTTCTACCCGGATTCCCGCAGTCCACCAGATTGTGAAGCAGGTATTGGGTAAAGACCCCAACCAAAGCGTTAACCCTGATGAAGTCGTAGCAGTTGGTGCAGCCATTCAAGCCGGGGTACTCGCTGGTGATGTAACTGGCATCTTGCTGTTAGATGTGACACCGCTATCTTTGGGTGTGGAAACATTGGGCGGCGTGATGACCAAAATTATCCCCCGCAACACCACAATTCCTACCAAGAAATCGGAAGTCTTCTCCACTGCTGTCGATGGACAAACCAACGTAGAAATTCACGTCCTCCAAGGTGAACGCGAATTCTCTAACGATAACAAGAGCTTGGGAACCTTCCGCCTCGATGGTATTCCTCCTGCACCACGCGGCGTCCCTCAAATTGAAGTGGTCTTCGATATTGACGCTAACGGTATCCTTAACGTCACCGCTAAGGATAAAGGTACTGGTAAAGAACAGTCCATCAGCATCACCGGCGCTTCCACTCTGGATAAAAATGATGTTGACCGGATGGTAAGAGAAGCTGAACAGAACGCTTCCTCTGACAAAGAGCGGCGTGAAAAGATTGAACGCAAGAACCAAGCCGATTCTTTAGCATATCAAGCTGAAAAGCAGTTACAAGAATTGGGCGATAAAGTTCCCGATGCTGACAAGACTAAAGTCGAAGGTTTAGTGAAAGAACTGCGGGAAGCAGTTGCTAAAGAAGACGATGAGCAAATCAAGAAGCTGACCCCAGAATTGCAACAAGCGCTATTCGCTGTTGGTAGCAACATCTATCAGCAAGCTGGTGGCGGTGCTGCGCCAGGTGCGGAACCTCAAGATAGCGGTTCTACATCTAGCTCTGGTAGCGGCGACGATGTAATTGACGCTGATTTTACAGAGAGCAAATAATCCCCTTATTTCTTTTGGGAAGATTATTTTGTCCCACCTCAATATTACCCACTCAGACAAATGCCTGAGTGGGGATTTTTTTTTAGGAGTTAGGAGTTAGGAATTATATAAGTCCAGTTAATCTCTTATGCCACAATACGGTTCAGTTAAGGCTAAAACTTTTTGTCAAAGTCAATTTTTATAACGTAGACGCATTCGCGGAGCGTCTCGTAGAGAAGCGGCTTGCCGCAGGCTACCAGAGAGGCGCAGAGAACACCGAGAGAAGAAAGAAATACTTAACTCAAGTTTATTGCCTTATGCCATATCCACAAGCACCTTGGACACTTCAGGGTTATGCTATCCAAACTCTGCATTTGGTAAATGTTGACCAAGTGCGTCCTTTGATTCCTTTAGAGTTAGAAATTATTTCTGTATGGCCTGGTAAAACTCTCGCTAGTGTATATTTATCTCATTATGGGTCAGGCTCGGTACTGGAGTACAGTGAGTTAATTGTTGTCCCAGCTTTGGTTAATTACCAGAGGAAAATCGGCGCTTGGATTTCTCACATTTATGTAGATAATGCTGATTCGATGGCTGGCGGTCGAGAAATTTGGGGACTACCAAAGGAATTAGCTAAGTTCACCTGGGAACAAGGAAAGTATGTTGCTGTGCATCAGGAAAACCGGAAGTTGTGTAGTCTTAAGTATAATCAACAAAGCTTGGCATGGAGACAGTGGTTAAGTGCCTCTGCTTTCAGCGCCAAGGGTGCTGATTTGCTGATATTCCCTGCTGAATTTGAGTCTGTGTTGGGTTTAATTAGTTCTAATTTAGAAATTTCTAGCGAAAGTCCTTTTTCTGGAATAGGTTTAGGTCAGCCTTGGTTAACTGTGCGTTGTGAGCAGATGAGTTTGCGGGTTGATGCGCCAAAAGTGGTAGGTCAATCAATTTTAGATTAATTTAAAGGTGTTTCATTTGACTTAAAATAAGACACCTTGAGCTTTCACTTTTTTTTGTAGATGTCGTCACAGAGATAGCGATCGCTATCTCCCATTTGAGATTATTTAGAAAATATTCTAACTTCCCAACATCTGCAAGTTGTGTAAGGTGGCGTAAAGCCCTTGCTGTTGCAGTAATTGATCGTGGCTTCCCTGTTCGATTAATTCGCCGCGCTTGAGAACAAAAATCCGGTCTACATTGCGAATTGTAGACAAGCGGTGAGCAATAATAATGGCGGTACGTCTGAGCAATAGCTGGTTTAATGCCTCTTGAACGGAAGCTTCTGTAGCAACATCTAAACTAGCGGTAGCTTCATCTAATACCAAAATTTGGGGATTGCGAATGGCAGCCCGCGCAAAGGCTAAAAGTTGCTTTTGACCACTAGAAATATTTGTGCCCCGTTCTCGAAGTTGAGTATCATAACCTTGGGGTAGTTCTTCTATAAACTGGGCAATGTTGGTTTCTTCTGCTGCTTGTTGAATCTGTTCAATAGTGTAGCCATCTCCTAAAGAAATATTGCTTTTAACATCGCCAGCAAACAAAAAGCCTTCTTGTAAAATTACTGCCATGTAGCGCCGCAGTTCTGCCTGTGGGACTTCTCGAATATCTACGCCATCGATGAGAATGCGTCCTTGGGTAGGTTCGTAGAGGCGGCACAAAAGCCGGATAATCGAAGTTTTACCCGCACCTGTGGGGCCTACTAATGCAATTTTTTCACCAGGATGAATGGTAAAGTCTAAATCTTTAATTACGTAATCATCATTTTTGTAAGCAAACCAGACGTGATCGAAATGAATTTCTCCCAGTTCTGGGGGAGAAGTGAGGTCTGGGGATTCTAGATTTGCCACGATTTCGTCTATGTAGCCAAATTTCGCATCAAAGATTGAGAAACGAACGTTGGCGCGATCGCGGATTTCTATCGGTTCATCTAAGATATCGCCGACGCGTTCAATGGCAGTGAAACCAGCTTGAATTACTGTAAATTTTTCGGCAAAATCCCGTAAGGGATCAAATAATCGCTGGGCATACAAAATAAATGTAGATAATGTTCCAAAAGTCAAGCTTTTTCCCAATAACAACCACCCACCCACACACAAAACACCTGCGATCGCAATTAGTCCGATCCACTCTAAGGTTGCGGAAACAAATGAATCATAAAAAATGGTTTTATCCACTTGCTGAGTGTAGTTGTTGTTCGTAGCACGAAACAATTCAGCATTAAATTTTTCTCTGCGGAACAATTGGACGACGTTAATGCCAAGTACATTTTCTTGTAACTGCGAATTCAGAATAGAAAGTTCTTCCCGCCCTTTGTAATTGGCTTTGCGATACTGTTTCTGAATGTAAACAATTAACCAGCTAATTGGTAATAGTATTAATAGCAGCAAGCAAGCGAGTTGCCACTGGATAGAAAACATTAAACTCAAAGTTACCAGCATTAAAAACAAATTGGACACAATGCCAATTGCCCCAGTCGAAAAGACATCACCCAACACTTCCACATCGCTGGTGATTCTGGTGATTAATTTACCTACGGGCGTGCGGTCAAAAAAGCGCACTGCTAGAGATGTCACATGCTGGAATAAGTCTTGTCGAACTGCTGCGGTGATTTGCTGCCCTAGCTTTTGGACTATGTAACCTTGGACACCTGTCAACATTAATTGGATGGCGATCGCAATCACCAGTGATCCCTCTAGGATATTTAACCCTTGGGAGAGGGGACGATTCCGAAAAAATTCGTAAGCGCTTGGTTCATGCCGAATCAGGGAAATCACTTGGCCAATTAAGAACGGTTGTAAGGCATTCGCTAGGGCGATCGGTACTAGTAGGCACATCGACAGCGCCAATAACCTTCCGCTACGACGGGCATAGGGTACTAGACGCAAAAACAACCGCCAGTCATTTTCACGGCGTCTGTCTTGCCTGTAAGATTTTTTGAGAGATTGGTAGATGCTCATAGTAAGAGCATTATATTAATGTTTGCAAAAAAATACGCCTAACAATTTGTCTTAATCAATTTTGTCGCTCAAGAGCAACAAACAAGACATTTGGCGAACCTTCAGCCGAGTCTCGGCAAGTTTTGTGGCTCTTGTCTTGCTTGATTACCGTTACAAAAATTAATTACTGTCTTCTCCACGCTGCGCGTAGCGTCTCCTAAAGAGCGTCATGATAAATTAGGTTAGCGCAGAGGTAGCGACTCCGCGTACCCTTACAGAGAAGCAAGCTACGTGCAGTGTCTCATAGAGAGCATCATTACGAATTCTTTTCCAGATTTTTCGACGCGATCGCCTAGCATGAATTTTAATCAATATCCATCAAGTAATAATGATGAAATTAATTATAGAATTGGGCACTTTTAAGAAAATTTCGTCAGAATTGAATTCGTTGACTTACCTAAAAACGCTATTTATAATGGTTATGCTGAGTTCTTATCTATCAACTTACTGACGCGATCGAGGCTGCGATCGCACCAGAAGCATTACAAATAAACTAAATATAAAAATTAGGATATTATCTTATGGAATCTTTCGGTATTTATACACTTGCAAATGATGCTGTTTACGATCAGCTAGTGGCATTGTTGAATAGTATTGAAGTTAATGTTAGCCCAGATATTCCTATTTGTATTATTCCCTATAATGAGAAATTAGACTTAGTTCAAAAAGAAATAAAGTCTAGAAAAAACGTCAGCATTTTTGAGAATTGGGAGGCAATACAATACTGGGAAGATTTTTCTCACAAAATTTGGGCAGTTCACCCAGGTGCTAGAACTTCCAAAATTTCACGTAATTGGTGGTCATCAGGTCACTTACAAAGAAAAATGTGTGTTTTTAACGGACATTTTAATCAGTTTTTATTTTGTGATGCTGATAGCCTTCTTATGAAGCCAGTTGATGATATTTTGGAAAAATTAAACGCTTACAATTTTGTATTTGATGACTGGATACACACTAAAGAACGTACAAAAGTACCATTAAATATTCCACTTTTAGAAAAGTCCAAGATTGCTTCCGAAAAAGACATACGTCCTAGACTCCATTGCTCTGATTTTTTTGGTTCTAAATCAGGGTTATTTCAAGAAAAAGATTTAGATTTATATAAGAAATTATTAATTGAAGATGGAGAGATTGAATGGCTAACTGCATGTTGGGATGATGCACATTTATTTAATTATTTGACATGGAAATCAAATCTTGCCTTATTTAATTTTACTCTCAGTCCAAACGGTCAAGAAAGAACAGGTAACTGTGCTAATTCAGACCCCTTTGTAAATATTAATAATATTCTTTACAACCAAGATGAATTAAAACCAATTCATCGTATTCACTACATGAACTATTCTTCTACTGATTTTGCCCGTTTATGTCAAGGCGAAGATGTCAATATTTGTTACAGAGACGAGTTTTTATACTATCGTTTTCTTAAAGAACCGGAGAAAAGACCGCAACAACTAAAACAGCCGAACATTGTTACCAAAAGTAATCGATTAATTCAAAAAGTAGTGAAGAAACTTCAAATAGCTCTTACTTAAGTTTGGGAATATTTGACAAGAACTGAAGATTTGAAAAAAATCTGGTTAGTGCTTGTATTTTGCTCTGCCTCGTTCAGAATAGGAATTGGATAATTATCGTGACAATTTCTAAATTTAATTCTGAATTGGGGCAATTATGGAGATAGAAACTGCGCGGCTGCAACTAAGGCGCTTCTCTCTAAATGATTTTGATTACCTATTTCGCCTCTACAGCGATGCAGAAGTGATGAGGTATCTGTTACCGAGAACAAGGGAACAAACCCAGACAAGTTTAAACAAACATATCCAACAGTGGCAACAACACAACTTTGGGATGTGGGCAGTAATACACAAAGAAACTCGTAAAATGATTGGCCGTTGTGGACTTAGTTTTCTGGAAAATACCCCAGAAATTGAGCTTGGCTATGTGTTTGACAAGTCCTATTGGAATATGGGAATGGGGACTGAAGCCTCACAAGCAACTTTAAAGTTTGGATTTGGGGAAGTGAAGCTAGATCGGATAGTTGCGATCGCACATCCAGAAAACATCGCTTCAGTGCGTGTGATTCAAAAGCTAGGGATGAAGTATGAAAAAGATGCTAGCTATTACGGTCATGATGTAGTTTACTACGCTATCTCACGCACAGAATGGCAGCCAGATGATTCTGTTTACATTTTGAAATCTTAAATAAGTCGGAAATCTCAAGGAAGCAGCCCCCGTCAAAACCTTTCTCCTTTCAGGAAAAAGGTCAGATTTTGTGCGCCTCTACTAAGGTATTTTGTATTAATTGCTTCATAAATATTCATGTAAAGATGGAATAATACCATACTTATCTCTTTACGTCTTATATCTAAAGATAGAAGATTGAGGTTAAAATTTGGGAAACCTAAGAGAGGTTCATTCCCAAGAGATGTCCTGCTTAATTATCGCAGAGTGCAACTGAGGTCAGATGACGCAACCATTAAATCAAGTCAAAGAGTGGGAACAACGTCGTGATGAAGCAAACCGCTACTATCAGCGCGGTAAATTTCAAGAGTATCTCGATCTGGCAACCAAGAATTTATACCTAGCTAGAGCAATTCCAGACCGAGCTAGGGAAGGTTATACATTGAACGATCTCGGTTTAGCTTACCTCAGTTGCTCGCAACCTCGAAGAGCATTAGAGCGGTTTCATCAGGCGCTTTCGGTTGCTGTTGAAATTAGCAACGCTTCCGCAGAGGCAACTGCACTTAGCAATTTGGGTTCTACCTACAGCCGTCTAGGACGATTTTCGCAGGCGTTGGCATATTTTGACAAAGCGCTTTCCATCTTCAGGCGATTGCAAGATATTCAAGGTGAAGTTTCTACGCTCAATGACGTGGCGCTAATTTATACCCGGTTGGGAGAACCAAAACGGGCACTGTTGTTACAACACCAAATTTTGACGATGCGGCGATCGCTAGGTGACTTTTCTGGTGAAGCAACAACCCTAAATGGCATTGGGTTCGCCTACAATGTTTTAGGCAAGTTTGAGCAAGCTCTAGAATTTTTTCAAGCAGCACTCCCAATTCAACGAGCTGCGAAGAATTTGCTTGCAGAAGCAACCACTTTGAATAATATTGCTTCTGTTTATCATGATTTAGGAAAACCGAAAGAAGCTCTATTACTCTACTATCAAGTTCTTTTGACACGTCAGGCAATTGGCGATCGCTCTGGTGAGGCTACAACCCTTCATAACATTGGTTTTACCTACACTACTCTGGCACAGCATCGGCAGGCAATGAAGTTTTACAAACAAGCCATTGTAATTTATCAACAACTGGGCGATGTTCTGGGAGAAATTTCGACTTTGCTGAATATGGGAAACCTTTACGCCACAACCAGACGCAAAAAAATGGCACGATGGTGTTTCCAAAATGCCCAAGAGTTAGCGGAACAAATCGAACATCAGGCACTCCTAGAAAAAGTACAGCAGTTCGTAGATTCACTCTAGCCAAGTAGGTAAAGTCTTACATCAGTTTTCATGTATTTGAACCACATCTGTGCATAGGTGTCAACTTAAGACCTGGCGAATAGAATTCGCGGCTACACTGGCATTGTCCGCCTCCGCGGACTAAATTCAAATTAAGGGTTTGAAACCCAGGATCGGTAGCTTTTGTTTGTATAGACGCGGTTTCTAACCGCCCGTTTAACCTTAGTTGACATCAATGAGCATTGCTGTGCCCCTACTGCGTGGTCTATTTACCTGAAAAAGAGTAAGCTTTTTTAAATGGTATGGAGATGGGTTATTTTGATGTTCGGCGGTTAACTAGGGTAGCGCTTGCTTGGTCAACAGGCATCAGCACAACTTCATTGATATTGACATGGGGCGATCGCGTCACACAGAAAAATATCACATCAGCGATATCATCTGCTGTTAAAGGTGTAACTCCCTCATAGACTTTGTTGGCGCGTTCAGTATTTCCGTGGAAGCGTACCTCGCTAAATTCCGTTTCTACCATACCAGGATCAACGGAAGTTACACGTACCCGCGTTCCCAACAGGTCTTGTTTTAAACCTTCAGAAATTGCTCTGACAGCAGCTTTAGTAGCACAGTAGACATTGCCACCGGGATAGGTTTGATGTCCGGCAATGGAACCTAAATTTACCACATGACCGCGATCGCGACTCACCATTCCCGGAACAACATAGCGGGAGACGTAAAGTAAACCCTTAACGTTAGTATCAATCATGTCTTCCCAGTCTTGAAAGCTGGCTTCGTGCAACTTGTCTAAACCGCGACTTAGACCAGCATTATTAATGAGAATGTCGATGTCAGCCCAGGCGGGGGGTAGAGTAGCAATAGCAGATTCGACAGCACTGCGATCGCGCACATCTAGCTGTAATAAATGAATTTCAGTACTAAAATCTTTATTAAGAGTATCTGCTAGCTGCTGTAAACGTTCTAACCGTCGTGCTGCCAAGATAAGTTTTGCACCCGCACCAGCAAAGATTCTGGCACAAGCAGTACCGATACCACTACTTGCACCAGTGATTAAAATGATTTGATTTTGTAGAGAAGTCATTAGGATAAGTTAAGAGTCAGGAGTTAACAGTTATGAATTATGAATTAGCTCAAGTTTCATCGTTCATAATTTATCATCAGTCGGGCTATAACTCCTAACTCTTGTACAGACGCGATTCATCACGTCTCTACTTTTTCACCACTTGCAGACGCTGAGTTACCATCGTCATCCCATTACCCCGCAGAATGACAGCAGAAACCCATTGGCTACCAGGGGTAGATGGTGCTTGTCCAACTTTAAACAGTCCGCCAGATGTCAGTAATTGCAAATCCACAGGTGTGGGGTTGAGAAATTTCTCTGGTTGGATGGCTTCTTCTAGCGCCGTTCCTAGTAGAAAATCATCGCCAAGTGGTTCTTGGACGATCGCATCAAAATTATACTTCTGACCAACCACCACCTGCTGTGGTAACTTAATATCAATTTGGGGCGGCTTGCTACCAGAGGTAAGTAGGGTGCGTTCTGACAAAATGTCTTGACGGACTATTTTTCCGCCTTCAATGCGCTGACGTGATTTAATTGTGGCATTGAGAGACAATTTATTAGTGCTACCAGAAGGTAAGCCAGTTATCTTCGTTTCTGTTTCGGCAATAACCCCATTGCCTTCAGGTTTTGAAGATAGCAATTTCGTAGTGTATTGCAATTTCGGATATCGTTGCCAAAGTGAAGCTAAAGATTTTTCTAGGGTTTGGAGGTTTAATCCATCCCCATGAGTGAAATTGGGGCTGTAGAATTGCAACACCCCTTTCACATCGCCCCGACTGGCAGCTGCATCAACTTGTGTCAACAGGTTTTTCAGGTCGGCTGATGCATTTGGGGCTGTACCCGCTTGGGCTAATTGCTGTGGTGTCGTCGCCAGAATGCGTTGCCAACCGCTTGTTAAACCAATAGTCAGTAGGCAGGAAACCAGCCAGATATTTGCTGGAAATTTGAGTTGGCATCTCACTAAGGCGGTAAAAATGTTAGTCATTGGTAAGAATTTACTGATTTGATTAGAGAAAGTAAGCAAATTGTTTTATCTTAGTTAAGCTAGACGCTAAACGGTAGAGGTTTGATGGCAAACGCACCGATACGATTATTAATAGCTGCCAGTGGGACTGGTGGACATTTGTTTCCAGCGATCGCACTGGCAGAAAAACTTCCAGATTATCAAATAGAATGGCTGGGAGTACCCGATCGGCTAGAAACTCAACTTGTCCCCAAACAGTATCCCTTGAATACTATTGCAGTTGAAGGGTTTCAGCAAGGGTTTGGACTCTCCTCAATTCGGATTTTGGGTAAACTCGCCCTTTCGATTCTAGAAGTCAGACGAATTCTCAAACAGGGAAATTTTCAAGGGGTGTTTACCACAGGCGGTTACATTGCCGGGCCAGCCGTCATTGCAGCGCGTTCCCTTGGTTTACCCGTGGTTTTCCACGAATCTAACGCCTTACCAGGTAAAGTAACTCGCTTTTTTGGCCCTTGGTGTAGTGCGGTAGCTTTGGGATTTGAAGTTGCTGCTAAGTATTTACCCCGTGCCAAAAATGTCTATGTTGGTACTCCCGTAAGAGCGCAATTTCTGGATGGGGCAATTGATGCACCACTGGATTTAGCTATTCCTGATGGTGTTCCTTTAATTGTCGTCTTTGGTGGTAGTCAGGGTGCTGTTGCCGTGAATAAATTGGTGCGCGAATCTGCAAAAGCTTGGTTTGATGCTGGTATTTATGTAGTACATTTAACTGGCGATCGCGACACGCAAGCAGATAGCCTCAAACATCCACAGTACATAGCCTTACCTTTTTACAACAATATGGCAGCCTTGTTGCAAAGAGCAACTCTTGCTATTAGTCGTTCTGGCGCAGGTAGCTTGACAGAATTGGCAGTGTGTGGAACACCAGCGATTTTGATTCCTTACCCCTTTGCCGCCGAAGATCATCAATCTTACAATGCAGACGTATTTACCAAAGCGGGTGCAGCGTTAACCTTGAAGCAATCGGAGTTGACGGCAGAAGCATTGCAAAGTATTGTGTTGAATTTGTTACAGTCACCGCAAGAGTTAGCAAAGATGGGTGAAAAAGCTCATGCGATCGCTATTCCTGATAGTGCCGAAAAGTTGGCGCAGTTAGTGCGTGAGGTTGTAGAAACTTAAACAATTCAAAATTCACATATTGAAGTAGGAATTTATTTTCCAATTTATGAATATCTTATTTAAGCAAAAATTATGCTTCACAGTCGGTTTTGCTGGTTTACTACTTGTTAGTTTAGCCAGTAACTATCTATATACTCAGTCAAAAACTCAGCAGATAGCTGAACCAGATCAGTCTTTTACAAAAGATAATTTTGCCCCATTTCAATCACAGATTTCTTTCACTTCCAATCAAGTTGCCGATCCACTTACCTCAAAGCCTCAAAATCCTTTTTTCACCCAAAAAATATCTGAAGAAATTATCGGGAAGCAAAACTTTTTTTCATCTCGACAAAATTTATTAGCAGCATCTTCACCCTATTCAGTTGTTGATGAATTTAAAAAATATAAATTTAGTATTAATGGCAGCCAGGTTGTTACTCCAGGAAAACTGCCAAGTAGTAAAGTTAACTTCAATCAAGGAGATTTATTAACCGTTCTCGTTAATACTAGAAAATATTTTCAAGACTATGCTTCACAAGACCCAGATATTCTACGTACAGGAATACTTGCTACTCAAGGAGTTACTGTACCAGATGTCCTCAAAACTTTAGATTTCATGATTGTTGTCTTAAAAGAGGATATTGCTAATAATCGAGCTACTCGTTTACAAGACCCTAAATTTATCAATACCAATTTTCGAGTCATTAAATGGTCTGCCTATAACCCAAATAGTAAACAGCAAAAACAATTACGAATTACCAAATATGCTGTTTTTACTCACCCTGGTTCTCGTAAGAAAACCTCTGCTTTTAATACACCAATTTATAGCTTAAAAGAAAACTCTAATAACGATAAGTTCTACACTAGATACACAAAACAGGATGTTTTATCTGGGATTTATGAACCAGGCGGGAGAGAATTTGGCAAAGTTACAACTCTTGCTTACCTAACCAGAAATGGCTTAGAAGAAGCAATTATGGAAGGAACAATTCTGATTAATTTTACAGATGGTTATAAAGCTTTTTTTAATGTAGACAGAAATAATGGAATGTCTTATATTCGGGGTTTAAAGGCAACAGCACAAAAGCGTTATTGGTATTTTAGAGAAGTTGATGCTATTAAAGGTTATGGATACAAAATAGATGCAAAAATTTCTATAAAACCTGGAGTCACTTTTGCTGGAGATGTTTTGAATATCGGTTTAGGTAAAGTGATTGTGATTGAGCATACTCAGGGTGGTCGTAAACATCTGCAAATGGGAGTTATTGCTGATACAGGTGGAGCCTTTTTACCCAATCTTTATCAACTCGATTTTTTGGCAGGTATTTTTCAGAATAAAAAAGAATTTGGGCAGAATATCACACAATTGCCAGACTATGCAACAGCGTATTTTTTAATAAAAAAGTAATGCTTTAACTTGATGTCAAAACAATCTCAGCCTGGGTCAAAGTAATTCGTAATTGTAACCAATAGGGTTTATACCCTCTTAATTACGAATTACGTTATACCAATTCTGTATGAAAATGCACATAATAACACCCCCCTGTAGTCCCCCCAAGACATCGGAGGGACGGCGAGCCAGGGGATGAAAAAACGGTGTTAGTGTAGCGTAAAGCCTTCTCTACGAGAGGCTTGTCTGCGACACGGTACGCGTAGCTTGCTTCTCCTACGAAGTACGCCAACCTATCGCAACTCTTAGAGAGGCTGCGCCAACGCTTAGAGCGACGTAGAAGCGCCATTATGAATTATTTGGTCAACAGTTCTAAGTTGTGACCATTGGGATCATAGAAATAGAAGCCACGACCTTGCTTTCTGTGGTTAATTTGTCCCTTATTTTGATGCATAGGGTCACTACTGTATTCAATATCCGCCTCTTTGACGCGCGCAAAGATCGCGTCAAATTCTTCGTCACTGACATGGAACGCATAATGATGAGACTCAAACACTTGGGCGTCGGCGAAGTCAAGTGTTAGGACATCATTAATATGTACAGCAGCAAAGTGGCCAATGGGAACTTCGACTTCTAAACCAAAAATATTTGCAAAGAACTTTGCCGAATCTTCTTTGTCATGTACGGGCACTATTGTGTGATTTAGAGTAATTGTCATGTCACACCTCCCTCCTAATTTCGGTAGTAATTCAATTAACTATCTAGAGTCGATAACAACAATACTCTTTCCTATTTTATCTTTTCAGGGCTAACACCAGGTAAATATATCTAACATTTCGTGTTTTATGCATTTGGAACACCTGCAAACACTAAATTATGACTATCTAATAAGCAAAACTAATAACTTGCATCAGGTTTACTGAAGTAACAAAAGTTGATTAA
>NZ_JABXKK010000089.1 GCF_017115045.1 Nostoc sp. NMS8 | reverse complement strand
CCCTTTTCCCGCACCCTCTTGACAAATGTACAATCATTCTAACCTCTCACGGATGCTCCAAGGCATTCTTTCTTGTTTGTGCTTTTTGTGCTTGAAAGCTTATGCTGATCCGCCCCGCCACAATCACAGACGTACCCGCAGTTTTACCAATGGTTGCCAAAATTTGTGCTTTGCATGAGTCTTGGGATTCTGCCAAGTATGGTTTTCTACCGCATCCAGAACAGCGTTATGAACAATGGTTGACACGTTTAGCAAATAGCGATCGTAGTGTATTTCTAGTATCCGAAAATGAAGGGCAAATTGTAGGATTTCTTGTAGCAACAATTGAGCGAGAAATACCAATTTATCAGTTACAGGAATTTGCTTTTATTCATGATATCTGGGTTGAACCAGAATATCGCCAAAAGGGGATTGCGCGGCAGATGGTGATGCTGAGTGTTGAACGCTTTCATCAGATAGGTGTCAAGCAAATTCGTCTAGATACAGCAATTGCTAACGAGGCTTCACGGCGGTTATTTGCATCTTGTGGTTTTCGCTTCAGCATTATTGAAATGCTGATTGAATTGAGTCATTAGTCATTAGTTATGAACAAATGACTAATGACTAATGACAAAGGACTAACTAGCTAACAGAGTTTTTTCTAGAGAAGTCCAACGGAAAGCGCGATCGCCACCTCTCTCAATAATGACTTTCACTCGTGGTTCTAGCTGAGGCAAGTTCGTTAAATACTCAACCTCCTCATTAGAAAGAATATGCCCTTCAATAATCCACAAGACCAGCCCCTTTGACTTTGGTGGTAACTGTTCTAGATGAGAATTGAGAATTGGCGGCAGATAGTAAACCTGACCCACTGCTGCACCACTACCAGTGCTTTTTTTCCCAAGATGAGGAGGTCTGACTCCATGAATTCTTGTGAGATACGCAGCTACGTCACCCAGTCCTTTAGCCGTAATGTGGAGGGTAGTATAGCCAGCCGCCCGTATTCGGCGCTGATATCGACCTTCATAACCCCCTTCGAGAGGTACATACACACCAAGAGCGCCAAATTTTTCCAGATCGCGGATTAAACCGTTGCCAGTGGTAATTAGTGCCATAGATTTTCGTCTTATCCCACTTAGAATATCTCTATTATTTACCCTGAACCGATAGATTAAAAGCATTTTTTTGGGCATTGAAAAGAGGGGAAAGAGGAGGCAGTGTTTCGACTACGCTCAACAACCAGGCAGGAGGCAGAGTTTTTGAATTTTGAATTTTGAATTGATTTCTCCCCCTTGCCCCCTGCGCCTCGGTCACTGAGCGTAGTCGTTCGCGGAGCGTCTCGTAGAGAAGTGCTGCTCCTTTGCTTCTTCCCCAGTCCCCATTCCCTAAAAATAACTCTATAAATTACTGGACAAACATAAATAAATAATTTATATTATTAGATTGTGACCAAAAACGCAAATTAGGTTAACTTTTTACTGTCATTCTGAGGTAGTGTTAGCATCAAAAGCTGATGAATTAATCCAAATTGGATAATCTAACTCAGATTGATCATAGACTGGTAAACTAAGAAAGCTTTCAGGTCAACATTGGAGCGGATGGACGAATAACCAAAGCAAATCCTAAGCTCCAGGGTAAGTTTACTCCTGCGCCTCTGAAAAAGTAGGCAAAGTCTTAAACAATAGTTTAAGGTATTTAAGGAAGTAAAACTGAGCAGCAATGTTGGTTTCATGGCATTACGTCAGTCTCAGTTAACGGATACTGGGCGGTAAAAACCGCTTAAGTCCTACTGCAACACGGCAGTAGCCAATCTCCGGGAACCCGTCTCATAGGCGTGTAAAAATCGGAAACCCCGCCGACAGCGCTGCCTCCAGAAAGTGCCAGAGCAATTGCTTGGACAAAAGCATTGCTGCACACAGCTTAAAGCTGTAGCGCCTTGCATTGATTCCAGAAGTTACTCCTTCCCACTGGGAAGGGACTTGTGGCTGCTCTGGTGATCTAGTGAGTGAAGCTAAACAGATTCACCAAGCAGTACGGACACGGTTTGTTGTGTCCGAAAGCATTTGGAGCGGTTTATTAAAGCCATTCCAAATTTCGCAGGCTAACCCAGCCTAAACTGATACGTACAAAACGTGTCCTCTAGAGTCCAATTCCAAGGTCAGCAAGTAGAAAGGAGAACCAGTTATTGTGTCTGTAGGTATTCTCGGCACCAAGCTGGGCATGACCCAAATATTTGACGAAGCAGGAGTAGCTATTCCTGTGACTGTCATTCAAGCAGGGCCATGCACTGTTACACAAGTTAAAACGAAAGAAACCGACGGTTATTTTGCCATTCAAGTTGGTTATGGCGAAGTTAAACCCAAGGCACTAAACAGACCACTACTGGGACATTTGGCTAAATCATCCGCCCCAGCATTGCGTCACTTAAATGAATATCACACCGATAGCTCTAGTGATTATGCTTTAGGTCAAGAGATCAAAGCAGATATTTTTAGTGCAGGTCAAATTGTCGATGTCGTCGGCACAAGCATCGGTCGCGGCTTTGCGGGAAACCAGAAGCGCAACAACTTTGCTCGTGGGCCCATGTCACACGGTTCCAAAAACCACAGAGCGCCTGGATCAATTGGTGCTGGTACAACACCAGGTCGTGTCTATCCAGGTAAGCGGATGGCAGGACGTTTAGGTGGAAAACGCATCACAATCCGCAAGCTGACCATAGTGAGAGTTGATCCAGAACGCAACATATTGCTAATTAAAGGAGCCATTCCTGGTAAGCCAGGCGCTCTAGTCAGCGTTGTGCCTGCAAAAGTAGTGGGATAGTCAAAAGTCATTAGTCAGAAGTCATTAGTCAAAAGTCATTGGCTAAGGACAAATGACAAAAGACCAATGACAAATGACGCCACGTGCTTTACTTGGGGAAACCTCAAGACCGCAGTGGCTCACAAAGGACAAAGGACAGATAAGAAAAATGGTTGAAAGCGTAGTTAAAAATTGGCAAGGAGAACAGGTCGGTGAGACGACCTTCGAGTTGCGCGTTGCCAAAGAAGAAACAGCGTCTCATATTGTGCATCGCGCCTTAGTACGGCAATTGACTAATGCTCGTCAAGGAAATGCCAGTACAAAAACTCGTGCTGAAGTCAGAGGCGGCGGTCGGAAACCTTGGCGACAAAAAGGTACTGGTCGCGCTCGTGCCGGGTCTATTCGTTCTCCATTGTGGCGTGGTGGTGGTGTGATCTTTGGGCCCAAACCCAGAGACTTCAACCTCAAATTGAACCGCAAAGAGCGACGTTTGGCACTGCGGACAGCATTTGTCAGCCGCATTGAGGACTTGATCGTAGTAGAAGAATTTAGCACTGAGCTATCTCGCCCCAAGACTAAAGAATTAGTGGCAGCGCTTGACCGTTGGGGAGTAGTACCAGAAAGCAAGGCACTGTTAATTTTGTCTGAAATTGCGGATACAGATAACGTCTATCTGTCAGCCCGCAACATTGAAAATTTAAAACTAATTGCAGCCGACCAGCTAAATGTTTTTGATTTACTGCACGCTGACAAAATTGTAGTTACGGCATCAGCCCTAGAAAAAATTCAGGAGGTCTACAGTGCCTAGCTTTGACCCCCGTGACCTAGCCGACTTAGTACGTCGCCCAATCGTCACCGAGAAAGCGACCATCTTGATGGAACAAAACAAGTACACCTTTGAAGTAATTCCCAAGGCATCAAAGCCAGAAATTAAGGCTGCGATCGAAGACTTGTTTCAGGTCAAGGTTGTAAAAGTCAACACCACATTACCACCACGTAAAAAGCGGCGCGTTGGTAAATTTATTGGTTATAAACCCCAATATAAGCGAGCGATCGTCACTGTCGCACCTGGGGATGAAGACAAGATTAGACAAGTTCTATTCCCAGAAGTCTAGAGATTTTAGATTTTAGATTGAGGAGTTTACTGAATAAGTATCAAAGATGGTCGCAATTAGTTAAACACTCATTAAATCCAAAATCCAAAATTCAAAATCCAAAATTTAAGTAAATCCAAAATCCAAAATAGATTATGGGTACTCGTTCTTATCGCCCTTATACCCCCAGCACTCGCCAAGTTACAATCTCTGACTTTGCGGAAATTACTAGAACCGAGCCAGAAAAATCCTTAACAACCTCGAAGCATCGCGCCAAAGGTCGGAATAATCACGGACGGATTACTAGTCGTCGCCGGGGTGGCGGACACAAACAGCTTTATCGGATCATCGATTTTAAAAGGGATAAACATAATATTCCTGCTAAAGTCGCAGCAATTGAATACGATCCTAACCGCAACGCCAGAATTGCCCTTTTGTATTACCAAGATGGCGAAAAACGGTACATCCTTCACCCCAACGGGTTGAAAGTTGGAACAATAATTATTTCTGGGCCTGAGTCTCCCTTTGAAGATGGTAATGCCTTACCACTCTGGAAAATTCCTTTGGGTACTAGTGTTCACAACGTAGAACTGACTCCTGGTAAAGGTGGTCAAATTGTACGTGCTGCTGGTGCTAGCGCTCAAGTCGTGGCGAAAGAAGGTAATTACGTGACTCTCAAGTTGCCTTCAGGAGAAGTCCGCTTGATTCGACGCGAGTCTTACGCGACCATTGGGCAAGTGGGCAATACTGACGCGAGAAACCTGAGTGCAGGTAAAGCCGGACGAAATCGCTGGAAAGGTCGCCGTCCTAAGGTTAGAGGTAGCGTCATGAACCCAGTGGATCACCCACATGGAGGTGGTGAAGGTAGAGCGCCTATCGGTAGATCGGGGCCTGTTACACCTTGGGGTAAACCCACATTGGGCGCAAAGACACGCAATCGCAAGAAACTTAGCAGCAAGTTAATTGTACGTCGTCGTCGTAAGTCTTCTAAACGCGGTCGCGGTGGTCGTGAATCTTAAAGAGTTAGAAGTTATGAGTTATGAGTTATGAGTTGAATCTAACTTATTAGCTCCTCACTCCTAACTCCTCACTCCTAATTCCTAAATCCTAAATCCAAAATTGAACTATGGGTCGTTCTCTAAAAAAAGGTCCCTTCGTTGCGGATCATCTTCTAAAGAAAATTGAAAAGCTCAACGACAACAACAGAAAAGAAGTTATTAAAACTTGGTCACGAGCTTCAACAATTTTGCCCTTAATGGTAGGACATACCATAGCTGTTCACAATGGACGCCAACACGTTCCAGTTTTTGTAAATGAACAGATGGTAGGACACAAGTTGGGTGAATTTGCCCCGACACGCACCTACAGAGGTCATGGAAAAAGCGACAAAAAAGCGGGTAGGTAGTTATTAGTCATTGGTCATTTGTCATTGGTCATTAGTTATTAGCTTTTGACAAAGGACAAAGGATAAAGGACGAAAAACAAAATTGGAGAAAATTATGGCTACTAATACTACTGAAGTAAAAGCGATCGCTCGTTTTATCCGCATCTCGGCTTACAAAGTGCGTCGGGTACTCGATCAAATCCGGGGGCGATCGTATCGAGAAGCGTTAATCATCCTGGAATTCATGCCCTATCGCGCCACTGAACCCATCTTGAAGGTTCTCAGAAGCGCTGCTGCCAATGCCGAACACAATGCTGGGTTAGATCGGACTCAACTAGTGATTACTCAGGCTTATGCCGATCAAGGGCCGCCGTTGAAGCGCTTCCAACCAAGAGCGCAAGGTCGAGCTTACCAAATTCGCAAGCCGACGTGTCATATTACTGTGGCTGTTGCAGCCGCCCCAGAAAAATAAGCTTTTTTTACACGAATAAATTGCGTAAAGTAAGAAATTTTAGAGGAAGCATTCGTGGGACAGAAGATTCATCCAGTTGGTTTTCGCCTGGGTATTACACATGAACATCAATCCCGTTGGTTTGCTGTTCCTGATCGCTATCCAGAACTTCTCCAAGAAGATTACAAACTCCGTCAATACATAGATCAAAAGCTGGGTAGACAGGCTCAAAACAACGCCGGAATTTCCGAAGTGCGGATTGAGCGCAAAGCCGACCAAATCGACTTAGAAGTGCGCACAGCTAGACCTGGTGTTGTCGTAGGTCGTGGTGGACAAGGTATTGAATCCTTACGTACCGGACTCCAAGGAGTGTTGGGTGGCAATCGCCAAATTCGCATTAACGTAGTTGAAGTGCAACGAGTTGATGCTGATGCTTACCTAATTGCTGAATACATTGCTCAACAATTGGAACGTCGGGTTTCCTTTCGGCGGGTAGTGCGGCAATCTATTCAACGTGCCCAGCGCGCTGGTATCCAAGGGATTAAAATCCAAGTCAGCGGTCGCCTCAACGGTGCAGAAATTGCCCGGACAGAGTGGACTCGTGAAGGTAGAGTACCTTTACATACCTTACGGGCTGACATTGACTACTCTTATTGCACAGCAAAAACTGTTTACGGCATTTTGGGTATCAAAGTATGGGTGTTTAAAGGAGAAATTATTCCTGGACAGGAACCAGATCCACTACCACCAGCAAGCCGCGATCGCGAACGGGACCCCCGCGATCGCGATCGTGAACCCCGTCGCCGTCAACAACAACGTCGTCGCCAGCAATTTGAAGACCGCTCAAATGAAGGATAAATCGTCATTAGTCATTAGTCATTAGTCATTAGTAAATGGCAGATGACAAATGACAAAGGACAAATGACAAATGACAAGTAACAAACCATGTTAAGCCCTAGAAGAACTAAATTCCGCAAACAACAGCGGGGACGGATGGAAGGACTAGCCAGCCGTGGTAGTACCCTCAACTTCGGTGATTTTGCACTCCAAGCTCAAGAACCTGCTTGGATTACCTCGCGTCAAATCGAGGCTTCCCGTCGGGCAATGACT
The DNA here is from genome assembly GCF_017115045.1 of Nostoc sp. NMS8. GTDB lineage: Bacteria > Cyanobacteriota > Cyanobacteriia > Cyanobacteriales > Nostocaceae > Nostoc. Next base: position 132,103 of record NZ_JABXKK010000089.1, on the reverse strand, counting down.
CGTTATATTCGTCGGGGTGGACAAATCTGGATTCGGATTTTCCCTGATAAACCTGTAACCATGCGTCCTGCTGAAACTCGGATGGGTTCTGGTAAAGGTAATCCAGAGTTTTGGGTAGCTGTAGTCAAGCCAGGACGAATTTTGTTTGAAATCGGTGGGGTTTCTGAAGAAATCGCCCGTGAAGCAATGCGTTTGGCTTCATTTAAACTGCCCATCAAAACTAAGTTTATTGTGCGCTCTCAACCACAGGAGCAGGAGTAACTTATGCCTCTTCCCAAGATTTCAGAAGCTAGAGAATTAAGTGACGAGAAGCTCTCTGATGAAATTGTCGCAATCAAAAGACAACTATTTCAGTTGCGCTTGCAAAAAGCCACCAGACAATTAGAAAAGCCCCACCAGTTTCGACAATTGCGCCACCGCCTAGCCCAATTGCTGACACTAGAAACAGAACGCAAACGGGCAGCAAGTCAATCGGCTAAAGAAAAAAAGTAGGAGATTATGGCAGTTAAAGAACGAGTTGGCTTGGTAGTGAGCGATAAAATGCAAAAAACTGTGGTAGTCGCCATAGAAAACCGCGCTCCTCACCCCAAGTACGGCAAGATTGTGGTTAACACCCAACGATATAAAGTTCACGACGAAGAAAATCAGTGTAAAGTAGGCGATCGCGTTCGCATTCAGGAAACTAGACCCCTGAGTAAAACCAAGCGCTGGAAAATCACAGAAGTCCTGAACGTCAAGCCTACTTAAACCTCATCGTTGTTAGTAACTAACAACATTACAAGGGAGAATAATTGTGATTCAACCCCAGACCTACCTGAATGTCGCAGATAATAGCGGCGCCCGCAAGCTAATGTGCATCCGCATCTTAGGCGGAGGCAACCGTCGTTATGGTTTTATCGGCGATAAAATTATCGCAGTTGTCAAAGATGCTACACCTAACATGGCTGTAAAAAAGTCTGATGTTGTGGAAGCAGTAATTGTTCGGACTCGGAAAGCTGTAAGTCGTGACAGTGGCATGAGTATTCGCTTTGATGATAACGCTGCTGTAATCATCAACAAAGACGGTAATCCTAGAGGTACACGGGTTTTTGGCCCAGTTGCACGGGAATTGCGCGATAAAAACTTTACTAAAATTGTTTCTCTGGCTCCGGAGGTGCTTTAATGGCAACCAAACAGGGTACGCCCAAAGTATTCCATAAAATGCACGTCAAAACTGGCGACACTGTACAAGTGATTGCTGGCAAAGACAAAGGAAAAATTGGCGAAATTACTCAGGCACTTCCCCAACTGAGTAAAGTTATCGTCAAAGGTGTCAACATTAAAACCAAGCACGTCAAACCCCAGCAAGAAGGGGAATCAGGGCGAATTATTACCCAAGAATTCCCAATTCATAGCTCCAACGTCATGCTTTATTCCACCAAGCAAAACGTCGCTAGTCGTGTTGGTTACACCTTTACCTCAGAAGGTAAAAAAGTCAGAAAACTCAAGAAAACTGGCGAAATTCTAGATAAATAGTTAGAAGTTAGGAATTAAGAGTTAGGAATTAAATTTAACTCATAACTCATAACTCATAACTCATAACTCATAACTTTGTTCCCTGACCAAGCCCAGGGATATCAGGACAAAAAAACTATGGCGACAACAAGACTCAAAACCTTATATCAAGAGACAATCGTCCCCAAACTGACCACTCAGTTTCAATATACCAACGTTCATCAAGTACCGAAGTTGGTAAAGGTTACGATTAACCGAGGTTTGGGTGAAGCAGCTCAAAATGCGAAGTCTCTAGAGGCATCCATTAACGAAATTGCCTTGGTAACAGGTCAAAAACCAGTGGTGACAAGGGCGAAAAAGGCGATCGCTGGCTTTAAGATTCGTCAAGGGATGCCTGTGGGGATCATGGTGACTCTCAGAGCCGAACGGATGTATGCCTTTTTCGACAGACTAGTTAGCCTGTCATTACCCAGAATTCGAGATTTTCGCGGCGTTAGCCCTAAAAGCTTTGACGGACGCGGTAACTACACTTTGGGTGTGAGAGAACAGCTAATTTTTCCAGAAGTCGAATACGACAGCATCGATCAAGTGCGTGGGATGGATATTTCCATTATCACCACAGCAAAAAACGACGAAGAGGGACGCGCCTTACTTAAAGAATTAGGAATGCCCTTTCGCGATCAATAAGTTCATCTATAGAGGGAACGATGGCGGCTAACGACACAATTGCAGATATGCTGACGCGCATCCGCAATGCCAACCTGGCGCGGCATCAAACTACACAAGTGCCAGCTACAAAATTGACCCGAAGCATTGCCAAAGTGCTACGGGAGGAAGGCTTTATTGCTGAAATCGAAGAAGCAGAAGAAGGGGTAAAACGCAATCTGGTGATTTCCCTGAAATACAAGGGAAAAAACCGTCAGCCTCTGATCACCGCCTTGAAGCGAGTGAGTAAGCCTGGCTTGCGTGTTTATTCAAATCGAAAAGAATTACCAAGGGTACTAGGCGGCATTGGCATTGCCATTATTTCTACATCCAGTGGTATTATGACTGACCGCGAAGCGCGGCGTCAGAACTTGGGTGGCGAAGTGCTTTGTTACGTTTGGTAGTCATTGGTCATTAGTCATTTGTCATGAGTTAAGGACAAAAGGCAAAGGACAAATAACAAAGGACAAAAAGTTATGTCTCGTATTGGTAAACGTCCAATTACTATTCCCGCCAAAGTTCAAGTGGCGATCGATGGTACAACTGTTGTGGTGAAAGGCCCGAAGGGGGAACTTTCTCGCACTCTCAGAGATAATGTTTCACTCTCTCAAGAGGGGGAAATATTACACGTAAATCGTCGGGATGAAACTCGCACCTCAAAGCAATTGCACGGCTTGAGCCGCACTTTAGTTGCCAACATGGTCGAGGGAGTTTCCCAAGGTTTTCAGCGCCGTTTGGAAATTCAAGGCGTTGGTTACAGGGCACAACTTCAAGGGCGTAACCTAGTTTTGAATATGGGTTACAGCCATCAAGTGCAAATTGAACCACCAGATGGAATTCAGTTTGCCGTAGAAGGTACCACTAACGTCATTGTTAGCGGCTATGACAAAGAAATCGTCGGTAACACAGCCGCCAAAATTCGTGCTGTTCGTCCACCAGAACCTTACAAAGGTAAAGGCATTCGCTATGCCGGTGAAGTGGTCAGACGGAAAGCTGGTAAGACTGGTAAGGGTGGTAAGAAGTAGAAATGAAACTTACTCGTAGAGAATCAAAAAACCGTCGTCATCGACGCGTGCGTGGCAAAGTAATTGGCTCCCCAGAACGTCCGCGTTTAGCGGTATTCCGTTCTAATGAGCATATTTATGCCCAGCTGATTGATGATACTCAGCATCAAACCATTGTGGCAGCATCGACTGTAGAACCAGAGTTGAAATCTAGTTTAGCGTCATGTGCAAACCGCGATGCCTCGGTACAAGTTGGGAAGTTGATCGCACTGCGATCGCTAGAAAAAGGCATTACCAAAGTAGTCTTCGATCGCGGTGGTAACTTATATCATGGTCGTGTCAAAGCACTAGCTGATGCAGCCCGCGAAGCTGGTTTAGATTTCTAAAGTCATTGGTCATTAGTCATTAGTTATTGGACAAATGACAAAGGACAAATGACAAATGACAACTGACAACTGACGTTCACCAGAGCATATATTATGGCAACAGAGCGTAAAAGTAGAACAAAGCGTGCCAAAAAAGAAGAAACTACTTGGCAAGAGCGGGTTATCCAAATCCGACGCGTAAGTAAAGTGGTCAAAGGTGGTAAAAAACTCAGCTTCCGAGCGATCGTTGTCGTGGGTAACGAACGTGGTCAGGTAGGAGTTGGAGTAGGCAAAGCTTCCGATGTAATTGGCGCCGTTAAAAAAGGCGTAGCCGACGGCAAAAAACACCTTATTGATATCCCAATCACCAAATCCAATTCCATCCCCCATCCTATTGATGGTGTCGGTGGCGGGGCAAAAGTGATTATGCGTCCAGCCTCACCTGGTACTGGGGTAATTGCTGGTGGTGCAGTGCGAACTGTGTTGGAATTGGCAGGAGTTCGTAACGTTCTAGCCAAGCAACTAGGCTCCAACAATCCGCTCAATAATGCTAGAGCCGCAGTTAATGCCTTATCTACACTGCGTACCCTTTCTGAAGTCGCCGAAGATCGCGGTATTCCTATTCAAAATCTCTACATCTAATTTAGTCATTAGTCATTGGTCATGAGTCATTAGTGAATAACAAAGGACAAATGACAAATGACAAACGACAAATGACAAACGACAAATGAGAACTTGATAAATTATGAGACTCCATGATGTTAAGCCGCAAAAAGGCTCAAAGAAACGCAAGAAGCGTGTAGCTAGAGGTATTTCTGCCGGTCAAGGCGCTAGTGCTGGTTTAGGTATGCGGGGTCAAAAATCTCGTTCTGGTAGCGGGACTCGACCAGGTTTTGAAGGTGGTCAACAGCCATTGTACCGCCGCTTACCTAAGCTGAAGGGCTTTCCGATTGTTAATCAGAAGATTTACACTACGATTAATGTAGAGAAGCTAGCCTCCCTTCCCGCTAATACGGAAGTAACTTTGACCTCATTGAAAGCCGCAGGTATCCTGACTGCTGTCAAAGGGCCATTGAAAGTTTTAGGTAACGGGGAATTGAGCATTCCGCTCAATGTACAAGCGGCAGCTTTTACAGTTTCAGCTCGTAGCAAAATTGAGGCAGCTGGTGGTAGTTGTGAAGTCTTATGAGTGAGCCGGAACAGCGCACTTAAATGTAAGCCAACTCGCTGCCAGTGCTTGGTTCACTATAAAGGTAGCACTCTATGATCAGTCGAGATAAAGCCCCAACGGCTCAAGAAACTTTTATGCAGATGGCGCAAGCAGCTGGCCTCAGAGGTAGGCTGCTTGTCACCGTCGGTATTTTAATTTTGGTTCGCCTGGGTATTTTCTTACCCGTCCCAGGCATTGATAGACCAAGATTTGCCGAAGCCATATCGGGCAGCAATTCTATATTCGGCTTATTGGATATATTTTCCGGGCGAGGACTTTCGACTTTGGGAGTCTTTGCTTTAGGAATTTTGCCCTTCATTAATGCGTCTATTATCATCCAATTACTCACGGCGGCGATTCCAACTTTAGAAAATTTACAGAAAAATGAAGGGGAAGCCGGTCGCCGAAAAATATCGCAAATTACCCGCTATGTAACTGTAGGCTGGGCAATTCTTCAAAGTACAGCTTTTTCGGCATTATTCCTCCAGCAATTCGCCTTAAAGCCAGGGCCTATATTTGTAGCTGAAACTGCGATCGCTCTGACTGCTGGTTCGATGTTCGTCATGTGGGCATCAGAACTGATTACAGAACGGGGTATTGGCAACGGCGCATCATTGTTGATTTTTGTCAACATTGTCGCATCATTACCAAAAGCTTTAGGCGATACCATCGACTTGGTGCAAGTCGGCGGTCGGGAAGCAGTGGGTCGGGTAATCGTGCTGATCTTAGTTTTCCTCGCAACAATTGTTGGTATTGTGATTGTGCAGGAAGGAATGCGCCGCATCCCCATTATTTCGGCTCGTCGGCAAGTAGGTCGAAGAGTTTTGGCAGAGCAGCGTAGTTATCTGCCCCTGCGACTAAATCAAGGCGGCGTAATGCCAATTATTTTTGCTGCTGCCATCCTCAGTTTGCCACTGCTAATCGCCAATTTTACTAAAAATACCGATTTGGCAAATATAGTTAACACTTATTTGAGTCCAAGCGGTTCTAGCTCCTGGGTCTATGCCTTGGTCTATATGATTTCCATTGTTTTCTTCAGCTACTTCTATTCTTCGTTGATTCTCAACCCGGTAGATGTGGCGCAGAACTTGAAGAAAATGGGTTCTAGTATTCCTGGGATTCGTCCCGGCAAGGCAACTAGCGAGTATATCGAACGCGTTTCCAACCGACTAACTTTTTTGGGTGCGATCTTTTTGGGCTTCGTTGCTATTATCCCCACTGCCGTAGAAAGCGCTTTGAATGTGAAAACTTTCCGGGGAATAGGTGCAACCTCGTTGTTAATTTTAGTTGGTGTGGCAATTGAGACAGCTAAACAAGTCCAAACTTATGTCATATCTCAGCGCTATGAAGGAATGGTGAAATAATAGTGACGCGATTAATCTTCTTGGGGCCACCTGGAGCGGGTAAAGGAACACAAGCTCAAACCTTGGCTGAACACTTGAATATTCCCCATATTTCTACGGGTGAAATATTAAGACAAGCCATGAAAGAGCAAACTCCTTTAGGAATCAAAGCTCAAAGTTATGTTGATAGCGGCGAGTTAGTACCCGACCAGCTAGTGCAAGACTTGGTACAGGAGCGCCTAAGCCAGCCAGATGCCAAAAATGGTTGGATTCTGGATGGTTTTCCCCGAAAAGTGACCCAAGCAGCTTTTCTGGAGAAGTTACTGGAAGCAATACATCAAAGTGGCGAAAGGGTAGTCAATTTAGATGCACCAGATGAAATTGTCATCGAACGTTTGCTAGCTAGAGGACGAAAAGATGATACCGAAGAGGTGATTCGTCGTCGTTTAGAAGTATACCGCGCGGAAACTGCACCTTTAATTGATTATTATGGCGATCGCCAAAAACTCCTAACAGTCAATGGCGATCAGTCCCAAGAAGATGTCACTGATGAACTACAAAAGGTAATCGCTTCCTGAAAACGAGGGGAAGTAGGGACTAGATAATTCCCGACTCCCCACTCCCAAGAAAAAGATCAATTTTAGCTAAGATATATTAATAAACTGTTGATATATTTCTTAAAATGTGTTTCTTTGCAGATGAAGCGCTGCAACTGAACACGAAATTGTTGAGTTGAGGAAAAAACAAATTGTCTAAGCAAGATTTGATTGAAATGGAAGGCACGGTTACAGAGTCCTTGCCCAATGCGATGTTTCGCGTTGACTTGGACAATGGCTTTAACGTGCTAGCACACATTTCCGGCAAGATTCGCCGAAATTATATCAAGATTTTGCCCGGCGATCGCGTCAAGGTAGAGTTAACGCCCTACGACTTGACCAAAGGCAGAATTACCTATCGACTACGAAAGAAGTAAGTATATGTAGAGAATTTTACCATAAAACCATTTTTTTGACTGTTTACTAGTCATTTAACTGGATTATTTTCCCTATAAATGCTATAATTTTATATTTGGAGTCAAAAAATAAAAGGCATGAAAGTTAGAGCCTCAGTCAAGAAAATTTGTGAAAAGTGTAACGTGATCAAACGTCGTGGTCGCGTCATGGTGATTTGCGTGAACCCCAAGCACAAACAACGTCAAGGATAACACTCTTACCAACAGAGTGAGTTGCAGGACGCATATCATCATTAAAACGAAAAGACGCGATTAATCACGTTTTTCTAACCAACAGTAATTGCGAGAACAATAGGGAGAGTTCATTGTGGCACGTATTGCCGGAGTAGACCTTCCACGCGATAAGCGCGTCGAGATCGGTCTGACTTACATCTACGGAATTGGGTTATCACGCGCTCAAGAAATTATAGCGGCAACTGGTGTGAACCCAGACATCCGCGTTAAGGACTTAAGTGATGCCGATGTGACAGCCCTAAGAGGGGAAATAGAAAGCAACTATCAAGTTGAAGGCGACTTGCGGCGCTTGGAGTCTTTGAACATCAAGCGCTTAGTTGACATTGGTACCTACAGAGGGCGTCGTCATCGCATGGGCTTACCAGTCAGAGGCCAAAGAACTCGCACCAATGCCAGAACCCGTAGAGGCAGAAGGCAGACAGTGGCAGGGAAGAAGAAGGCTCCAGGGAAATAATTTTGCAACGCTTGCTAATCCGAGCAAGTTTTACCTTAAATCAACTAAACAAGTATGGCGAGACAACCAACTAAAAAAACCGGGAGCAAGAAGCAGAAACGGAATGTACCCAGTGGAATGGCCTACATCCAGTCTACTTTCAACAATAGCATTGTCACCATTACCGATCAAAACGGAGATGTCATCTCCTGGGCTAGTGCTGGTTCTAGCGGTTTTAAGGGAGCAAAAAAGGGAACTCCCTTTGCAGCGCAAACCGCAGCTGAAAGTGCAGCCCGCCGAGCTATCGATCAAGGAATGCGCCAAATTGAGGTAATGGTCAGTGGGCCAGGAGCAGGTAGAGAAACCGCTATCCGCGCACTTCAAGGAGCAGGACTGGAAATTACATTGATTCGGGATATTACCCCGATTCCTCACAATGGTTGTCGTCCACCCAAGCGCCGTCGAGTTTAAATACTAAGACTTGGGCAGTGAGGTCAAAAAGTGACAGCCAGCAATGACCGCTTGAGCGTCTAACGTACAAACTGTCATTGAGTCAAAGCTTGGGCGACCAAAAGCGTGTCAGATTTTCCCACAGGGAAAGCTGTTAGGCTTCGGGCTACCCAAAATATTATTAGCACCTGCAAGCTCAATAGAAGTGTCAAACTATACCGTAAATTTATACTACTAGTTTGATATATCTATAATCTACAGGACATAAATTCAATTCGGGAGGCAATTGATTTGTCTGCTAGCAGCACCTTAGAAGAAGGGAGGCTCATCCGTGGCGCAGTTTCAAATTGAATGTGTAGAGTCGAATACCGAAGAAAGTCGGAACCATTACAGTAAATTTGTTTTGGAACCTCTCGAACGCGGTCAAGGGACAACTGTTGGCAACGCACTGCGGCGGGTTTTACTGTCTAATTTAGAAGGTACAGCAGTTACAGCAGTGCGGATTGCGGGCGTTTCACATGAATTTGCCACAGTTCCGGGCGTGCGGGAAGATGTGCTGGAAATCCTCATGAGAATGAAGGAAGTTATCCTGAAAAACTATTCTTCGCAGCCTCAGATTGGTAGATTACTCGTTAGCGGCCCAGCAACAATCACTGCGGCACATTTTGATTTACCCAGTGAAGTAGAAGTCATCGATCAGACTCAGTATGTGGCCACCATCGCTGAGGGTGGAAAGCTGGAAATGGAATTTCGGATCGAGAAAGGCAAAGGCTATCGCACTGTAGAACGAGGACGTGAGGAAGCCACATCGTTGGATTTTCTCCAAATCGACTCGATATTTATGCCAGTGCGAAAAGTCAACTACAGTGTTGAAGAATCTCGTGGGGAAGGCTTGATTCCAAAAGACCGACTATTGTTGGAAGTTTGGACAAATGGCAGTATTTCTCCTCAAGAAGCACTATCTTCGGCTGCTGCGATCTTGGTAGATTTATTCAACCCGTTGAAAGACATCTCCCTAGAACCAACAGACACAGGTTCCGATATTCCAGACGATCCAACTGCCCAGATACCCATCGAAGAGTTGCAACTTTCTGTGCGGGCATATAACTGTCTCAAACGGGCACAAGTTAACTCTGTGGCAGATTTGTTGGATTATACCCAAGAAGACCTCTTAGAAATTAAGAACTTTGGGCAGAAGTCAGCAGAAGAAGTCGTGGAAGCTTTACAGCGACGCTTGGGCATCACCCTGCCAATGGAAAGAGGCTCTAAACACCCTTAAGAAAAACCTTCATAATTCATAGTGCATAATTATGCGTCACCGTTGTCGCGTCAAAAAACTCAGTAAACCAGCCGATCAACGCCGTGCTTTACTGCGATCGCTCGCCACCGAGCTGATCCGTCATGGTAAGATCACCACCACTTTAATTAGAGCGAAAGTTCTGCGAAGTGAAGTGGAAAAAATGATTACCCTAGCCAAAAATGGCTCCTTGTCAGCACGTCGGGAAGCTCTTGGCTATATCTTCGACAAACAACTGGTTCACGCTCTATTTGAGCAAGCTCCAACTCGATATGGCGATCGCCAGGGCGGTTATACCCGAATCCTGCGTACCGTACCGCGTCGGGGTGATAATGCAAAAATGGCAATAATTGAATTGGTTTAAGTCATTGGTCAATTAGTCATTCGTCATTAGTCATTGGTCATTAGTGAATAACTAAGGACAAGTGACAAAGGACAAAGGACAAAATCTGTATGTTAGAAAGCCACCAGCCGACACAAACTCATCGAGTAGCCTTGGTAATCCAATACCTGGGCACTCATTTTCATGGCTGGCAACGGCAAAAAAAACAGCGGACAGTCCAAGAAGAGATCGAAATTGCGATCGCTACTATTCTTGGCTACCATGTAACACTACATGGGGCTGGGCGAACCGATTCAGGAGTTCATGCTGCTGCTCAAGTAGCCCATTTTGAAGCAACAGGTTTTATTCCACCTCACAAGTGGGCAACAATCCTCAACAGCTACCTGCCGCCAGATATATTAATCAGGGCTTCAGCTAGTGTCGATAACCGTTGGCACGCTCGCTTTAGTGCAGCCTATCGACGGTATCGTTACACAATATATACTGAAGATCGGCTTAACTTGTTTGTAAGACCCTTCAGTTGGCATTATTATTATGCACCCCTGGATGAATCTTTAATCCAAGCTGCCTTGAAACCTCTCTTGGGAAAGCATCACTTAGCTGCTTTTCACCGTGCAGGCTCAAAGCGATCGCATTCCTGGGTAGAGGTGCAAGCAGCAGAGTGTCGTCGCAGTGGGCCATTTATCCATATTGAAATACAGGCAGATGGATTTTTGTATGGCATGGTACGGCTGTTGGTAGGGATGCTGGTAGAAGTAGGTTCTGGACAACGAACACTTTCTAACTTCACCGAACTCTGGAAAGAAGAACGCCGGGAAGAAGTGAAATATGCCGCACCGCCTCAAGGCTTGTGTTTGTTGCGAGTCGGCTATCCCGATTTTCCCTTTCCGAAAGAGATTTGGTACGACACCTTGCCAAAGTTCGTCACTAGTCAAGAGTCATTAGTCATTGGTTCTTAGTAACTACAAATGACAAAAGACAAATGACTAATGACAAATTAAAAATGACAAAGGACAAATGACAAATGACAACAGTTAAAACATACCTTCCTTCTCAAGCAACCCTTGAGCGTGAGTGGTACATAGTAGATGCCACCGATAAACGCCTCGGTCGCCTCGCCAGCGAAATCGCTCAGGTATTGAGAGGCAAAAAGAAACCCGAATATACACCTCACCTAGATACAGGTGACTTCGTAATCGTCATCAATGTCGAGAAAGTAGCAGTCACAGGCAAAAAGCGTACTCAAAAGCTTTACCGCCGCCATTCAGGTCGTCCCGGTGGGATGAAAACGGAAACTTTCGCTAAATTGCAAGATCGCATACCAGAGCGGATTTTAGAACAAGCTGTTAAAGGTATGCTACCTAAAAATAGCCTGGGTAAGCAGTTGTTCACCAAGCTGAAAGTTTATGCTGGGCCTACGCATCCCCATGATGCTCAAAAACCTAAAGAACTAAAAGTTAGTACAATTCCTGGAGAAGAAAATTAATGGTAGTAGCAGATGCTAATAGCGGTCGCGCCGTATATTGGGGTACTGGTCGCCGTAAGAATGCGGTAGCACGGGTACGCTTGGTTCCAGGCACCGGTCAACTGATTGTGAACGGTAAAGATGGAACCTTGTATTTCCAATTCAACCCCAACTACCTGGGAGTCATTAAAGCACCCCTGGAAACTCTGGGATTAGAAAATGAATATGACATTTTGGTAAAAGCAGAAGGCGGCGGCTTGACCGGACAGGCTGATTCTGTTCGTTTGGGAGTTGCTCGTGCTTTGTGCCAACTCGACCCAGACAACCGCCCACCTTTGAAAACCGAAGGTTATTTGACTCGCGATCCGAGAGCAAAAGAGCGGAAAAAATATGGTTTACATAAAGCCCGGAAAGCACCTCAGTACTCTAAGCGTTAAGCGATTGGGGACTGGGTACTGGGTATTGGAGATTAGGTATTGAGAATTGAGTATTGGGAAAAGTCCGTTGTTTATTTACATCTTTCCCAGTCCCCAATCCCTAGTCCCTAGTCCCTAATCCCTAGCTCCAATTGAACGCTAAAAGTTATAATTTATATAGATTCATCCCACAAAGAACAATGGCTAAATCTGATATTCATCCCAAGTGGTATCCAGATGCTAAAGTTTACTGCAACGGTCAAGTTGTTATGACCATTGGCTCTACCAAGCCAGAATTGCACGTAGACGTTTGGTCTGGAAATCACCCATTTTACACTGGTACTCAGAAGATTATTGACACTGAGGGTCGAGTAGAGCGCTTCCTCCGCAAGTACGGTATGAGCAGCACTCAAACATCTGGCGACGAACAAACCAAAAAGTAGCGGGTTGGCTCTGCTGTTAACGACGGCCCTGCATCAGCTGGGTCGATTTTCATTTATATGCTCGAGCCAATTTGTTATTTTTTTAAGGAGTGATCGCAATCGTCATGGCTGAATCATACTTACTGGACAAACTAAAATCCGTTGAACAAACTTTTAATGAATTAACACGTCGTCTTGGCGATCCCGATACCGCTAGCAATCCTGATGAGTATCAAGAAATTGCTAAGTCTCGTTCTTCTTTGGAAGAAGTAGTTAATACCTATGAAATTTGGAAAACAGCCCAAGAAGACTTAATCGGAGCGCGTCAGGTTTATAAAGAGTCTGCAAGTGACCCAGAGTTGCAAGAAATGGCATCACTGGAAGTAAAAGAACTTGAAGAAAAAATAGAACATTTAGAGTCTCGCTTAAAAGTCTTGCTGCTACCACGCGACCCCAATGATGAAAAGAATATCATGTTGGAAATTCGCGCTGGTACTGGTGGCGATGAAGCAAGTATTTGGGCTGGCGATTTGATGCAGATGTACACCCGCTATGCCCAGACTCAAGGTTGGAAAGTTTCTCTAGTGAGCGAATCTCGCGGAGAAATGGGTGGCTGGAAAGAGGTCATTCTCGAAATTAAAGGTAATGACGTTTACAGCCAGCTAAAGTTTGAAGCTGGAGTGCATCGTGTGCAGCGCGTGCCGGCAACTGAATCTGGGGGACGGGTTCATACTTCCACAGCTACCGTGGCGATTATGCCAGAGGTGGATGATGTGGAAATTCATATTGACCCGAAAGATATTGAAATGACTACAGCCCGTTCTGGTGGTGCTGGTGGACAAAACGTCAACAAGGTGGAAACAGCCGTTGACTTGATGCACAAACCAACGGGAATACGCATTTTCTGTACAGAAGAACGCAGCCAGTTGCAAAACAAAGAACGGGCGATGCAAATTCTGCGGGCGAAGTTGTATGACATCAAGTTGGGCGAACAACAAGCAGCTGTAACTTCGATGCGGCGATCGCAGGTTGGTACTGGATCGCGATCGGAAAAAATTCGCACCTATAATTATAAAGATAACCGTGCTACCGATCATCGGTTAGGTCATAATTATTCTCTTACCCCTGTTTTGGATGGTGATTTAGAGACACTTATCCAGTCTTGTATATCTCTAGACCAGCAAGAACGTCTGGCGGAGTTAGCGACTTCTGCTGCTAACTAATACCAATTCAACTAGTGATTGCAACACATTCTTTGGTTGGATAAAGACGCGATTCATCGCGTCTCTACAAATGGTCATAATTTTTGCTGTTAAATCTTCTGTAAAACTACTTGTTTATCTGTTGCTTTTAACACAGACAGGTGGTTTTCTAATATCGCGTGGAGTGTATCTTCTATTTCACTGGGATAATGGTAATAGGCAAATTCGTACTTCATAAGGTAATTTAACTTTGCCCATTCTTTCAGGGTTTGACAGGTATAAATTAAATTTTCTATTTCTTTTTGCCAACGCGCAAAAATCCTGTAGCTAAAAAAGCTGCTGCATATATTGCCTTTTGCATCCCAGTAGGAAATACACACTTGATGTTTCAGAAGGTGGATTTTTTTGATTTGCTTAACATCGTAGCCTTTAACTTTTAAAGCTTCTTTAGTTTCTGCGTCAGAAATGTTCCATTGTTCTGGTTTAATTTTATTAGTGGCTATAAAGTTTTTACCTTTGCGGCGATATTGGTTAATTTTGCGTGGCTTGCGAAACATGATGCACCTTCGATATTATTTCTTCGCAGCAAAGTTGAACTACTAGCTGAAGCGCCGTAGCAAACTAAATTTTTTGGGTTGATTAAAGATAGATGGGTTTGTCTACTAGCTTGATGCCTGTAGTTGCCGTTTTACAACCAGAGATATAGTTTAGTACTAAAACACAAGGCTGTCAATATAAAAGTAAACTTGTAATATTGAAAGTAGACTTGTAAATAAAGTTGGCTAGCTATATAAGCAGTGAAGATCGAAAGCAAACAAAAACTGATTGAAATCATTAAACTAGCTCGCGGTTCAATGAGTCAGCGAGCGTTTGGTAAGCTTTTGGGAGTATCTGCTACTGCTGTTCAGATGTGGGAAAAAGGTGTGAAGGTTCCAGATACAGAAAATTTGGCTCGAATCGCATCGAAAGCAGGCTACACAATGGAAGAATTAATCAGCTGCATAGATGGCAAGCCAATTCCAGAAACCTCAGATTTGAGTCTGATTCTTAGACAAATCCAGCACATGCCTTTGGCTCAAGTGGCTCAAATTGTCCAAGCTGCGGCAGATAGATTGGCTGCGGTGGCTGAAGCGTCCGGGGATGAGGCGAAGGCTAGTTAATTTGGCGCTACGAGAAACTATAGCAATAGCCAGATGAGTTAGGACGCTAAACGCAAGACAGATTCCATCGTTTCTCGAAGAGAATCAAACTGCTGGATTTGTTTGCGAATTCGACTTTTGAGCCAAGACCAGCATTTCTCAATTTGGTTCAGGTCTGGGGAATAAGGTGGCAAATACAAAACTTCACAGCCAGCATCTCGAATCAACTGTTCAATACATCCACCTTTATGAATTTTGCATTGTCCATCGTCACAACCTGACCTGGTTTGAGTACAGGGATTAAGCAAGTTTTTAGCCAGGTTTCAAACACATCTCGATTACAAGAACCTTCAATAGTGAAAGGAGCCATCAACTGCTGATTACACAGTGCGGCAATCATATTCACCCGCCCTTGACGCCGCCCAGACTTGAGAGCATAGAAGCGCTCTCCTTTCTGATTCCAGCCATAGCCATAATCGTCTCGATTATCCATGCCAGACTCATCAACATAGACAACCATATTTTTTTCAAGCTTTGCTATCTGAGCAATAAACGAACTTCGTTTGTACTCGTCTCGTTCTTGATAACCATAGGTCTTTTTTTTCGCGTGAATCCGATTTTCTCTAACCCACGGGAGATAGTACGCGCACTAATCTCGTCTTCCCATAATTGTGCCATCTGGGTTTGAGTCTTATCCCCGTGTACTTTCACAAAAGCTCGAAATTTCTCCCAGTCAGTGATTTTCTGATTATGTCCAGGGGACCGATTGGGCTTGGACTGGAAATCTCCGGTTTCTGCAAAGCGTTTCAGCCACAAATTAATTGTGTTTCGACTGATGTTGAACAGTTCGCTTGCTTCGCTTTTCTTTAGCCCGTTCAATTCGATGGCTTCAATTACCTTCCGGCGGAAATCGTAACTGTAAGGGTTTGCCATTGGTAATCAGTCCTAATTTCGGAACGCAACACTATTTCTAGTCTACGTCCTAACTGTACTGACAATTGCTATAACTTACCATTACGGACTTTTACAAAGCATTGCTCTTATTTATTTGATGATGCGATCGCAGACAATTTTCTGTGCGATACTCGTCAAGACTGGGAAGGATAATTACTACCATTTTTATGACGCTCATTTGTTATTTGGAGATACTTAAGTAAAACCAGGTGAAAAAATTATATACTTATAATTTTTACTCCAAGTTAGTTAGATATAGTTACATCTATGAAACAAGTAATAGAAAATGTAAAAAAAACTATAGCGCAAAAAAAAATACTTTGGGCTTATCCAATTGCACTGAAATTACAAAAATATCATTATAGTTTGGCAATCCGATGGGCAATAGAATGTATACAAATATATTCATCCGAGATTGAATCGGACAAACTCTCCAAGCTTTGTCAAAGCCAATTTTCTTAACTCCTTTACAGTGTAATGAAATTGGTCGAGAAATATGGTATTTGCCTGAAAGAGAAGAAATTCAAACTGCAATAGCTCGACTATGGTGGTCTATCGGAGCTTTTAAAATTGGAGAAGAGCATGTTGGAATAATGGAAGCCATATCGACTGTTGAATTAGTGTTACCTGATATATCTGATCATCATTTACTAGATCGATACTTAGAAGCTGCTGTAATAATTTTTGAAAAATACGAATCACAAAACTAAGCGTGTGAGTAGTAGAATCGCACTGATTCACCTGACGATCGCTAATTTTGGCTGAGTTAAAAGTTTTGGTATAAATACGTAATGGCTGCACAAACTAAGTCCGTCTGCGTGGACTCCAGCAAGTTGAAACCCACGGAGGTGGGTTTTGTCTGTATAGCTGCGATTTCTAATCGTCAGGGCTAGGGTATTTTACTGGCAGTTAAGGAATAAATGGTTTTAAAATGGTGCAATCTTAAAATATTTAGGGGTGCAGCTATGTCGCTACGCAATGAGCCTTTAGATTGGCAACTTGAAACGAATAATCCTTATATACCAGTTTATCATCAAGGGAATTTGGTGGGATTTTTTAAACCAGAATATGCCAGTGAAATTATTAAAATTTTAAATGAAGAAGAAGTTTTAAAGAAAGCGTTGAAAATGGCTTGTACTGATTTAATTAAAAAAATCGGCGGCGATACCAGAAAAGTCAATTATTTAATGGAAAAATATATAAAAACTAGTGAACGTCCGAAGCATGGAACTAGAGCGATCGCTGTTTTACTTCAGGATAGGCAAAAAGAGCTTGATTTGAGTAACCAGGAGTTTGCAAAATTCTGCGACACCTTTAAATTATCTCCTACGGAACTGAATAATATTTATGCCGGAGAAGCATTTGATGATAGTTTATTAGCACCACTTTCACGTATATTAGGGATAGCAAAAGAGCAATTACTGAAAGTGCGAGATGGTTGTGAATAAAAAAGTAACACATGAACAGAAAATCAAAGTTTTCAAATGATATAAAGTTGTGAAAACAGACATCATCTTTTATCGGCTGTTTCAAGAATTTCCTGATATCTTCTTTGAACTTATTGGTAATCCTCCAGAAGAAGCTAGACTTTATCAATTTTCATCAGTTGAAATCAAACAAACCGCCTTCAGAATCGATGGTGTTTTTCTGCCTACACAAGGAAGTGAGAACCCGATTTACTTTGTTGAAGTGCAATTTCAAGCTGATGGAGAAATTTATTCACAGCTAATTGCAGAAATATGTTTATACCCCCGTCAGAATCAGCCATTAAATGATTGGGGTGCTGTGGTTCTATACCCAAACAGGAATGTAGATACAGGAGATATCAAACATTACCGTGAGTTTTTCACAAGTGGGCGCGTCAGGCGCATTTATTTGGATGAATTAGGTGAGGCTGCATCGCTTCCAATTGGCATTGCAACTGCTAAATTAGTAATTGCAACCAACGATATAGCGATCGCACAAGCAAGAGAGTTGATAGACAGAACCAAGTCAGAGATAATCTCACTACCAAAACAGCAGCAATTATTACGATTTATAGAGACTATTTTGGCTTACAAGTTTCCCACAATGAGTAGGGAGGAGATGGAGCAAATGTTTGGCTTAAGCGAGTTAAAGCAAACCAGATTTTATCAGGAAGCCTTTCAGGAAGGTGAGGTTCAAGGGAAACTAAAAGCAGTACCAGCAATGTTAGCAGCAGGGTTGACTGTAGAACAAGTAGCACAGGCGTTAGATTTGAGTGTTGAAGAAGTTAGACAGGTAGCACAAAGCCATCCTTGAGATAGATGTGGTAAATTTTATCCGTGGCTCAAGCCAAATTTTGTTTGCGGCTTCCAAACTCGATCGCGACGAATTTATAGTTAATTTTTGTTAATATTAGAGGCGGTGTTAGTACTTCGTCCTCAACCACCCACTCCCTACCTGAGAGAAACTTAATGCTGCGACTAGAACATATAAGTAAAATTTATCCCACAGGCGAAGTTCTCAAAGATATCAACTGGGAAGTTAAACCAGGCGATCGCATTGGCTTAGTCGGTGTCAACGGTGCTGGAAAATCCACCCAACTCAAAATCATCTCTGGGGAAATGGAACCCACCGCCGGCGAAATCATTCGTCCTAATAGCTTACATATAGCCTACCTTAACCAAGAGTTTGAAGTAGACCCCACTCGCACCGTTAGAGAAGAATTTTGGACTGTTTTCAAAGAAGCCAACGAAGTACAGTTATCTCTGGCGCACATACCACAAGAGATGGAAACGGCTACCCCAGAGGAACTGGATCGACTGATCGACAAGCTGGATCGCTTGCAGCGTAAATTTGAAGCCTTAGATGGTTACAACTTAGACGCACGCATCGGGAAAATTCTACCAGAGATGGGGTTTGGGCTAGAAGATGGCGATCGCCTCGTCAGTGCCTTCAGTGGTGGTTGGCAAATGCGGATGAGTTTAGGTAAAATTCTCCTGCAAAAACCCGACTTGTTGCTACTGGATGAACCGACTAACCACCTAGATTTAGAAACCATTGAGTGGTTGGAAAATTACCTCAGAGGGCTGATTACGCCGATGGTAATAGTCTCCCATGACCGGGAGTTCCTTGACCGCCTCTGTACCCAAATTGTGGAAACAGAACGTGGCGTTTCCAGTACCTACCTTGGTAATTACTCGGCATATTTAGAACAAAAAGCCGAAAGTCAATCAGCACAACTGAGTGCTTACGAACGCCAGCAAAAAGAATTAGAGAAACAGCAAACCTTTGTTGATAGATTTCGCGCCAGTGCTACCCGCAGTACCCAGGCAAAAAGCCGGGAAAAGCAACTCGACAAAATCGAGCGCATTGAAGCACCCGTTGGTGGTATGAGAACTCTCCACTTCCGTTTTCCCCCTGCACCCCGCAGTGGACGCGAAGTAGTGGAAATTAAAGATTTAACTCATCTTTATGGTGAAAAAATCCTATTTTTATCAGCAAATCTGCTAATTGAAAGAGGCGATCGCATTGCTTTTCTTGGCCCCAACGGTGCTGGAAAATCTACCCTTCTGCGCGTAATTATGGGTATGGAACCACCCACAGAAGGTAGCGTTCAATTAGGGGATCATAACGTTATTCCTGGTTACTTTGAGCAAAATCAAGCTGAAGCTTTGGACTTGAAGAAAACTGTCATGGAAACTATCCATGATGAAGTTCCAGATTGGGATAATCAAGAAGTCCGCACACTTTTGGGACGCTTCTTATTCACTGGTGATACTGTATTTAAGGCAGTTGGGGCATTAAGTGGAGGAGAAAAAGCTCGTCTGGCGTTGGCAAAAATGCTCTTACGTCCCGCAAACTTACTAATTTTAGATGAGCCGACAAACCACCTAGATATTCCAGCGAAAGAAATGCTGGAAGAAGCGCTCAAAAATTATGACGGTACGGCAATTGTAGTTTCCCATGATCGCTACTTTATTTCTCAAGTAGCAAACAAAATCGTCGAAATTCGTGATGGTGAATTCCGCGTTTATTTAGGAGATTATCATTACTATCTACAGAAAATTGCCGAGGAAAAAGAACAAGCAAAGTTAGCTGCAATAGAAGCCGAAAAAGCGGCGAAAAAAGCTGCTAAAGCTTCCGCCAAAAGGAAATGAGAAACTAGAAAAGGACTTAGTAGTAGCGCAAAAATACTACTACTAAGTAATCACTCTTTATTAGCGTTCTAAAACATCACAGAAAAATTACTAAAATTTAAAAAATCTTTTAAAAAGCTGCAAGTCCTTCATAAAAGAAGTTAATAAGTAAAAATTCACTTGCGGCGTGGATTAGCAGTGGTATCATTCGGGTATTACAAAAAGTAAAGGGCAATTTTACTATGACCAAAGCACCTGTTGCTCCTGTGGTGCTAGTCATTTTAGACGGATGGGGCTACTGCGAGGAAAAGCGAGGAAACGCTATTGTTGCTGCTAAAACTCCCATTGTGGACAGTTTATGGGCGGCTTACCCACATACCCTCATCCGCACATCAGGAAAAGCCGTAGGGTTGCCAGAAGGTCAAATGGGCAACTCCGAAGTAGGTCATTTGAACATTGGTGCTGGGCGAGTTGTACCGCAAGAACTGGTACGCATCTCTGATGCGGTCGAAGACGGTTCTATTGCCTCAAACCCAGCACTCGTCAAAATTTGCCAGGAAGTTCGTTCTCGGAATAGTAAGCTGCATCTAGTCGGTCTTTGTTCGGAGGGAGGGGTACATTCACATATCACCCATCTATTCGGACTACTTGACTTAGCCAAAGACCAGCGAATTCCAGAAGTTTGTATTCACGCTATCACCGATGGTCGTGACACCGCCCCAACTGACGGTGTAAGAGCAATCACATTGCTGCAAGATTATATAGACCGCGCGGGAATTGGACGCATAGTCACCCTCAGCGGTCGCTACTACGCGATGGATCGTGATCACCGCTGGGATCGGGTCAAGCGCGCCTACGACGTGATGACTCAAGATGGTGCAGGTGGCGATCGCACGGCTGTAGAACTCTTGCAAGCATCTTACGCCGAAGGGGTAAAAGATGAATTTGTCAACCCCATCCGAATTGCTCCAGGTGCAATAGAACCAGGGGATGGGGTGATATTTTTCAACTTCCGCCCCGATCGCTCCAGACAACTGACTCAAGCTTTGGTCAGTCCCACATTTAACGGTTTTGAAAGACAGCAAATCACACCACTGTCCTTTGTCACCTTTACGCAGTATGATTCAGACTTACCCGTGGCTGTAGCCTTTGAGCCGCAGAATCTCAGTAACATTCTGGGAGAAGTCATAGCCAATCATAGTTTGAATCAGTTCCGCACTGCCGAAACCGAAAAATACGCCCACGTCACCTATTTCTTTAATGGGGGTCTGGAGGAACCTTTTGTTGGAGAAGATCGGGAACTGGTAAGCAGCCCGATGGTAGCGACTTACGATCATGCCCCGGCGATGTCAGCAGCAGCAGTTACAGATGTAGCGATCGCAGCGATTCAAAAAGGTACGTATTCTCTAGTTGTGATTAACTATGCCAACCCAGACATGGTAGGGCACACTGGTCAAATCGACGCTACCATAACAGCAGTTGAAACAGTCGATCGCTGTTTGGGTCGCTTGTTAGAGAGCGTTATCAAAGCCGGCGGTACAACAATTATTACTGCTGATCACGGCAACGCTGAGTATATGCTAGATCATGGGGGTAATCCCTGGACGGCTCATACCACTAATCCTGTCCCCTTCATCTTGGTGGAAGGAGAGAAAGTCAAAATCCCTGGATATGGTACAAATGTCGAACTGCGAAGCGATGGCAAGCTATCCGACATTGCCCCCACAATTCTAGAGATTTTACAGCTGCCTCAGCCACCAGAAATGACCGGGCGATCGCTGCTGAAAACAGCAGAATATGAGCTACAACGTACTCGTACTCCCGTGCAAGTAGGGCTGTAAAATAGTGCTGAGTGCTGAGTGCTGAGTGCTGAGTTAGGAGTTTTTAGTGAACTCCTAACTTTTGAATTCTGAATTTTGAATTCTGAATTCTGTTTTTTGAAACTTTTTATAAATGAGATTCCTACCATGACAATTAGTAATATCGTGCAAGGCATTTGGGCATTTTCTGCCACTGGTTTGATTATCTTAGTTTTGCTGCATAGCCCTAAAGGTGATGGCGTTGGCGCTATTGGCGGACAAGCACAGTTATTTAGCAGCACAAAGAGTGCAGAAAACACCTTAAACCGAATTACTTGGGCATTGACAGTAATTTTTCTCGGTTTAACAGTAGTTTTAAGTGCTGGTTGGCTGCCTAAATAAGGATAGGTAAATGGGGAAAATAACCCAACATCCGATACTTAACACCCTAATAAATTTAATTTCAAGACGGTTAATTGTAGCTCTTGCCTTGTTTCTTGGCACAGGGCTATTAGTCGTTTTTACTAATATCGAGTTGAGTGATGGGTTTACAATAATACCAAAATATGGGTATTCGGATTTAAGAATCTCTCTACCCTCATCTTCCCCAAAACCCCATCCCTTACCGCCCACACTTGCACAGTGGCAAGATAACACTAACGGTGGTGACTACTTTTCCCAAGTCACAACAACCCAAGTTGGTTATTTAGTCTGGTCGCAATTTCCCGTTCGAGTTTACGTAGAACTACCAAAAGCCATCAGCGAAAAACAAGCTCAAGTATGGGTTAACAGTGTCTTGCAGGGTGTACAGGAGTGGAGTACTTATTTACCTTTAACAATAGTCGAACAGCCAGAAGTTGCTGACATTATGATCGCGCGAAAAGCGCCACCTCTACAAATTTCCCCTGGTAGTAATATACCTCGTGCGCGATCGGCACAAACTACTTACGAGTTATACACCACCAACAAGGTTTTATCCCACCGCTTCACCATCTTGTTAAGTCCCAGTCAAACAGGTGAGTATATCCAAGCCGCAGCCCGTCACGAATTCGGTCATGCGTTGGGAATTTGGGGTCATAGTCCGCTACAAACTGATGCCCTATATTTTTCCCAAGTTCGTAACCCGCCGTCTATTTCTCTCAGAGATGTAAATACTCTAAAGCGGGTTTATGAACAACCAACTACTTTGGGATGGTCTTTAATTGATAATTCAGCGACTTAATTTTATGGTGTTGCTGAGTTAAAATATGAATATGTTTTATATAAAAAATCAAAATTTAAGATTAAGGCAACCAATTTTTATCCAAAATTTGCTCTAAAGTATAAGCACATAATTCAGGTAAATTGGTTAAATTCGTTTTAGCTTTAACATAATCTAAGGCATTGCTATAAATTATGTTGAAATTCTCCTCTAAATGATTGCGTAAATTAGCACTTAAATCTTCATTTAGTTGGTTCCGAAAACTAATAATTTCCGCAGCCCAATGATTAGCATTTCTTGGCTTTTCTAAATCCCAATATTGATAAAGTAATAAATGTCTAATAATCTGTTCTAATAAACTTCTTACTCGCCTTTTTTCATTTTTAGCCAAATCTTCCAATTCTTCTATTAAGTTTTCATAGTCAATGTCTCCTAATTGTCGATTTTTGAGACCTTTAATAGTCTCCTCTAACCATTGCAGGTAATTGGATTCATATAATGTTTTTATGTCGATGATTGCAGTCATTTGTTCATTTTGTAGCTTTAATTTTTGCCGATAATTGCCCAGAAAAAAACATACACAGCACCCATAAGCTAAGTCAGAAGATATCCAACGACTCCCAGAAGAATAATCAACCGAAAGTTCTACCCTACCCTCAGTAATCCAAGTCTCTCGCTGTTCACCCTGAATCGACTGTACAATTTTTTAACTTTAGATAGCCTTGTAAAACTGGTAAGAGAATTCTTAGTTAGGTATTTGTATTTTACCCGATCGCACTTATTGCCATCTTAAGATTTACAGTGCGATCGCACTTCTTCCCTTTCCTTACGCTCTACGACTTAGCGGTAGAGGTCGCTGTGCTAAAACTTCTTTATAAAGTTCTTCCAGTAGAGTAATATTTTTACTCAGGGTATAGCGGTCTAATACACGCTGTCTAGCTTTTTGCCCCAGTAACGTTGTTAACTCAGGATGGTCTTGTAACACTGGCAAGAGTGTTTTTAATTGCGATCGCGCTGTTTTAGTATTAATAACAACACCTGCGCCCTTTTCCAAGACTTCTCCATCTGCACCCACATCTGTTGCTAAACAAGCTAACCCACATGACATTCCTTCTAACAGAGATAGGGATAAACCCTCAACCAACGAAGGCAAAACAAACACATCTGCGCCCCGCAAAATTTCGATGCGTCGGTCTTCATCAGCGACAAATCCCAACCAGATAATACCGTATTCTGAACCATAAAACGGCTCCAAGGAAGACTTCAAAGGGCCGTCGCCAACAATTAGCAACTTAGTACCAGGCTCCATTGCCGACTGTTTCCAAGCACGGAGGAGAGCTTCGACATTTTTCTCTGGCGCTATGCGACCCTGATAGACAAACAACCGATCGGCTTTAAATTCTGCTTTGATTTTAGAAAGTCCTGGAGAATATTTAGCGGTATCAACCCCATTAGGAATTACGGCAATATTTTCTTCCCTTACGCCCATCCCTGCCAATAATTCTCGCTGAATTTGGGAAAATACAATCACGCGATCGTAGTTAACTAAAAAAGGTGCGTAGAGCTGATAAGCCAAAAGTTGTGTTCCCGATATCAGCTTTGCTCCCTTGCCAGCAAACGGTGTGTGAAAAGTGGCAACTAAGGGCAACCTCAGTTCCTCACAGATTTCCGGTAGAAAAAAGTCTAGAGGAGATAACGTCAAGGAAGCATGGACTACATCTGGTTTGATTTCCCGCAGTGAATCGGTTAAAACTTTGGTGGCTTTAAAAGTGGGAATTGTGTAAACCTGGGACTTGTAAATGAAAGGTAGGGAAACCTCTCGAAGATTTGGCCAGTTGTCAGGTTCAGACTCTTCCTGGGCGAAGTGAAGAAAGCTAACTTGATGTCCCCTATCTAGCAAGGCATTTGTAATTTCTCGACTGTAGGTGACATTGCCGCAAAAGGGTGTTTTTTTTCCAATCCAGGCTATACGCATTCTTTATTTAGCTGTAATAAAAGCAGGTTTGAGCTATTACTTTTGTGTCCTTTGTGATTTATCTTTTATCTAGCTATACTTGCTGGTTCTTTTATTTATTAAAAATTTCCACAACTTTCTACCAGTTTAAAAAGCTTATTTTAAGCTGATTAAACCAGTGGATTTATGGCTTTATTTATTCTACTTATAAGTTGTTAATTTCTAATATTTAAACAACTTACTCTGAACTAATGTCAGATTCATATCCGGCAAGTATGTGATAAATTTTCACTGACCACAGTTTACCATGAACGCAAAAGCTTTAAGTAAATATTAATTACTTCAAGGTAATGAATAATAACTCCTCTTAGCTGATAACTACTTGTGTGAGTTATACCAGGTTAATATACCTCCTGAAAAGACGATCGCAGCTAATCCCAAAAAAACTACCTGTAGTCCTAGAAAAGTTTCTGCGACACCAGCTAATGCTAAAGGTAAGGAGAGGGCAATATTAATTACATTGTTCTGCAAGCCAAAAACTTTACCACGCATTTCTGGAGGTGTTTCTGTTTGGATTGCGGTTTGCATGGGAATTCCCACTAGTGCCCCAAAGATACCTAAGAGCGCTACCAGTAACAAGACGAGCCACAGTTGAGTTGTAAACACTGACAGACCAATCAGGGATGCTGCCATACCCATACAACCGCACAGACTTAGCTGGGTGTAAGAGAAGCGTTGACCAAATTGACCGAGAATTGTTGCTCCCGCCGCGATGCCAACACCGCCAGCTGCTAGTAAAAAGCCGAACTGGGAGGCTTTCATGTTGGGAATAATTTCTGCCATCCGAACGGCTAGAACAGTTAATGCTGCAAAGACAGAAAACAAGATAATCAGTTGAAGCAAAGCGTTGCGGACGCGATGATTTGCTTTGAGATAGGCAAAACCGTCTCGTAAGTCAGAGAATACGTGAGGGAATTCTGTATCGGGGTGGTGGTGTTTTTCGTTAGTTGCCAGGAGGAACAAAATTAGTCCAGCGATCGCATAACTACCACCTACTAAAAGTTCTTTGCCCAAACTACCACTACCACCAATTTGCAGCCAAAGTCCATCTGCGATCGCTAACAACGGTTCTCCAACGGCAAACCCAACAATCACCGATGCCATCATCGTTGTTGTGTAAAGCGAATTAGCCGAGAGTAAATGCTGTTCTTCTACGATTAAGGGAATTGCCGCTTGTTCTGCCGGGGCAAAAAACTGCGTCAGTGTGGAAACTAAAAAAGTCACACCCAGAACGATCAAAAAACCCACTGGCAGCACTCCTATGGGTTTCCAGTCATGAGTCAACCACACCAGGAAGGGAATTGACAAAACTAGGATGCCGCGCCAAATATTCGTTGCCACCAGCACAGCCTTTTTCGACCAGCGATCAACAAACACGCCAGCAACGGAACCAAACAATACGGCTGGAATCGTAAAAGCCATCATCAAGACTGATACCCAACCACTAATACTCTGATTGCTTCCTTGAAACTGAGTATTAATCAAGGCAATCATCAGCACCAAATAAACTTTATCTGCCAATTGGGAAAAAACTTGACCACCCCAAAGAGCTAAGAAATTAGGATTTTTTAATACAGGTAAAAATCCCTGCTGTTTTACATTCCCTGCAATAGCTTCTCCACCTGAACCCGATCCATCTAATTGTGGTGGTTCTTTTTCTGCGATCGCGGCTACTGGCAAATTATGCCCATTGGGAGCGCCGTTCTTATCTACCTCAACAGTGGTTAATTTTTCCTCAGATTGTGTTTCTGATTGACTTGGAACATCAGTTTTTGGGATCTCCGCTGTCCAACTTTGATCGTTTTTAGAAACGTCTTTTGGGGACATTTCTTGGCCATTTATTTGACTAGATGTACACTTAGAAACAGCACTCAAGTGATTCCTGACTGTCGGATCTAATACCCTATTCTGTTTTTTGACGAGGCTTGGTGACAAAGGCAGGATTTTTTTATCCAAATCAGACGGTTGCATCATGGTTGGCAGCAAAATAAGAGTCGATTAAGGTAGCAGAGCGAATAGGGCGACCTAATTGATACTGAGCATACTGGCGCAAAGTCTGCTCAACAGATAACCAGTGATGATCTTTAGCACCATCAATTTGCCTTATCTCTGGTTGTGATAGATGTTGAAGCAAAGCCAGTTCTATAGCACCCAAACAGCAAGAAATACCTGTGATTTCTTGCCGATGCACAACAACTGTTTGGGTATTGGGCATTGGGGATGGTGGGGCCCCCTCTGGGGATAAGGGGTAAGGGGCATTGGGCATAGGGAATTGGTTATTAATCTCCCTCTGCCCCTCTTTTCGTAAACGTTCCCTAGCTTCTAAGGAAACCGTCCCACCTGCGGGGATACTAAATCCTACCTGCCAGTTAGGGTCTGTGAAGTCTGGCTTGAGGGGGTACTGAGATAGGCAACAGATTTGCACTTGTGGCGTTAGTCCTGCTAAGGCTAAAAGATGAAATACACCATGAGCCAGATGAGCTAAAACACCAGATGGATTTGCACTAGACACCATCTCCAAGCGATGAAGATGTTCATTGAACAAATCATAAAGTTCTTCTTGGGGTTGTTCGCTCAAAGCTTCACACAGAACTATTTCTGCTAAATATTGACTGGCGGCCAGTTTTCCCAAATCTTTAGCTAAACCAGGATAAGTTTTTAAAGTCTGTGCTTGAGTAATTTTATCAAGCGATCGCCCTTTGGCAATCAATAGTTCATTCACAACGAACATTCCACTCCTACCACCCAGGCTGGAGTTGTGCTTACGTGCCCCTGGAGCCACAGCTCGAATTAGACCGAATTCCCGTGTCAAAATCGTCACTATTTTATCAGATTCTCCTAGCGCCTGGGTTTTAAGATTAATACCAGTTGCTTTGTAGGTTCTACTCATTAGTCATTAGTAGTCATTAGTCACTGGTCACTAGCTTAGGACAAATGACATAGACGCTTCTGCGGCTTCCCGCAGGGTAGGACAAATAACTATTCACCCTTTCCCAGGTTATCGCGCTGGCGGATCAAATCCATGCCGCGAGATGTACCTAATCTAGTAGCACCAGCTACGATTAAGTCTAGGGCTTGATTGATTGTATGGATACCACCTGAAGCCTTAATTCCCACCCTTTCTTTCGCCAATTCCTGCAAAAGTCTTACATCTGCCACTGTTGCACCACCATTCCAACCAGTACTGGTTTTTAAGAATGCCGCTCCCGCCTCCATAGCTATTTCAGCAGCTATTTTTTTCTCCGCATCCGTCAAAAGGTTGGTTTCCAAAATTACCTTGACGGTTTGCCCAGTCTCTTCGCAAATTTCGGCAATCTCTCGATGGACTTCTTCAGTTTTGCCAGCTTTCAACCAGCCCAAGTTTATAACCACATCCAACTCAGTGGCCCCACTATCTGCCGCTTCTTGAGCTTCATACAGTTTCACGGCTGAAGTCGTTGCACCAGAAGGAAAGCCTATCACCGTGCAAACTTTGGGGTTTTTACCGTGGAGGAGTTCGACTGCTTGCTTGACATTAGCGGGGAACAGACAAACCGCCGCAAAGTTGAATCTATATGCTTCTTCACACCATTGCTCAACCTGCTCTGGAGTAGCTGTTGGCGTTAATAGGGAGTGATCGATAAATGGCGCAATATCAATATCTGGATAGTCTGCTGCCATCGTGTCTTCTGCCAGTGATTGATTATTAAACTATATAAAAAATTAAAACATTTCTTATATATATATTAAACCACATTTATTACGAGTTTATCCTGAAAACAAGCTGCTGAATTGTCTTGAATATCAGCTTTACAGATATTCCAGAATTATTGTAAGTATTTAAATTGACGTTAAGTGGTAGTAACGTTATGAATGTCAACAGTATTTTTCACACTAGTTTTTAAGAAGTTAATAATACTTTGAGCTAATGCCTTTGATGCTAAATATGGAACACCATTACCAATAGTTTTAAACATATTTGTGAGTGACATGTTCTCTGTAAGTACAAAATTTGCAGGCAAAGATTGGATAGCTAAAGCTTCTGCTACAGAAATCCGCCGGATTTTGTAAGGATGTAAATGTACTTCATTATTTCCATAGCAAGCTGTCGGAGAGTAACGCCATCTATGCAGACGCTTGAAAGACTTCCTGGAATTATCTCCTTCTTGAACAGCAGCAAATTTTGTTGTACCTGCCCTTGGTTGAAAATAGTGTTCAGCATTGGGATGATTCAGAACGTTATTTTTTCTAAACCAGTATTCAACTGTCAGTTCTTCAGGTATGCCATCAGGACAAGGTGTTAGAGAATTTTCTTTGAATGGTTCACACTTACGCCAAGGGTAAGCGAAAACATTTTCTTGAGGATATAAAATAGAATTATTCCAAGGGAAAGTTTCTTCAGAAAGTAGTTTTTTATCAAATGCGATTTTCATTTCCTGAAGAAAACTATTTTTGAAGCCAATTAGGATAATTCTGTCTCTATTCTGGGGTACGCCGTATTCAATAGCATTAATTAACCGCTCTGTTAATATGTAGCCTGCTGCTTGCAATTGTTGCTTGAGCGATTCAAAAAATAAACGGTGTTTTGCCGTTTTCCATAAACCCTTAACATTCTCAAATAAAAAGAAATCAGGAAGATTGCGGCAAATTAATTCAATGTAAGAAGCGGAAAGTTTGCCATTATCTCCTAAACGTCCTCTGTTTTTTCCACCAATAGAAAAATCAGGACAGGGAGGCCCGCCGATAAAACCAATTATATGATGAGATTTGCGGCAGTCTTTGACTAATTCTTGAAGACATTGTGCTGCTTTGCCAGTAATAAGATTTTTTACATCTGCTGCTTCACCATAATGATACCCATATTCAGGCGATCGCATTTTCAGAACTTCCCGTGAATGGCGATAGGCGGCGATGAATGGGGCGAAGATTTCATTGACATAAACAATATTAAAACCGCTGGTTTCAAAACCTAAATCTAGGAAACCCGATCCAGCAAAAAAAGAGAAAATACAAGGGCGATCGCTCATAAAATTACTAGTATTACAAAACAGTATTAATTAATATCAAATTTTAAGAAAATTGGTTATATTTTTTCTTACAGGAAAATTAATACTAACTATCCCCCTTTGGTCTTAAGGGTTGGCAAACGCTAATATACTTAGGGTTTCTACGTAAGTACAAATCAAAAACGAACAATTTAAAGACTGCTTAAATAGTAAAAAAAAATTCACACTTTCCCTAAGTATCTCATATCGAAGTTTACTCAATCTTTAAGGAAAATCCCTGACAGAAAAAGAGTCTGAAGTCACAATTAAATATAGGAGTTACCAAGCTCCAAATAATGTTTTGGACAAATATTTGTCATTAAATAAAAACCGGGGTACTTCGGACTAATTTTTTATGCGGATTTTAATTTACTCCTACAACTACTATCCAGAACCAATTGGTATTGCCCCACTGATGACTGAATTAGCAGAGGGACTAGTGAAGCGTGGGCATGAAGTGCGCGTAGTAACTGCTATGCCTAACTACCCCGAACGTCAAATTTACCAAGAGTATCGGGGCAAGTGGTATGTCAACGAATACAAAAATGGCGTTCAAATTCAACGCAGTTACGTTTGGATTCGTCCACAACCCAACCTATTAGATCGG
This sequence comes from Nostoc sp. NMS8, assembly GCF_017115045.1. Taxonomy (GTDB): domain Bacteria; phylum Cyanobacteriota; class Cyanobacteriia; order Cyanobacteriales; family Nostocaceae; genus Nostoc. The sequence goes on along the minus strand of NZ_JABXKK010000089.1, from coordinate 101,870 downwards.
GTGTTACTAGATGCTAGTTTCGTTGTCACTAGTTTTGTACCCGCCCTCATCGGTTGGCGTCCAGATGTGATCCTCTCAACATCACCATCCTTACCAGGCTGTGTACCAGTTGCTCTTTTAGGATGGTTACGTGCTTGTCCTGTGATCTTAAATCTACAAGATATATTACCAGAAGCAGCCGTCCACGTTGGTCTACTTAAAAATAAATTACTCATCCAGTTGTTTACATTATTAGAAAAATTTGCCTACCGCACTGCCAGTAAAATTAGCGTCATTGCCGATGGGTTTGTGGAGAATTTACGATCTAAGGGTGTAGAAGCTGACAAAATTGTACAAATCCCCAACTGGGTTGATGTAAATTTTATTCGCCCTTTGCCTAAAGAAAATAACCCTTTCCGCACAGCCCATAATCTGAATGGCAAATTTTTAGTACTTTATTCTGGTAACATCGCCTTAACTCAAGGTTTAGAAAGCGTCGTCAAAGCTGCTGCTGTATTGCGTCATATCCCAGATATTGTCTTTGTCATCGTTGGCGAGGCCAAAGGTTTACAGCGATTGCAACAGGAATGTCTAGACTGCGGCGCAGATAATGTTTTGTTACTGCCATTTCAACCCCGCAAAGATTTGCCACAAATGTTAGCAGCAGCCGATGTTGGCTTGGTGGTGCAAAAGAAAAATGTTGTATCCTTCAATATGCCATCAAAAATTCAAGTGTTACTTGCCAGTGGAGGGGCCTTAGTTGCTTCTGTCCCTGATAATGGCACGGCAGCAAGAGCCATCAGGCAAAGTGGCGGCGGAGTTATTGTACCTCCAGAAGATCCCCAAGCTTTAGCGATCGCAATTTTAGATTTGTACCAAAATCCCGAAAAAGTCAAAACTCTGGGTTACAAAAGTCGCCAATATGCCGTTGAGCAATATTCTTTTGAGCAAGCTTTAAATCAGTATGAGTCCTTATGTTACTCATTGATAGCAAATCGTCAAGCAATTCAGTCTACAGGCATAGTTACAAAACAAGAAGTTTAAGCTTTGCAGCAAAGTTACATTGCATCTGTAGAAATTATAATTATGCCCTCAAATCTAGGTAGCGGGAGATTTTGAGGGTAGCTAATTTTATTAGGAAACATATAGCAATAGATAAGCAGGTTTTCAGGTGCATTGTTAAACTAAAAATCCCACGGCTTCACTTCATTCAATCCGTGAGTAAACCAATTTGTTATCCATACATGGAGATTGCTTGGTATTTTTTAATACTAAATCGCTTGTATATTACTCGCACTTTTGGTAGATTCAGTCATGAGTTTGCTGTGTTGGCTCGTAGTTTTTAGCAGGCAGCCTAAGTCTAAAGCCTAAATTTAGCCTTACCTGCGAATTACTAGCCTTAGATCACATATTATGCTGCTTGATGAATCTGCGATTATTTTCGCTGTCAATTATTGCTGGAAAGCTATTGGTTGATTTATCGCTGCACAATAACCATCAGCAATCAGCAGTTGCGTATGTCGAAATCCAAACAGCCAATTATCAAACTAGCCCCATAGACACCTGTTTTTTTGTTAGTATTCAAAAAAACCTATTGACACATTTGTTTGTCAGATCAATTGTTTGTTGTTTGTAAGTAAATGTCAACAATTGTTTCAAAAGGAAGAAAGCACCTGAGGTTTAATGACTGATTATTTCCAAGGAAATTTCCCATTGCAATCTGTCCCACTGACGAAGAGTGCGGTAATAAGCCACGGCCAAACCGAAGAGGCGAGCGAAAAATTAGCTGCAACCGCGATCGTTGCAGCATCAGACCGCAAAGCGGGTGAGATATTATTGCTCAAAGTAGCAGAGGTGTCTTACCTGGCTGATTATTTTGTGATGATGACTGGTTATTCTAGGGTACAGGTCAGGGCGATCGCTCAAGCAATTGAAGGAAAAGTCGAAACTGAGTTGCAACGCCGTCCTTTAAGGACAGAAGGAAAAGTCGAGGGGAGTTGGGTACTACAAGATTACGGTGATGTGATCGTTCACATCATGATGCCTAAGGAACGGGAATTTTATAATTTAGAAGCGTTCTGGATTCATGCAGAACGTATTTCCCTTCCAGAATCTGATGAGGGTGAGGGCAAGCCAACATGATTAGGTCTTCGGTTTCTAATTGCCCAGTTCCTACAGACCAACAACCGCTCAATGAATACGAAGAGTTAAAAACTTCCTGGCTGTTTCGTGATACTACTTTAGATTGGCGCGAGTATATCACGAAACTCGTTTGGATTTGGGGTTTATCTTGGCTTTTTGCAGGGCCCATAGCTGCGGCAAGTTTTCCCCCTCACAAGTATATTGCACATTTTATTCTCTGTGGTGCAGCGGGAGCGAGTGTCGGGTTAGTACTAATACTGGTAAGGTTGTACTTAGGTTGGTTCTACGTGTGCGATCGCCTTTGCAGTCCCACAGTATTTTATGAAGAATCAGGCTGGTACGACGGCCAAACTTGGACTAAACCACAGGAAGTCCTCAACCGCGATCGCTTAATTGTTGCATACGAAATCAAACCCATTCTGCGACGGTTACAATTTACCTTTGCTGGCTTGGCGGGAATGTACGTTATTGGTACTATAGGTTGGCATTTGTTTTAAGAGTTATTGGTCATTGGTCATTAGTCATTAGCTAAGGACTAATGACCAATGACCAATGACTAATTAATTAAAAAAGGTGATAAATATAAACCCATGACAATGGGAAAACGAACTCAAGCCGCAGCACTGGAAGTCCGGTTGCTGCGAGAAGGTATTATTGAATCCAGGCATATAGTCCAAGCTGTTGTCTGCGACGAACGAGGACGGGTTCTCACCGTTGCTGGAAATTCTGAAACTGCTGCATTTATCCGTTCAGCACTCAAACCATTTCAGGCACTCGCTGTCACCACCACAGGTACACTAGAACGCTATCAACTCAGCGATCGCGATTTAGCAATTATTACAAGTTCCCATAAAGGAAGAATAGATCAAGTCCGACAGGTATTTAACATCCTTTGGCGGGCGGATCTTGACCCGACTATACTCCAGTGTCCAATTCCTGAAGGCAAACGGAGTCCTTTAGAATACAATTGCTCTGGAAAACATGCGGGAATGTTAGCTGTTTGTCAGCAGCGCCATTGGCCCTTGAATAACTACTTGGATCGCAAGCACCCAATACAGCAATTGATTTTGGGCAAAGTAGCAGAGTTGCTACGAATGCCAGCAGCAGAATTTATTAGCGCTCATGATGACTGTGGCGCACCAACTTATCTGATGCAGCTAGGTCACATGGCATCTTTATATGCACTGCTAGCCTCTAGTACCAATTTGGATATGGAGCGGATTGTCCGTGCGATGACTCATCACCCCGCAATGGTCGCAGGAGATGGAGAATTTGATACGGAACTGATGCGCTTAACTCCAGGAGAACTAGTCAGTAAAACTGGTGCCGAAGGAGTGCAGTGCATTGGTAGACTCGGTGAAGGCTTGGGATTGGCAATCAAAGTCATGGATGGGGCGAAACGCGCAAAATACGCCGTGGCGATTCACTTACTCCAGCAAATGGGTTGGATTAGTCCCAGCGCCGCCGAAAGCCTCTCAGAAAACTTTGTCACCTTAGGAAAATACAAGCGTTTAGAAGTAATTGGAGAATTATCATTTTTGTAGTTGCCAAACTCTTGACTATAGGTTACTATAAGTAAGTCGAGAGCAACGCGGGATAGAGCAGCCTGGTAGCTCGTCGGGCTCATAACCCGAAGGTCAGTGGTTCAAATCCACTTCCCGCCACCAAATAAAAAATAAGACAAAACCCTACGATCAGTAAAGATTGCAGGGTTTTGTTTTATTTTCGATCTATTCTGGAAGAAATAGCCATCTAAAAGGCGCGGAGAATCATGGTTGTGAAGTTGCAGCGACCAATTTTAGTGGGAGGATTGGGACTGTCCTTTTCTTTGTGGATGTTGGACAGTTGGCACGATTCTATAGTACAGGTGGGTGAGTTTGGTTTGTTGAGTGCCTTAGCTGTAGGCGGTGGTTTGTGGTTATTCCAGCAAAATCGCCCGAAAGACAGTTTAGAGCAGCTAAATGGTATGGTTGTGGATCGGGCGACTGTGGAAAGTGCGATCGCTAAAACTGAAACTGTAATAAACCAGCTGGCACAAGAATCAGAAAATCATCCGGCGTTACAAACACTGCGAGAACAAGTTAACCAACTATTCTTGGAATTAGACAGACAAGAAATTAAAGTTGCTGTGACTGGCGGTAAGTCAGTGGGTAAAAGCACTTTAATTCAAGTGCTAAAGCAAAATGTCGAGACACGAAATTTCGTGTCTTTACAAGAGACAGCACCTTTATTTAGAGAAGTGGGTGAAAATTCTGATGCAGCTATTTTGACAGAAGTAGCAAAATCTGATTTTGTTCTGTTCCTGACAAACGGTGATTTGACAGACTCAGAATTTCAAACCTTACAGCAGCTAAAAGCAGTAAATCAGCCTACAATCCTGGTTTTCAACAAACAAGACCAGTATTTAGCCGATGAAAGCGCCAGCATCTTGCTGTCATTGAAACAGCGAATGCAGGGGAATGTAGTTGCAACTGCGGCCTCTCCTATTGCCATCAAAGTCCGAAAGCATGAGGCTGATGGTGCTGTGCAAGAGTGGATGGAACAACCAGCAGTAGATATCCAGCAGTTGACACAGCAGTTGGATGAAGTTTTGGTACAGCAAGGACAACGCCTGGTTTGGCTAACTACTATGAGGAAAGCCGGGTTATTGAAAGCTGAGGCGAAAAACTGGCTGAATGGAACCAGACGCGATCGCGCTACCCCAATTATTGAACAATATCAATGGATAGCTGCTGCTGCTGCCTTTGCTAACCCAGTCCCAGCCCTTGATATTTTGGCGACTGCGGCAATTAATGCTCAAATGGTAATGGATTTGGGTAACATCTATCAGCAGAAGTTTTCCCTAGAACAAGCGCAAACTGTAGCTGGAACAATGGGAAGTTTGATGCTGAAATTGGGCTTAGTTGAACTTTCGACAAAGGTGATTAGTACTGTTCTGAAAAGTAATGCCGTTACCTTTGTTGCTGGTGGCGTAGTTCAGGGAGTCAGTGCAGCTTATCTGACTAGAGTCGCAGGGTTAAGTGTAGTTGAATATTTCCAACAGCAGGAAATAGCGGTAGATTCTGGGACTGGTTTGAATTTGGAGAATTTGCGGCAAACCTTGCAAAAGGTGTTTCAGCAAAATCAGCAGATTGGTTTTTTGCAGGGATTTGTTAAGCAAGGCGTGAAGCGTTTATTGCCAGAAGTGCAACAAGTTGAAGTAGTGGGTGTTCAGAAGGCTGTAGGATAATTTCACTTACTTGGTGCTGTAGAAACATAAAATTTACCCAAGCCCATTATGGGCTTGGGTGTATTTAAGAATTATTGTGAGAGTTGAGAGTTACCAAAAAATTGTGAATAAGGATAATTAGCTAAACAGCACCACTGTTTCTATTAAACAGAATAGCTATAGTTTTGAAAATTAGCTTTAAATCGTACACCAAACTCCAATTTTTTTGATACTGCAAATCCAGACGAATTACATCTTCAAAACTACGGACTGTAGAACGGCCGTTTACTTGCCATTCGCCAGTCATACCGGGTTTCACATCTAAACGTTGCCACTCCGGTACTTCATAGCGTTCCACTTCATCGGGTGTCGGTGGTCGAGTGCCTACTAAACTCATTTCTCCTTTGAGGACGTTCCAAAATTGCGGTAATTCATCAAGACTAGTTCGCCGTAAAAAGCGCCCTACCTTGGTAATTCTGGGGTCATTCTCATTCTTGAAAAAAGCACCTTGCACTTGGTTTTTAACTTGGGATTTCTTCGCTTCCGCATCCACACACATAGAGCGGAATTTCCAAATCTCAAACCGCTTCCCCATCCAACCACAACGGGTGTGACTAAATAAAATGGGACCAGGATCGTTAATTTGAATAGCGATCGCAATGGGAATAAACAAAACTCCTGTAATTAATAAACCGACTGTTGACCCGATGATATCTAAGAACCGTTTCATCCAAGATGCCACAGAAGGGTGAGTAGCGGGTAAAGGCTCTACTTTACGGGGAGTTGTCTTCCGATTATCTACTAAGTCTTCTGGTTCTATTAGCGACCCATCAGCCACAGATTCAAGGGGAAAAACTTGATCCAATCCCGTGAGTTTTAAGACTGCCATTACCTGAGGTGTTACATTCCGCAGTGTTAATGTAATCTCTTTCGCTTGAGCGGATTTAAAATTACTGACCAGGGCACCTAAACCACTACTATCCATAAAAGTAGTTTGGTGAAAGTCAATGATGATGTGCTTGGGATGTGGATTGGTCTGGATTAAGCCTTGGCAGGTTTGCTTAAAGCCTAAAGCCTCCAGCACACTTAACCGCGTCGGCACCTGCACTATAGCGGTGTCGTTTAGGGAATTAACTGGAAAATCGACCTCTGTCGGTTGGCTAGTCATGAAGCTCTGCACTTTCGTTGCCATGTATAATGTAATCTGCCAAACATTATTTTGTCCTACAAAATTACCTAACCTAAATATCAGAATTAGTAGTAATTAGGACTAATTGCTATTTACCGGGGCTGAGATTGGAGATCGCTAGCGACGATTCACAATAGAACAAGAAGCCAAAAAACATCCTTGCTGTTGTGTCGACGCAGCGCGATCGCGTTGCTCTCATTTTATGATTGCTAAAAATACGGTTACACCTACCGCACGTCTGATTGAGGTCTTTTCTGCCATTCAAGGGGAAGGACTGAATGTAGGGACACGTCAGATATTTATTCGTTTTGCTTTGTGTGATTTGCGCTGTCAGTTTTGTGATAGTGCCCACACTTGGAATGCACCTGCTACTTGTCGGATAGAGCGATCGCCTGGATTGCGCGACTTTGAAATATACTCTAACCCTGTCCCATTACCCATATTACTCGAATGGGTGGAACAGCAAAATCTACCTTGTCTACACGATAGCATTAGCTTAACTGGAGGCGAACCACTTCTTCATGCCCCATTTTTAACGCAGTTTCTACCCCAAGTGCGAGCCATAACTGGCCTACCTATATACTTGGAAACTGGCGGACATCGCCCAGAACAACTAGCAATGATTCTCCCCTACTTAGACTCCGTAGGCATGGATTTCAAATTGCCCAGTGTTAGCGGCGAAAGTCATTGGCAAGAACATAGTAAATCTCTCCAGTTATGTTATGACTCATATTTAAATGTTTTTGTCAAGATAATTGTGTCTCAAAACACAGATCCCGCCGAGTTGGAACGTTCAGCTTCCTTGGTGGCAGAGGTTAGTCCAGATATCTCAGTATTTTTACAACCTGTTACGCCTTTGGCAGTGTCAGAACAATTTTCACCAATACCCGTGCTTGCGCCTTCCAGCGATCAAGTTTTGACCTGGCAAGCTTTGATGAAGGGGTTTATCAAACATGTCCGTGTGATCCCCCAGACGCATAAAATGCTGAACCAGTTGTAAAATTTGATTTTGATAAAGATGTAGTCAAGAAAAAAGTAAGATTTGGTGAGGAGCGAGGAATGAGGAGTTTGAAGTTTGGATTTCACTCCTAACTCCTAACTCCTAACTCCTAACTAATTACAGTGAGTCCTCATCTGGAGTTTTAGATTTAGCTTTTGCCTTATTGGCACTGCGTTTGAGGGCAGAGAGTCTTGCTTCGTATTTTGACCGTTGGCGCTTACTAGGAGTATTGTCAATCAGGGTTTTTAAGGCGCTACCAAGACTCTTGTAGGCATTGGGGAGGCTATAACCAAAACGAGTTGCCAATGCGATCGCTTTCTCATCAGCATTGAGCAATTCTCTTAGTTGCTTTTCCCCACTATTCTTTTGGTACAGTCGCCAGCCTGACACACCACAAAGCGACAAAGCTAATACCAGCAGCAATCCATCTTGTACCCACAATTCGCCTACAGCACCACCTAAACCGATGGCTAGTGCTGCCATTTCCCAACCATCTTTGGGAATTGTGTCATTTTGAACGCGAGCAACTTCATGCCAGAACAGCAGATTACGCTGATCCATTGCGAGGGCATCCCATTTCACCAAGTCAATTTGAATTTCTACCTGGTCTTTACCAATTTCTTCGCAGCGAACCAGGGGTGGATTGACTTCAGTTGTGCCTTCAACCGTAACCCAGCTTTGCAATTCTGGCGGTAATAAGCCTTTCAACCGCCGTAGTTCACTCATTTCCGCTTTGGCAGAGGAGGTTGCGTAGGATGTCATAATATCCAGCCCCAGAAAATTTCATGTATATAGTGAGGGTATCACTTTGGAGTATAGCTATTTAAGTGATGATCCGTCTCACTCAATAGGAAAACTTCCTCGCTTTTTTCGCGCTTCCATTGCTTTTTCTAGTAAATCTAACAATCCTGGGGCTTCTTCTTGGATACTGAGTAACAGTCTTTCCCCAAGTTCTATATTCCCTGGATCGAGACCTGTTGCCATCACTTCTTTTAGGCGAGGTATCGCTATGCCATCTACAATCTGAATTAACCCACTCAGACAACGGTGAAATTGCTTTTCTGTAAGAATCGAGTCTTCTAGAGGAAACTCAATAATGGCACGGATTTCACCATCAGATGGGTCATATTCCCATTGCAACATTTTGGTTTCCCAAGAAATGGCAAGCATCGTCTGTAGGATAACTCCCTTGTGAGGATGGTCTTGGATTCCTGCCAGAACTTGAGGGGCAAATACCCGAAAAAATTTTCCTTCTTCATCCAACTGGACAACTATTAGGAAATCTTCTAGGTTGTCAGCCTCCACACCTGTTATAATTCGGTCTTCTTCATCATCAAAACGGTAGTCCCAACCAAGGTTGTCTAAATAGTTGGCAATCTGTTCGAGGTTAGCTCCCATAAAAGCCTCATAAGGAACGTGGAGCAGTTGTTACCAGACCTAGTTTAACCTGCTAGGGGTAGTTGTTTGGGTTGGTGTGGATACTTCTGATTGCATAGAAGTGTGCAAGGGGATTGGGTACTGGGGATTGGGGATTGGGCATTAGCAAAAATATCCCAGTCCACAATTCCTGAGTGTTGGGCATTGCAAAGATAAGAAAAATAGATGATCGTTCGGCGTTGTGAATGACATTTTTTGAAGGATTTTTGTTCATTAGCTCATTCTTAAAGAAGCGATAATCACTATTTTTCAAATCTTAGTCAGTGATGGATATAGCACTAATTGACTTAAGTTTTAATATTTTCTTCTAGGTTTAATGAGTGTGTTGTTAGATCGAGTATGATGACAGCATTTTTAATCAAACTTGAAAGCTGAAGCCAAGTTGAGATAATTTCCCCATAGCATCCGAGGCTTTTGAATATATAAATAAAAACTTCAATTACCGCTTTTAAAAGTGAATAAACATAGCACATAGGCTGGTACAGTTTTATATTACAAGCAACAAATTGTTTTCACTAAATGATTGTAGTGAGCAATACAATTCTTTGATCTAGTAATTTATGAAGTTCATGCGTAAATCAGCTTTAATTTTAGCGATCGCACCTTTAGTTTTTGCGATCGCGGCTTGTGGTGGAGATTCAGGACAAACAGCAAGTACACCCGGCACTCCAGGCAGTACTCCAGCTGCACCAGAAAATCAAAATCGCTGGAATAACATTAAAAGACGTGGCCAGATAATTTGCGGTGTCAGTGGTGAAGTGCCAGGGTTTAGCTTTGTGGGAACCGATGGTAAATACAGTGGCATCGATGTAGATGTTTGTCGAGCGATCGCCGCAGCTTTGTTTGATAAGCCAGATGCAGTAGAATTTCGCAATCTCAATTCCAAAGAGCGGTTTACAGCTTTGCAAACTGGAGAAGTAGACATTCTCAGCCGCAATACTACCTGGACACTTAGTCGCGGAACCACAGTAGGTCTAGAATTTGCACCTGTGGTCTTTTACGACGGACAAGCCATCATGGTTCGCAAAAGTAGTAACATTAAGTCCCTGGCAGACCTCAAGAATAAAGCCATCTGCGTTCAAACTGGAACTACTACCGAACAGAACTTAGCAGACCAAATGCGGAAAAGGGGCATCACTTACAAACCCGTTGTATTTGAAGACGTTAACGTTACCTTTGCTACTTATACTGAAGGTCGTTGCGACGGGATTACAGCTGATCGTTCAGCATTAGTTTCGCGGGGTACAATTTTACCCAAACCAGAAGATAACGTGATTCTCAACGAAGTGATCTCTTCAGAACCCCTTGCGCCAGCAGTTGCTAAAGGGGATGCTAAGTGGAGTGATGCTGTTAAGTGGGTGGTTTATTCTTTAGTAAAAGCCGAAGAATTGGGCATTACTTCCCAGAATATAGGTCAGTTCGCTACTAGTACCGATCCAGATATTAAGCGCTTTTTAGGAACCGAAGGTAATCTTGGCGAAGGACTCGGCTTAACTAACGATTTCGCAGCCAGAATAATTAAACACGTTGGTAACTACGCCGAAATTTACGATCGCAACCTCGGCCCCAAGACAAAACTGAATCTAGCTCGTGGTCAAAATCAACTCTGGAACAAAAACGGACTGCTTTATTCTCCGCCGTTCCGGTAGAAGGGCAGGGGACAGGGGAGGCAGGGGGAGAAATGACTAATGACTAATTTAAAACCGTCTATATGGCGTGATGTCCGTTTTTGGAGGATTGCTTTGCAATTAGTTGCTGTATTTTTAGCAGTAGTTGTAGTAGTAATACTGTGGGGTAATCTCAAGCGCAATTTGCGGCAATTAGGTATTCCGTTTGGATTTGATTTTCTGAAGCAACAGGCATCTTTTGATATTGGCGAGAAGCTGATTAGCTACAAACCTACTGATACCTACAGTCGTGCTTTGTGGGTGGGGTTAATTAACTCCTTGCGGGTGGCGATCGCAGGAATTTTTCTGACAACCATTGTTGGGATAAGTGCTGGGATTGCCCGACTTTCAGACAACTGGCTGGTGCGGAATATCACGATGGTTTATGTAGAGGTTTTCCGCAATACGCCTTTACTGCTGCAATTGCTGTTTTGGTACTTTGCTGTTTTTATCAGTTTTCCCAAAACAGAAAATAAGATATCCCTTTGGGGTTTTATTGGTGTTAGTCAAAATGGCTTAGAATTTCCTTGGTTTACCCTATCACCAGAGTTTTCAACGTTGCTGTTGGGATTAACTTTCTACACAGGTGCGTTTATTGCAGAAATTGTGCGAGGTGGGATTCAATCAGTACCGAAGGGACAATGGGAAGCAGCGCGATCGCTAGGATTAAAACCAGGGTTAGTAATGCGGTTGGTAATTTTTCCCCAAGCTTTGCGGGTAATCATTCCACCGTTAACGAGTCAATATCTGAATTTGACCAAAAATACCAGTTTAGCGATCGCGATCGGCTACCCCGATATTTATTTTGTCGCCTCCACCACTTTTAACCAAACTGGGAAAGCCGTAGAAGTGATATTACTGATTATTCTCACCTATCTCACCCTGAGTTTGACCATCTCTGTAGTGATGAATTTATTCAATCGCAGCGTGCAAATTAAAGAAAGATAAGGGTGATGAAGGTGATGAGGGGGATAAGGAACCAGTTGAACTCGGAAGTTGAGCCTCTGAACTCGGAAGTTGAGCCTCTGAACTCGGAAGTTGCGCCTTTGAACTCGGAAGTTGCACCTTTAAGGTTGAAATATGAGTTTTGACCAATGACCAATGACTAATGACTAATGACAAATGAATAATGACAAATTAACTTGGCTCCGTAAAAACCTGTTTAGTACTTGGTATAACAGCTTGTTAACTGTTGTCTGTTTAGTATTTCTGTTTTGGGTAGTGCGAGGAATTATAACTTGGGCAACTACTCAAGCACAATGGGCGATAATTCAGGTTAATTTACGTTTATTTCTAGTTGGTAGATTTCCGCAAACGCTATATTGGCGAACTTGGATTGTGCTAGCGATCGCTTCGACTTTAGGCGCTATAACTGGCGGTGTATTCTTTAGTAAACAACAGTTAACAAAGCGGGGAATTGCTTTGTTTGCTTTCATCATCGGCGTTTTGTTAGTTGTTTTACCACTGGATTTTACATCCCGCCTTTGGTTATTGTTAATTGCAGTTTTAGTATTTGCAGGTTTTGGCATTGGAGGAAAGTTTACTAAGGTACTAACTCCTTGGCTTTCCCTATTATGGTTATTATCTTTCCCGATAATTTTATGGCTAATTGGTGGTGGATTCGGATTGCAGCCTGTACCTACAAATTTGTGGAACGGTTTGCTACTTACCTTACTAATGGCAGCAGTGAGTATTGTACTTTCCTTTCCTATTGGGGTTTTACTAGCTTTAGGGCGCACAAGCAATTTGCCTGTAGTCCATTGGTTTTCTATCCTGTATATCGAAATTATTAGGGGAGTACCACTGATTGGAATTTTGTTCTTAGCTCAGGTAATGCTTCCCTTGTTTTTATCAGCAGATGTGCGTCTAGATCGGGTATTAAGAGCAATTGCTGGACTAGTACTATTTAGTGCCGCATATATGGCAGAAAACGTCCGTGGAGGACTCCAATCAATTCCTCGCGGGCAAATTGAAGCTGCGAAAGCACTAGGTTTTAATACACCTTTAGTAGTGATATTAATTGTCCTACCTCAAGCCTTACGTAGTGTTATTCCTGCGATCGTTGGTCAATTTATTGGCTTATTTAAAGACACTTCACTCTTATCTTTGGTAGGATTAGTGGAACTTACAGGTATTGCCCGTTCAATATTGGCACAACCACAATTTCTCGGCCGCTATGCAGAAGTTTATCTATTTATTGGATTTATTTACTGGGTATTTTGTTACTCCATGTCGTTAGCTTCTCGGCAATTAGAAAAACAGTTGAATCAGTAGTTTAGAGATTTTAAAAAATAAATACTCACAGAAAAATAAGAGCCAGAATTTAGAATGGTTCTAGTATTCTGACTCCTTTTAATCTTTAAATTTTACCTTATTTAGTCAGTAATCAGCAATTATTTGATATTCATTTCATCAGCTTGTAGCGAGACATCGCTAATTTACTAAAAAATTCGGAGGTGTAAATCTGTGACAACAAAACAAGCGTCAATAATTATTGCTGAAGATGTTCACAAGTGGTATGGAAAGTTCCATGCTCTCCAGGGTGTGAGCTTGACAGTCAATCGTGGAGAAGTAGTAGTGCTAATGGGACCATCTGGTTCCGGTAAATCTACCTTTATCCGCACATTTAATGCTTTAGAAGAATACCAACAGGGAAGAATTGAAATCGACGGCATTACTCTCAGTCATGACTTGCGAAATATTGAAACTATTCGCAAAGAGGTGGGAATGGTATTTCAGCAATTTAATTTATTTCCTCATCTGACAGTACTGCAAAATATCTCTTTAGCACCAATTTGGGTACGGCGATCGCCAAAGGCAAAGACCGAAAAATTGGCAATGCAACTCTTAGAAAGAGTGGGAATTTTAGAACAGGCGGAAAAATATCCAGGACAGTTATCTGGTGGACAACAGCAACGAGTTGCGATCGCACGTGCTTTAGCTATGCAACCCAAAATTATGCTGTTTGACGAACCCACCTCAGCCTTAGATCCAGAAATGGTACGAGAAGTTTTGGATGTAATGCGAGGTCTTGCCCGTGATGGAATGACAATGGTAGTTGTCACCCACGAAGTTGGATTCGCCCGTGAAGTGGCTGACCGAGTTATTCTTATGGATAGCGGTTTCCTCGTCGAGTCAGCCACCCCTGACGCATTTTTCAACAACCCCAAAGAAGAAAGAACACGCAAATTTTTGTCACAAATTCTCTAAAACCTCTGCGCTACTTTGCGTTCAACTTTGCGCCCCTCTGCGTTTCACTTCTAACCCTTTTGTCCCACAACTTCACACCAAGCAGCAGCAAAAAATCCATCTGGGTGCTGACTCCATTCCCGCAGACCATTACTCATTGCTGTAAGCGATCGCTCATCAGTCCAACCTTTCTCTACAGCTCGATCTTCTTTTGCAGAAGCCTCAATTCGCAGCGCCAAATATTCTGTAGCTTCACTCAGCGGCTCATAACATTGATAAGAAGCGGAAGCTTTGATATTAGTAAACCCACTTTGGCGCAACAGGGCGCGTAACTCTCTACCTACGTCAGGATTACCAGAATTCTGCTGCTGAAGCCACTTGTAATAAGAAAATGCTTTTTCCAGTTCTGGTGTAGACGGTGCAATCAAAAACCCGCCCCAGTCAGGACTACGAAGCCCAACAATTCCCCCCGGTTTCAAAACTCGCCATAGTTCTCGCAACGCCTGCACAGGTTCTTGAAGATGCTCAAACAGCGCATGAGAAAAGATTGCGTCAAAGGAGTTATCTGGAAAGGGTAGAGCATATATATTTCCCTCTAGAAAATTAGTATTACTGACACCTTGGTTAAAAGCACTTTCAGCAGCTATGCGGATTTGAGATATTTCTCGATCGATACCTGTAAGCGTACCAGGGGCAATAACTCTTGCTAAACCTAAAGCGATCGCACCAGGGCCACAACCACAATCTAGCAATTTCATCCCTGGACGTAAATAAGGCGTAAAAAACGCCGCATGAGTATCTACGCTACGATTTGCCATAAATTTCGTCGCATTGCTCGAATAGCCTGGAGTATACTTTTCTGGCATCGCTTTGACTCCCTACGATATCTGTATAAGTATGATATGTATGTAACTTTGAGATGTCCAATATATATTTATAGATAATTGAAACTTATAAAGTATCAAAAAAATGGAATTGCGACACCTGCGCTACTTTATTGCTGTTGCTGAAGAACTGCACTTCAGTAGAGCCGCCGAGCGATTGCACATTGCTCAACCACCTTTAAGCCAGCAAATTCAGCAACTAGAGGCGCAGTTGGGGGTAGAACTGTTTCAGCGCAAAACCAAGCGACAGGTGCAACTAACGGAAGCAGGGCAAGTTTTTTTGCAAGAAGTTTATCAACTTTTGGCTCAACTGGAAAAAGCAATTGAGCTAACCCAAAAAATAGGAAGAGGTGAAAAGGGACAATTGCGAATCGGGTTTACCAGTTTGGTAACTTATGATTTGCTTCCAATAATTTTGCGGCGGTTTCGAGAACAGTTTCCAGAAGTAGAGTTGGTATTGCAGGAATTAACCACAACTCAGCAAGAACAAGCGCTACAGGAAAGCCGCATCCATGTAGGTTTTGCCCATCCACCTTTAGAAGACAACACACTCAATCAAGAGTGCATTCAGCAGGAAGCTCTAATTGTGGCTATGTTAGAAACTCATCCTTTAGCTGAACAAGAAAAGATTTCAGTGCGATCGCTAGTAAACGAAAACTTTATCATGTTTCCTCGCCATTTGGGCCCCGGACTTTACGACCAGATCGTGAGTCTTTGTCAGCAAGGAAATTTCAGTCCAAAAGTAACTCAAGAAGCGATTCAGATGCAGACGATTATCGGATTGGTGTCAGCAGGAATGGGAATTGCGATCGCACCGTCTTCATTGCAAAATCTTCAGAGGGCCGGCATAGTTTATCGCACTCTGGAGGAGAAAACACCATTAGTAGAAACGGCTATAGTGTGGCGGCAAGAAAATGTCACACCTGTACTAAGGGAATTTTTACGTACAGTCATCAAAGCCAGCAGCGGGATTTGAACTCGCGACCTTCCGATTACAAGTCGGATGCACTACCACTGTGCTATGCTGGCAAGTTTGGCGATTACTTTTAATTAGCAACCACAATTTCTTATTGTACCATAATCAATTTATTTGTCTAGCTCCTTCTTCAGGCTGGACGCAAAAATATCTGGTACAGTTCCAAAACTGTTTTTTCTTTACACAGCTGAATAAAGGAACAGAAATATATAATTATTTTTTACAGATCATAAGCATGGCAGCACTGCTCGGACGAGATTTATTAAGTCTGGTGGACATTAGTCCAATGGAACTTCAAGAACTTCTAGAATTGGCAACTCAACTTAAATCCCAACAGCTGAAGTTGCAGTGTAATAAAGTTTTGGGGTTGTTGTTCTCCAAAGCTTCGACTCGCACACGGGTAAGTTTTACCGTGGCGATGTATCAACTGGGTGGACAGGTAATCGATCTCAACCCCAATGTCACTCAAGTTAGTCGCGGAGAACCCTTGCAGGATACGGCGCGGGTGTTAGATCGATATTTGGATATTTTGGCAATTCGCACATTTGCCCAGCAAGATTTGGAAACTTTTGCTGAATATGCCAAGATTCCGGTGATTAATGCGCTGACTGATGCAGAACATCCCTGTCAGGTATTAGCGGATTTATTGACGATTCAAGAAAGCTTTGGGACTCTAGCGGGGTTAACTTTAACCTACGTGGGTGATGGGAATAATGTGGCTAATTCGCTGATGTTGGGCTGTGCTTTAGTGGGGATGAATGTCAGAATTGCTACTCCTAAAGGATATGAGCCAGATTCTAGGATTGTAGAACAAGCAAGAGCGATCGCTAATAGCAAAACTGAAGTCCTCTTAACTCACGATCCAGAATTAGCTGCTAAGGGATCTGCTGTACTTTATACTGATGTTTGGGCAAGTATGGGACAAGAGGCAGAAGCCGATAACCGAATGCCCATTTTCCAGCCTTACCAAATTTCCGAGCAGCTATTGAGCCTTGCTGAACCAGAGGCAATTGTTTTACACTGCTTACCAGCTCATCGCGGTGAAGAAATTACCGAAGAAGTTATTGAAGGTTCTCAATCACGAGTTTGGGAACAGGCTGAAAATCGCTTGCACGCTCAAAAAGCTTTACTTGCAAGTCTTTTAGGAGCAGAATAGGGAATAGGCACAGGGTATAGGGTATAGTTTTCTTGCTTGTAACCTTTACTCTCTAACCTGTAATCTGTAATATTCTTATTTGTCAAAAGGCAAAAGAGAAGAAAATAATTTTGCTTTTGCCTTTCATATTTTTACTTTTCTCTTGTTATCGGGAGTTTTTTGTAGTACTAATGTTCTAGAGACATTTATAATTACTTCCCGCAAATTTATGGAACGTCTAACAGAAGCTCAACAAGAACTTTACGAATGGTTAGCAGAATACATCCGATCGCACCAGCATTCGCCTTCTATTCGGCAAATGATGCAAGCGATGAACTTGAAGTCACCAGCACCAATTCAAAGCCGTTTAGAGCATTTACGCACTAAGGGATATATAGAATGGACTGAAGGACAAGCGCGAACAATTCGGATTTTGCGTCCTGTGAAGCAAGGTGTACCAATTTTGGGTACAATCGCTGCTGGTGGTTTAATAGAACCGTTTACTGATGCTGTAGATCATTTAGACTTTTCTAATTTCGATTTACCTCCCCAAACTTACGCTTTGCGCGTAGCTGGCGATAGCATGATTGAAGATTTAATTACTGATGGCGATGTGGTATTTCTGCGTCCAGTAGCAGAACCAAATCATTTAAAAAATGGTACTATCGTCGCCGCCAGAGTCGATGGATTTGGTACAACTTTAAAACGTTTTTATCGCCAAGGCGATCGCGTCACCCTTAAACCAGCAAATCCTAAATACAATCCCATTGAAGTCAGTGCTATGCAAGTACAGGTACAAGGTTCTCTCATTGGTGTTTGGCGCGGTTACAACTGAGTAATCGGGAATAGGGAGTGAGGAGTGGAGAATGAGGATTGGGAAAGATAAGTACCAATAACCAATGACAAATGAATATGTACCTGACGAAAAATTCAGTGCAGCAACTGCCCACTTTCCGGTTGAAATTACCATTTACAAGGGAAAGTAAGGGCAGTTATCACACGCAACCATTACCAGGATGCCCAAGAATGCCTGTGTCTCTGCAATTGCGGCAATATCAGCGCCAAGCGATCGCTAGCTGGTTTACCAACAATGGCAGAGGGACGCTGAAAATGGCTACTGGTAGTGGTAAAACAATTACTGCATTAGCGATCGCTTGTGAATTATATCAGCAGATTAATTTACAAGTTCTGGTGGTGGTGTGTCCTTATCGCCATCTCGTTACCCAATGGGCGCGAGAATGTGAAAAATTTAATTTGCAACCCATTTTAGCTTTTGAGAATTTACGCACTTGGCAAAGTCAACTTTCTACCCAAATTTATAATCTGCGTTCTGGTTCTCAACGGTTTGTGACGGTGATTACTACAAACTCTACTTTAATTGGAGATGGGTTTCAGTCTCAACTCAAATATTTTCCCGCCAAAACTTTCATTATTGGCGATGAGGCGCATAATTTAGGCGCACCCAAGTTAGAAGAAAGTTTACCGCGCAGTGTGGGGTTGAGACTGGCTTTATCTGCCACACCGGAGAGATATTTTGATGATTTTGGTACGCAATCTTTATTTGATTATTTTGGCCCAGTTCTCCAGCCAGAGTTTACTTTGAGGGATGCGATCGCTCAAGGTGCTTTGGTGCATTATCTATATTATCCGGTGTTGGTAGAGTTAACTGAAGCCGAAAGTATTGCCTATTTAAAGTTAACTAAAAGAATTGGGCGATCGCTACTATATAGAGAACGAGAAAATGGACAAGCGGGATTTGAAGACAATGAAGATTTAAAGCCGTTATTGATGCAAAGGGCAAGGTTAATTGGGGCGGCGGAAAATAAATTAAATGCTTTGCGGGATTTAATGGCAACTCGCCGCGAAACTACTCACACTCTTTTTTATTGTAGTGATGGTTCCCAAGATGCGGGACAACGTTCATCGCTACGCCAACTTAAAGCTGTTGCTAAAATTTTGGGGGTGGATTTAGGTTACAAGGTAAGCACCTATACAGCCCAAACATCTTTACAAGAAAGGGAAATTCTACGTCATCAATTTGAACGCGGGGAGTTACAAGGTTTAGTCGCAATTCGTTGTTTAGATGAAGGTGTCGATATTCCGGCAATTAAAACTGCGGTGATTTTATCAAGTTCTGGTAATCCTCGCCAGTTTATTCAGCGACGGGGGCGAGTTTTACGTCCTCATCCAGCTAAGGAACGCGCCACTATATTTGACATGATTGTTTTACCACCAGATTTAGATAGAGAGACTATAGAAGTTGAGCGCAATCTGTTAAAAAAGGAATTGCGTCGCTTTGTAGAGTTCGCTGATTTAGCCGATAACGCAGGGGAAGCAAGAATGAAGTTACTTGATTTACAAAAGCGCTATGGTTTATTAGATATTTGATGATGAACTATATATAGCAATCCTAAATGAGTTGTGAAAATGTGCGATGTCCAGATCACTGACTTCTTCGAGAAGTCAGTGATCTAATTTTTCACGAATGATTTAGGATTGCTATAGTTATATGTTTTTGTAAAAACTTTTCGAGTTTTGAAAAAAGAAGCATTAAATATGAAATAATATAATTATGAGTTTGATCATAATGGGATGTAAGGAGCTTTAAAAATTTCACTTGCATCCCATTATGATCTAAATTATTACTAGTAATAATAGCAGAAGACAATTCAATAATAAAGTCTTTTTTCGAAGAAAATTATAAATTTTAAAAAATAGTTTTTGCAAAATTAAAGATAATGCTAACAGTGGCTTTACGGAGGTAAATACAGTAGTAGAGAAAGTTAAAATATAGAAAAACTATATTTCCAATACCCAAGATGTCACAAGAGGCGAATATCGATGATGTGCAAGAGCCAATAAACAGCGCTCCGCCGGAGGTACGGCGAATTATTGAGCGGGTATGGAAGCTGGAAAAAGGCAGGCTAGATAAGAAGATTAACAGCCATATAAATGATAATATTTTAGACATTATTAAGGAGGAGGTGCGATGAAGCTGACTTCAATCAAGCTCTGCAACTTTCGCTCCTTTTATGGTACGACACCAGAGATGCTCCTCGCTGCTGGAGATATTCAGAACACAACGATTATTCATGGTAATAATGGCTCTGGAAAAACCAGTTTACTAAATGCCTTTACTTGGGTATTATATGAGAAATTTAGTGCAGCATTTGCATCGATAGAACAGTTAGTAAATAAGCGTGCGATCACAGAGGCTCAAAAAGGTCAAGTTGTAGAATGTTGGGTAGAGATTGGCTGGGAACATGAAGGTAAACGCTATCGACTTAGACGCGCCTGTCGGGGTTATAAAAACGATGGTGATTTTGACGCTAGCAAAACTCAATTAAGTATGTGGGTTGGTGGGGATGATGGTAAATGGAATATACAATATCAGCAACTCGACGATATCATTAATCAAATTTTACCTGCTACTTTACATCAATATTTTTTCTTTGACGGCGAACGAATTGAACAAATAACCCGTTCTGACAAAAAAGCTGAAATTGCCGAAGCTACAAAAATTTTCTTGGGTGTCGAGGTAATCAATCGTTCCATCAGACATTTGGGAGATGCTAAAAAAACTCTAGAAAATGAGTTAAAAGCTATTGGTGATTCTGAAATTAAACAACTATTACGACAGCAAGAAAAGATAGAACGAGAGCGAGAACGCATTACCAAACGGCAAACTGAAATTAAAGAAGAGTTAGAATATCAACAAACTTTTAAAAAAGAGACAAGTACCCGTTTGCGAGAACTGAGTGCTGCTAAGGAATTGCAAGAAAGATGGCAAGATTTAGAATCACAGAAGACGGCGAATCAAGAAGAATATAAAAAAACGAAGGAAGCGCTAAAAAAAGTTATTTCTGCGCGTGGTTACACAGTTTTACTGTCAGAAACTACATCTCAGTTCCGAGGAATTATCAATGATTTGAAGCAGCGCGGCGAATTAACATCAGGAATTTCGCGGGAATTTGTGAATGATTTACTTAATTCTCAACGCTGTATTTGTGGCGCAGAATTACACGAGGGTAATCATTCTCATAGTCATGTAACTACTTGGTTAAATAAAGCCGGTTCCTCGGCGGTAGAAGAAACTGCAATTCGCATGAGCGCACAAGTAGATGAAATTGATAAGCAAGCAATAGGATTTTGGGAAGAAGTTGATAGGGAACAAACTAGGATTAATCAGTTAAGGCAAAGTATATCGCAAATTGAAGGCGATTTAGACAATATTCAAGAACGGTTGCGAAAAGATGCTAATGAAGAAATTAGCAGTTTACAAAAACGCTTAGATGAAATTGAAAGCAAAATTGATGAATTAAATCGAGAACAGGGTGCAAATCAGCAGCAAATTGCTCAACTTACAACTGAGATTGAAGGTTTCAATAAACAAATCGCCAAACAAAAGCTAAATGAAGACAAGCAAACTTTAGCACAACGACGAATTAACGCCACTCAAGATGCAATAGAACGCTTAACGGAAGTTAGAAATCGTCAAGAACAACAATTTCGTCTCCAATTAGAAAAGAGAGTGCAAGAAATATTTACCGAGATTTCTGTTACTCCATACATTCCTAAAATTAGCGATAAATATGAACTGACATTAGTAGAAAATACTACAGGTGTGGAAGCGCCAGTTGCAGCTTCTACCGGGGAGAATCAAATTCTCAGTTTATCTTTTATTGCTAGCATCATTGACAAAGTGCGGGAATGGAGTGAAAAGCGGAAAATGATGATGATTCCTGATAGTAGTACTTTTCCAATTGTCATGGATTCGCCCTTCGGTAGTTTGGATGAAAGTTCGCGGCGACACATTGCGAAGACAATTCCCCAATTAGCGAATCAGTTGATAGTTTTAGTTACTAAGACTCAGTGGCGGGGTGAAGTGGAAGCAGAAATGACAAACAGAATTGGGAAAGAATATGTGCTTACGTATTATTCTTCTAAGCCAGATTGTGAACAAGATTATATTGAGTTGGGTGGGGAAAGATATCCTTTAGTAAAACAAAGTCCGAATGAGTTTGAGTATACGGAAATTATGGAAGTTGAACGGGATAGGTAATTACTCACGCAGAGGCGCAGAGGTTTTTAGTTACAGTTGAGAAAAGGGAGGAATGACGCATTCAGACTTTGCAAGAATATATCCTCATTGATGCTGAAAAAATTGGTTTAGATTGCTTCCGGTTAAATGATAGAGGACTCTGTGAGTTACATCCTTATGAAGCAGGGGATGAGGTTCATTTAACTAGCGTTGATTTCCATTTTCCGATTTCTCTAGTTTATGAGGATGTTCAGTTTACATGGAAAACGAACCACAGAGGCGCAGAGGACGCAAAGAGAAGAGGGTTAAATTGAAATTATTCTTAACTAATTAGAAGATGTTTAGCGATCGCCCACATACTATCATAAAATTATACCTTGGCAATTGCGTAAACCTAGCGATCGCCCACATACTATCATCAAATTATACCTTGGTAATTGCGTAAACGTAACGATCGCCCACATACTATCATCAAATCATACCTTGGCAATTGCGTAAACGTAGCGATCGCCCACATACTATCATTAAATCATACCTTGACAGTTGCGTAAACGTAGCGATTGCCCACATACTATCATAAAATTATACCTTGGCAATTGCGTAAACGTAGTGATCGCCCACATACTATCATCAAATCATACCTTGGCAATTGCGTAAACGTAGCGATCGCTTTTCGCTGTCGGTTAAGATGGCAACAATGTAAATATTAATATTATGGCTGCAAATAGAATCAGGGTTGCTAAAGATAAGGCTGAGTTAGTGAAATCTTTAGTAGCATCAAAAGACACAACTGGGCCTTTTCAGACTTATGTAGAAGTAATGGTGTTTGCAGCAGCTTTAGGCGTTAAATATAAAAAGTGCGTTCCTTTAGACGTAATTTCTAAAGATTTATCCCCACTACGACAAGATTATTTTACTAGCAGCTTCACTCTGTTGATTAATTTGTTAGCTATCACCGAAACAGAAAACATTAAGATTCTAGATGATGATAATGTTGCTGATGAGCAACGTATTCACATTTTTGAAGAGTATGCGAATGGTGGTTTAGAAATTATACAAAATGAACTGCATGGCGCAGTAGACTATTCAGAGCGACTTTTCTTATTTCTTAGTTATGAGAGAACTAATACAGAGCAAAAAGATGAGGAATTTGATCTAACCAAATTCCTATCTTAGTCTTGAAGTAATGCTTAAAATCAAAAACGTTACATCCACCCCAGTGTAATTTTTACTGTTTTGACTGCATTTGTTACTGCACTAACAGTAGCAGATATTTTATAAGGCTTGTCTGAATTTTTAGGTTGGGCATCTATTCTAACTACATTATCCTTCCAAAGTTGGTTTTCTCTTGACCAATCTAGCTGTGCTAGTTGTGAAATTTTTTCTTCATTAAAATAATTGTTTTCTGGATCGTATATATAGTGCAATAAACGCCCTAAAACTTCCAGCCCCACACTTACACCTAGAATACAATCTTCTTTAAATGCAGCTACTTCATCTATTGTTAGTTCTTCAACAGTTGTATCAGCAATATACTCAGTGTTACTGCATTCTGAGAAAAATCGATTAAGACAAATAACTAAAGCATCAGATGCTTGATAAACATCATAATCTCGAAGCTGATTGCTTGGATCGTTAGTAAAAGCGCAACTTACAAACCTAGCTATAAAATTAGTTGTGTAAATCAGCCTATCTTTATTTGCAGGACTTGCTTTAATCTTTTCTGTCTTATCCAGAAACATTGGTACTCGTTTTATTAATTCTTTAGTAATGCCAACTCGACCAGAGAACTCACCAAATGATAATAACAATGATTTATCTAGTTGTTTGGTTTGAGCCATGTCTCTGAAATCTGCCTGACACTGTTGAAAATCACCCTCTAAAACTAGAGTAATTGCAAAATCATCATCACTGATTAAGTAGCTTTCAGTACTTTCTATTAATTCGTGAATTGCAAGTTTACGATGTTGTCCATCAGTTATATCTAACTTGACTCCACGACGAATAACAACTAAACAGATGCCCCTACCCAGTTCAAGAATTGTTATGTCTTTTGGAGCTATATTAGCGGTCAGAGTTCCTACAATCCAAGGTTTTTCTTTTCGGGAACGGTCAACAATATATTTTTTGATTTCATCAGCATGACCTTTAATCACTGGGCGATTTTTACCAGAATCCGGATCATTCCCACTGGATGGTTTAGCTTGGAGAAGACCAGAAAAGTCACTTGCAGGCACATTAATTTGCAGCATAGTGCGCTTTCCCTGCCTAAAAATAAGTCCTGGATAGCAGCGATCGCGATGATATTGTGAGAAAAATGGCTCAATAAAGGAGCTAAACTGAGCTTTGATCTGAGGAGAAATGTTATTATCAGCATCCTCAATTGGTTGAACCATATCAATATCTAATATAAATTAGTAGTAGATGTTAGCAAACATGATATGCAACCCTTATGGACTATAGCATCGGTAAAAACCACACTGAAAAATTCATACTTAACTTGGCTAGTTCAGGATATGTGGAAGTCCTACCGCTTTCGGTTCAACAAACTCTCCATCAAAGCTTATAGTTTTATCTTCTACAGTCCTAGCATCCGCTAAAGCCTTACGAAGTTCAGCACGTTCCATCTGTTCTTGAATTCCACCCAGGATGTAAACCAATAACTTCGCGGCTAAATCTCGTCCAGCAACCTGCACCCGCTTTTTATTTGGGTCATACAAAACCCCATACCAAAGAGATTGGGGATATTCCATACCACTAAAGCCGCCTTGTTGGTCAAACTTCCGCAGTTTCTTAAAAATATCTGCTAGGGAAAAACCTTTTTTAAATACCAAAATTCCCAAAGCTTGCGCCAATGCAACCTGAGCAACCGGACGGAAAAGCATATTTCCTTCACCTCCATCCTTCTCAAAGCTGAAGCGCCGTAAAGCTGGTGTATCTTCGTGTTCTAAAATTTTATAACTGGAAAGACTAGCCAAATTATCAAATAGCTTGCTAAATTCCTGAATTCCCTGCTCAAGTTCTTCATCCTCTGGACGCATGGGAATTAGACCTTTCTCAAAGGGTTTCCAGTGGGGGAACTTTTGAGCCAAATATCGCTCAGACATATCTTGCAGAGCTTGCAAAGTCGTCAAAACTGTAGAATTGGAAGCCACTGTTGCACTATTCCAATTAACGCGGGGATTGCGTTCTTGTCGTTGTTCTAATAGTGGATGTGTAACTGCAATTTTTCTAGCAACGATCGCAAAACCATCATCCTCATTCAACTGTGTTAGTTGCCCTTTAGTCAACGGTGCAGCCATCAGGTTGACATGAACAAAAATCGATCTTACCCTCCGTCTCGCCTGGGTGCGAGTTTCCCCAGCCGCAACCGCACAGATGAACTCAATACCAATTTTTTCCTTGGGTAAATTTTGCAAGTAAGCAAGGTCTACTTGGTACTTTTCTATCAAATCATTGACTGTAATAAAACTGTCATCAGCACCTTTATCTTTTTTATAGCGCTGAAGTTTACGAGTTTTGATTAACTCCATCAACCCCTGAACTCCCATTAATCGATGTTGTCCATCTAGTGCATAAATGGTTACATCATCCTCAGAAATATTTAGCAGACCTACCTTACTGTCTTTATCTAGGGGTATAAAATCAGTCGTAGACTTTGTAGCGCGTCCTTCGCTATCCCACTCAGCAGCTTTGGGATTATCCACCCACGGTTGATTTATCACCACCAGCACCGGCGGAAACTTATGGTTGTCTCTAGCCGCTAAATACTGGACTAGCGGTGCTTGACGTGACCAATCAAGGGGACGTTGCTGAATTTCATCAATACTATCTGCGTCAATCTCGACATTATCAGTTTCAGGATTGTACTTTTTCTGAAACAGAGGTAAACCAGAGGCGAAGTGAACCCGACCTGCGAACCATTCCAATGTAACAGAGCTAACATAAGCCTCAGTACCACCCATCTCGGTTTTTTGAACGAGAATCTGATCTTTTCTCCCTAAAAACTTCTCTAGGAGTAAAGCTAGTACCTGTTTTTCCTTGTCTTCCCGTTCCAGGTATTCTCTAGCGATATCAGAGGTGGGGTCAGATGCACTATCTTTCATGTTAAATTTTAAAAACAGAATAGGATTATGTCGTTTAATTATCCAAAAATTTGGATATTAGCAGTAAGGTTTTTAAAAACTTTTCTTCAACCCAGGTCGCTGGGTTTTGTATGTGTAGACGCGAATTCTATTCGCCCTATTTACCCCGATATTACGCCAGGTTTCCTGAGAGAAGGAGAAATGACTACAGCACAACAAGCAGAAAATAAAGGTCAGCAAACACGTACTGTAGCAGAGTTAGTGGACTACATCCAAGTTCTCACCATTGAAATTCAAGAATTGTATTGTTTAGATGAGATACCTTGGGTTTTAGGCGTGTCTTGGGGAAAAGACTCTAGCACAGTATTGCAGCTTGTGTGGAATGCGATCGCTGCTCTTCCTCCAGAAAAAAGAACTAAAACAGTCTATGTAATTACAACCGATACTCAGGTAGAAAATCCTGTAGTGTCTGCTTGGGTTCGCAAATCCTTGCAGAATCTCAAAGTAGCTGCAAAAAAACACGGGATGCCAATCGATCCACATTTACTACAACCAGTAATTCAAGACACATTTTGGGTAAATCTTATTGGTAAAGGATATCCAGCACCTCGTAACCAGTTTCGCTGGTGTACACCACGTTTAAAAATTAATCCTGCTAATCAATTCATCCGTGAAATAGTTAGAGCTAACGGTGAAACAATTCTTGTATTGGGTACTCGCAAAGCAGAAAGCTCAAAACGTGCTGCCACAATGAAAAAGCATCAAGTTGATAGAGTACGCGATCGCCTGAGTCCTAATGCCAGCCTACCCAACTCCTTAATTTATACCCCTATTGAAGATTGGAGTAATAACGATGTCTGGATATACCTGAATCAGTGGGATAATCCTTGGGGACAAAGTAATAAAGAATTATTTGCTATGTATCGAGGTGCAACAGCCGATAATGAATGTCCGCTAGTTGTTGATACTTCTACTCCTAGCTGTGGTGATTCACGATTTGGTTGCTGGGTTTGCACACTAGTGAATAAGGATAAATCAATGGAGGCTATGATCCAAAATGATGAAGAAAAAGAATGGATGCAGCCTCTATTAGATATTCGTAATGAACTAGATATTCAAGATGACCGAGATAAGAGAGACTTTAGAAGAATTTGGGGAGATGTTCAGCTTTTTGAGCGAAATAAAGATGGAAAACATTCTGTTGAACCAATACCTGGCCCCTATATCAAATATTGGCGGGAACATTGGCTTAGACGATTATTAGAAGCGCAAACAAAAACCCGTCTTACAGCGCCAGAAAATATGCGCGATATCACCCTAATTACTCTAGAAGAAATGAGCGAAATTCGCCGCATTTGGCTAGAAGAAAAACACGAATTTGATGATAGCTTACCCCGGATTTATCAAGAAGTGACTGGCGAAGAATTTCAAGATCCCCGTCCTGGTGCAGACTATAGCCTACTAGGTCGTGATGAATGGATAGTATTAGAAGAAATCTGTGAAGGTGACGCGATGCACTTGGAACTCATGGCGAAATTGTTAGACACAGAACGCCAGTATCGCAAAAAGACTCGTCGCGTGGGAATATACGAAACCCTAGAAAAATGTTTTAATACGAGTTCCCGTTCTCCAGAAGATGCGATTAAAAACGCTCGTTTGAAACGCGAATTAAGCGAAGCAGTTAGTCAAGGTGATGTTGCAAAAGTCAAGCAGATGACTTTGGGTGATGTTGCAGCTATTAATGAGATAGATGAAGGTGAAAGTGATGAAGAGGTAACTTGGGCAAGCATGAAATTTAAAAAGGAAAACTCAGAATAATAGAAGACCGGAGTCAACCAAACTACTTAAAGAAGGCTTGACAAAGTTGGGTTATCTTAAAACAGGCGAGGTTCTATGATTCAAGCCATACACAAATTAGTAACTTTTAAAGATTTTGCAGCTTGGCGGCCTGAGGGTGGAAGATACGAATTACATGATGGCGTGATTGTTGAAATGGCTCAACCAGTGGGAGATCATGAGGATGTTATTGGTTTTTTGGCGCTAAATATATCTATCGAAATTGGGCGACACAAACTTCCCTACTTCATTCCAAAAACTGTATTAGTCAAACCATCTGAAGGTGAATCAGCTTATTCACCAGACATATTAATAATCAATCGACCAAATTTAGTGAATGAGCCTTTATGGAAAAAGGAATCAACTGTATCTCAAGCTGCATCTATTCCATTGGTTATTGAAGTTGTTAGTACTAATTGGCGGGATGATTACTACAAAAAATTAGCTGACTATGAAGCTATAGGTATTCCCGAATATTGGATTATAGATTATGCGGCTTATGGCGCTAGGAAGTTTATTGGCAATCCTAAACTGCCTACTATATCCATTTATCAATTAATTGATGGTGAGTACCAAGTTACTCAATTTAGAGGCGATACCCATATTGTCTCTCCTACTTTCCCAGAATTGAATTTAACCGCCGAACAGATTTTTCAAGCTGGAGGTGTGCAAATTTAGACACGCTTACCAACACCGAGACAGATGCGATCGCATTTCTTAACAGTTAGTGATGGGATTATTTATATTTCATAGAAAATATTTTTTCTCAATGCGTAGTTATAAGTAGTCAGACAAAATCATCTAATTAATTTTATCTGATTCCTTTCATCACAAACTTTCTGCTTCTGCGATCGCTGTCGAATTCATGTTAATCTTAAAAATCAATGATATTTCTTGAACTCGTTCTACAAAACTTTGGCCCTTACACTGGCAAACAGGTAATCAATCTTAATCCAAAAACTGATGAGGAAAACTCACACCCAATTATCCTCTTAGGTGGGATGAATGGCGGCGGAAAAACCACCCTTATGGATGCCATTCGTCTCGCTCTTTATGGCGCTCGTGCCCAATGTTCTACCCGTGGTAATTTAAGTTATAGCGATTTTCTTAACCAATGTGTTAATAGCAAAACAGATCCAGTTACAGACACCCGGATTGAATTACTTTTTGAACATATCGAAAACGACAAACCAATAAAATACCGGGTTGTGCGTAGTTGGACAAAAAATCCTAAAGACGGTAAAGATACATTAGGTATTTTAGGCGACAGTGATACATGGCCTGATGCTTTAGTTAATATCTGGGATGAATATATTGAAAATCTTCTACCATTAGGAATTTCTAACTTATTTCTCTTCGATGGTGAACAAGTTAAAGAACTCGCAGAACAGGAAACACCGCCGCCACTTGTAGTAGATGCAATTCGCGGACTTTTAGGTTTAGAGTTAGCAGACCGTTTAGCAGTTGATTTAGATATTTTAGTTAACCGTAAACTTAAGGAAGTTGGTAATAGTAAGGATTTAGCAAACCTAGAAGAAATTGAAACTAGGTTAACTCAACAGCAAGAAGATTATCAAACCACAGAAGAGAAAGTAGAAATTCTTAAAAATCAGGTAGAAGAATTAGAACAAAAACAGCAAGAAGCCTTTGATAAATTTATTTCTGAAGGTGGGAAGATTGCAGCAGAACGCAATCAACTAGAACTACAGCAAAATACAAAAACTGCGGAAATTGAACAAGTACGTCAGTCAATGTGTGAATTAGCATCTGATGTTTTACCTCTAGCATTAATTCCTAATTTACTTAATCAGGCGCAAGCACAGGGAGAAAAAGAATTTCGTCATCAACAAGTACAAAATTATAAAGATTTGTTACTTGAACGAGATCAGCGTTTACTCACTTGGCTAAATCAAGAAGAAATTTCTCCGATACAAGTTGAAAAAATACAATCATTTTTAAGCAAAGATGTGGATAGTTTATATGCAAAGAATCTCCAGACAGAAGCACCTTGGTTATTAGCTGATGATGAAACATTAAGTCAACTAGATAATTTTATCTACCACTTACAAAATTCTAAACTTTCTGCAAAAGATAAATTAGCTATTCTCAAAAATAAAGAAGAAGAAATTCATACTTTAGAAAGGCAAGTGCAAACAGCAGCAGCACCAGAAGATTATAAAAAGCTGCGTCAAGCATTAGAATCGGCACAAAATCAAGTTGTTGAAGCTAAAGCAAATTACGAAACAATCCGCCGTCGTATAGTTGAATTAGAAACTATTATTGCCAAATTAAAAAAAGAATTAAGTGAATATACTGTAGAAAATATTAAACATAAAAATAGCGAACATATTATTACTTCAGCAGCAAAAGTTCAAGAAACACTCAAGACTTTTCGGGAAAAACTAACTCTGCGAAAACTCAATAAGTTAGAGGAGGAAGTTAAAAATTGCTTCCTTTATCTGCTGCATAAATCAGATTTAGTGCATCGCATCACTATTGATACTAAGACTTTTAGCCTTTTGCTTTATGATTTAAATGGTAAACCTGTTCCTAAACATCGTTTATCAGCAGGCGAAAAACAACTACTAGCGATCGCATTCCTTTGGGGTTTAGCCAAAGTCTCTGGACACCGCCTACCAGTAGCCATCGATACGCCGCTAGGTAGACTCGACTCCTCACACCGCAACAATTTAGTTGAACGTTACTTTCCATCTGCTAGCCATCAAGTAATTTTGTTATCTACTGATACTGAGATTGGGAAAAAAGAAGTCGAAACACTGCGAGAAAATGAAGTGATCGCGCGTGAATATCTCCTCAAATACGACTCTTCCACCCGCCAAACAACTATCCAACCAGGATATTTTTGGTAGTAAATATTATTAAAAAATTGAGCGATGCCTGCGGCGGTAAACTAGGCAATTTTTTGAAGCCTTTGGGTTTATGAGCAAAAACTACTTCAATTTTTAGAAAGATTATGGAATCCCCGATAGAAAGAATTAAACTCTCTCAAACAGCCAAAGACCAACTTACCAAACTCAGACGCAGTACCAAAATCGACCAATGGAATATCCTATGCCGTTGGGCATTTTGCCGTTCCCTCGCAGAAGCAACCACACCCTCCCCCGTCCCAATTCCCCAAGATAGCAACGTCGAAATGACTTGGCGCGTGTTTGGCGGCGAAATGTCCGATATTCTCCTCCTCGCCCTCAAGCAACGCTGTCATAATGACGGTTATCCCACCGATAAAGAAACCCTAGCCAGCCAATTCCGCTTACATTTGCATCGCGGTATTGGTTACTTAGCAGGCGATCCAAATATCAAGAAAATTGAAGATTTAATTGAACTGGCGGTTAAAAATTGAAAGGATATTAGTTGACTGTTAACTGTTCACTGTTAACTGACAAATAATATTATGCCTGAAGCGCTAGAAATTGAACGTCATAGAGCCGCGATCGCTCGCATTGATATATCTCGCCCTGTACGATTGGCTATAGAAGGGTCAATCCTCAATCAAGACACCACTTTTTTTGACTACGGCTGCGGCTACGGTGGTGATGTGCAGCGAGTAAAAAACTTAGGCTACACCAGTGCAGGTTGGGACCCTTACTACTATCCTGATGTACCACGCACCCCCGCCGATGTGGTTAACCTAGGTTATGTCCTCAACGTCATTGAAGACTCAGAAGAACGCCGTCAAAGCCTTCGCCAAGCTTGGGAACTCACCGGGAAAGTTTTAATTGTCGCGGCTCAAATCCTGATTAACGCTCCCAGCAAAACCCAACTTGCTTACAATGATGGCATTGTGACGCGCCGCAATACTTTTCAGAAATATTACGAACAAGAAGAACTCAAAACCTATATTGATGAAGTCTTAAATGTAGATGCAGTACCCATAGCATTAGGCGTATACTTTGTTTTTCGAGATGAAGCCGAAAAAGAAAGCTACAAAGCTATCCGCTTCTTTTCTACCACCTCTACACCGCGAGTCCGCATCCCTGTTAAGCGGTTTGAAGACTATCAAGAACAGTTGCAACCACTCATGGCTTTTTTTACCAAGCGCGGTAGACTACCTGTAAAAGGCGAATTGGAAAATGAACAGGAATTACTGAACGAATTTGGTAACTTCCGCCGCGCCTTCGGTGTAGTTTTGCAAGCTACTGATGAGGCTGAATGGGATGCGATCGCTTATCATCGTTCTCTAGATATCCAAGTTTATCTCGCCCTCACCCACTTTGATAAACGTCCGGCATGGCAAAAGCTAGCCCCAGAAATGCGTCACGATATCAAAGCCTTTTTTAGTAGCTATGAGGAAGCTTGTCAAGTTGCTGACCAAAAGCTTTTCAGCTTAGGCAAACCTGGGGTGATTAAAACTGCGTGTGAAAAAAGCAAAATTGGTAAACATACGCGCGGTGCGCTTTACGTCCATGTTTCGGCATTAGCAGCACTCGATCCCGTACTGCGAATTTGTGAAGGTTGCGCTAGCCGTACCATTGGGCGTGTCGATGAAGCTACATTAATCAAATATCACACTGATAAGCCGCAAATATCCTATTTGTCTTACCCCGAATTCGACACTGACCCCCATCCGGCGTTAAAAGCCAGCATCGGTATTGATTTAAAAACCCTCTTCGTCACTCACCGAGACTACGAAACTAGGGCAAATCCACCGATTTTGCACCGGAAAGAAACATTTGTTACTAGCAACTACCCAAGCTATGAAGAATTTGCTAAACTCACCCAACAAGAACAGGAATTAGGATTGCTCAATAGCAAAAGCGACATCGGTACGCGTGAAGGTTGGGAAAAATGCCTTGCTGCACACAGAGTAGAAATCAGGGGGCATCAGGTTTATTCAATTAAGGAAAATTAAGGAACAACCACCCTGTTAGAGTATTGCTGATATGTATCTTAAATAAAAAACATCTTAGCAGGTTTGTGTGCTTATACGAAATTAGACAGCAGTTATGGCAAGATAACTGCAATTCAATTAAATAACAAGGAATTTTCAAGATTGTGGAAGTAAATAAATCGCTGCTACGAATTTTTGGCAGCCCGAAGATGGGAGCTTTGTTATTTCTTGGCTTCTCATCAGGGTTGCCGTTGTATTTAACCAGTCAGACATTACAAGCCTGGTTGACCAAAGAAGGAATCGGCTTGGCAGCGATCGCCGCTTTTAGTTTAGTAAAGCTGCCCTATTCTTTAAAATTTCTCTGGTCGCCTTTACTAGATAGATTTGTACCGCCTTTTTTGGGGCGGCGTCGAGGTTGGCTGGTAATTACACAAGTAGCATTACTGTTAAGTATAGCTGTAATGGCTCTACAACACCCATCCCAAGGGCTACAACCCTTAATAATTGCTGCTGTGGCTGTTGCTTTTTTTAGCGCCAGCCAAGACATTTTAGTTGATGCTTACCGCACTGATGTAGTGGAAGTAGAAGAAAGAGGTGCTGGAGCGTCTATTTACTTATTGGGTTATCGCGTTGCCATTCTCGTAACCGGTTATGTCACCCTATTTTTGGCAGACAGAATGCCTTGGCAAGCTGTTTACTTATTGATGTCGCTGTTGATGCTCGTGGGCTTGGTAAGTTCTATTTTTGCACCAGAACCAGTCCTACGCGATCGCCCGCCTCAGACTTTATCCGCCGCCGTCAAATTACCCTTTATTGAATTTTTCCAGCGTCAGGGATGGTTACAAGGACTTTTAATTTTGGTATTCATTGTGATATACAAGTTGGGGGATTCTTTACTTAAGAATGTATCCACCCCATTTTTGTTAGATAAAGGTTTACATTTCACTCAAACTGACATCGCATTTCCTGGTGCGCTAGGAATTTTCGCCACTATTATTGGTACATTGGCAGCAGGAGCAGTCATGACCAAAATTGGTGTTAATCGGGCGCTCTGGATATTCGCCATCATGCAGGCTGTCGGCAACTTGGCTTTCTTTGCGTTAGCAGTAGTAGGTAAAAACTTCTATCTAATGTTAGCTGCCGTTAATATAGAACAATTCTGTGCTGGTTTAGAAACTGCTGCTTTTGTAGCATTTTTGATGAGTCTTTGTAACCAAAGCTTTTCCGCTACACAGTACGCCTTACTTTCGAGTTTGCAGGCTTTTAGTAGAGATATCCTCACGGCTCCAGCAGGTACATGGGCACAAACCACAGGCTGGTCTACATTCTTTCTACTGACAGCAATAGCTGCTTTGCCGGGATTACTATTATTGCCATTCTTTGCCCCTTGGAATCCAAAGCCAGTGGTAGTATTATCCAGACCAGGACTTGACGAAGAAGAGGATATATGGGGAATCAAGTAGTTATTGCTGTCGGCACATTTATTCTCTTACTCACTGGTTTATTACTGGGGTATGTTCTCTCGCAGTTAGTTTTAGGATATCTAGCATTTAACCTCCTAACTTTTTTCGGAACACTCAGCCTAATTTTAATTTTTGGTACACTTTATTACGTTTTATTTTGGCAGTTGCGAAGAGAGCAGTCCCGGCCATCAACTATAAATGAAGGCATACCAAACCAGGTAGAGGAGGGTTTATCTGATAGCTATCTCAAAAACAGGCTAATCGCTAAATTATCCGGTGATACTGCCGCTGCCGAAAGGTTAATTGAACAGGCAAAGGAAACTTATCCTGGAAGACCGGAAAATTGGTATTGCGAAAGAGTACTTGACGAATTGGAGAGCGATCGCCAGAGGGAGTAGGGGAGCAGGGGGAGAGAACTATTGCCCCATTCCCTATTCCCTATTCCCGATACACATAAAATCGCTAAAATAAATCAAGAATACTTCACAAATTTTTAGCTAGTTCTCATAAAAGTTACTAGATTTTTGCAATCTAAAATATGGCTATTTTTCGTCAATATATCGCCCCACTGCTTGCAGTATTAGTCTTTTTCTTTGCCCTAGTGGCAGTCAGCGCCCGGATCTTTTTGCCCTCCGATATGGCAGCACCCGCACCAATTGAAGAGGTGGGGGTAACTTCTCAACCCACTCCAACTGATTTACCACCAGCAACACCTAACTTAGCCAGCTAAGTCAATAAACGTATTTAAGTGTCTGAGCAACTACTACCTGGGTATATTATTCGCCGTGGCTCCCTTTTGGAGCGATCGCTGCTGCTTAAATTCATGCAGCGAACTTACCAGGATCTCTCTCCCAATGAGGATTTTTCCCACCTAGAGCAAACAGTTAAACAATATTTTTCTAGCGATACGCCCTTGTGGTGGGTAGAAGAGGAGGGGGAGCAGGGAGCAGGGAGCAGGGAGCAGGGGAAAATTCCTTTCCATACCTCATTCCCAATGAGCAATCCCCATCCACCCATAGCCTGCCTTTGGGTGGGCAATGCTATAGATCAAGTACATGGGAACCGTCATGCTCACATTTTTATCCTCTACGTTGTACCAGAACATCGGCGACGGGGTATTGGTACAGCCTTGATGCGATATGTGGAAAATTGGGCTGTTCAAAGGGGCGATCGCCAGATTGGACTGCAAGTGTTTCAATCAAACAAACCCGCATTGAATCTTTACAATCAGTTAGGTTATCAAACCCAATCCATCTGGATGGTAAAATTCCTGAGTGCAGAAAATAAACTCAAGGATAGCGATAACATACTTTAGCGTCTAAGTTATGGAAGTTCTCGTTTGGATAAAATTCAACGAGGTGGAAGGAAAGTGTATAATTACGCAACTAATACTTATAAAGTTTTAACTTATTTGGCGCGGGGGATTATATATCATCAATCCTGAAAAGGGATTGAAATGAAATTATGTATGACGAAGACGATCTAAGCCTACTCGATATTGAGGAGGAGCTAGAAAGCCCCTTAGATAAAATAGAGCCGCTAACTGCCGAATCAGTTGTGGCAAAGCCCGATCCAGAAGTGATGCTAGCCCTGCTGGAAAATCCCCAGCCCCAGCAACGAATGTTAGCGGCACGTGCTTTTTGTGATATTGAAGATGCACGTGCTACGCCCCATCTGATTCGTCTATTAACTGATATCTGTCCCTTAGTAAGGGTGAGTGCAGCTTATGGCATCGGACGTAATCCTAGTTCAGAGGCAGTGAGTCCGTTAATTGCTCAACTAAACAGTGATTGGAATGGCTATGTGCGTAAAGGTGTTGTTTGGGCTTTAGGAAACTGTCGCGATCGCCGTTCTTTAGCACCCCTAGCAGACGCCTTAAGAACTGACATTTCCGCAGTGCGTTTGTGGGCTGCTAGCGCCTTAGCACAGATGGCAGAAGTGGGTTATGAAGCAGTTATCGGGGCAACACCACCTTTAATTGAAGCCTTAGTCCAAGATCCTGTAGCAGCTGTGCGGAGTAACTGTGCTTGGGCAATTGGTCAACTGTGCCGCGAACTGCCTTCTAATGTAGTTTATGCTACAGCGATCGATGCCCTAATTCAAGCCTTTGCCGAAGACCAAGATTTGGGAGTCCGAGAAGACGCTAAAGCCTCACTTTTAGGAGTGGGCGATCCCCGTGGCTTGCAGCTAATTGAAACCTTGGAACAAGAAGGGTGGTTTTGATTTGGGCATTGGGGACTGGAGATTGGGGATTGGGTATGGGGATTGATTATTTCTCCCTCATGCTCCTCATCTTCCTCCTCATTCCCACGCCCTTACTAATCTTCAGCTACAGATTTGACCAAATTTAAGTCATAAGGGCGCTCAGTATCATCCTCACCCAAATATTCACCATTTTGAATTTCCAGAATAATTAGCGGGATATGTCCAGGATTTTCTACCTTATGTAGGGTTGATGCGGGGACATAAGTTGATTCGTTTCGATTCAATAATATTTCTGCATCTCCACAAGTCACCTTAGCTACACCGGAAACTACAACCCAATGTTCATTGCGGTGATAATGAATTTGTGGTTTAATACCGTGCCTGGGCTTGATTTCCACACGACTAATTCTATAGTTTTCTCCCTCCTCGATTACCTCGACTTCACCCCAATATCGTGTACCTGAATGTGGAGACAATTCGTTGATATTTGACTGAGTATTATTTTCATTGGGAGTCATAATTAATTTCTCAACCAGATAAGTATTAGTATTTTTCAGTAATTTACCGTAAACAAGATAAACCAAGATACAAAGATGTAATCACAACATATTTCTTGATGACAACTGCTCTAACTTTACGACAGGTAAAATATCCTATCCGTGAATTTTTAATTGTTTAACCCCCCGTATACTGAATCCGATAAATCCGATTATTAGCTTCTTCTGTGAGTAGTAGACTACCATCTGGCAACACGAGTAAACCTACAGGTCGTCCCCAAGTGGTTGGTACAGAAGGATTTAGTAAAAATCCTGTGAGAAAGTCTTCGTAGTAGCCAAGCGATCGCCCTTTAGCATCGAAGGGAACAAATACAATTTTATAACCAGTGCCGCGATCGCGGTTCCAAGAACCACGAAAAGCAGCAATTGCACCGTTCTGGTATTTTTTAGGAAACGTTTTACCATCATAAAACTGCAAACCCAATGCTGCTGAGTGCGCCTGGAACAGCACATCTGGTGTTTGAGTACGGGCTACTAAATCGGGGCGTTTGCTTTTATCATCCGTCTTTTGGCGCGGATCGAGATTGTTTGGTGCCAGATAAGCATAGGGCCAGCCATAAAATCCCCCCTGTTTAACGCGTGTCAGATAGTCTGGCACTAAGTCATCACCAATTCCATCCCGTTCGTTAACAGTGGCATAAAGTTCCTTAGTTACAGGATGAAAGTCTAAACCAACAGGATTACGCAAGCCGGAAGCGAAAGTTTGCTGCTGGGAACCATCCAAATTCATCACCTGTATCGAAGCCCTTGGTAGTGGTTCTTCATCTACATTGGTTCCTGAACCAACTGAAATATATAATTTATTGCGATCGGGAGAGACAACGACATTGCGCGTCCAATGATTGTTATAACCTTGAGCAGGCAAATCGGCAATTTTTTCTCCCTTACCTGTAATCTTGTTTTGACCTTGAGTATAAGGAAAACGCACCACAGCATCCGTGTTTCCCAGAAAAAAAGAATTACCTGTAAAAGCCATCCCAAAAGGTCTATTGAGTCCGTTATCCCTACTAGCAAACGTTTCTCGAACGTCGGCTATACCATCGCCATTGCTGTCACGCAACAAACGAATGCGGTTTTGCCCGGTTTCAGTTACTAAGACATCACCACTGGGGGTTAAAGCTAGCCAGCGTGGGGCATCTAAACCTTCGGCAAAAACGTTCACTGTGAAACCTGGCGGTACGCGCAGCACCGGATTTTGCGGAATGGGCATAACCTCAGGCCGCTTGGAGGCACTTTCTGTTGCGAAAGGTGCCGGTAAATTTTTCAGATTGATTCGGATAGGTGTAGGCGAAAGTGGTTCAGTACTGACAACATTTTTTGGCTGTGTAGGATTTTGTGTCAGTTGGGTAGAAGGTACAGATGTTTGTGGCGTAGGATTATCTGAGAACGCGCGAGTCTGGTTACAGGCTGCTGCCAAAGTCAGTAAAAAAACTGGCAGCAAAAAACGCGCAGGGACTTTCATGGTGGTAGACACTATGCACAACTTTCCCACTCTAGACTTGAGGCTTAATAACTGTCGCCAGTCTAAAGTTTGATTTTGATTACTGGGGATTGGGGAACAAGCAGGGGTGCAGGGTTAACAATTCAAAATTCAAAACATTTCAGATGGGGATTTAAACCCTTTAATTTACGATAAGGGAGCAGGGGGAGCAG
Organism: Nostoc sp. NMS8; assembly: GCF_017115045.1. Classification (GTDB taxonomy): domain Bacteria; phylum Cyanobacteriota; class Cyanobacteriia; order Cyanobacteriales; family Nostocaceae; genus Nostoc. The sequence continues at coordinate 63,375 of NZ_JABXKK010000089.1, read as the reverse complement.
GGAACAAGGGAGGATGAGAACGAATCAATCCCAATCCCCAATCCCCAGTTCCCAATATTTAAACATATAAGCATTTGTTAGTTAACAAAAAGTTTTCAAATTCTGCTGCTGGTAAGGGACGACTGAATAAAAAACCTTGCATATAATTACAGTTGTGTTGGCGCAGAAAATCCAGTTCTGCTTCCGTCTCTACACCTTCAGCAACTACATCTAAATTGAGATTATGAGCCATTTGAATTAATGCTTTGGTAATGGCTGACTTCTGGAAATCGTTAGCAACATTATGGATAAAATAACGATCTATCTTCAATGTGTTAATGGGTAGGTTTTTCAGATAAATTAAAGAAGAGTAGCCCGTACCAAAATCATCGATCGCAATTTTTACGCCCAAGGATTGCAGTTTGCTCATAGTTGCGATCGCACTATTTACATCTTGCATGATCATACTTTCAGTCAGTTCTAACTCTAAGTAATGTGGTTCTAAATCATTAGCAGCTATAAAATTGACTATTTTATGAATAAAATCTGGTTGATTAAATTCAATTACTGAGAGATTTACAGCAACCATTAATGAATTAATTCCAGCATCACGCCAGCTTTTTATTTGTTTACATACATTTTTTAATACCCATTTACCAATAGGAACAATTAAACCTGTAGACTCTGCTAACGGGACAAATTCTGTTGGGTAAATCATCCCCAATTCTGGACTTTGCCAGCGCAATAAACTTTCAGCAGCGACTATTTTACCAGAAGCAATATCGAGTATTGGTTGATAATAAATTTCAAATTCTGGGAATTTATGTTGTTTGATAGCCCGATGTAAGCTAATTTCTAACAACTGCATTTTGGGAGACAAGTTGTTAATGACAGTCGGAGGAGACAAATACTTTTTTAAATTAGCGTGCTTTTCTAACCTATTGATGATGGCACTTAATAACTCAGACCGAGTGAACGGCTTAGTTATATAGTCATCAGCACCCATATCCATACCTTGACGGAAGTCAGATTTAGCAGATTTGGCAGTTAGAAAAATGAAGGGAATTGTTGCCATTGATGGCTCTTGGCGTAACGCTGCTAGCACACCATAACCATCTATTTCTGGCATCATCATATCACAGAGAATTAAATCGGGAACTTCACAGATAGCCAAATGTACCCCGATTCTACCATTCGCCGCAGCAATAGTTTCAAAATCCTCAGCTTCTAGTAAATCCAAAATGTTTTCACGGACTGCTTCCTCATCTTCTATTATTAAAATTTTGGGCATAATTACCTCGGTTTATATTTTATTTTTTAATGGAAAATGACGGTAATCTTTGTCAATAATTCCAGCATATTTGTGGCAAAACTTTTACCTTGAAGGATGTTAGTTTATACCCTAATTTTCCCACTTCTGACTTACCGATAATCAACACATCATTCAATATTTCGGTCACGATTATGTGATGCACGCGCGTATTCGTCTGTATGACCCTGTTATCATACTTACGGTATAAATCCAAATCCTTCACAGAAACTCTAATGAGGCGAGTAGGTTTGCCTATCGTATCTTTACGTACTATAACGCGTGCTTGTAACCACTGGTACTTGAGTAATTGTCTCTCAATAAAAATCTGATATTCTAGCTAAAAGAAACTAATACTAGTCTTAACTCTAGTTTTCTCTATTTTTTGTGCTAGTGCTTCACAGATAATTTCGGGGGTAATATTACTGATAATGCAACCTTGGTTATCTACAACTGCTAGTAGATCCAACTGCTGCTGGTATACCAGTAATAACATTGAGACTGTCTCCGAAAATTCTGACATGTTCAATGTCATAACCAAGTTATGTATAACTTCAAAAATATTGGCTGTTTTCAAGCTAGTTCCAGAAGCTACAAGCATTACCATATCATGCTTAGTGAAGCATTCTACTACCTGTGAAGATGAAGAAAACAAGACACTCTCACCCCGTACTAACATCAGTACGTAGGCGTAATACTTCGTAGATATCGCATCTAATAGTGATTTTTCTGGCACAACCATCAGCGACAAACAGTCAATTATTGACTCTAAGCTTTGTAGCCCTAGAAGCTGAGGTAAGGCTTGCATAGATTACAATAGCTATTATCAAACAATAGTTATCTAAAGCTGCTTATATAAATATTTTCCAATATTTTGACGCTAAACAAGTAGTAATATTTAGGAGATAAACACTACAAAAGGTGTGTTAAGAATTACAAACTAGCTTATATCCAGCTAGTTGGAAATTGGGCATTGAAAAGAGGCAGAGGGGCAGGGTGCGGGGGGGGCGGAGGGGATAAATTCTTCTCCCTGCTCCCTTCTCCCTGCACCCCTGCTTCTTCTACTAAGGATGCAACTGCACCCGCCGTTCACCGTAACGCAATAGCCTTTCTATAGTTACAAGCCGATTTTCCCAAGCTTTGACTTGATAGGAATTCGACTTAATTTCTTGGCTCATCAATACCCGAAATTGAGACTGGAAGCGACTGAGAGAGGCTTTCGCTACTAGCAGCTTACTAGCAGAAGGGGAAGCAGCTAGCTGATTTAAAGCAGTGCGTAAAACTTCTGCCTGGTTGTTAAAATCTGATATTGTCTGAGCAGGCTTTTGTAGTGGGTCATTTTGAAAAACAAATTTCCATTCACGTTGCAGCGCGGTGTAACGGATGGCGGCAGTTTGAAAAGGCTGGCGGTGAGGAATCGGTTCAGTTGTTGTAGATTGAATCCTACCTTGGGTGCTATTAAAAAGTTTTTGGAGATCGTTGTTAAAATTATCTGCCGCAAAGAGTGCATAACCACTAACTGGCAAGTCTCTTACCAACTGGAGTTGATCGAATGCCCCGATTGTTGGCAAAGAAAGTAAGCGAATTCCTGGCACCAACAAGGTAGCTCCTAGTTGTTTTGAGGCAATCCAGGGTTGGGCTAGTCGTTGAAAGCGGGAAGTATCTAGAGCATAAGTCATGGGAACGATTAAATCTACATCCCCTCGCCTTGCCCAAGTTTCCCAGTTTTGTTGAATTTTCTGAATCCGCTCTTGTTCTGGCAAAGGAAATACGGCAACCGACAAAATTAAATTCGGTTGCTTTTGTCGCAATTGTTCTGATACTTGGGCGACAAAGCTATCAACTTGCTCGGTGCGAAATTTCGTCCACTTTTGCCACAAGTCTGCTTGAGTAGGAGAAATATGCACTGGATCTACACCAGTAAGTTGCTGAAATTGCGATCTTGCAGCTTTGCCATAGCCGTAGGTTCGACCTGCTGATGGATCTTGGAAAGGATAGCGAATGTAGTCTAGCTGTAGACCATCAACTTTATATTTAGTGACAATTTCCTCAAATAGTTTGAGCAAGTACTGCCGTACTTCGGGGTTAGCTGGATCGAAGAATGGCTTAGTCTGCCCAACGGGAATCATGTTGCCAAGGTTATCGTAGTTTGCCCAATCGGGATGAGCCGCCAGTACTGGCCCTGGATAATTAGGATTGAGGTTGAGAATTTCATTATGACGTTGGTTGCCAGCAGCAAAAGTCCAAACCCAAGCGTGTAATTCCATGTCTCGCTCATGGGCTAATTTCACTGCTTCTTCTAGTGGGTTCCACCCACGAATTAATGGGTTTTGCTCTTTTGCCACTTGGCTCGGATAAATTGTATAGCCAGCATTAACGGTTTCAAAGAAGACGGTATTAATCCCGGCTTGGGCGAGGCGATCAAAAACCTGGGCTAGTCCCGCTTTGCTACCAGCACGAACAATCGTCCCCCGATCTAACCAAACTGCCCGAATTTCTGGTTGAGCCAATCTCCGATCAACAGGAAACTGCTGCCACAAAGTCGTTTTAGCAACTAGCCATTGCTGACGAGCCAAAGCGTAGTTTTTTTGGGCAATCAATTGGGGTAAATTTTTGGCAATTACTCTTACTTGTGCCAAAGCTTGGTCTTTACTTATGGCTAGCCCCCCCAATTTAGTTGAGGCCAATTGCGGCGGCTGCTCCTTGACAGACTGGGGGGTGTAATTGCGTAGATGTCTAGAAGTCTGCTTTTCCTCAGGTATCACTTCAGCAACATTAGCCGCATCGGCCAACACGGCTAAATGAGCGCTTTCCACGCGACCAATCAGATTTTCTAGCTCTTGCTGGAGGGCGATCGCTTGGTTGTTGTCAATCGGCTCATTAGAGTTGGGTGCAACATCTAGACGCACTGCTTGTTCCAACTGATCGATAGCCTCCTGAGAACTTGGAGGTTTGACTATAGGCACCGATCTAGGTATGGGAGCGGTGGAAGTTTTCAAAGGAGAGGATAAGGGAGATGGGGGAGATAGACTGCTCCTCTGCACCTCTGCACCTCTGCCCCTCTGCCCCTCTGCTCCCCTGCTTGCCTGCTGGGAGGGTACAGCCGCCACTGCCGTAGAGCAGTTTTGGGAACCTCCGGCTATTTTTTTCATGCGATTTGATGGCGCTGGTGCTGTCAGATAGTGATTGAGAGTAGCTTTTAACCAGGCATTATCTAAATCGGTGGCTGAGGCTGCATCTGTTCCCCAGCGCCAGCCCAAAAAGGTGGAACGCTCAGTTGTCACAACTGCGGCAGGATTATCTTTGGAATTCCAAACAGCAGGAGAATTAGTACCCATATCGTTAGGAATTACAACACCGCCGCGAACTTTGCCAAAGAGTCCAGTTTGATTTGCCCATTCTGGAATATTGGTTTTTGCGGGTTTAATCTGCTCTGTATCACTGAGACTGAATCCCCAATAACCTCCCAAGAGCGATCGCAATAACTGGCGTACTCCTGGCGATGACAAACTACCTATAGGGCCACTGGCAATCAAACGCCCTCCCTTACTCATCCATTCTTCTAGGGCGATCACTTGGGTTGGTGTCAATGTCTCAACGTTTGGCAAAAATAATACCCGGCGATCGCCCCAATCTGCCCCACTCTTGACATCATTTAGGGGGATTACACAATATTTCACCCCGATTGCCTGTAAGCGATCGCTTATTCCTTTCCATTGATTCGCATTTTCTTGGCTATAGACTACGCTCAATACAGGTTCTTCGGTCGCTGCCATTACTGGCAAAATATTAAAACTATTTAAAATTAAAAAATTAAAACTTAAAATGAAGAATCCGGCTTTTTTTATTTTTAAATTTCCCTTTCCGTGATACTTTTCCTGATTCTTCACTACTGACTCCTCAGTGGATTATTTATTAGGCATTACTTCTTATTTATCATCCAGCATAACAATAAATTACCTCCGAAGAACGACGGATCTTTGATAACTAAACCTGAGCAGAATTGAGAATACATGTTTTAATTAAATCTTCAACTCCTGCTACTGGAAAAATGTTTGTATTTAGTCTACTAGCTAATTCCTGAATACTCATATCATCTAAAAATACTAATTCACCATTTTTTAACATGACATTCGGCAGCAGAATACCATCACCTAAATCTTGCCTTTCTAAATTTAAAAGCAAATCATGACCAGTGAGTAACCCAGTTACACTGATAGTTTGCCCCCAATAATCACTACATAAAGCACGCATATTAACTTCTAAACCTTCAACAAAATTTAAGCGTTTCAAAATTGGTTGAAATGCTTTTTCTACAGCGTTGCCTACGACCCAAGTGAATTTTCTCTGAGGATAAACTTTTGGCGGCAATAATTCTGCTGCAACGGTGGCAAATTGTTTGATAAATAATTGAATTGAACCAACTCCGTTATCAATTTGGGGATATTCTTCATATTCAGATTCGCTGGGTAATTCCTCACCTGCAATCAAAAACCACTCATCGGCTAACCAAACAACGCTGGAACCGAATTTTGACCGAAATTGCCGTGATAGCATTTGCACTTGAGAAATCACTTCTTGAGCTTTTTCTCTAGTTACGGGTATGAGTTCATCTTCTGGAGGTCGAAACCTTGTCAACCCAACTGGCACAACTGCTACCGATGCCACCGTAGGCACTTCACCAGTATGAAAGGACGCTAAATCTTTGAGAGTTTGTTCCAGGTGTTTGCCATCATTTATACCAGGACAAACAACTACTTGAGCATGAATTTGTAGTCGCCTTTCTTGAAACCACTTGAGTTGTGGTAAGATTTGTCCCGCACGGGAATTTTTCAGCAGTCTAATTCTCACTTCCGGCTCCGTAGCATGAACAGAAACATACAACGGAGACAAGCGCATTTGTTCAATCCGCTGCCATTCTCTCTCTGGTAAGTTGGTCAGGGTAAGATAAGAGCCGTACAAAAAGCTCAGACGGTAATCGTCGTCTTTTAAATACAAGCTGGTACGTTTACCTGGTGGCTGTTGGTCAATAAAGCAAAATGGACAGCGGTTATTGCACTGAATTAAGCCATCAAATAGGGCAGTTTCAAATTCTAACCCCAAGTCTTGATCGTAATCTTTTTCAATTTCTAAGTTATGAGTTTTACCAGCAGCGTCTAAAACTTCTAATTCCAAAACTTCATCAGCGCACAAGAACTGATAATCAATTAAATCACGGGGACATGTGCCATTGATTGCAACGATCGCATCCCCGGCTTCAAAGCCAATCTCTGCGGCTATTGAGTCTGGAAGAACTTTGGTAATTCGGGCAGGATGTATAGTCATTGGGTATTGGGAATGGGGCATTGGGCATTATAACGCTTCTGTGTTGAGTCCAATATAGACCTAACAAGAATGACCCCTTCCCTACAAGAGAAGGGGGTTAAGATTTCAAGCCTCTCTCCTAAAAAGAAGGAAGGTGAGATTGTACTGTATACAAATGAGCATTGACCAATGACCAATGACCAATGACTAATTGATTATCCTTTCCAACCTGTTGCGATCGCTAGTAAGATAGAACTACCGAATGCTAATCTATACCAAACAAAAATCAAAGTGTTTTTGGTTTGTAAGTATTTGATCAAAAATGCGATTGATACGTAGGAAAAAATAAAGGTTGAAATAATCCCTACAATTAACAGCCCGACAATGTTATCTGGCAACTGATGGGCTTGAAACAACTTGAATATTTTCAGGCTTTTATAGAGGGTAGCAATGGTAAGAGTTGGAAACCCTAACAGAAATGAGAATTTTGCTGCTGTATCGCGTTCTAATCCTAAAAATAAGGCAGTCGTCAACGTCGAACCAGAACGAGAAACGCCCGGAATTAAAGCAAGTGTTTGGCCTAATCCAACCAAAATACCATCGCGAATCTGCAATGAATCGAAACCTCGCTTACGAGTGCCAATTTTTTCTGCCAAAGCTAGTACAAGTGCCATGATGATTGACATGATGGCAATAATTAATGCACTCTCAGGTAAAATATCTTTTAAAAGAAAGCCGAAAATTAAGGCGGGCATTGTTCCTACTACAATACCTACCAGAATTTTCCATTCTTCGCGTTGCCAATCTTTATCTTTTAGTGCTTCAATTCCACCTTTGACAATACTAGAAATCAGCGACCAAAAATAAAACACAATTGCTACAACACTGCCAAATTGAATTGCATCAACAAAATCTTTAGATCCTAGTTCTTTCCAACCCAATACCTTTGTCACAATCAGAAGATGTGCTGTGCTGCTGATTGGCAAAAACTCTGTAATCCCTTGAACAATACCCAAAATAAAAGCTTGGATAAACTCCATATGCAATTAATACCTTTTTCCCGTTCTAGAGAGGATTGTGAACATTGTTTAGCTGATGATGTTGCTTTCTATACTCTTTATTGCACCTAATCTTCTAGAAAATTCAATTTTACCGATCAATAACATCATCGAAGACGCTGACTATGTTCTTACACCCACCCCAAGAAGTCAACGCAATTTTGGAAATTCATCAAACTTTAATATTTAGCGGACTATAGGGTTCCCATTCGGATGCGGTACAACATTACATCACGAGTAGGGGCACGGCATTGCCCATTGGTGTCAACTTAACGTGAAACCGCTTGTCCGCCGGGAATTGGAATTCCCGTCTCATAACTAAAGTCATCTGAAGATGACTAAATATCGCCAAAAATCTCCAGTCTACTGAAGTAGACTTAAGCTAAAAGCCAAAAAAATTTATTTCCGGGGGGCATGGAAGCCAACAGATAAGCTATTTCCAGCTTAGGTTGACACCTATGAGCATTGCCGTGCCCCTATCACTCTCCTGAAAAGGAACTAGAGAGGAGTTTTGTACATAATACAAGTATGTTTCCTTTGGTTGACACCAGCGATCGCAGAAATTTCAGTATAATTACAATGCCCCAGGGGGGGATTTAAAAGTGTGATATCTTAAATAAGATAAAGTTTAGTAACAAATATTAAAAACTTTGATTAATAATACACTATCGTCTTACGCTGCTTCTACCCCTATTGATACTGAGTTGAATTTAGCTGATACTGGGCAGAAGAGTGTCAGGCAATTGGAATCTACACTCTCCTTTTCTCCTTCTCTCCCCTTATCTATTTCTGGGAGACAAAGTTGGTTAGTGTTTGCGGCGGCAGTATTTTTGGTATCAGTACCAGTATTTATAGAAGCGCCAATAGTGCGATCGCTACCAAGTTTGAGTTTAGCGCTAACAGCATTTTGGGTGTGGCTCAGTTTTACCTTAATGTCACGTCCTGCAACTTACGTCTGGGGGGATTTGCTCTTAGGGTTTAGCTGGAGTTGGTTAGCAGGAGCGATTTACTGGGGTTGGTTACGTTGGGAACCTGCATGGCATCTGCCAGTAGAATCTATAGGTTTACCCTTTGCTTGCTGGTGTCTCTTCAAGAATTGGGGCAAGGTGGGTAACTGGTTTTATTTAGGTTCTTTACTCGGTACAGTTTTAACAGATGTATATTTTTATATAGTAGACTTGATGCCCTATTGGCGGCAAATCATGAGAGTAGATGCAGAGTTAGCACCACAAATCCTACAAAATGCTCTCATACAAGTACAAACACCTTGGGGACAAAGTTGGGCAATCATTCTTGCTCTAGTACTGTTAACAGTCGGTATTTTACCTTTAGGTCGAAAGCAGAGACATTGGTATGCCTTTGGTGGCGCAGTTTTAAGCACGATTTTGGTAGATAGTCTATTTTTGTTAGCAGCGATCGCAGCGTGAAGGGCTCAGGAGACAGGAGACGGACTTAAGCTATTAGCCCGAAATTTATTTCAGGGCGGGAAAGCAACGCCAAACCAATGTTTTAGGGGTAAGGGTCAAATCCACCGTGAACTGACCAACAGTCTCATTCCATTCGCCAGGGCTTAAGTTGACTTTTCCCAGCCCAATCTACGGCACATCAAAAATCATGCTGTAGATGATTAATTAGTTAAGAAATATTACATAACAATCCCTCACCATCAAGTCTTTTTTGGTGGATTTTTGCTATCAGACATCGCACAGTTTCGTATCTACTTGGGAGGTAGAATCAGCCACCCTGAAAAGATTTCGCCTAGCTGGAAATGCTGGCAGGATAGCGGATGTAACACTATTGCAGCGATGCAGAGACTCTTCCCACAATGATAATTTTTGGCAAAACTACATTCAAACCCAATAACGGCAAATATTGTGGATATTAATACGCTGTATATTAGTTTCTGATGACTGCTGTGTGTTGATTAAGGTATCAGCTTTTGTCCTTTGTTGTTTGTCCTTTTTCTTGGCATTCTCACGTAGATGCATTAGCGGCTTCCCGTAGGGTATGACTAATGACTAATGACTAATGACTAATGACTGCTGTTATCTTTAAACTTTTATTTCTGTTTGATGGAAAGAGGTAGAAAATCGTGAAAGGATTGGCGCGTTTATTAACAGTGTTTAGCTTGTTACTTAGTTGCTGGGGATGGTTGGGAACAACTCAGATAGCCCAAGCTGCTAGTTTCAATAGTTTTGCTTTTCCACAAGTCCCAGTTCTGGCAATTGAGCGGCAGAATCGGGCAGACGCTAAACTAGGAACGGAATTTGGTAAAAAAATTGATTTGAATAATACCAACGTCCGGGCTTTTCAACAGTTTCCAGGGCTTTATCCCACACTGGCTAAGAAAATCATCACCAATGCCCCCTACAAAAAGGTAGAGGAAGTATTGGATCTTGCAGGATTGAGCGATCGCCAAAAACAAACCCTGCAAGCCAACCTGGATAAATTCACTGTCACAGAACTAGAGCCTGCCTTCAACGAAGGAGACGATCGCTTTAACAACGGTATCTACAGATAACTGCACATGCAGTTGTTAATGTAGCAAATAGCAGCCTCCACTCCTGATTCTAGGAAGTGGGGCATGATCTGAGTTAGGAGTGATGAGTGATGAGTTATGAGTTAAAAATTCAAAACTCCTAACTCCTAACTCCTAATTCAAAACTCCTAACTCCCCCATACCCATTACCTTGTCTCAGATAGATATTCCTAGCCAATTTGATGTCTTAGTAGTCGGTGCTGGTGCCGCCGGACTATACACAGCGTTGTGTCTGCCAGAATCTTTACGAGTCGGCTTGATTACCAAAGAAACTGTTGCGTTGTCTGCCAGTGATTGGGCACAAGGCGGCATTGCCGCAGCGGTAGACCCAGAAGATTCTCCCAAGCTACATATTGAAGATACGATCCAGGCGGGTGCCGGTTTGTGCGATCGCGCCGCCGTCGAATTTCTCGCCCAACATGCCCCTAGCTGCATTCAATCCCTAGTTAACTTGGGGGTAGCTTTTGACCGTCAAGGTCAAGCCCTAGCTTTAACTTTAGAAGCCGCCCATTCTCGCCGCCGTGTTCTCCACGCTGCGGACACTACAGGAAGGGAAGTAACCACCACCCTCACCGCCCAAGTATTACGCCGCCAAAATATTCAAGTTATTCAGCAAGCTTTGGCTTTGAGTTTGTGGATTGAACCCGAAACTGGGCGTTGTCAAGGAATTAGCCTGTTTTATCAAGGTAAAATCACATGGGTAAAAGCTGGTGCTGTGGTACTGGCAACTGGTGGCGGCGGTCAGGTCTTTGCCCAAACAACTAACCCGGCTGTAAGTACAGGTGATGGAGTAGCGATCGCATCTCGTGCTGGGGCGATCCTCCGCGATTTAGAATTTGTCCAATTTCACCCCACAGCCCTCACTAAACCTGGTGCCGATCGCTTCTTGATTAGCGAAGCTGTACGCGGCGAGGGGGCACACCTCATTGATAATGAAGGGCGACGTTTTGCCTTTGACTACCACCCTGATGGTGAACTCGCACCCAGAGATGTGGTCAGTAGAGCAATTTTCAGCCATTTACAACGTACCGCCGTTGATTTGGCTACAGCCCATGTGTGGTTGGATATGCGTCCCATCCCCGCCGACAAGATTCGTCACCGTTTTCCCAACATCATCAAAATTTGTCAACATTGGGGCATTGATGTCTTCCACGAACCAATTCCTGTAGCGCCAGCCGCCCATTACTGGATGGGTGGAATTGTTGCGGATCTGATGAATCGCACCAATATCCCCGGTTTGTACGCAGTTGGTGAAACTGCTAGTACTGGGGTGCATGGGGCAAATCGCCTTGCTAGTAATTCCCTGTTGGAATGTATTGTGTTTGGGGCCCAGATGAGCGAAATTGAGTTAGAAAATATTGGGCTGCCATCAGAAACACCAGCGCTACCATTACGAAAATTTAGTCCTGATGCTAGTGAGTGGCACATCCAGCAAGCACAGCTAGAAGCACTCAGAGAGAAGTTACCGCGTCTAGTGTGGGAAAATGCTGGTATTTGTCGGGAGCAATCGAGGTTAGAAACTGCGATCGCTACTATTGAATCTTGGCAAGAAGATTTCGCTGCTTTGCCTTTAAGTCAATTTTTGCTGACTTTGCGTCCAGCAGAACCAGCTAGTTTTGACCTACCAGACGTTGAACGGCAATTGGGACTTTGGGCAGAAACCCGCAATTTATTAGATGTGGCTGATTTAATTCTTAAAAGTGCTGCTTTTAGAACCGAAAGCCGAGGCGGACACTACCGTTTAGATTATCCTCAACCAGACCCAAATTGGGAAGTCCACACACTTGTACAAACACATCATTGGTGGAAATCTCCGCTACTATCTTGAATAAAATGCTTTAAAAAGCCTAATAGTTTTCAGCAGATATAAAGCACAATATTCTGCAATGAGCCGCTAAGTAAAGGATGTTGTATCCAAGACCATAGCTGCCTTATCATTCTGCTTTACCACAATCTAAAATCCAAAATTGCATCAGCGAGTACCGCTACCATTATGACTGTCTGGGCCGCCATTATTTGGTGGAATATACATGTCTTTTATATTTTCAGAATTGGCTTTGCGGACTATTAAGGTATCACTGCTAGTAGCACCAAAAGCACTAGTATTTGCAGCACTGAATATACCTGTATAAGCGGCAATTTTTGGTATTAGTATGTAAGCACCTATACAGAATATTATCAACTTTGTAATTCGGAAGTTAGTTTTCATAGCTTTCAGTAAATTTACTAATTTTTCATCTCAAAATGTCTTCTTTATTTTTCACAGTATATTTACTGAACTTTTTGAAAAAAATATTTTAACTTTATTAAATTACTGTTAGTAATGTATAAGTGGCTGTGGTGTTAGCTTAGATATTAACCTTAATCTGCTGGTATTAAATAGTTATTTATACTTAATTAATATTCTTAATTAGCCGTTTCTACATCAGTCTAAAGTTAGATATGTTGATGGATCGGTGTGAGCATACTGCTTAATTAACCATTTATTAATGATAGCTTCATATTTATAAGTATAAACACTATGTTCAATAAATAATAAGTTTAGAAAAGTATTAAATAATACTTATTTACTTGTATAGTTAATATTTAATTAGATTAAAAATATATGAAGATAAAACAATATAATTGGTATTCTATAAGGATTTAAAAAAATATAGGACTATTAGATACGTAATAAAGCGGGACAGTACAAGTATATTTTTAAAAGTGTAAATACTTACATTAAATATTTATTTTTATAATTAACTCTGATGACTAATTCATTTCTTGCATGAATTATCAGCTTTAGTATTTAGGTAAAAAGCCTTGCCAGGTCTACATCTTACCGACAAAGCTATAAGCTATGCTTTTCAAAACAAGTGCCTTAGAGATATCTCCAGTCAACATTTATAAATTTGAAGGTAAAAATTTTAACTAGAGTGAAAAAAAATATGGAGGCTTGACCTTGACTCATTAAACAAACTCGTAGCGATTTTTACCCAGCCGCTTGGCACGGTACATTGCTGCATCTGCTTGTTTCATCAAAGTTTCACTGTCTTGACTGTTGTATGGGTAAACACTAATGCCAATACTGGCAGAGATTCGGATTGTATAGCCGTCCAAAACAATTGGCTTGGTAATACTGATTAAAATTTTTTCGGCGACTTTAGCAGCTATTTGGACATTAGGAATTGCCCGTAAAATTATAGTAAATTCATCGCCACCTAAACGAGAAACTGTATCACTAGCGCGTAAAGAGTTGCTGAGTCTTCCAGCGACAGTCATTAGTAAGCGATCGCCCGTTTCGTGTCCCAGATTATCATTGACTTGCTTAAAGCCATCTAGATCGATAAACAGCAGTCCCAGCAACAAGTTGTTATGTTGCGCCCAATGTAACGACTCGTAAAGTTGTTCTGCAAAAAATTTGCGATTAGATAAACCGGTCAGGGGGTCGTGATACGCTAAATAACGTAAGTGGTCTTCTTTGAGTTTTAATTCATTGTTAGAGCGGAATAGTTCAGCAGCAGTACGCTTCAGGTGTTCTTCCATTAACTTGCGCTGAGTAATATCTCGGATCACCCCAACTAAAAAGAAATTGCCAGCTGAGTCTTTATGGAGCGATCGCTTAGTGGCAATTTGATAAGTCTGTCCATCGGCATTGGTAAATTCTTCTTCATGTTCCTGCGGTTGCTGAGTCCGAAAAACCAGATCATCCTGTTGGCGAAACACATCAGCTTCATGTTTAGGAAAAAAGTCATAGTCTGACTTTTCAATTAACAACTTATTCGGATAACCGAGAAATCGACAATACGCCTCATTTAAAACAATCCACTGGTGTTGTTCATTTTTTACAAAAATGGGATCGGGAATCGTGTTGATGACGTGATGCAAAAATTCCTTAGAACGTTTCCACTCTTCCTGGATATGGGCAATATGACTGATCGTCCAAATAGCTGAACAGCCAAAGCTCAACAGTGAGGGAATGACTGGTATCCACCAACCGTGCAAGAAAACAAGGTATGCAGTCAGAATCAATATCAAGCAAGAAACTAGGATAGAAAGCAAGCTCTTAGTTGCGTTTTGTATCCGCCATGTCGTTATGGCTCCTAGATAAGACCAGATAAAAATCCATAAGTATTCTACCAAGTCAGGCCAGACTCTGATTAATGGTCGTCCATCAAGAGCAGCAGAGATTAACTCACTAATAAAATAAGCTTGTAGTTGAATACCAGGTATAGGCTTTGCCGTACCCATAAGACTGCTGGAGTAGGGAATGAATACAAAATCCTGAAGACTGGGTGCAGTGGAACCAATAAGTACAATCCGATCTTTGATTAAGTTTTCTTTGACATTATCTGCCAGCACATCTCTCATCGATACCTGACGAAAACTACAAAATTCTCCAGATGAACTTTGACATTTAGGTTTAGGAAAATTAGCCAAAATTTGGTAGCCTCTCTCATCAGCTCCCACATAAGCACCATCATTAGCCTCAAAACGATTAAATACTGCCTTACCCAATTGCAAATACTCAGGGTTGCTTTTTGCTTTGGCGGGAGTAATTCCCTTTGACTTTAAATACAATAAAGCCAACTTCAAGGCAAAGCTTTCATGTACTTGACTTTTAACGTGCCAATACAACAAACTACGACGTACTTTGCCATCAAGATCGTACAGCACGTTATTAAAGCCCACTCGATCCTGATTCAGACCCAGTGGAGGCAAAACACTAAAGTTTTTGTCATTTGCTAGGAGTTCAATACCAATCAAGTTGGGCATTAACTGATAAGTATTACGCAGTTCTTCATTACCAGGCTCTACTGGCAAATTTCTGTAGATATCTAAGCCAATAGCACGGGGTTTGTGGACATTTAATTTTTGCAACAATAGGGCAATCTTCGCATCGGGAATCGGCCATGAACCTACTTCGTTTAAATAGGTTTCATCCATCACTACAATCGTAATACGATTTTCTGGCGGTTCGTTTTGACGTAAGCGAAAAAATTGATCCAAAGCTGGTAACTCTAAAGATTGCAATAATCCAATAGAGTGCAAAAGCAGGACGCAGACTGCAACGCTGGCGGCAGTAATCAACTCTCTGTGTCCTCGACTAAGCGATTGTTTTAGTTCAAAGATGAACTTCACAAAACGCTTGCCTAGCTGCTGATTCATTCCCATTACCTAGTAAGGAGAAATATTCTCTATTTCCTATAGCTATTAACTATCGGACTAACATAGCTCAAGGGGAGCTAAATAGAGTTTCTAAGAGTTTTTTTAACTCAGCAAGGTTCTTTAAGACATCTTAGTATTTCTGATGTATTACCAAGACTTATTATCGATCACTAAAAACAAAAAAGCGAACCGGAAACAGACTTTTCTGTATTTATCCAGTTGACTATGGTGCGTGAATTACTGCATACCAGTAGG
The DNA here is from genome assembly GCF_017115045.1 of Nostoc sp. NMS8. Classification (GTDB taxonomy): domain Bacteria; phylum Cyanobacteriota; class Cyanobacteriia; order Cyanobacteriales; family Nostocaceae; genus Nostoc. The sequence continues at coordinate 47,780 of NZ_JABXKK010000089.1, read as the reverse complement.
TCGGTGCAGGCTCCCAAATTGAAAACTGCGACTGAGGCTTCTTCAACGCAATTACTTGAAATACTTGAAGTTACGAGGCCCTGTGTAACCAGAAACTTTTGCTAGTTCCTCTAAGTTTTGGACTCCGCTATAACTTTTATTATTGATGATCCAAGTAGGGAAGCCTTCAATTTTCGCGGCTTTACACAGTTCTGTTTGAGCCTTGAGTCCATCGGGCGCGCACTCTACCTTAACATCACTATTGATTATTTCCTCGGCTTCTTTACCAAAAAGCAGCTTTTGTTCGTGGCAGTGAGGACACCAATAAGCACTGTATTCCTTCGCGCCTACCTTTGACAAATGGCGTGCTAAGGCTATTTCTGCCTCACCAGAAGTAGTTGTAACTTCCCAACCGAATGCCGGGTTAGGGTCTCCTTTGGAATTAAAGATAATTTTAACGGGTTGTCCAGGAGTTTCAGGCGTAACTTCTGATTTATTTACACCAGCATATACGCCTAAAGTACCAATCAGCGTTACCATCCCGACAATAATGATGGTAAAGAAAATTTGTCCAATATCTTCCCAAGTCCGACCGATAATCGTCAGTACCAAAAGACTCAGAGAGAACAAAGCTGAACCAATACAGTAAGGACAAATAGCTTTGATTTGAGATGCCAGCACGTACATTAAGTAGCCGCTAAAAACAGACATAGCGATCGCACCCGCCAGCAGCAAGAACCACGTCCAATTTTCCAATTGTTTGCGGTTATTATTTTCCCCTGAGTTCAATACCAAGGGAGCCAAAGCAAATATCACCATACTGATGTATGCCAAAAACCCAAACAAAGCTAATGGCTGACCAAAAACCGTTGCCCAAGGACTAGAAAGCACATCATTACAGCCCTTTACACCAGCCTGCGCCACACAAGCAGCACTGCCTCCTGTTAACTTTTCTATAGTCAGATAACCTGTGATCAAGGCACCACATCCAGCGATCGCGGCAATCAATGGACGTGACCATTTATGAATCCAAGGAGTAGAACGACGGCGAATCATAAATATTGGGGACTGGGGATTGGGGACTGGGGATTGGGAATTGGGGACTGGGAATTGGGAATTGGGAAGAAATCAAAGGAGTGACTTGTCCTTTATGTCCTCCTAGTCCCCATTCCCCCTTTAAGAATGTAACTTCACTTGTTCTGCTGATTTGCTTTCACTTTTAGAGTTCCAATTGCGACGAGCAGCTTCCACGAATTGACTGACGCGAATTGGGTCAATTGGTTGCTCAATACGTCCATGACGTTTCAGGGAACTAGAAACTATAACACCATCTGCTGCTTGCATCAATGTATCAATATTTTCCCAATTAGCCCCACTCCCGATGAACACTGGCGTGCCATTTGCTGCACCACAAGCTAGTTCCAAATCTTCTAAGTTAGGAGGACTACCAGTAGCCCAACCAGATAATATCACTCCGTCTGCTAAACCCCTTTCAATGGTGTCTTTCACGGCGACTGTGAGATTTGGAGAACTCAAAGGACGGGCGTGTTTTACCAACACATCGGCCAGGATTTTAACATCACAGCCCAACTCCCGTCGATAGCGGAGTAGTTGATGGGCTTCTCCCTCAATTAATCCTTGGTCGGTTGCCATCACCCCAGTGAGGACGTTAACGCGGATAAATTGCGCTTGCACAGAGCTAGCGATCGCCATTGCACTTTTGGCGTCGTTCCGCAAAACGTTTAAACCTATCGGCAAAGTCACCAAATTCTGTATCCGCTGCACCACAATGGTCATGGTACTCACAACCACTGGATCGACTTGATTTTTGGTAAACGGCGCGTCGAAAAAATTCTCGACAATCAGACCGTCAACCCCTCCACTTGCTAGGGCTGCGGCTTCTTGTTCGGCACGATCAATCACCGCTTTTAAACTACCTCCCCAACGGGGTGAGGTAGGCAGTGGTAGCAGGTGAACCACGCCAATAATTGGTGAGCGAGTTTTAAATATCTGATATAAGTCCACGTCTTTAATCCGCCTCGCGGAGTCCAGAGTCCAGAATTTTTTGACTATTGAACGCCAGTTCAACGCCACTCCTCTTAAGGTCGGGAACCTTTTTACAGCGGTGGCTCTTCAACGGGGAAAACCCCGCACGTGACTGGCTCCTTTTGACCCTTGACTCTTGACTTTCCATTAAATAGTCAAATGTGTTTTATGATAGTCGGCTTACTGCTTCTTTCCTGAGATGGAAATTGGCGTGAAACCTCCCATAAGATATGTTAAGATAAAACTTGGCTACAAGAGGAGTTTGCCACTCACTAGACGCAAGGCAGCTTTCCGTGGTTTGGGCGTCTTGTCCGCGCCTTGTCGTCGGACTTGCCAATCGCCAGGGTAGCATTACTGCTTTATAGGCGTAGTCGCTTTCGTCGATTTCCCTGAGGGTAGCGACTTCTCACAACAAGCCCTTTGGGCGGCTTCCCGATGGGTAGGTTAACAACGCGCACGCTCCGGTAATGTAAAATACCAATAAGCGAATCGTTAAAAAACATTACAAGTGTCAAATGTACCCAAAGACACTTCAATTTACCCTGGGGAACAGATTGATAAAAATATCATAACATGACCTCTATTTTTATTATTGATAGGGTCATAATTGTACGGACTGTTACTGACAGTGAGAATCTGCCAACGTGCTGTTATTAGAGGGATAGCGGTCGGAAAAAATTAAAATTAGCGCCGGAATGTTGACTACAAGAAAAAAAATGAAGATATTTTCCAAATATGGGTGACAAGCCAACGATTGCCATTTCTCATCTGGGCTGTGAGAAAAATCGAATTGATACAGAACACATGCTAGGACTGCTCGTAGAAGCAGGCTACGGTGTAGATACAAATGAAGAGTTAGCAGATTACGTTATTGTTAATACTTGTAGTTTTATTGAAGCGGCCCGGCAAGAATCTGTCAGAACTTTAGTAGAACTGGCAGAGGCAAATAAAAAGATCGTAATCACTGGCTGTATGGCGCAACACTTCCAAGAGCAACTTTTGGAGGAGTTACCTGAAGCAGTAGCGGTGGTGGGTACAGGCGATTATCACAAAATTGTTAATGTAATTGAGCGTGTAGAACAAGGCGAGCGGGTCAAACAGGTTAGTATAGAGCCAACCTACATTGCCGACGAAACTACACCGCGCTATCGCACTACAACCGAGGGCGTTGCTTACCTCCGAGTTGCCGAAGGTTGTGATTATCGTTGTGCATTTTGTATAATTCCTCATCTTCGAGGGAACCAGCGATCGCGTACTATAGAATCTATAGTCGCCGAAGCGGAGCAGTTAGTTAGTCAAGGGGTAAAGGAAATTATTCTAATTTCCCAAATCACCACTAACTACGGTCTAGATATTTACGGTCAGCCAAAATTAGCCGAATTACTTCGCGCTTTGGGGAAAGTAGATATACCGTGGATCAGAATGCATTACGCTTATCCCACGGGACTGACCCCAAATGTGATCGCGGCGATTCAAGAAACACCCAACGTCTTGCCTTATCTGGATTTGCCCTTGCAGCATTCTCATCCAGATGTTCTCCGCTCCATGAATCGTCCTTGGCAAGGACGCGTAAATGATGGGATTATAGATCGCATCAAAACGGCGCTACCAACAGCCGTATTGCGGACTACATTTATTGTTGGTTTCCCAGGAGAAACAAACGAGCATTTTGAGCATTTATTAGAGTTTGTTCAAAGGCATGAATTCGATCATGTTGGTGTCTTCACCTTTTCCTCTGAGGAAGGAACCCCAGCTTACAAGTTGCCAAATCAGTTGCCCCAATTGGTGATGGACGAGCGCCGATACCAACTTATGGAAATCCAGCAACCGATTTCCCAAAAGAAAAATCAACAGGAAGTAGGCAAAATCGTTGATGTCCTGATTGAGCAAGAAAATCCTGAAAGTGGTGAATTAATAGGTCGTTCAGGTAGATTTTCCCCAGAGGTTGATGGTCTGGTATATGTCAAAGGCCAGGCAAAATTAGGAACCATCGTGCCAATAGCGATTCACCACGCTGATACATACGACCTCTATGGTCAGGTAGTCAATAACTAAATTGTTATTTGTCTTTTGTCCAAAGTCCATTTGTTAAATGACCCTTCCAGATTCACCCTTATTCTGAGGTCAACGCTGCATTAATGGCAGTTTTCGTGAGGGTTTACCTGAAGTTCGCGGATTCGTTGGCATAGCTTGAGGCTGCGCTATCGCCCTTGGCTCACTAGTAGCCAATAACTAATGACTAATGACTAATGACTAAATAACTAATGACTAAATGACTAATCCAAAATCCTTACATAAAATTTAGGACGAATTAATGACTCTTTCATTTCAAGAATTAGGAATTTCCCAAGAGCGTGTCGAAGAACTAGAAAAAATCGGTTTTACCGAACCAACTAACATTCAAGTGCAAGCAATTCCCCAATTGCTAGCCGGTCGTGATGTAGTCGGTCAATCTCAAACTGGAACAGGCAAAACGGCAGCATTTTCACTGCCAATTTTAGAGCGGCTAGATATCAATCAAAGAGCCGTACAAGCTATAGTTTTAACACCAACTCGTGAATTAGCGATGCAAGTTCACGATGCGATCGCCCAATTTATCGGTAATGAAGGATTGCGGGTGTTAGCAATCTATGGAGGTCAATCAATTGACCGCCAAATGTTACAACTCAGACGTGGCGTTCACATGGTTGTGGGCACTCCCGGACGGGTAATCGATTTGCTCGATCGCGGCTGTTTAAAGCTCGATCAAGTGAAGTGGTTTGTGTTGGATGAAGCCGATGAAATGTTGAGCATGGGCTTTATCGATGATGTAATCAAAATCCTCTCGCAAGCGCCCGTAGAACGCCAAACAGCTTTATTCTCGGCAACAATGCCACCATCGATTCGGATGTTGGTGAACAAGTTCTTGCGATCGCCTGCAACTGTCACCGTCGAGCAGCCAAAAGCCGCTCCCAACAAGATTAATCAAGTAGCTTACTTGATCCCCCGCCACTGGACAAAAGCCAAAGCTTTACAGCCAATTCTGGAAATGGAAGATCCAGAAACAGCTTTAATCTTCGTCCGCACCAGACGTACAGCCGCCGAACTCACCAGTCAGTTACAAGGTGCTGGTCACAGTGTTGATGAATATCACGGTGACTTGTCGCAACAAGCGCGGGAACGGTTATTAATCAGATTCCGTAACCGTCAAGTTCGCTGGGTGGTAGCAACTGATATTGCAGCACGAGGGTTAGATGTCGATCAACTCTCCCATGTAATCAACTTCGACTTACCCGATAGCGTAGAAACCTACGTCCACCGTATTGGTCGTACTGGTCGTGCTGGTAAAGAAGGAACAGCAATTTCTTTGGTTCAGCCATTTGAACGGCGCAAGCAGCAAACATTTGAACGTCATAACCGCCAAAGTTGGCAAGTGCTGACGATTCCCACACGCGCCCAGATTGAAGCAAAACACATTCTGAAATTGCAAGAACTAGTGCGGGAAGCTTTGACAGGTGAGCGTTTGGCTTCATTCTTGCCCATTGTCAGCGAATTGATTGAAGAATACGATGCTCAAGCGATCGCCGCAGCTGCACTGCAAATTGCTTACGATCAAACTCGTCCTGCTTGGTTGAGTTCAGATGTGGAAATTCCCCAAGAAGAATCTTCTGCTCCCAAACCAAGACTTGGTAAGCGTCGTGAATCTTCTTCTAGCGATCGTCCCCGTGCTGCATGGAAATCAGATAACAACAATGGAGATGAAGAAAGACATTCTTCTCCCAAGCCAAAACTGCGGACAAGTGGAAGTGGTCGTGAATCTTCTGCATCCCCTAGTAAAAAGATAGGTTCACCGACAGCTAGAGAATCAGCTTCTTAGTCAACAGTTAGAAGTTAATCAATTTTGGATTTTAGATTTGAGGTTTTTTCTTCAATCCAAAATCCAAACCTAAAATTGGAGAGTTGAGAGTTAAGAGTCAAGATTTTGACTTTGGCTCTTGACTTTTTGGCTTTTTGGGTAACTTTTTCTACCAGTTTGTAGGAAGATAAATTTAAAGATGCATTCTTCGTGGTCTTATGTTCACTATTCCAGACTTAGAGCAACTACAAGCAGAGCATCCAGAATGGCAGATGGAGCTGGTAGATGGAAATATAGTTGTTATGGGGCCATCAGATTATGAGTCAGAGGAAATAGGCATAGAGTTTGCGCGGCAATTGGCTAATTGGGTGCGCCCACAGAGGCTAGGACGGGTCACTGGTTCTAGCGCTGGTTTTATTTTGCCGACATTAGAAACTGAAAACGGGAAAGAAGCTGATCACGAAAAACGAAATCTCCGCGCTCCTGATGTATCTTTTGTTCGTGCTGATAGGCTTAAAACAAGCAAGCGCGACTTTGTGGAACTGGTGCCTGACTTGACGGTAGAGATAAAATCTAAGTCAGACCGGATCAAACCACTAGTAGAAAAGATTCAGCTATTCCTACAACTTGGATGTACAGTTGGTATCCTGATTGATCCTGACAAATTGACGCTCACAGTTTATCGACTCAACCAAGAACCAATAGTTTTGCAGGACAACGACAAACTGACACTACCAGACTTACTACCAGGTTGGGAGCTAGTAGTGTCAGAAATTTGGCCTCCTGTGTTTGAGTAGTTCAAAACTACTACAGCCAAGGACGACTAACTAGTTCTAACTCTCCAATTTCATCGTCGCTCAATTTCCAGCCCAAAGCGCCAGCATTTTGCCGTACCTGTTCGGCTGTCTTCACCCCAGCAATGGGAATAACATTCCCCTGAGCAATTAACCAGTTGAGAGCAACTTGGGCAGGAGTGCAATCGTATTTTTCTCCAAAATTGCGTAGTAAAGATATGACTGGGGCAATTTTTTGCAGTCCTTCTTTCTTAAATCGCGGGTCTATTTTCCTCGCACCAGTGGGGGTTTCAGTGCCATCAATACTGTACTTGCCTGTGAGTAATCCCTGAGCTAAAGGACTATAAGCCAAGATAGTCACACCCAACTCACGGGCAGTTGCGATAATACCTTTACTTTCAACTTGGCGACTGAGTAAAGAATAGCGTACTTGATTTACAGCCAAAGGCACTCCACGGTTCGCCAATATTTGATGCGCGTCTCGCATTTGCTCTGCTGAGTAATTACTTACACCAACTGCGGCAATTCTCCCCCGCTTCACTTCATCCGCTAGAGCATTCATCAAAGTTTCTTGACTTAAAAAGAAGGCAAAAGGCCAATGTACTTGATACAAGGCAATTCGCTCTAATTGCAAGCGTTTGAGGCTGGCTGTTAAAGCATCCGAGACGGATTGGGCTGTAAATCGCCACGGTAGGGGGCCAAATTTTGTGGCGATTTGTACAGGTTGTTGTGTCTGTTGCAGAAATTGTCCCAAAAATCTCTCTGATAGTCCCATTCCGTAGACTTCGGCAGTATCAAAGAAGGTAATACCAGCTTCTAAGGCTGCTGTAAAGGCTTCTTGTAACTGTTCTGGGCCATAGCGATCGCCATAATTCCAAAATAGTTTATCACCCCAAGCCCAAGTGCCGATGCACAAGGGGTTAACAACTGGGCCATTTTGCCCCAATGTGATGTTTTCCACGGTTACAAAATTTAATTTATTTACATTTCTTTACTTTTATAGTGTATCGTTATAGCCAAGATTGGGTGCGATCATCACCACTCACTTGGCTGCAAATCTTGTGGTGCCGCAACTACACCCGTCGTAGACATCGCGCCTTTCATAAAGATTTAAAACCTGAATCAAACGCGCATAAACAAGATCCCCGACTTTTTCGAGAAGTCGGGGATCTGTGGGTCGCAATTCTCACAAATCAAATAGGATTGCTATAGTTGAGTGTATTTACTTGTATTTATGAATTAGATGATTTATCCTGCTTGGCTTTTTTGATTAATTCCATGTAGACATTAATCTCACTAATTTCTACATCATGCTCAACTCTGGTTACTTTCCATCTCTCCTTTTTTAGGTAAACTTCCTCTCCTACTCTGGGAGTAAATTGAAGATCGTAGAACTTTTTTAGAAAATCTTTTTGATTTTCTTCCCATAATATTACTTTGACTGGTTCTTTAGTCATTGCTTATGCCTTTTTGGTTACTAGATGAAGGTAAGTAGTTTGATGACATACATACGGCAAGTTTATCTTACTAATTCAATATAATAGCGTAGTGAAAACCACATTTTTACTTTGATATTTTTATGTGGCTTGATTGCGTATCTTCAAGTTAAAGAATTTTTATTTTTTTTTATAGAGTATCATCATTGTCTGATTCATCGCTTTTAACTTTCTAGTTGAGTGGCTGCAAAATCTTAAAACTTCATATTAAAGTGCGCTCGTTAAAAGCTCCTCCCATCTTGCCCAAATCATGTCTGTGTAGTTTTTCTTATCAATTTTGTATGCTCCAATCGCAAGCTTCTAATTTCTGAGTGAACAACATAAACTCGGTACTCACTTACCCAAGAGACAACTTCTGAACACAGCAGCCGCTCTTGACGTGACACTCCGTATACTCGGCACAAATCATATTCCGATTCAAAAACACAACCTGTAAAGCGTTTACGGCGTGTAGCGGGTTTGGCAAATGTTGAAACATATCTACCGTTGCAAAATTCCATTTCTAACTGTTCTAGAGTAGATGTCCATGTATAACGGTGCATGAAGTTCTTAAGTGAAGCGGGATAATCGTTAGGCTTTGGTTCTGGAATGCCAAGCTGTTTTATTGCACCTAAAACACATCGCATATCGCCAACAACTAAAGATTCATTATCAAGTGCAAGTTGTATTCGATGGATACGTTTATCAGTATAAAAAGTAATTGGTAAGCCTCTGGATCTGAATTATTCAGTGACAAGTTGCTCCTCATGTCGGAGCCTTCCATTACCTTGTTCTTGAATAAAAGCCTTAGAAATCAATTTACTTGTCAGAATTTAAAATAGTATTTACATTGTTATATAAAAATGAGAAAAAGGGCTTGAAAATTGCTTGATTGTTTATTTACTGCCCTTTCTGCTCAATGTTATAAATACCAAACCTTCAAAAAACTACATTGGTTCTGTCTTTATCATCATGTTTACAGTTTTGCTATTAGCTTAAGTAATTAAATTAGCTGCCTTGAGGCGATCGCTCTGGAAACCATAAAAGGACAATTAAGGATTCTTATCAAGCTCTCCTCATTTTGCAAAAATATGACAATAGACACGGGATGTCCATTCTATGTGTTTTGCTGGGCGGCAAGCTGGACAGCTTCTATATCAACATTGAGATGTTGAGCAATCTGCTCCATACTCATGCCTGTTTCTAGTAACAGAGGCACGGTAAATTTCAACATTTCAGTTTTCCGTTCTTCTCGACCTTCTTTTCGACCTTTGGCTTTCGCTTCTGGATAAACTATTGTTTGCTCCAAAGTCAATCCCAGCATAGCTTTAACTTCCTAAGTCTATGTGGTTGACTGTGCAGCTATCTGGACAGCTTCTATATCAACATTTAGGTGTTGAGCAATCTGCTCCACACTCATCCCTGTTTGTAGTAACAGAGGCACGGGAAGTTTCAACATTTCAGCTTCCCGTTCTTCTCGACCTTCTTCTCGACCTTCGGCTTTGGCTTCCTGATAAACCCTTGTTTGCTCCAAAGTCAATCCCAACATAGCTTCAACTTCCTCTCTACTTAAGGTCGAAAACTTATAAACGGCAATTGTGGTGATGATGTCTAGTATTTCGTTTTGCGGCAGTGTGTCCGTTTCCTCTAATTTTACCCGCTCAATTAATTCCTTTGCTTGCTCTGCCATCACTTCATCCGAAGTTAGAGTCAACTGCATCAAGTTGATACCTATTGGCTGCTGATTAGTCGCCCCTAACTCATCTAAATAGATTCGCTGCACTTAGTCGCTGTTGAGAAATATTCGATGAGTTTTTTGATCGCTTGGTTCCAGAGAGCGTGATGAAAAAATTACCACACAAAACCAGTCATCGTACTGAGAACGATTCCGGTTCAAGTACATCAGCGATTCGGTAAAGAACCGATGGTAGAGGGCTTCATCTCTTTGGAATTGAACTTCAGCAAAAAAGATAACTCTGGATGTTGCACCCTCTGGAGGTAAAAACACACCATCAATGCGGAAAGCCGTTTCTTTAACTTCAAGTGATTCAAATCGATAGTTTTGTGCTTGAGGAGGAGGGACATCAATCAGTTCAAAGAGTAACCCAGGAAAGAGCTTAAAAATTTGATAGTAAATGGAGTCTCGTTTCACTATTTCATCCTAAAATTCTCTCGTTATGCGTAGGCGTAGCCCGTCGTAGACATCGCAGATTGCAACCAAGCCACAAAGATTAATCCTAGCTTGGCTGAAGCATACCCTAATTGAGGCGTATAATTGCTTGCCAAATCGCAACTTCAACTTTTCGTTCGCTGATTTTAAGCGGGTAGGGTTTATCTTTATTTAAATAAGAGAGATTAAATCCTATAAACCATACAAAAAAGTAGCTATGGCAAGCGGCGAAGTATTTGATACCGAAAGAAAATCCCTATCTGTGCCAAGGGTAAACCTGCTGACCATGTTTCGGCTGGGTTTATTTCAGATGGGGTTGAGCATGATGTCTATTTTGACTCTGGGAGTACTAAACAGAGTCATGATTCAAGAAATAGCAATTCCGGCGACGCTGGTATCAGTGGTTCTAGCACTGCCCTTATTTGTTGCTCCTTCCCGTGTCTGGTTCGGCCAGATTTCCGATGCCAAGCCGTTATGGGGATACCACCGCACAGCTTATGTTTGGGTGGGTGCAGCAATATTTGCGATCGCAGCATTTTTAGCTGTACAAGTAATGTGGCAGATGAATCTTGCTGGAAATAGTTCAGGTACTTGGGTATGGACAACCCAAACAATCGGTTGGACAGCACTTTTGGCTTTAGTTTTCGCTGTCTACGGTCTAGGAATTTGTGCTAGCGGTACTGCCTTTGCTGCTTTGTTGGTGGATATATCTGAAGAAGATAACCGTTCCAAAGTAGTCGGTGTGGTTTGGTCGATGCTAATGGTGGGGATTATTGTTGGGGCGATTATTAGTGCCAGCTTGCTGAAACAGTTAACGCCAGAAGCAACTGTAGAAACCTTGCAGCCAGCAATCAACAGATTGTTTACTATCGTCCCAGCAATTGTATTTGGTTTAGCGATCGCAGCGACATTTGGCGTAGAAAAAAAATACTCCCAATACTCAACCCGTTCCACACTGGTGAACCGGGAAGACAGCATTACTCTAGGCAATGCTTGGAAAATATTGACAGCTAGCCCACAAACAGGTATATTCTTTACCTTTTTACTGGTGATGACTATCAGTTTGTTTATGCAAGACCCAGTTTTGGAACCTTATGCGGGTCAAGTGTTTAAAATGCCCCTAGCGGAAAGTACCAAATTAAATATTTTTTATGGAACGGGTTTGCTGATTGCCTACGGCGTTACGGGCTTTTATATTGTCCCGCGTTTGGGTAAGCGCAGAACTGCACGTTTAGGCTGTATGTTGGTAGCATTCTGTGCAATCTTGCTAGGTATATCAGGATTCACAGCTAATGCAGCAGTTCTCAAACTAAGTTTGGTCTTGTTCGGTTTAGCCACAGGTTTCTTAACTACAGCAGCAATTAGCTTGATGTTGGATCTAACCGCAGCAGAAGCCGCAGGTACGTTTATTGGGGCATGGGGGTTAGCGCAGTCCCTTTCTAGAGGAATCGCGGTGGTAATCGGAGGTACAGTTTTGGATATTGGACGCAAGCTGCTACCAAGCCTAGAACTAGCTTATGGACTGGTATTTGTTCTAGAAGCCGTGGGAATGGTACTGTCGATTTGGTTTCTGAATCGGGTGAACATCACAGAATTTCAAACAAGTACAAAGCTTGCGATCGCATCTGTTTTAGAAAGCGATTTAGACTAAACTGTATTGGGCATGGGGCAAATGACAAATGACTAATAACCAATGAATGATTTTTGGACAACAATTCTGGATTTTGCCCAAACTACCACTACTAGAGTGGGTAAGCAGCTAATACAAGATTTTGGGAAAGTACAGGCTGACCAAAAAGCTGATGGTAGTTTGGTAACGCAAGCCGATAAATGGGCAGATCGAGAAATCCGGGATGCGATCGCTTCTAATTTCTCTAATTACGGCATTTTGAGCGAAGAGAGCGATCAGTCATTTCCTGGTACTGAGTGGTGCTGGGTAATTGACCCTCTAGACGGTACAACCAACTTTACACGCGGTATTCCCATCTGGACAATATCTCTAGGTTTACTGTATCGAGGTACACCCATTTTCGGCTATGTTTACGCACCAACTCTGAATCAAGCTTTTCATGGTTTCTGGGCAGGTTCATCTGGTTTAGCTACACCTACAGGAGCATTTCTCAACCACCATCCCATCCACACTAGTATAGATAGTCCCAGCAACAATCACTTTTTTAACCTCTGTTCCCGTAGCACCGCAGCTATCAAAAACGGCTTTCCTTGCAAAATTCGGATGTTGGGTGTAGCTAGCTATAACTTTTTGACAGTTGCCACTGGGGCTACTCTCGGTGGGATTGAGGCGACACCAAAAGTTTGGGATATAGCCGGGGCTTGGGTAATTGTCCAAGCTGCTGGTGGGGTATGGTCATCACTCAAGTCAGAACCGTTTCCATTGTCACCGGGAGAAGATTATAGCGATCGCTCTTTTCCCACCCTTGTTGTTAGTCGTCCCGAATTAGTTCCAGTATTTCAACCTTTTATCGAAGGCGTAAAAATTTAATTTGCTGCTTACAGACCTGTAAATAGTAGTAATTTTGTCAACCAGACTAGTGGACTGTGCCATCTCGATATTAAACTTAACAAAACCCTAGTCAAACAAAGAATCTAGTATAAATAAAGCTGGTAATAATCCTGATTTAAGTGCAAAACCAGTGTAGTTATTAATTTAAGTAGTGTTGTGTCTTTCATTACACTGGTTAATTTAGTATAAAAAATTTTTATGTTGTCTAATCTAGCTTTAATTCGAGAGTTTGTGCAAAACTCTATTCAGAAAAAAGACGTTTTGTTGTCAAATCCTGCTTTGACAGCGCAAACAGTTTATAAAACCAACCAACTGACAGCGAAATCTGAAGGCGTAATTGCCACTGTTCAACTATCTAATACCTTATCTGAATTCTCGATTTCTCCAAAATCAACCCAGTGGGAATTGATAAATCAGGCATTAGCAGAATATAGTTATATCCTCAAAGGAGAAGTAGATAGTCGGGGTTTCTATCAGTATCAATACTGCGAAGTTCCCAAAGGCTATCAGATGAACTGTACTAAATGTGTCATTCTATGGCGAGCTTGGTGGAAATATCGTAAGTATACTTCCAGACCAGGGATTCCGTTAGAACTGCTGATTAGAACACGAGATTCGTGGTATCCAATCCGAGATTTAATTATTAGTGACGGACTTCTTTATATCAAAACCTTAGGAAGCGAAATTGCACTTGACTCAGAAGACTTGGTTACTTGGTTAAGCAAAGTTGATGTAACCAAAATTAAAGAAATACCTACTACAGAGACATGACAAAATATAAAGCAAAGGACGTGAAGAAAAATGAAAGGACTTTGGCTTGAAAATAACCAGTTGCAGCTACGCACGGATATTTCCATTCCTGAACCGCCACCGGGAGAAGCCTTGGTACGCGTCTTGCGTGCAGGTATTTGTAATACTGACCTGGAACTACTCAGAGGCTACTATCCCTACACTGGTATTTTGGGGCATGAATTTGTCGGCGTTGTCGAACAAGGGCCAGAACACTTAGTTAATCAACGCGTAGTTGGAGAAATCAATGCTGTGTGTGGGCATTGTCGGTTTTGTCGTAGCGGACAACCAACTCACTGCGAAAATCGTACAGTTCTGGGCATTGTCAACCGCAACGGTGCTTTTGGTGAATATCTCTGTTTGCCGATAGAGAATCTGCATCCCGTACCTGATAATGTACCAACAGAAGTAGCAACATTTACAGAACCGATAGCAGCAGCTTTAGAAATTCAGCAGCAAGTGCAATTGCGTCCAAACGATCGCGTGCTAGTGGTTGGAGATGGCAAACTAGGGCAGTTAGTAGCCCAAACACTAGCTTTAACTGGCTGTGAACTTTTAGCTGTGGGGCGTCATCGAGAAAAACTCGCTAACTTAGAAGCGCGGGCGATAAAAACGAGTCTAGCCGACGCTGTTACAGATGGATATTTCGATATCTCAGTAGAATGTACTGGCAACCCAGAAGGATTTGCGATCGCCCGCCGCGCCCTACGTCCCCGTGGTACACTAGTACTTAAAAGTACTTATGCTGGCAACCTCAGCCTAGATGTTTCTTCATTAGTAGTGGATGAAATTACCCTCATCGGCTCCCGTTGTGGCCCCTTCCCCCCAGCCCTCCAGCTACTAGCCACAGGACAAGTTGACGTGCAACCCCTGATTCATGCCACCTACCCCCTCATTGAAGGGCTTGCGGCTTTTGAACACGCTCAGAGTCGCGGTGTTTTAAAGATATTGCTGGATATTAGTGAATAGTTATAGTTATTGAATATTGCGGAAACTCTCTCCCAATCCCTAGCCCCCAATCCCCGCTCGTTAATACAGATAGGGGTTCGTCTTCGGTTGATAGTCCAAACAATTAATCGCTTCTTCTGTGTTGGCAATAGATGGGCGTACAGTACATTTAAGGCGGTAATTGTCAGTAAAGAATTGGCAACCAGTACAGGGGATTTGATGCATAAGTTTGGCTGTAGCCACGCTATCTCGCGCCGCCGTCCAGAGACTCAACATAACGAGAATAGTTACAGTCCAAGCAGTGATAAAGCATATTGGGATTAGTAAAGGTTGAATCGCGTGAATGAGGAAAGATATAAGTTCTAACACGGCATTTTCTGATACAAATTAGGAGTTAAAAGTATATTAACTCCTAACTCCTAATTCATAACTCTACTGATAAGTATATTAAATGCCAGAATGACCCAGCGCTAAACCAGTGACGAGCATTCCTAGAACAAGAAACGGTTGGGCACTGGCTTGGTACTTAACATCATTCTTCACGGGGTCGCGCAGGAAATACATATCCTGTAAGGTGATTTGCGGAATGATTAAGAGTATTAGTATTGTTGCATACAAATTTTCATGGATGCTGACGAGATAAGCTGCGATCAATCCTTGAAAGACATCAATCGTTACTACACAAATCCATGCCGCAGTGGTGATGCCAAACATTACAGGTAGTGAATTTAATCCTAACTGGCGATCGCCTTCTACACTCTTAAAATCATTAACAATGGCAATACCCAATCCAGCCAAGCTGTAGAACATTGTCAAAATTATAATTGTAGAATTCAGTTCACCAAACAAAGCGTGTCCTGTAGACCAAGGTAGGGTGATATAGCTTGCACCCAAGGCATAGCTACCTAGCCAGCCGTTTTGCTTGAGTTTCAGGGGAGGTGCAGAATAAATGTAAGCGATGAAAGAACCGATAATCGCGATCGCTGTAATTGTCGGGAATTCATGACCAGACCACACATCAAGCACAAATGCTAAACCAAGACCAGCAATCAGTAATACCCAAATCTGAATAATTACCTGGGGTAGGGGAATTGCCCCAGAGGGGATGGGGCGATAGGGTTCATTGATGGCATCGATTTCGCGATCGTAATAATCATTGAGGATTTGGGTGTAACCTGTCATCAACGGCCCAGCCAGTAACATACAGGCTGCTACCTTCAAGACATTTTCCAGCGTCCAAGTATAGTTACCAGAAGAAGCCGCACCACAGACTACGCCCCAAATTAGGGGAATCCAGGTAATCGGCTTCATTAGCTGTAAACGAATTTTCCAGATTGAAGTTTCCCCAGCAGATGCACCTTTCATCCCCAACAGCTGCCTAGTTTTCGCACTGCGATCGCTCGTTGCTGTTGCTTGCTCACTGGGATTAATTGCCACTGAGTCTAGTGCTTCAGACGGGTTAGGGTCTGGGGTAATGGGAGTTGATTCTGACATAAAGCGTATTTTTTTTAGAGTGAGGAGTTAGGAGTTAAAAGTTATGAATTATTGTTTTATTCCTAACTCGTCACTCCTAACTCCTAACTAAATTAAAACGAAATTATCAAATAATTATTCTGAAACTTTGCTCCAGCAACGAGTCTGCCACTCAGAGCCGGGGGTAAGGGAATATTGCGCCGCTGATCTCCTGCTTCTACCGTGACTTCTGGCCCATATTGGGTAAGTTTGACCTGCTTTTTGTCAAATCCTGGCAAGAATAAGCGTACTTGACGATTGTGAACGTCTATTTCAATCGGTTTGGGAGCCTGTAAAGCTTGGGCTTCAAAGTTTGGTAGAGCGTCTATCAGTGGTTGCCAATCACCTGTAGGTGAGTCGGGAATGACGCTTACAGGTAGGGGTATAAATTCCTCTGACAGGTTCCCAGTTGTCTCCCTAGACACAAGCAGAACACCACCAACAGTTAAACCGATTTGTTGAGCGCTACCCCATAAATAACGAGCATTTGCGACCTCAATCGGATCTTCTGTAGTTACTAAGAAAGCAACGAGACGCTTGGGATCAGCTAGAGCGGCTCTCCCCTTTTCTAAGAAATTATTGACTTGGTTAGTGGGAGCGGCAAAGTTATCTGCTGTCCAGTTAATATTGAAAAAACTGCTAATCAGCGGTTGAATCAAAGGTGATTCAGTAATTGTCTTCCCCAAATCGGAGTTGACAAATAATTGCCGAAATCGCCGGACATACCAACTCAGAGACTCTGGCAAACCCAACATTCGCAGCGTTAAAGAATCGCCCGTGCCATCGTAGACGATCGCATCATATTTCCCACTGGCATCATATTCGCGGATAGAATTCAGTGCCAAGGCGTTATCCATCCCCGGCAATACTACCAGTTCTTGACCAAAAACGTCTTTGAAGATGGGTGTGCGGAGATATTGCGCCTCAAGTTTCTTCACTTCGTCCCAGTTGCGTTCTAATAGTACAGATGCTTGAAACTGGACTACTTGTAAATTGGGAGCGATTTCCTGAGGATCGGCAGCAATGGGAGTGCCCAGCAGGATTTGCAAGGTTGGTTCTGCTTGTCCTGCTAGGAGTACGCGCTTGCCTTGACTTGCCAATAATTTGGCGGCGGCGATCGCAATTTTGGTACGAGCGGTGCCGCCTTTGCCCAAAAATGTCAATATTAGAGCCATTAGTTGATTCCTATTTTCACCGCCGATCTTTTCAACTCCAACTTAACACTCAACAAAGACTCTCAACCTGTCTTGAAATTTCAGATACCAAAAAAAACTTGAATCTGAGTTTTTTACTATTACACAGCTTTGATTTCATCTTCAAAAAACCAAGTGGAATAATTATCGTCAAACAGCACCACTACACCGATCCCACCACCATCGGTGACTTTGTAGCCTTGGATAATACCCACTTGTCCGAGTTTTTTTACAACTGGGGGAGAAACGCGATCGCGCAAACGATAGACTTTAACCTTTTGTCCGATTTTCATGCCTGATTACAATTCAGATAAACCAAGTCTCAGTGTAGCGGAATCCGTGACTCTGCTCTCACAAATTCAGTGGGAGATGAGGAAGATGAGGGAGAATAGTAAATGACTAATGACTTCTGAGGTTCAGTGATGGTTATAACAACAACGATAGCGATCGCTAGCGGAAAATTCGTCTAGACGCAAAGCTGATTGTCGTCAAAAATCGGAGAGAGTTGTTTCAGATAGCTTGAGTTCAGCAACACAGGTAGTAGTCATGTATCAAACAGATCCACCCCGTCCGCCACGAGAAACAATGCCTACGATGTATGATTTACCCAGTGAATTAGTGGGGGAATCAGGTTTGCCAGATGAATTTCACCGGATTCAGGCGGATTTGCTAAGTGAGACTTGTCAACCTCTGACTTATCCATCTGAGGAAATTTTGCTTGCTAGCGACTTAAATCTTTACTACGATCCCCGTCATCCTTTGTGGTACAAGCGTCCTGATTGGTACATGGTTTTAGGATTACCTAGTGCTAGCCAACAGCAAGACCTACGCTTAAGTTACGTCATTTGGCAAGAAGGAATTGATCCATTTTTAGTAGTTGAATTGCTTTCACCTGGTACAGAACAAGAAGACTTAGGAAAAACACTGCGGGAAGTAAACCGACCCCCAACGAAGTGGGAAGTATATGAACAGATTTTACGGGTTCCCTACTACGTTATCTATGACCGCTATGAAAACCATTTGCGTGCCTTTAAACTCAGTGGTACTCGCTACGAGGCAATATCTTTATCAGAGAACCGCTTCTTTTTGGCAGAGTTAGAGCTAGGATTAGGTCTTTGGCAAGGTTCTTACCAGCAGACAACAGGTTTGTGGTTGCGTTGGTATAATTCTGCGGGTTGGGTGCCGACTCAAAGAGAACAAGCAGAACAGGAACGCCAACGGGCTGAACAGGAACATCAACGGGCTGATCGATTAGCAGAATATTTGCGATCGCAAGGAATTGATCCAGATAAGTTGAGTTAAGCAAAAACTCACATCTTTAACAAAGAAGGAGCCTGACAAACAGACGTTATATTTGTAGTAAAAATACACTTGACAAGATCCTATTTATTGTATAATCGCCAAGATAATTTGGATACAATTTTCTAGTGATGATAGATTCTAAAAGCACTGAAGAGATTTCCAACAAATAAATTATCCAATCTTATAAGGTGGGCATCCTGCCTACCCACGTTTACACCAAATGCGGGTAAGATACGCACCTCACAAGAAGTAGTTGGAATTTTTTCTATTTGAAAGTCCCTGAGAACTTTCATAAATATAATAAGCTTCAGTGAGAGCAATTAGGTGAGCGGATAGTGAGTAGTAAGCGAGGAAGCAAAAATTGTTGCCGACAATGCGGGGAATTGTACGTAATATAGGGAGATGGAGGCGCATCTTGCCCATAGATGAACAGTTATGGGTAAAGTTCGACTTACTAAGAACTCTAGTACGCCGGGATTTAGAGGCACGTTACAAGGGTTCTATTTTAGGTAACTTGTGGCCTTTGCTAAATCAGCTATCCCAGTTACTGATTTATACTTATGTATTTTCCACTGTGTTGAAGGTGAAGCTGACTACTCTCAAGGGTTTACCAGAAAATGATTTTACCTTTGGTTTGTGGCTATTTGCAGGCTTACTTCCTTGGATTGCTTTTACGGGTGGTCTCACGCAGTCCGCTAATTCGGTACTAGGACAACCAAATTTAGTCAAGAAGGTAGTATTTCCTTTAACTTTATTACCCCTAGTGCCAATTTTGTCAACATTCATTGAGAGTTCCTTTGGTTTAATGGCATTGATTTTTTTCGTGGCGATCAATGCTCATACTTTACATACTAGCTTGGCGCTATTACCCTTGATCTGGTTAACACAGTTATTGCTAACAGCAGGATTGGGTTATTTAACAGCCGGACTAACTGTATTTTTGCGAGATATCCCGCAAACTTTAGGAGTAATTTTAAATATTTGGTTTTATGCAACACCGCTTGTCTATCCAATATCAGCAGTTCCAGAGGAATGGCGGAGTTTGGTATTCTGGTTAAATCCAATGGCAGCGATCGCAGAGGTTTATCGTGACATAGTTTTAGTTGGAGAAGTAAAGCACTGGGGTGAATGGGGAGTTGCTTGTGTCATAGCAACAATCATATTTTGTTGTGGTTTTACAGTATACAAGCATTTGCGTCCAGCTTTTGCCGACGTGTTGTAGTCAAGGCTTCATTAGTTAGCCGCTTTTAAAACAAGCAAATGCTAACGTAAACTGTATATATTGTAGATAGCGATATAATTCAACAACAAGCAAAAATTATAATGGAAGAAAATAATTAATTTTTAATTGATAAAATTGTACCGTGTAAAATTCATTATTAGTTTAAGTATGCAGTGTTATGGGTGAGGAGATTGTAATTTCACTGAAGAATATCTCAAAATGCTACAAGCGTTATGCTCGTCCGGTAGATAGGCTCAAAGAAACTTTACTACCTAGTAAGAGCCACGCTCAAGAATTTTGGGCATTGCGGGATATTAACTTAGAAATTACTAAAGGAGAGAAATTAGGAATTATTGGTCAAAATGGTTCTGGGAAAAGTACATTACTACAAATCATTGCTAGAACCTTGACAGCAACTACAGGAGATGTATGGCTTCACGGCAGAGTTTCAGCTTTACTAGAACTAGGCAGCGGATTTAATCCTGAATTTACTGGAAGACAAAATGTATTTTTCAATGGACAAATTTTAGGGTTAAGTCGTGAAGAAATCGAAGCCAAATACAATGAGATAGTGGAATTTGCTGATATCGGAGATTTTATCGATCAGCCTGTTAAAACTTATTCAAGTGGTATGTTCGTGAGATTAGCATTTGCAGTTGCAGTAAGTGTTAATCCTGACATTCTAATTGTAGATGAAGCACTAGCAGTTGGAGATATTTACTTTCAGCAGAAATGTTTTGAGCGAATTAGAAATCTAACACGTATGGGAACAACACTTTTATTTGTTTCCCATGACTCGTCTGTTATACATAAAATCTGTGACAGAGCTTTATTGATGGAAGCAGGAAATTTAGTGTTGGATGCTAAACCAAGGCAAGTAATTGATTTATATGAAGCCAAGCTGTTACAAAAAAAAGATATACGATCAGAAGCAGTAGAAATTCAAATGTTTCCAGATTCTAATTATATTACTTCAGAGGAAAATAAAGAATTTTTAGATATAACCTTAGACTCAGCACAAGAAGTGGTGATTAATGCACCAGAAGTAAGTATAAAATTTGTTAGGTTTTTAGATGAAACAGATCAAGAAATAAAAGTTGTAATTAGTGAGCAGTTATTAAAGATTTCTATAGGAGTTTTATTTTTACAGTATTTTGAAGATCCTCATATTGGTTTTAAAATACGAGAAAGAACGGGTGAAGTAATTTTTGAAACCAACACTCTATGTATGAGGAAAAAAGTAGGTCGAGTAGAAAGTGGTACTTTACTGGAGATTTGCTTTAAGTTTAAGGTGCCTTTGATGGAGGGCGAATATACAATTACACTTGGTGTGGCTGATAGTGCAATTGGGGAAAGTTCATTCCAGAGAACATTAGTTTATGCTCATAATGTTGCCTCATTAAAAGTTTTAAAAAACAAAGACTCGATACTGTGGGCAGGTATAGTAAATCTTTCTCCTTCTATTTCTATTCATAAATATACTTATGTTTGATTCTATCATTAAACAGGCAAAACAGACAGAATATGACTTTAGAAAAACTACTAATCCAGAAGATCCCTTGTTACATCTTTTTAATGAGTGGGTTGATTATTACAAACTCAAATCTGCGATCGCTCATGAATTAAAACCTATTAATATCCTAGAAATAGGAGTACGTTTCGGTTATTCTGCCGCAGCTTTCCTACACGGATACCCTAATACCAAATATATTGGTATTGATTTAGACACAAATAATTTTGGTGGTGTCAAAGGGGCAATTAATTGGGCAAAAGAAATTACTAAGCAATTTAATACTGAATTTATTATTGCTGATACACAGGTAATGGAACGCTTACCTGGTAATGTCTACGATCTCATTCATGTTAATGGGCAACAAAATGGAGACGGTTCCTTTCATGATTTGGAACTTGCTATTAAGCAATCCCACTACGTGTTGGTAGATGGATACTTGTTGTGGACGCAGCAGAACTTTATGGCAGTTAGTGATTTCTTATTTAGATATGCTGATTTGCTCGATTGGTATGGTGTAATACCAGGTTATGCCGGAGAATTATTAATAAAAGTTTCTAACAATTATTTAATTGAGCTTGAAGAACAGCACCACAATACTAATTCTAGTCTAGACATTCGTCAAAGTTATACCAGTCACTACTATACTCAAGACTGTAGCGGATTTGATACTTATAAACAAAATCAAGGGAAGAAGTTAGAAGATCCAAGATTGCAATCTGTAGCAGCGATCGCTAGTTTGAAAGCATTAGGACGAGTACTTGATATTGGTTCTGGACGAGGTGAACTTAGTTATTATTTTGCTCGTCAAGGTTTTGCGGTTACATCTATTGACTATTCACCAAATGCCATTGAACTAGCAAAAAATTGTTTTAATGGAGAAGCTGAGTTAGCAGCCAAAGTAGAATTCATTTGCGATCATGTCTGCAACGTACAACTGCCAGATAAGTATGATCTAGCACTAGCTTCTGACGTGATTGAACACTTAGCTTTTGAAGAACTAGATGCGCTTTATCAGCAAGTCGCGCACAGTCTTAAACAAGATGGATTATTTGTTGTACATACTTTTCCAAATCTTTGGTATTACAAATATGAATATCCACGTAAAAGGAAAATTGCTGCTTCTGTTGGTGCCTACCTACCACCACAGCCCCGCTCAAGATATGAGCTATTAATGCATATTAATGAACAATCGCCAAGGATTTTGAAAAAGCAATTAAGCAAACATTTTAACCATGTATGTTTATGGTTTGGTGATACCCAGAATCCAGGTGGAAGTTTAGTAAAAAAGTTTTCTACAAGAGAAATAGGTGCAGCGACTAGTCTATTTGTAGTTGCTTCTCATCGACCCATAAATCGGGAACATCTGAAGAGTAGCTTACAAATGTTCCCTATCCCACCCATCTCTGCTGGAACAATCAAGATATTTGTGAAAGAGCATCCAAAACTAGTAAATACAGATAGTGAATTTGAAATTCAATTAGAAATTGAAAACTCTAGCGAATTTACTCTTAATAGTTATGGTTCTCATCCAGTTCATATTTCGTATCATTGGATGAATGAACAAGCTACCGATTATATTGTTTTTGAGGGACAACGGACAAAGATATTTCCCCATTTAAATAGCTCTGAGGATATAGTGTTGAAACATTTATCCAATAAAGTACCCAAAGAAATGTATAAAATTAAACTTAGATCGTTAGAAAAAAAAGGTAACTATATCCTGAGAGTTACATTGGTACAGGAAGGTGTACGCTGGTTTGATGTATCGCCAACTTATTTAATGGAGGACATTGGAATCAGGGTTATATAAGCATTAAATACCATATCTAATCTAGAAATAAAAATCATATCAAGAAATAATTGAGGTTAAGTAATAAGTAAATGATTGAATCCAATTATCCTGAAACTAATATTGATGAATTAATACGTAAAGATGTTGAGCATATTAGCAAAAATCAACCTCATTCTCAGTTAGTAAATTCACAATCTAATCTAGACACATCAAAATTGAAGTTAAGTATTAGTTATATTGAAACTTTTATTGAAAATGCAGAATCTCGTTCAATTAACCGTACAAAGTGGCCAGATAAACTTAATCTTTTTCCTTTCAATTTAAGTGCTAAGTTACAAAAACTTATTTTAAAAATCATGAACTTTATCTTTAAAGATCAACGAGAAATCAATTTTAGTATAATTAATTCTCTAAAAGAGTCTGTAGCACTTAATCACCAGCTAGTAGAACACATTGCGACTTTAAAAACGCAAGAGGATAACAACATCCAAGGGCTAGATGAGCGCCTGGTTGCTATGAATAACAGCATCCAAGGGCTAGATGAGCGCCTGATTGCTATGGATAATCGTTTTCCAGCATTGGATGAGCGCCTGATTGCTATGGATAATCGCCTTCCAGAGTTGGATGAGCGCTTAGTTACTCTGGATAACAGCATCCAACAATTAGATAGGCGCTTCATTGCTGTAGAGAATCGCTTTCAAGGGGTGGATGAGCGCTTAGTTACTCTGGATAACAGTATCCAAGGAATAGATGACAGCTTAAATGCTATTCATACTTTAATTACCAACTGGCTAACTGGCATTCAAGAACGTTTAGATACTCTGAATCGTCTAGTACAAGAAATAGATGAGCATAAAAATGTTGTAGATGCTCGTATTGAAAGAATGGGCAATCAATTAATTACAACAGATAATTGTATAGTTACAGCAAATGTTCGTATTCAAGAAACTAATGAGCATTACATCAGAAACGATAGTTACCTCAAAAATGACTTAATGCAGCAAAAGCGTTTAATAACAGTGTTTTTAGAAGATGCAAGAAAATGTTTACCAGAACCTTTTAGCCAAAAAGAATTAGAAACCTTTGTAAATGAAGATATGCACTTTTTAGATGCCTTTTATGTTGCATTTGAAGAGCAGTTTCGAGGTAGTCGCGAAGAAATATTAGACAGATTAAAAGTTTATTTGCCATTGATTGAGCAAGTAAAAATAGGCACACATGAATCACCAATTTTAGATGTAGGTTGTGGACGTGGTGAATGGCTGGAGTTGCTACAGGAATCTGGATATACAGCCAGAGGTCTGGATATCAACAAAGTAATGGTAGAACAATCCCGCTCCAGGGGATTTGAGGTGATAGAAGCGGATGTAATGGTTTATGTACAATCTTTACCAGATAGTAGTTTAGGAATGGTAACTGGTTTTCATATTATTGAGCATCTAACTTTTACAAAGTTAATGAAATTTTTCAGTGAAGTAGTCAGGGTACTTAAGCCTGGTGGATTAGCCATTTTTGAAACACCTAATCCTCAAAATGTATTAGTTGGTAGTTGTAATTTTTATTTCGATCCAACGCATCGCAATCCTTTGCCAAGCTCCATGATTAAATTTATTCTTGAAACGCAAGGTCTACACCAAGTAAAAATCATCAATCTTCACCCTTATCCAGAAAGTTATAAAGTCAGTGGTTCTGAGGTAGCTGAACGATTTAATGATTACTTTTACGGGGCACAAGATTATGCAGTTGTAGGATACAAATTATAGACTAAAAAAATGAATGTATTAATTACCATATGAGCGAATTACAACCATCTCTAAGAATTGCTATAGATTTAACTCCTCTACGACCTGGTGGTGAAAATGGAGGTGCTAAAGTTTTAGTATTGACCCTACTAAAGCAATTTCAAGAATTAGCGCCTCACCATTATTTTTTACTACTTACAGCTCCTTGGAATTATTTAGAATTAGCCCAATACGAGACTAACAGGATGGAGCGACTATTAGTTCCTGATTTAATTTATATACCAAAAAAAAAGAAATTGGGGCTTTTTTCTAGACTTTTAGAAAAAATATTTAATAAAATTAATTTCAATAATTTTATAGGCTCTAGTTCATTACTGAAAAAAAATAAGATTAATCTATTGTTCTGTCCTTTCTCTGCACCAACATATGCTGACAAAGATATTCCGTTAGTAGCTATTGTTTATGATTTACAGCATTTAGACTACCAATTTTTCTTTACTGCTCAAGAACAGCAACATCGAACAAAATTTATAGTTGATCTTCTTAATAAGTGTCAAAAAATCATTTGCATTTCAGATTTTACACGCCAATCATTTATCAAGCATTTTAAAACGCCCCCCGATAAACTTGCTGTTGTACCGATTTCTATTCATGAACGCCTAGTTGAATTAAATGAAAGCACTGTTATAGAGCATCTCAGCAGTATAGGTTTAGCAGGACGAAAATATGCATTTTATCCTGCTAACTATTGGCCACATAAAAATCATCGGATCCTGTTAACAGCCTATGGAATATATAAAAAACAGTTTCCAAATTCATTTTTAGATTTAGTTTTTACAGGTGCATTAGAACATGAAGAAAATGACTTAAAGGAAGCAGTAGACCTTATGGGTTTGAGAGAAAACATCTTATTTTTAGGATTTTTAAATCAAGAGGTATTAACAGCTGTTTGGCAAGGTTGTCAATGTTTAATTTTTCCTTCATTATATGAAGGATTTGGGATTCCAACTTTAGAGGCAATGAAATTTGGTAAGCCAGTATTATCTAGTAATGCTGCTAGCTTACCAGAAGTTGGAGGAGATGCCGTTATCTATTTCGATCCTCGAAAACCAGATGAGATAGCATCATGTTTGGCAAAGATTAGTGATAATCAATTATTAGTTAAACAACTGGTCAAAAAAGGGTTTCAAAGATTAGAGCTATTTGATGGTAAGGAAATGGCTTACCAGTATTTAAGTATCTTTGAAAGAGAGGCTTTAAATCAAAATACATTAGTTAAAACTATCATTTCTGGCATTTATGATGATGGTTGGTCAGCACCTGAATTTCATATTTCCATAGAGCCAGGTTTGTCAGGGCGAACTTTAGAGATTTTGTTTGAAACTCCTGAATTTTATCCAACCTCTAAAGCCACGATAAAATTACGCACTAAACAGAGGAAAGCTTCTTACAACTGCCTTCGGGGCGAATCACAAAAAGTTATTTGGCCACTTTTGCCTACAGGTGAAGTGGTAACAGTACAAATATCGCCTAGCTTTCAACCTAGTCAACTAAATCTGAACTCGGATCAACGTCGGCTTGGGTTAATGGTGCGCCATTGTCGATTAAACTTAGTTGATGGATCATCTAGTTCAATTTTAGCATTAGAGAGTGTGGTGTGAACTTAAAATTTAGCGTTATTACACCTTCTTTTGGTCAGGGTTGTTTTATAGAAAGAACTATACAGAGTGTGCTATCTCAACAATTGGCAGATACAGAAATGGAGTATGTAATCTGTGATGGTGCTAGTACCGATCGGACTGTAGAAATCTTAAAAAATTATGATAAGTACATAAAGTGGGTTTCAGAACCTGATAAAGGACAAGCAGATGCCGTTAATAAAGGTATCGCTATGACCACAGGTGACATAATTGCTTGGATTAATTCTGATGATATTTACTATCCAGGAACTTTTCAGGCAATTAAAGAGATTTTTGAATGTTATCCCAATATACAAGCTATATATGGTGATGCCGATCACATTGATGAAAAAGACCGAGTTATTGAAGCTTATCCGACTGAGGATTGGAATTATCAACGTTTAATCGAAACTTGTTTTCTCTGCCAACCATCAGTATTTTTTCGCCGTAGTCTAGTTAAAAAATATGGCAACTTGAATGATTCTCTCAAGTACTGTATGGACTATGAATTGTGGCTTCGTTATGCGAAAAATACACCATTTCATTATATACCACGCAAGCTTTCTGGTTCCCGCTTATATAAAACTAATAAAACACTGGGTCAACGGATAGCTGTGCATTATGAAATAAATAATATGATGCATTCCAAATTTGGAAATGTACCAGATAAATGGATTTTTGCTTACGCGCACGTAAAGATAGAAGAGACTTGGAAGTTAGACAGAACAAAACCTATTCAAAACATGATTTTTGTGAATGCAGTAATTTTTAATAGTCTGTGGTCATTTTATCATTGGAAAAAATCGATTTCAATTAATGCATCAGTCAGGATGATTTGGTGGTTAATTGCTGCCAATATATTTCTGATTAAAAATTTAGTTTTACTATTGAAAAGATTATGAGGATCGGTTTTGATATTAGTCAAACTGGAAAAGCCAAGGCAGGATGTGGATACTTTGCTGATAGTCTTATAAAACACCTAGTAAGCTGCGACAAAAATAATGAGTATTTGCTTTACTCCGCATTTGGAAATACTTTTTGGGATACAGAGCATGGAACTAGCACGTGCCGCCTTCATAAAAGTAATTGTACTCATCTACTAGACCATTTATCACATCATGAGTCTCTAGCTTTTTGGAGTACTTCAGCAGCAATTGATGAAGAAAAATTGGGAAATCCAGATATTGTTCACGGGAACAACTTTTCATGTCCTCGTTTTACTTCTGCTCGGTTTGTCTATACTTTATATGATCTGAGTTTCCTCGATCATCCAGAATATACTTCTGAGGAAAATCGATGGAATTGTTTTAATGGTGTTTTCAATGCAGCAATGCAAGCTGATTTAATTATTGCTATTTCTGAATATTCTAGACAACGATTTCTGGAAATATTTCCCCACTTTCCAATAGAAAGAACTCGTGTAGTCTATTTAGGAAGTCGTTTTCAGGATGTTGATGAAGAAAAACCGGTTGCTGACCTCGAACCTGATAATTTTTGGCTTTCTGTAGGTACTTTAGAACCAAGGAAAAATTTACGCCGGACTTTGTTGGCGTATAAAAAATATATCGATATTTATAACGATCCGAAACCTTTGGTTTTAGCAGGAGGACAAGGATGGTTAGAAGACGATCTTGAAAGTTTCATTGTCAATATAGGCTTGACTAAGCATATTCGTAGACTAGGGTACGTGGATGATGATACACTAAACTGGCTGTATAAAAATTGCTGGGCATTTATTTATCCATCAATTTATGAAGGATTTGGATTGCCCGTTTTAGAGGCAATGAGTCTTGGAGCATCTGTTTTAACTTCTAATACTACGAGTTTACCTGAAGTTGGCAAAGATGCAGTCTTATACGTAGATCCTACCAATGATGATGATATTTTAGCAAAGTTTATAAAACTTAATGATGGTGAATTGCGTAATATTTTGAAGATTAATAGTCAAAAACAAGCAAAAAAATTTTCCTGGTCAAACGCAGCGAAGCAAGTAATGCAAGCATATATAGATGTTTTAAAACTTCCTAAAAAAAATTCTATAAAGGAGCTTAAAAAGCAATTTTATATGATCTAAATAGAAAAGTTAACTTTAGTGTAAAAATATTTAGATTTAGTTTTTATTTTATAACAGTAAAGTTTTTAGTTTTAACACTGGTGTAGTATTGCTTCTGCTGACATTTTTTTCGACATGGTACATAACTTGTATTGGCGTCAGTAGTAACATTAGGAAAATCCATCAATTAATCCCATTAATAAAACTAAATAAATATGAGCGAACCATTTTTAGAACCGATATTACGATACCTCCGCCTTAAAAGAGTAATATCCCACATTCCTAAAAACTCTGTTGTTTTGGATGTAGGTTGTGGCAGTTCTGCAACTTTTCTCAAAAGCATTTCTCCTCACATTAAGGAGGGATTCGGTGTCGATTTTAAAGTTAAAGACTTCCACTTAGGCAATATACAAACTAAGCAGCTAAGGCTTGATAATCATTTACCATTTAAGGATGAAACCTTTGATGTTGTAACCATGCTGGCCGTTTTAGAACATATAGAATATGAAAAAGATATTTTAAAAGAAGTTTATAGAGTTCTCGTTCCTCAAGGTAAATTGATATTGACGGTTCCATCAGTTTGGTCGCAGCCGATACTAGAGTTTTTGGCTTACAGACTAAAAATAGTGAGTGAAGCAGAAATTCGAGACCACAAAAGATACTATAAGCGCGAAAATCTCAGAAAAGTTTTGGTAAATTTGACTGGATTTCAGGAATTTCATCACCAATATTTTCAGTTTTGGATGAACAATTTTTCTACAGTGACTAAGAGGGGTTAATTATTATATGAGGTTATCTGTTGTGATTCCTTGTTACAACGAATTGGGAACTATCAGCCAAGTTATAGAGGCTGTCAAAGCATCACCTGTAAAAAATTGTGAAATTATTATAGTGGATGATTGCTCAATAGACGGGACGCGAGAATTACTTAAATCAAAGATAGAGTCACAGGTAGACAAAGTAATTTACCATCACAAAAACAGAGGAAAAGGTGCAGCTTTAAGAACTGGCTTTGCTGGAGCTACTGGAGATATTATCATTGTTCAAGATGCAGATTTGGAATACGATCCACGAGAATATCTCCTAATGATTCAACCTATTTTAGATGATAGAGCTGATGTAGTTTTTGGTTCACGTTTCCAGGGTGGCAGACCGCATAGAGTTGTCTACTACTGGCATATGGTAGGCAATGTTTGTTTAACTATGTTATCTAATATGTTCACTAATATTAATCTAACAGATATGGAAACTTGTTATAAAGCTTTTCGACGTGAAATTATTCAATCTATCAAAATAGAAGAAAATCGGTTTGGATTTGAGCCTGAAATCACAGCTAAGGTTGCGAAAATGGAATGCCGTATTTATGAGGTAGGTATATCTTATTATGGTCGGACATATAAGGAAGGTAAAAAAATAGGTTGGAAAGATGGAATTAGAGCAATTATATGCATTTTAAAATACAATCTGCTGGCTAATACTAAGAAATACAATTTGCCTTATATAAATTATTCTGCCAACAATAAAATAATTTAATTAGTTATTGAATTAAGTTAAGTCCCTGTTATGGCGTAGCTATTAGGATCTTATTTAAGCTTAGGACTTTCGCCTGACTTTTTACTAAAGTTGTATTTTCTTGCAACTAAATATAGTTATTAGTAAATATTAGAATGATAAATGGAATGATAGGTAAACTTAATACAAGAGAACTTAATAATAAATATGAGCTTATACCGCCTGTATTAATTTTTCTAATTTCTACTGTAATCTATCTTGCTAATGGAGCAACAATAAGTTCTGGCGATACAGTTCCAAGCACGTTATTAGGTTTCAATCTACTTGAAAATCATACTCTTAATTTAGATGCTTTTAGAACAAGCCATTTTTGTTCAGCAAGCTATGGAAATTGTTATTTTTTTGTTGATGGAATTAACGGCCATTTAAGCTCTACATATCCAATAGGAACTGCAATTATTACTTTTCCTTTGTATATAATTTTTTATTCTTATTTAAAATTAACATATTATTATGCTGGGTTGTTTAACATAGACTTAACATCTGTAAGTTTTGATATATATAGAATCTTTTTTGAAAAACTTGCTGCTACAATAATTACATCTATTACAGTTAGTATATTTTATCTATCTCTCAGATTAAAATTTCCTCTAACTATATCTTTAATTTCTACATACATATTTGCATTTGCCACAAATACATGGATGACAAGTTCTCAAGGACTGTGGCAACATGGGGCATCTAACTTAATGCTGGTAAGCACTATATACTGTTTGCTGAAGGCTAACCATACTTCAGAAAAAAGTCAGAAAAGATGGCTGCTCTTAGCAGGAATTGCTTGTGGCTTTCTCCCTGGTATTCGTCCTACAAGTACATTATATTTAGTTGCAGTTCTTATCTACTCAGTTTTTACTTATCGCTTTCAGTCAAGATTCTGGTTTTTTGGTTTGGTTTCCACACTACCAAGTATTTTATGGAATTTATACTACTTTGGTAGCCTCACTGGTGGTTATGGAAAGATTTTCCATACTTCTCCCTATCTATTCACTTTCAATAATTTTATAACTGCATCTTTGGGAACTCTAATTAGCCCTAGTCGAGGTCTTATTGTTTTCTCTCCTATAGTTTTGTATTCTCTGCTTGGAATCTATCAAGTTTTTAAATTAAGGTTTAATCAAGATGAGAAATTAATAGGAAGTATGACGATTGCTTCTATTTTTTTACTTGGTAGTTATTGTTTCTATATAATATGGTGGGCGGGGCATTCTTATGGACCAAGATTTATGGTCGATATAATGCCGATAATTTGCTATTTGATTAGTTATTTTTTGGCTAATAAAGTCAGCAATATAATCAGATATAAAAAAATACCTGTCATCAAGTTTTTAGTATTTTTAGTATTAATAACATTTTCTACACTAACTCAGATGGTTGGAGCTTTTGGTGCTAATCCTGGTGTGATATGGAATCCAATTCCTCTAAATATTGATAAGTATGAATACCAATATAGGCTTTGGAGTTTAAGAGACAGCCAAATAGAAAGACATACTCAAGCTGTCATTCACAAGATTATCAAACCTCCCATAGAACAACCAGCATATCTTCAAGGTTTAAGTGGAAAAATCATAAAAATTACGGACGATAATAATCAGCCTCTTAATTATTTGATTTCAGTTGAACCAGGTGTGGAAAAAGTTCTGAAAGCCAAGCTTCAAAACACGGGTAAATCGACGTGGTTCGGTTATGAATCTGCACTGGAAAGGGGAGAAATACGCGTAAGATGTCGCTTTTACGATGAGCTTAGTAAGGAAGTTAGTGATCTTCGGCTTTATGTTTCTGGTAAACCAAGACAAAATGAGGTGACTGAGGCGATCGCTTCTATTAATTTTCCCAAAAAGGTAGGGAGATATAAGCTTGTTTTTGACTTAGTTAGCGAAGGAATTGGTGAATTTCCTAATTCTACTGGCAAGCCGCTTTACGAACTAGATATCAATGTAGGAACACAACAACTCACAAATTCGCAACTAATTCCCCAACCAATTTTCTTACAAGAAATAAAAATTATTAATAATACAGAAACTATTAAGGCTGGCTCAATACTGAGAATGCCTATTTTTATCAAAAATAAAAGCAATTTCATCTGGTATAATTCAGGGCGTAACCCAACAAATCTATCTTATCGTTGGCTAGATGCTAGTGGTAAACTAGTAGTCGCAGATGGCAATCGCACGATTCTGCCTTTTGACGTATCTCCGGGAGAGTCGGTAGCAATTAATGCAGTTGTCACAGTACCTACTATACCAGGGGAATATACTCTTATTTTAACAATGGTGCAGGAAACGGTTGCTTGGTTTAGCGATAAGCAATCTCCTTACCCTAAAATCGATGTAACAGTTACATCAGATTCTTAATTGTTTAGCTAAATAAGTGTGAGGAAAATGGTATGAACTTACAAGAATTTGCTTTACTGATAATGTCTATTGCTACAAGTTTAGGTGGACAATTTTTCTTAAAATTGGGGGCACTAAAATTGGTAAAGGTCAATTCAGCCAATGCCCTAAGTAATATTATTAGTATTGCTACCACACCGGAACTATTAATTGGATTAACTTGTTATGGTTTAGGCGCTATTGCATATATTTTACTTCTCACTAGAGTAAATTTAAGTATTGCGGCTCCATCTATTTCTCTAGTTTATGTTTTCTCAGTCCTGTTAGGTTACTTCATTTTCAGGGAAACAATTCCCTTAACCCGTCTCGTAGGTTTGAGTTTTATCGTGGGTGGAGTTATTTTAGTAGTTTGGCAAAAATAAAATAACAAATTGGTCATGATTGACGAGTCGAATTTGTAAACAACTAATTCAATTTGACTCTCTTCGGGATGCTATGGAAAATGTGCTTCGTAAAGCATCCTAACCGCTTTCTCCGTTGCTATAACATTTACTAAATAACCTTTTAAATTTTATTTTTTTTACAGTAGGATTATAACTGTGATTAGAAAAGCTCTCATTACCGGTTTAACTGGACAAGATGGCTCTTATCTTGCTGAACTACTACTAAGCGAAGGCTATCAAGTCTTCGGCTTAGTCCGCCGCTCAAGTTCCAGTAATCTTGAGCGCATCAATCACCTTTCTGGCGATATCCAAATCCTTTCTGGCGACCTTTTAGATCAGTCCTCTTTAATGGATGTGATTACCGAAGCTCAACCTGACGAAATCTATAATCTCGCCTCGCAAAGCTACGTTCCTCTTTCTTGGACACAACCTGCTCTCACTGCTGAATATACAGCTTTAGGTGTCTCCCGCCTCTTAGAATCTATTCGTCGTTGCAAACCTGATGCCAGATTCTATCAAGCATCTAGTAGTGAAGTTTTTGGTCAACCTGATGAATCACCTCAAACTGAACGCACCGCCTTTCGTCCGCGCAACCCTTACGGTGTTGCCAAAGCATACGCTCACTGGATGACTGTCAACTATCGGCAGAAATACAACCTTTACAACTGCTGTGGTATTACTTATACTCACGAATCGCCTCGACGTGGGACAGAATTTGTATTTCGCAAAATCACGCACGCAGCTGCCCAAATTAAATTAGGTTTAGCAAATGAACTAAAATTAGGCAACCTAGATGCCCGTCGTGATTGGTGCTACGCCAAAGATGCTGTTTACGCTATGTGGTTGATGTTGCAGCAAGCACAACCTGATGACTATATCATCGCTAGTGGTGAAACTCACTCTGTCAGAGAACTCGTTGAGTGTGCTTTTAACAGCGTTGGTCTAAACTGGCAAGATTATGTCTCAGTTGACCCTGCTTTTTATCGCTCTGATGAATCAGTGCAGTTAGTTGGTTCCATTAATAAAATTAAGACGGACTTAGGTTGGCAGCCTCAGTACTCATTTGAGCAATTGGTTGAGGTTATGGTTGATTATGACCTGAAGAAATTGAGCAAAAACGGAGCCTAAGTATTCTGATGCTAAAAATTGTAGTTGATGCCACCCCAATGGATTCCAAACCAAGTGGGGTTGGCTTTTATGTTGCTAATTTAATATGCGCTCTCGATGTATTACAAAAAGAGGAAAATTTTCAGTTAGGAGTAGTCTATCAACCAGGGTTAAAAAATTGGCTCTCGGGTGACTTTAGTTTTCCTGAATCTTTTAAAGATTCTTCTCAACAGTATCTCTTGCCTTTACCTGTGAGAATTTCAGATTTATTATTAGCTTTAGCATTTAGACCCAGTTTATCTTACTTTGAAAAATATTTTGGTTTTCCAGATATATTACATGGTACAAATTACTCAGTCTATCCCTGTAAAAATAGTTTAAAGGTAATGAATATATATGATCTGACTTTTATTAGATATCCTCAATATATAAATTCAGTTGTAAAAACATATACAGAAAAGATAAAGCGATGTTTGCAGTGGACAGATTTAGTTTTAACAATTTCAGAAAGTTCTAAAAAAGATATTATTGAGTATTTGGAAATAGACCCAAAAAAAGTCTATATCACACCTTTAGCTAGTCGCTACTATCCTAATTACTTGTCTGAAGAAATTGCCCAGAACCTAGAAAAGCAAACTAATTATGATTTCTCCAAACCATATCTACTTTTTGTCAGCACAATAGAGCCAAGAAAAAATATTAATACTATAATTACAGCTTTTAATTTTTTGAAAGGAAAGTATAAAATTGAACATCAGTTAATATTGATTGGGAAGAAAGGATGGAAATATGAACCGATATTTGCAGCTATTGAAAATTCGCCTTGGGCAAACCAAATTCATCATCTTAATTACCTATCTAATGAATTAGTTGCATTATTTTACTCAAAAGCTGATGTCTTCGTTTATCCATCTCATTACGAAGGGTTTGGTTTACCCGTATTGGAAGCAATGACTCTAGGCGCTCCTGTGATCAGTTCCAATACTTCCTCGATTCCAGAAGTTACAGGAGATGCAGCTATACTAGTTGACCCTAATAATCCTATTCAACTAGGGGAAGCTATCCTGAAAGTCATCAGTGATTCCCAGTTACGCCAAGAATTAATTAATAAAGGGAAAGCTAGAGCAAAATTATTTTCCTGGGAAAGAACGGCAAAAGAAACGTTAAACGCTTATAGAACCATTATTTAATGACAATAGTAGACAATCCCTCTGCCCAAGAATTCATTATTAACTTATCTATTCTGTTGTCTAAACCAACAGGTATAGGCAACTATGCTCAAAACCTTTTTCCTTATTTAAAATCTTTGCAACCTACTCTATTAACAGCGCAAAAATATCCCGATTTTGACTGCTATTCAATCCCATCAAATTTAACCCCAGACCACGGTACAAAAGGTCATTTTAACCGCCTGATTTGGACACAATTTCAATTACCACAAATATATAAAAACCTCAAATCGAGTCTCTTATTCTCACCGCTACCGGAAGCACCCCTTTATAGCAACTGTCGTTTTGTCGTCACATCTTTTGATATGATACCGTTACGCTTTGGCAAACGCTTCTCACCACTAACATCCTATCACCGCTACTACACTCCCCAAGTTCTTAAGCAAGCGCAACACATTATTTGTATCTCCCAGACTACGGCTAAAGATATCACCGATTTTTACGGAATTCCCGCCAGCAAAATTACTGCGATTCCTTTGGCACACGATCGCACTCACTTCCTTCCTCTTAACCTCCCCACCAGCAACTACTTTCTCTACATTGGCCGCCAAGACCCATACAAAAACATCCAGCGACTTATCAGTGCTTTTGCGACGTTGATTAACTGTAAAGACTATGAACTATGGTTAGTAGGGCCAATTGATTCGCGTTACACCCCTACTTTAGAAGCGCAAGTAGAAGAACTAGGAATAACTAATCAAGTCAAGTTTCTGAACTATGTTCCTTACAGTGAATTACCAAAAATCATCAATCAAGCGATCGCTCTGGTTTTCCCCAGTCTGTGGGAGGGTTTTGGTTTACCCGTTCTCGAAGCAATGGCTTGTGGTACTCCTGTCATTACCTCCAATCTTTCCTCCTTACCAGAGGTGGCTGGCGATGCGGCGATTCTGATCGATCCCTACAACACAGCAGAAATTACAGAGGCGATGCAGGCTGTTGCAACTGATTCGGTATTGCGATCGCGCCTTTCTAACCAAGGTGTCACTCACTCTCAACAATTCAGTTGGGAAAAAACAGGAAAAGCAACCGCCGAAGTTTTATCCCGTTACTTATAAAAGATAAACTAGCACCAGAATTGGATGCCAAGATTTGGGATTTTGTTCAAGTTTCAGATTATCTTGACTAATGACTGTGAATTAATCCGAAATCTTTATGAAAGCACTAATTCTCTCTGGCGGTAAAGGTACACGTCTACGTCCCCTCACCTACAGCGGAGCAAAACAACTTGTACCAGTTGCTAATAAACCTGTTTTATGGTATGGCATCGAAGAAATGGTGGCTGCTGGTATTACCGATATTGGCATCATTATCAGCCCGGAAACTGGAGCAGAAGTCCAAGGAAAAACCGGAAATGGAGAATACTTTGGAGCAAACATCACCTATATCGTACAAGACCAGCCACTTGGACTTGCTCACGCCGTTCAAATCGCCCGTCCATTTTTAGGTGATTCTCCCTTTGTGATGTACTTGGGCGATAACCTCATTCAACTAGGTGAGTTACGTTACTTTCTGCAACAATTTAGCCAACAACAGCCAGATGCTCTGATTCTCTTACGTTCGGTTGCCAACCCTAGCGCCTTTGGCGTGGCTCAGGTGGATGAAACAGGACGGGTATTACAGTTAATTGAAAAACCCAAAGTTCCTCCTTCAAATTTGGCATTGGTAGGAGTTTATTTCTTTTCTCACCTCATTTATGATGCGATCGCCAATATCCAACCTTCCACCAGAGGCGAACTAGAAATCACTGATGCCATTCAATACCTCATTAATCAGGAAAGGCAGGTTTTAGCCTATAATCTGCAAGGTTGGTGGCTAGATACTGGTAAAAAAGATGACTTACTAGAAGCTAACCGATTAATTCTCGACACCTATCTGATGGCATCAGTTGCGGGCGAAGTCGATGCCCAAAGTCAGATTATTGGACGAGTGCAAATCGGTGCAAAATCCAAAGTAATTAATTGCACAATTCGGGGGCCAGTAGTCGTTGGCAGCAATTGTCATTTAGAAAACTGCTTTATTGGCCCTTACAGTAGTATTGCTAACAATGTCACCCTCATTGATACTGATTTAGAACACAGTGTGATTTTAGAAGGTGCTAAAATTGCCGGAATCCATCAGCGTATTATTGATAGTGTCATTGGACAAAGGGCACAATTGAGTCTTGCACCCCGTCGCCCCAAAGCCTTGCGATTTATGATTGGCGATGATTGTCAAATTGAACTAACCTAATTTACTTGTTACAGATAGGACAAGCCAGTGTCAAAGTTGGAACACAGTGCTTGTAAAATATGAATGCAAAATTCATCTAACAATCAGAACACTGCGGCACATACTATTAATAATATTAATGAGCATTTTACATACCAAAATTTCTGAAGTTCTACAAATTGAACCCCAAGTATTTGCAGACGATCGCGGTTTATTTTTTGAAGCCTACAATCACCAAAAATTTGCTCAACAGACGGGTATTCTTACAAACTTTGTGCAAGATAACCACTCTTATTCCAAACAAAACGTTCTGCGTGGGCTGCACTACCAAATCCAACAACCACAAGGTAAGCTTATTCGTGCTGTTGTCGGTATTATTTTTGATGTAGCCGTAGATATCAGAAAAAGCTCTCCTACATTTGGTAAGTGGGTAGGTTCTGAACTCAGTGCTGAGAACAAGCGCCTATTGTGGATACCACCAGGCTTTGCTCACGGCTTCCTTGTGCTTTCAGAAGTAGCTGAAGTTCTCTATAAAACTACAGATTATTACGCGCCCCAAGGCGATCGCACAATTTTATGGAACGATCCAGATTTAGCGATAGATTGGCCCTTAAATTCGCCACCGATTTTGTCAGCTAAAGACCAAGCCGGCAAACCTTTAAAAACTGCTGAAATATTTGATTAAGTAGTCATTGGTCATTGGATTTTGTTACAGACCCCTCCTCTTGCGATGCCCCAAGCTTACTTTTATGGTGAGCGGAAAAACTTTGTCTTTCATCGGAATAATTTAAACCACGTTAAAGAGTGCGCGTAGCTTCTCTTGGACTAATAACTAATGACTAATGACTAATAACTATGAGTAAATCAATTCTGCTGATTGGTAGCAATGGTCAAGTGGGTAAGGAACTGCAACAAATCCTCACGTCTCACAGCAATGTTATCTCAGTAGCGCGCCCAACAGTAGACCTTGCCCAACCCGATACTCTCCGCAAAGTTATTAGATCAAAGCAGCCGCAAATTATCATTAACGCCGCTGCTTATACTGCTGTAGACAAAGCCGAAAGTGAAACCGAACTTGCTATCGCTATTAATGCTATTGCACCCCTAATTCTTGCCGAAGAAAGCCAAAAATTAGGAGCTTTTCTAATTCATATTTCGACCGATTACGTTTTTGATGGTAATGGATGTAGCCCTTATCAAGAAACTGATGCGACTAATCCCTTGAGTGTCTACGGTAAAACCAAACTCGCTGGAGAAGAAGCTATTCGGGAAACTTGCGCCCATCACCTTATCCTCCGTACTGCTTGGGTTTATGGAAACTTTGGCAAAAGTAACTTTGTCAAAACCATGCTGCGACTAGGTGCAGAACGTCAAGAACTCCGTGTTGTCGCTGATCAAATTGGTAGCCCAACCTGGGCGCAAGATATAGCCGCAGTTATCGCCCAGATAATTCCCCAGTTAACTCCAGAAATTAGCGGCACTTATCACTACACTAATAGCGGCGTTGCTAGCTGGTATGATTTTGCCGTCGCCATCTTTGAAGAAGCCCAACAGCTAGGCTTCCCTTTGAAAGTTGAAAGCATTGTTCCCATTACAACCGCCGAATATCCGACGCCAGCCCGTCGCCCTGCTTATTCCGTCCTTGCTTGTGGAAAAATTTCCGCACTTCTAGGGACTTATTCCCCTCATTGGCGGCAAAGACTCCGACAATTGCTTGCAGAATAAGGAATGGGAAATAGTTATTTTTCTTGTGCCCGTCATCTCCCCAATCCCCAATCCCCAGTCCCTATCCCCTTTTTAATACTCCCGTCTCTCGTTGTATGGGCAAAACATCTAAAATATCAGTTTGGGAACAATATTTTAAATCATCTAGACAGTCAAGGCGTAACAATCTTTGACCGTGACTAGCTTGGTGAAGTAATCCTAATAAGTTATCTTGCCATTGAGAGTAAAGAGCGATCGCACTTATTACTTCATCATTCCCAGCGAGTTCTTCTGGTGACAACTGGGTTTGTTGCAAAATACTATGAGCGATCGCACCTGCACAAACTGTATCCTCTAAGGAATAACTGCCTTCCCAGCCAGAACCGACAATCCACACTGTTTTTGGTTGCTTATCTAAAAGGAATTGCACCACCGCCGCCCGGTTAATCAAGGCTGCTGCTAAGACATTTGGGGAGTCTTGTACCCGTTGTAAGGCACGAGTGCCATTTGTAGTGCTGATAAACAAACGCCGCCCTTGTACTAATTCTGGTGTGCAGTCGAGGGGAGAGTTACCCAACTCAAAGCCAGCAACTTTTGCGCCGCCGCGTTCTCCAGCCCGCAAACGTTTTTCAGGGGGCCATTTTTCGCTAACTTCAATTAACTGATCTAAATCGCTGAATACTTGTACAGCTTCGCCTCCAGATGCCAAGACAGTCGCAATTGTGCTAGTGGCTCGCAAGACATCGACTGCGATCGCACATTCTGGCGCTTTATCCGTTGGAGTCAATTCAGGAGTGTGGTATACGAATAACTTCACGGGCTGGATACACCTGTTTTAATACTACTGCCGAAAATAACATTCTATCTAGTTGGTGTCACTAACTATAGTCACAATTGTTCCAGGAAAATTTTTTATCATCAAAATACAAAATGTATCTCATTCAATACATAGATAGCAGTGGGGAATGGGGAAGAAGCAAGGGGGCAGGGGGCAGGGAGCAAGGGAGAATTATTACCCTCAGCAGGAACAGCAGCCCCTCTGCCTGTTTTCAATCCCTAATCAATACTGAAAAAGCCTATTTTTATGATTTTAGACTTTCAGATTTGCTGCACTATCTTGTAATCTAAAACAAGAACAGACGTTCTAAAAGGGGAAAATTTACAGCTTTAAGGTTACAACCCAAAGAGACAGATATCCATTCATTTCCCATTCCCCAGTACAGACGCAATTAATCGCGTCTCTCCCACTCCCCACTCTCCATTGAAATTGCTATGGCACCTTTACCCGACTACCGCCCTAAACAACTATCTTTAGGCCCGTTAGAAGCGGAAATTTTAAATATCATCTGGGAACTTGGTTCAGCCACAGTCAAGGATGTACACGATCGCATCCTCGCCGATCCCAACCGCGAATTAGCGTATACTTCTGTCACCACAGTTTTACGTCGCCTCACTGATAAAGGTTGGCTGGCTTGCGACAAGAAAGAGCGGGCATTCTATTGGCGGCCAATGCTGAGTAAGCAACAGTCAGAAGTGATCAAAGCTCACGAGCAGTTACAGCGATTTCTAGCGGTGGGAAATCCCGATGTTGTTGCTGCCTTTGCTGATAGTCTGGATGAAGCAGCTAGTGAGCAAATAGCAGCGATCGCCAAACGTATTCAATCTGCACGCCAAGCCAGGGAGGAACAATGATGCATCTGATAATGATTTTGAATGCTTTGGCAGTTGCCTGGTGGTTAAGATCCGCTTGGAATCAACCCCAAGGCAATTGGAATCTGCGGTGGCAGCGATCGCTATTTTTGTTTCTCTTCCCGCCCTTGCTAATTTTCATGACTGCGATCGCTGTGCTGTTCATGGGGCCCCAAGGACAAATGGGCGGCATGTATACAGGCTCAATTAGCTATTTACTAGCATTAATTTATTTGGCATTTTTTGCCATTTCATGCATTAAACTTGCTTTCCAGGGTTGGCAGTCTGTAGAATCTGCCCGTAACTGCCCCTTAGTGAATGTTGGCGATAAACGAGCCAGACTCCTGCAAACAGGCGCGTTGTTTGCAGGTCAAATCGGTTTTTGGCAACCAGAACTAGTGGTTAGCCAAGGATTAGTGCAAACTCTCTCACCTGCTCATTTAGAAAGCGTCTTAGCCCATGAGCAAGGGCATCACCATTACAGGGATACGTTCTGGTTTTTCTGGCTGGGTTGGGTGCGTTCTTGCACTGCATGGTTGCCAAATACAGAGCCTTTGTGGGAAGAACTTTTAGCTTTGCGCGAACTCCGTGCCGACAGTTATGCAGCATTGCAGGTAGATCCTCTGGTGTTAGCAGAATCACTTTTATTAGTAGTTAGTAGCGGCCCAGTCTTATCAGAAATTTGCTGTGCTCCATTAGGTTCCTCTGGTGCAGATCGCTTAGAACAAAGAGTAGAAGCTTTATTAGCACCACCAGAACCAACCTCAGAAGCTCAATTGCAATCCTGGCATGGCTTTCTGTTGGCGTTCCTGCCTTTACTGACTGTGATATTTCATAGTTAATTTGAATTTAGCCAGTTGCCATAGTACGAAACTGCGACTATAGTGACATCCGTCGTCTCTGTAGTAACATCCGTCATCCCTGTAACGATATCCGTCGTCTCTGTAGTGACATCCGTCATCCTTGTAGCGACATCCGTCGTCCCTGTAGTGACATCTGTCATCCCTGTAGCGACATCCGTCGTCCCTGTAGTGACATCTGTCATCCCTGTAGCGACATCCGTCGTCCTTGTAGCGATGTCGGTTGCCACATAACGATGAAAATTTTGAATAGGGTTGTTATATTACTCTTCTTCTAGCAACTGTTCTATATATTTTTGCACTAAAGGCACTTGAAAAGCATTGCCTTCTTGAGTCAAGATTTCTTTTCGCGTTAGTTTGCGAATAACACCTTTGTCTTGCTGGGTGGGAGTTTCCCCATAGATTATCCGACGCAAGAGAGAGCGATCGCTATCTGCTAAACTCTTCCATAATTCCCACCACTTTCCTTTTGCTTTAGATTTAGGATCTGCAAGCTGTTGTTCAAACTGCTGTTTCGCCCACTTGATTGCCTTGCCTTGTTGACGTGCTTCCCACAAATAGTAACCAGCCAATTGCAACTTATAAGGATGACGATGCCCCATTGCTGGGCATGATTCTGTTCATCTACACTCAAAGCTGCACCATTACTAGACCGAGTTGGTAAGCGCGACAGTTCAATAGCCTCATCTGTAGTTAGTTCTTTCAAATAAATAGTGTGACCAATATTGAAAAAACTAGAGACAAACCGATGCTCGTTAGCATAAACATCCAGTTGTTTACGCGAAGCCAGCACTAGCATCAAGACGTTGCTATCCATCAGCGATCGCAAATTATCATAAAATCCATTATCGAATTTATCAGGATATTAGGACTTACGCACTGTAAAAAAAACTATCTTGTGTATTAACGTAAATACGTTGTTTAAGGCTTTTGGCGGTCACTTTTGATTGCTGGCGATCGCCAAAATATGACTGAAAAACCTACCTAGAAGCCTTGAAAACTATACCTCTTATTTTGGCTTTTCTGTCAATGCGTAAGTCCTAGATATTTCAAAAGGCTTTCAAAATCATCCAGACAGAGAACAGGTAGCTTTCCTTGCTGTTTCCATTCCTTAACCGCATCTGAAAAAGCTTGACGATTCAGCAGTTTACTCTTCCAACAATTTTGCAGACTGCGTTGTTGCCATCCCTGAACATGACTCAGTAAACCTTCAGCTACAGCCTCATAGAAACCCGTTTCAGTTTGGCAATCTACACCCCGTAACGGTAAGTAAATTACCACATAACGATTCGGGTCTAATCCTCGCTGCTGCCAAGTCAGAACGAAATAATGCAGCAACGAAGATTTACCAATGTGCTTCTCACCAACTATATTGATACTTGTAGGCTGATCGCCCTTCATCCGAGATGCGATCACGTGTAATTCATCTTTACGACCAACAAACAGCCTGGGATCTTCAATCATCCCCGCAGCCACAAAAGGATTGGCAGGCAGCGCTCCAGAAGTCATGTAAAGCGTTTATCCTAGTTTCAGCAATTTAAGTGCAATCACTTAAAACAATACCACTAGTCCCATAATGTCTTTACAGATCGCAAAGGCGCGATAAATCGCTGTACCGATTTGTAGACACGGCGATTTGTCGCGTCTCTTGCCTTAAACGTGATGTCTGAGAAAAATATTTATTTGGCAAATGGCCCAATGTTGGCTGTTAAAAGTGCAGAACAGACCCTTGATGCGATCGCAGTCCTTCTTAAAATTCCAACACTTGTTTAGGACAAGCACCAAAAGATCCATAATACAGAAACTTCACAGCCAAGTCAAGCGACCATAAAGCTCTCATGGATAATCTAAAATCCAAAATCTTTAAACTCCCCAGGCTGGATTCGAACCAGCGACCAATCGATTAACAGTCGATCGCTCTACCACTGAGCTACTGAGGATCACTCACGATTTACAATATTAGGGCTAAAAATAGAATTTGGCAAGTACTTTCGATAATATTTTTTTTATATGTTTAATTTATAGAAATTTTGCAGTCAAAACCCATTCAGGAACTTAAGCAGAGAGTGTTAAATACTATAATCCCATTCGTAATTCAGCCAGACGTTGCCGCGCCTTAGCATCGATGGCATTAGCTAAAAACCTACTCTTAGATTGTTTGCGCGTGTGATACTTTTGTCGCATCCGGCAAACAGTGGCTTCCACTTCCCCGCAAAGTTGTTGTGCAGACAACCATTCAGCCCCATACCCTTGTATCATCAACTGCTGTGCCCGATCTGATGTAGCAACAATCACACGAGAAATCAAAGAT
Organism: Nostoc sp. NMS8; assembly: GCF_017115045.1. Classification (GTDB taxonomy): domain Bacteria; phylum Cyanobacteriota; class Cyanobacteriia; order Cyanobacteriales; family Nostocaceae; genus Nostoc. The sequence continues at coordinate 3,762 of NZ_JABXKK010000089.1, read as the reverse complement.
TGGGCTATTTGGTGGCGAAAAGAAGCGCAGGATTTTTCAATATAAGTATCTGCTGTTTGCCCAAAATCAGTGTAATAAACAGACAAAAGCTCAGTAATAATTTCTTTATTACTAGAGCAATTCTGATATTGGGCATCAAAAACTATCTGAGTTGTGTAACCTTGAAACGCGCTATAACCAGTCATCGCTTCCACAAGTTCGCCCCGTGCGGCCTCTAATCCGACGCTATCACGCGTTTTTTTAAGGCAAGGCCAAGCACCGATGATATTGTAGCCGTCCACTAACAAAACGGCTTGGAGTAAGGAACGGGACATGGTTTTTAATCACAATTTTCTAGAGTTAACAAAATTCATTCATAAGATTTATAATAATTGATCAATTGTGTGTAACACTATGCTACATAGAATAAAAAATACGGCAGCCTCATAAAACTCAAGCCTAAGATAGAGGCACCAACTTAAAACGCGCCTTTGTTTCAAAGGCGCGTTAAAGTTCTTTTTAGTAGTATTCAGGAGTGCAGTTAAGCAATAGCAAGGTTTGAGCCAGTGCAATGAATTTTACTTATTTACTCATTACTCATTACTCAGCACTTAGTTAGGAGGCTTCGCTGTCTACCTCCATTAGACGTTGTTTGAGGCGTTGGGGTTCACCCCTATCTACCAGAGAGCCTTTTTCTAGCAAAAAAGCGCCGTCACAATAATTTAACTCGTCTAATCGATGTGTCACCCAGAGGGCTGTAATACCTCGACTTTTGACAAGGCGGCGGACACCAGCAACTAAATCTAACTGGCTATCTGGATCTAGTAAGGCAGTAGGTTCATCTAGTAATAGAACTTCACAGCGACGGGCGATCGCACCGGCGATCGCGACTCGCTGTTTCTGTCCCCCAGAGAGCGCATAGATAGGGCGTCGTTGCAAGGTAATCAAATTCACCGCCCCCAGCGCCTCCTCAACCCTGGCTCTAGTAGCAGCAGGTGGCAACTTTTCTTCCACCAATCCAAAAGCCACATCAGCACCAACCGTTGGCATTACCAGTTGATGATCTGGATTTTGGAAGACAAAACCAACGGGGTGCAAAACCCGAATTTCGCCAGATTCAGGAGCTAATAACCCCGCCAGCAGTCTCAGTAACGTTGATTTTCCGCTGCCATTGGTACCCAAGAGCATCCAAAACTCACCCTTGGGCACTTCTAAAGAGCAAGATTTGATCACTTTCTCTCCATTCGGCCAACTGAAATTTAAATCCTTGACCTCAATGCCAACTTGAGACATTTGTCAACCTTAGTTACTCAGCAGCTACAGCAAAAAAGCCAGGTGGTCTGCCACCACCAGGGGTTGTACCATCTTTCTGAACAATCTGCACCCCAGAAATTTCACTAGCGCGGACAGCAATTTTTTTCTCTGTCTTGCCCTCGCACTTGAGTTCTACAATGTCAGGGTTCCCAGAACGGATTGCCGCCAAAATTAGCTGATAAACAGCCTCAGCATCCTCTGCTGATTTACGTTGTACCGAAATAGGGAAAGCAGTGTTTCTGATGCTTAAATCGATGGTAAACATTTAGCAATAATCAAATTTAACTGTGGACTCATTTTAGCGTCAGCTGAGTGATTCTAGGGAAATGGGGGTTGGGGATTGGGGATTGGGAATTTCTGTTCATCTCGCTCATCTGAAGCAAAAATTAATTTTTATTACAAAACCCCTAGAAAAATTAGCGATTTACACCTAATATTATTAAAGGTGTGTAAAAAATTGTAAACTTGGTTAACAACCTGGTTAACTTTCTGCTTATAGAAGGCTTTTATGTAGCCATCTATAATACAGATACAACCTGTACTTATAAACATTTGGAGATTTGCTCTAATGACCATCGCAGTTGGACGCGCCCCCAGTAGAGGGTGGTTTGACGTTCTTGACGACTGGCTCAAGCGCGATCGCTTCGTATTCGTAGGTTGGTCAGGGATACTATTATTCCCCTGCGCCTTCCTAGCACTAGGCGGTTGGCTGACCGGCACCACCTTCGTCACCTCTTGGTACACCCACGGATTAGCCTCCTCCTACCTAGAAGGAGCGAACTTTTTGACAGTGGCAGTATCCACCCCCGCTGACAGTATGGGACATTCCCTATTGCTGTTGTGGGGGCCAGAAGCCCAAGGCAACCTCACCCGTTGGTTCCAATTGGGTGGTTTGTGGCCATTCGTTGCCCTACACGGAGCCTTCGGTTTGATTGGCTTCATGTTGCGGCAATTTGAAATTGCGCGTCTAGTAGGTATCCGTCCTTACAACGCTCTCGCTTTCTCTGCTCCCATCGCGGTATTCGTCAGTGTATTTCTGATTTACCCCTTGGGACAATCAAGCTGGTTCTTTGCACCCAGCTTTGGCGTCGCGGCGATCTTCCGGTTCCTGCTATTCCTGCAAGGTTTCCATAACTGGACACTCAACCCCTTCCACATGATGGGTGTTGCGGGTGTATTGGGTGGTGCGCTATTGTGCGCCATTCATGGTGCCACAGTCGAAAATACCTTGTTTGAAGACGGCGATGGTGCTAACACCTTCCGCGCCTTCAATCCTACCCAGTCGGAAGAAACCTACTCAATGGTGACAGCAAACCGTTTCTGGTCACAGATTTTCGGTATTGCTTTCTCAAACAAACGCTGGTTGCACTTCTTCATGTTGTTCGTGCCAGTCACCGGTTTGTGGATGAGCGCCGTTGGCATCGTCGGTTTAGCACTCAACCTGCGGGCTTATGATTTCGTCTCCCAAGAATTACGGGCGGCGGAAGACCCTGAGTTTGAAACCTTCTATACCAAAAACATTTTGCTGAACGAGGGTATCCGCGCTTGGATGGCTCCTCAAGATCAACCCCACGAACAATTTGTATTCCCTGAGGAAGTTCTACCACGTGGTAACGCTCTCTAAGAATTAAAATCCGGCTATGTCCTGAATTAGGATTGTGGTGGATAAAAATTGACACCACCCAGATGAAATAATCTCTTTGTAATCAACCAAGAAAGTGTCAATATTCGCCATTCTCTAATTATCTCTCACCAAAAGGTGGGAGATTTTTTCTGTATATAGTTAATATCTCTAAATTTATGTGTTATGTTAGATGAAGGTTATAAACCCAGAGTAAATACTCTGCCCTTTGAAAACTAAGACCGCTTAGGCAATAAGGAGGTGATGCCCATGATAGAAAGTAGTAAATGCATGGGTCATCAGGTTGCAGTTAGCCGGCTGCGTGCCGGGGCTGTTCTCTAAAAGTTAGCCTTAGTCATCTTTGAGATACTAAGTTAGCTCAAGTAGCTAGGCAAGCTCGGAGTTCCTTCCGGCAGTCTGGTTGCAACCTGAAGACCCGCTAGACCGCCCTGATTTAGACCATCCGATCTAAATCAGGGCGGATAGTTTTTTATGGGTGACTTTTATTGGTTGCTTTTGAAAACTTAGATGGAGATGCCTCTGGTATGTCACTAAGCTATATCGTTGGCGCAGCCTCTCTTAGAGTGCAGGTAAAGCCAACACATTTAAGTTTTTTTCAAAGACGAATATCTTACATCCAGCTTTTGGGACTGAGCGGATTTGAGTAACAGCGTCTATCTACCAAGTTTGATTTAAATATACACACACATATTACGTCCTAATCTATCCTTTTATACTTTTTGTGTGGAGAATAAAAGAAATTTGCCTTTCTCAAATGCAAAATGTAAGAAATTAGGACTTACGCATTGACAAAAAGAATCATCTATGGAGTCTAGATAATGCCATCA
>NZ_JABXKK010000107.1 GCF_017115045.1 Nostoc sp. NMS8 | reverse complement strand
CTCAAAAACTCAATCATTATTCAAATTACTACAAAAGGGGATGAAGGGGCTGCCGACGGCAGCCCCTTCATCCCCCCCTTAAAATGATTATCATTATTGCTAATGGAATAGTTTATTTTCTGGAAGTCCCTTTAACCTAACAGTAACTCCCGTTAACGATGCACCCGTTGCCGGTAATGACTCTGCCAGCGCCAATCAAAATACACCTTTGACTCTGCTAGCTGCTGACCTGTTAGCTAACGATACTGATGTAGACGGCGGCACTTTGAGCATCACTGCTGTGAGTAACGCTGTTAATGGTACTGTCACCTTAAATAACAGTGGCAATGTAGTCTTTACTCCGACCACAGGTTTCAGTAATGGTAATGGCAGCTTTAAATATACCGTCAGCGATGGCAACGGTGGCACTGACTTGGGGATAGTAACGGTAGCAGTTGGCACAACCCTTAACGGTACTAGTAATAACGATAACCTCAGTGGTACATCAGTTATACAAAATGCTGATGGAACCTTCAGCTATTCAGCTAATCTAGACTTCTCCGGTGCCGACAGCTTTACCTACAACATCAAAGATAATTCCGGTGCCATTAGTAATACAGCTACCGTCAACTTAACGATTAATCCGCTCAACCTTCAAGGTGGTTCAGGCAATGATACTCTGAAATTCCAAGGGGCTGGCTTAACTGCTCAAAATCTGCTGCTGACTAAGAATGGTAGCAATCTGGAAGTCTCCTTTGAAAACATCGCCAATAGTCCAAAGGTAATCCTGCAAAACTTTGCCTTGGAAAACCTGGATAATCTGCGGAAATCTACCGGAGCCAGCGTTGATTTAGGTAACATCCTCTTTAATGGACAAACCACTATTCAAGATAGTTTTGATGTCTTTGATGTCAACTCTACTCAAAGCAACCTCTTGAACCAGAACTCAGTTAACTTTCTCAACAACTTGAATAACAATGTCAACGGCTTTGACAACTCCGCTGATGTGATTAACGGTCAAGGAGGTAATGACCGCATCGACGGCAAGAGTGGCAATGACCTACTGCGTGGTGCTGCTGGGAATGATACCTTAATTGGCGGTAGCGGTAATGACATCCTCATTGGTGGTGCTGACAATGATAGCCTGACTGGCGGTAGCGGTAATGACCAGTTTGTTTACCAAGCCTTCAGCGATAAGGGGACTACTGGTGATGCAATAACCGATTTTAACAAGAATGATGATAAGTTAGTTTTGACTGACCTATTCAAGAGTTTGGGCTACGGTGGCAGCAATCCCATTAGCGATGGCTATTTGCGGTTTGTGCAATCGGGTACTTCTACTAGAGTTCAGGTTGATGCCAATGGTGGTGCTGATGCTTTAAGTACTTTGACAACTTTGAATAATTTCACCGCGACAAATTTGGTGATTGGTAGTAATGTCCTCGTTTAGTTCGATATGTATGGGGTAGGCAAATATTTGCTCTTGTTATGCCACTAGCTTGAGCGGAAAAACTATTGAGTGTTCTGCAATTGAACGACTAAGTAATTGCTTGATCCAGATTATTGAACTGATATTAAGAAGCACTGTTATTTAGCGGTTATTGCATAGAATACAGACCATTTGTAGGGGCACAGCATTGCTGTGCCCTGCATCCAAACGAGAACCGCTATATTTCCTGATGCTAGACAGAAATGCTTAGTTTTGTATCACTTACAGTTACCAAAACTGCAACGGTTATAAAATCTCAGGCTGCTCAAGACTATTCTAAATAAGTAGAAACTTCAAATGTGACAAACAAATTTAGTGTGAGGATTCAGCCATGTCTTACCCGATTCCGTCCAAAATGTGGCAGCGAGTCAGTATTGTTGCACTGTTATTATTAATACCATCAATAGGAATTGCGATTTTACGTCAGTCTGCTACGGTTGCGGTTCCAGTCAATCAAACTCCTCCCAGTTCTACCATTCTGCCCAATCACCCTGACTACCAAGCACTTCAGGGATTGGTAAAACAGTATAGTTGTGTCGTTTCCGTCCAAAACTTTGGCACTCTTCCCATAACTCGAACTGAGTTTGCCACAGTCTTGAATGACTGTCTAAATCGCATCAATGAGCTAACAACGACCGATCCCAAGATAGTTATCCAAGCAGATATGAAAACTCTGCAACGCTTGCAGTCTGAATTCGCGCCGGAGTTAGCAATCCTCAGAAGTTCGATAAATGAATTGGATGCTCGTAATCTTACCACTCTAACTCAGACTACCAGAGAACGTACTCTAGCTGAGTCTACCCGAAAGACTCAACCCTTACCCACAGTTCTACCCCGTAGTATTCCATCTAGGGCATCTGTGCAGGATCAACTAGTTAACCGCCCCGCAAGCCCTAAACTCCAAGCTGGTAGTAGTATTGGAAGGGTTGCACCCCAAGCTGAAACAGATAGCAAATTTAATACAGAAAACTACAACAGAATCGAGGATAATCCCTTTCATCGCGTCGGTAATGACCCACTTTCCACCTTTTCTATTGATGTCGATACAGCATCTTATAGCAACGTGCGACGGTTTATTACTCAAGGGGAATTACCACCCAAGGATGCAGTGCGAATTGAGGAATTGATCAATTATTTTACCTACAATTATCCTCAACCAAAAGGCGAACGCCCTTTTTCTGTAACCACTGAAGTTGCTGCTACTCCCTGGAATCCTCAACATAAGATGGTACTGGTAGGTTTGCAAGGTAAACGCTTAGAGAGCGAAACTTTACCACCCAGCAACCTAGTATTTCTGATTGATGTCTCCGGTTCTATGGCTGAACCCAACAAATTGCCCTTGGTGCAGCAATCCTTGAAATTGCTGGTGAATAAACTGCGCCCTGAAGATCGGGTAAGTTTGGTAGTTTATGCTGGGAATGCTGGATTAGTGTTACCTGCGACTCCAGGTAGTCAGAAATCAAAAATTCTGGCGGCTATTGACCGCTTGGAGGCTGGAGGTTCCACTGCTGGCGGACAGGGTATTGAACTAGCTTACAAGATAGCCAAACAAAACTTCCTCAAATCTGGCAATAACAGAGTAATTTTAGCTACCGATGGAGATTTTAACGTCGGGGTTTCCAGTGATGCCGACTTGACGCGATTAATTGAACAGAAGCGAGACCAGGGAATTTTCCTGACGGTGTTGGGATTTGGCACTGGGAACTATAAGGACGGAAAAATGGAGCAATTGGCTGATAAGGGTAACGGCAATTACGCTTACATTGATACCCTACTGGAAGCCAAAAAGGTTTTAGTTAACGATTTGAGGGGAACTCTGTTTACCATTGCCAAAGATGTGAAAATTCAGGTGGAATTTAATCCGGCGAAAGTTCAGGTATATCGTTTGATTGGCTACGAAAACCGCTTGCTGCAAAACCAAGATTTCAATGACGATAAGAAAGATGCAGGGGATATTGGGGCTGGTCATTCCGTGACAGCACTTTATGAAATCATTCCTACTGGTACAAAGAGCGATGTGAAGTTGCCAGAGGTAGACCCCTTGCGATATCAGCGTTCTGGTGAAACTGCCTCGAATGCTGTCGGCAATGAGTTGATGCAAGTAAAACTACGCTATAAGTTGCCCCAGGATAGCACCAGTCAATTAATTACCCAAACCATCCAAGATGATGATTTGAGAGCCGACCAGATACCCTCTACAAACCTGAGATTTGCTGCTGCGGTTGCTACCTTTGGGATGGTTTTGCGTGACTCTGAGTATAAGGGGAATGCTAATTATGATTTGGTGATGAAATTGGCAACTCAAGGGAAGGGCGAAGACCAGGAGGGTTATCGAGATGAGTTTATTCGTCTGGTGGAGCAATCTAGGGGGTTGATTACCAGAACGGGAAGTAGGGAGTAGAGAGTGGTGTAAGCTGTTGTGATTATAGTTTGCACATTGAGGCGGCAGGGGAGCAAGGGAGAGGATTTACAGGTTTTGCCTAATCATGCTTGTGATGCAATTTGCAGACGCAACAGCTTACTTCAATTACTTGAAAAGCACTGTATTTTGGAGATATTCACAACCCAGACCAAAAAGGCGATTGTTTTAGCGCTTACAATCGAAACGATCGCTATTCATGCTAATTGTTCATAAGTTGATGATGTCTGTAACCCAATGATGAAAAGGTTTGTAAAGTGGTGTGTTGAGTTTCCTTCTTGGTGGAATATTCGCCAAAGCAGAAAGTCTCTTTTGTTTGTCGTGATGCTTGCCTTGGGTGTGGTAAGTACGCTGATGCTATCATTCCCCTTGAAGGCTCAAATTAATCTACCACCAACGCCCGCATCTGAGTTAAGGGGAGTGTGGTTAACAAATATTGATAGTGATGTCTTATTTGAGCGCGATCGCCTCAAGGGATCTTTGCAACGCCTTGATGAACTCAATTTTAACACCATCTATCCGGCGGTGTGGAATTGGGGATATACATTGTATCCTAGCAAAGTTGCAGCCAAAGTTATCGGGCGATCGCTCGATCCCGCACCTGGACTGCAAGGGCGAGATATCCTCAAAGAAATTGTCGATGTAGGACATCAAAAAGGGTTAACAGTAATTCCCTGGTTTGAATTTGGCTTTATGGCACCAGCAGATTCTCTACTAGCTAAAAATCGTCCTCAATGGCTCACCAGTCGCCGCGATGGAACTCGGATTGTCAAAGATGGGAATGATAATCGCGTTTGGCTAAATCCCTTTCGCCCAGAAGTACAACAGTTTATTCAAGATTTAATCGTTGAAATTGTTAGAAACTACAATATTGATGGTATTCAACTTGATGACCATTTTGGCTTACCATCAGAATTAGGATACGATGCTTATACAGTAGCACTTTACAAAAAAGAACACCGTGGTAAAGCTCCCTCCAAAAACTTTAAAGATCCAGAATGGGTGCGTTGGAGAGCTAACAAAATCACCGAGTTTATGAAACGGGTTTTCAAAACCATCAAAGCCACTAAAAAAGATTGCCTCGTTTCTGTTGCTCCTAATCCTCAACGTTTTTCCTACGAATTCTTTTTAGCAGACTGGCAAAAATGGGAACGGCTAGGAATTATTGAAGACTTAGTTTTGCAGATATATCGTGATGACTTGAATGTTTTTGTTAGTGAATTAGAGTATCCAGAAGTGAAAACAGCCAAGAGCCATATTCCGGTGAGTGTGGGTATTTTAGCTGGATTGAAAAACAAATCCGTACCGATACAGCAGATTCAGACACAAGTGCAAAAAATCCGCGATCGCAATTTCGCCGGAGTCTCCTTCTTTTTCTATGAATCCCTCTGGAACATCAGCAAAGAAAAGCCTCAAGAGCGTCAAGCTGCCTTCCAAAAAATCTTCCCTACACCAACAACTTACCCGAATTTACTAGCAGGCTGGAAACCGTAGAAATGTGGGGAGTAGGGAGATAGACAGAGTTCTTTAAACTCCTAACTCCTAACTCCTAACTCTCTATCCTATTCCCAAACGCCCAGCCAAGCCCGGAGTTAGGGGTAGAAGCGTGGTAATCATCAAGAATAAAGCTAAAAGCCCCAAAGCGGCTCTAGCATCATCCGGTTCAGTGACTTCATTCAAGCTAGGGCGTTCTTGATCTCGTTGCAAGAAGAAAATCACGATCGCCCAGTACATAGCAATCATATTACCGAGAGACACTAGCGCCAGTAAAATTAAAGTTGCTACCGTTGCTCGTCCTGCGGTTTTGCGTCCATAAATCGCCTGAACAATGCGTCCACCATCTAGTTGTCCGGCGGGCATTAAGTTCAAAGCGGTAATTACTAACCCCAGCCAACCAATCACCACTAGAGGATGAACGCTTACTAGGGGTGACTGCAACGCCGAACCAAGGACAACTCGCGCCAAACTTCCCACCAAAATCGACCCTTGGAAAAACTGATTGGGCAATTGAAATAAACTACCTGGATGGGAAAGCAGCAAGCCCGTCACCAGCATTAACAAAGAGACAATACCACCTGCGGCTGGCCCTGCCAAGGCAATATCAAATAATACCTTGCGATTGGGCAACAAAGATTCAAAGCGGGTAATTGCACCAAAAGAGCCAATTTGCACTGCGGGTAGAAAGAATGGCCAGCTAAGGCGAATTTGGTGACGCTGTGCAAGTAACCAATGACCAATTTCGTGAGCTACTAAAATCGAAAATATTCCAGCGCCTATGGGTAAAGCTTCTTGAAACCGCCCTGGATTGCCAAAAAAATCAAAATTCAGCAGTAATCCCGCAGCTTCTAAACTTGTGGCAATGGTCGCTATCAACAGAATACCTGCAAAAGCTTTTTGCGATCGCAACATCGGCTTGGGATCGTTGCGACTGGGTAGGACAATTATCACGGGTCTATCGTCTGTGTTTTCCACTAAAAACAGACGATAGCGATCGCCAAGGCGTTGCTGTAAACTTGCAGTTAGACGGTTGTGAGTCTCTTCTGGTTCTCCCCGCAAATTGCCTTTAAAAATGGCTCCATCTTGGTAAGCGATCGTTTCTGTGGCAAAAAATGTATCGATACCGAAAATACCTTTAATTGCATTCAAGTCATCTTCAGCTATTGGCGGGATTTCCGCTTTCAGTTCTGTGACTGCTAGTTGTGGGGAATTTGCTGCAAGTGAGGAAGCGGCGGCGAGTCTTTCGGTTGCGCGTTGCTTGAGGATGTCATCTTGCCCAGCGGCGCGTAACTGTCTACCCAAATAAACGTACAATCCCGCGGATGTCACCACCAGGAACAATATACCCGCTATATTAATGTAAATCCCTGCGGCAAACAATCCAAAAAACAGGAGCCAGGGAGTCATCAACACCACCGACTGTAACCAGGCTAAGATTCCCAGCTTACCAAAAGGTCTAGCACGATAAAAGCCCCAGCCCAAAATGCCTAAAGCTACCAGTAGGATTGCCGCCAGGATAGAAGTTTCTGATAAAGTAAACATCTCCAAACCTTTGCTATTGAAACTAAGCCAGAACAAGTCCGGTATTGCAGATACACTTATTAATGTATAACGCCACCTGTCGTCTGCTCAAATTATCTCGCTTTGGGTGGTTGTAGCCAAACCCACGCGAGAGGTAAAAAAGTTTGTAAATCTTAAGTAGGATGTGTTACGGCTTTAGCCTAACGCACCTGAGCAACCTGAAAAGAGAGCGATTGATATATTTGCGATCGCTCTCTAACCCAATAATTAATTTGCTCAAACTCTATATGAGCGAAGTATTCTTCTAAGTCCAATAAAGAATTTCAGCATTTGGAAAGCGCCTACTAATCTCACTCTCAAAAAAGCTACGCAACGCCTTCATTGTATCCTTCTCGTAAACGTATTTCGTCCCACCAAACTTATTACGCTTGACGCTACGTTTTGCCTCATCCATCTCTAATTTTGATTGCGGATACCAAGTTTGTAATACTTCTTTTGACCCAGGTGTGAACCGATGCGAGATTAACTCAAAGGTAAGGTTACAGTCAAAATCCAGTGCCTCGTTTATCTGGTCAAACAAACGACTATAGTACATCTGCCAATCATCTATCGGCATAATTGGCGCGATCACCAAGCCTATTGGATAACCGCCACCGCCGCGCTCTTGTGGTAGCGCCAACCGTCGCAATGCATTCAGTCTAGATGCTACGGATGCCGTGCCACCTTCAAACTTACCAGAAATCGGTGCGGCATTAACACTCATCCGACAGCGAGTATGCCCATTGTGTGGTAAGTCGAGTAACCCATTCACAGCATCAAACTTCGATACCCAACGTAGATGTGCATTGGTACGAGTGCCAAAGTAACGGATACATTCAGCAAGACTTCCAGTTAAATGCTCAATACCCAATGGATCTGTGTAACAGCTAACTTCAAAACTCGTGGTTTTCCCCTGTTGCTCGTAGTTAGCTAAGTTCTCTAATATCTGCGGTAAGTTTGCAAAAGCGCGGATGACAGGTGGCCCCGATAAGCTACCCGCTAAGTAGCAGTATTGACAGTGAGCGGGACAACCTTCGGCAAGGTGAAACTGCCAATCCGCAGAAGGTGGGATCGGACTCAGTTTAAAAGAACTGGGTGGTGCAGTAACCACCGCTAAGGTACGTTTGGCGATGTCGTAAGTATCCCGCTCAGATTCACCGCGCAGACCCTTCAAGCGGTTTTGTGATAGTTCTTCTATTGGTAAGTTGAGTGACTGCACACGTTTAAGAATCTGCTGCCCCCAATCTTCATCTAGGGCAGCAGGTGTAAACAGTACCCGTTCAGGTATCCACAACCTTGGTAATCTTGTTTGTGTATCTGATACTGAAACTTGGTCTGTAATGGTATTCAGCAATATTGTTCTCCGTTATGAAAGTTTGCTGATTTCTGCAATTAATTTTCCAGGACTTGCTTAATTCGTCGTTCTAACAAATCAAGATCCAAACTGCCTTCATCACGGTTAATTCGGCGCACAGTCGAATTAACATTACTTAAATTTACCAATAAATCTTGAAGAATTTCCTGCTGCTGACGGGCTTGGGTAACTTCGCGTGGTTCCTGTACTAAATCACGCACGATGGTATCTTCAGCACGAGAGGCAATAATTGGATCGTTTTGCCCTTGAACGTGAACAAAGGTTCGTCGCCCTGGGCCTCGCTCCTCTTCTATTGGTATAACTGCTGTCACTTGGTCAGAACGCACATATTTACCAAATCCCAAATGCACTAGCTCTGATGAGAGTATTTTCATATAGTTGAAGCGTTATTTTTATGTCTTACTTATATTATAAAATCTAGAAAAGTGACTTGAAGCCATAGAGCATACGGGTTATACCCAATTCAAGGTAGTAGTTTCCTTTCCCAATCGCTGCTTGATATCTCTATGTCAATCACACTATTTTTGCCAGCTTTCGGGCTTGTTTTGGGGTTTCACTAAGCTCAGTAAGCTCAAGTTTTAGGTTCCATTGCTTACTTTGGCTTGTTAAGTACAGCATTTCATTAATTCGTAGCGAATTAAATTTGGCAATTTCTTGCAATGCTAATGCGTCGGGCTGCATTGTTAATGCGTTTCCTTACAATGCTAATGCGTCGGGCTGCATTGTTAATGCGTTTCCTTACAATGCCAATGCATCGGGATGCATTGTTAATGCGTTTCCTTACAATGCCAATGCGTCGGGATGCATTGTTAATGCGTTCCCTTACAATGCCAATGCATCGGGATGCATTCTAACAGTTATCTTTCTGGGAGTTTGATTGTAAATAATACCTGCTTCAAGTTGTAAATTTATTAGTAGCATCTTTCTACACTGGCAGGATATTTAATCTTGCTCTGATTCAATGTCCTCATCTGCAATCGCTCTCAATGGTGTGATTACTCCAAAAAAAACTTTGGCTTTCTACGTGTTTCTTACATAACCTCAAGTTTCGGAATAGGGGATACCTGCGGTGAGATACATTAACGCACTTCATAAAGCGATCGCAATTTGAGGATATCCTGCCATTCGAGATCGGTGAATGGTTGGGTAACTAGTTCTATGCCAAAGTACTGTTTTGCCTTCTCTGTCAATGTCTCCACAATCTTTGCAATCCAGCCATCCTCTTCCTGTGTATTGCAAAGTGAGGTATTCCACGGAGCAGGTTGTTCAAAGATTTCCTCAAATAAACCTTTGTCTGTAGATAAAATCATCGAGCCGTGCTGAAGAATGGTATTTCTTCCCTTGCGTTGGGCACTACCAATAAATTTACTTCCATCGGCAGTAACTAAGTCAGCTGCGGTTGCTGTATTGAAGCAACTGGGATTGTGAATGTAACCCCGTCCAGCAGAACCATAATTTAACTCAATACCCAAGCTTTGCCAGCCTTGGATTAAAAAGTTACAAATTTTTTCATAATTACCCCAGCTTTTTCCAGTACTAGCTGAGGTAATTAGGGTGTAGCTTAAGTCTCCTTGGTGGAGAACAGCTCTACCTCCTGTTGGACGACGAACTAGATCGAGTGTCTGTCCTTGGTAGATTAGATTATGCCACTGGGGAGGCCATTGTTTTTGCAGATGTCCCAAAGAGAGAGCATAAGGACACCAGGTATAAAAACGCAGGGTAGGCGGATGCTGCCCCTTTTCATATTGGTTGAACAACCAAGCATCGATCGCCATTTGCACTGCTCCTGATGTCTGAAGCATTGGGACGAAACGCCAGGTGGATGGTGATTCGGTTGCTAGTTGTTTCATCTGTTTCGGACTCTGGAAAAATATTGAAGAAGAATTCAGAAGCGGAGACGGAGACGGAGACGCTCGGTAGCGAAGCGGTTTGATTTTTTTACTAATTGCCGTAACTTTACTGCGATACCCAGTATTTTGGGTATCGCGGCAGATAGTTCACGTTTCCCCACCAACCACTACATCTCGAATTCGGAGACTAGGGCCACCACAACCTACCGATAAGCCGTTTTGTCCTCCCTTACCACAACCGCCGGATTCATCCCAGTAAAAATCATCACCAAGAGCCTCAATATCTGCTAACGTTTGGAATACGTTTCCTGAAAGCGTTACATCCCGCACTGGTTCAGCAATTTTGCCGTTCCTAATCATCCATGCTTCCCCAGCGCTAAAGGTAAACATTTCCCCATTCGTCATCCCACCTAACCAATTACGGGCATACACTCCTTCTTTGATATCAGTAAATAAATCTGCAACTGGTGTTTTACCCCGTTCAATCCAGGTATTTGTCATCCGCACAATAGGAGTAAAGTGATAGTTGAGACAGCGAGCGTTACCCGTAGGCGCTTCCTCCAATTTGCCAGCAGTTTCACGAGAATGTAAACGTCCAACTAAAACCCCATCTTTTATTAGTTGAGTAGTAGTAGCAGGTGTGCCCTCATCGTCGTAAAAATAGCTACCGCGATGTCCCTCTGGAGCCGCGCCATCAAAAATTTGGAGTTCTTCTGGGCCAAACCGCCGTCCGATGGTCATAACTTCCAGCAGATCGGGGTTTTCGTAAGCCATATCAGCCTCAGAAAGATGTCCAAAGGCTTCGTGGACGAATAAACCTGTGAGAATTGGGTCAATGACTACGGTGTAAGTATTGCCTTTCACCGATGGCAGAGATAAAGCAGCGATCGCTCTTTGAGCTGCACCTTTTACCTGTTCATCCAAATCAGTTAAATCTTCGTAAGCTTTGCGAGAGCCAGTAGTTTCTCGTCCCGTTTGCACAGTTTCGCCATTTCTGGCGGTGGCGGCAAAGCGCATTTCCATATCCACCCAAGATTGCTCGATCAAAGTACCTTCTGAGGTAGCGATGATCACTTTTTGGGCGCTATCACCGTAACGTACTGAAGTAGTAGTAATCCGCCGATCAACACTTTTGAGCAATTGGGCATAGCGATCGCACAACTGTTTTTTTTGTGAAAGTGGGATATTTCGGGGATCTGAACCTTTTAGAGGGAGAATGCATACTGCTTGCACCGGGTCAATGGGTGCAAGTAAAGTTTCTTCATCACCAACCATCCGCGCAGCTGCGATCGCTTCTTCAATCCGATCTTGGATTGTCGCCAGTTGGTTAAAGCAGCTTAACCCCCATCCGCCTTTATAACAAGCGCGAATATGACCACCAATGGAGATGCCTTCACTGAGAGTTTCTACCTTGTCGCCACGCAACAAGATATCAGTCCCTTCTGCTTCTTCAAGGCGAATCATTAGATAATCTACACGCCCACTGTAGCGGGCGATGAGGTCAGAAAGTAAATTTTGAGCGTCAGCAAGTGTAGTCGGCATTTCCAGGTAGTCACAATGACGAACTGCATTTATTTTGCAATTATTTGGGGAATTTCTGCTAATTAATATTATGAGGGACTAGGGACGCAGAGCGAAAATTCCTCTTCTCTGAACCCTTTCCTCCTCTACACCTGTAACTCTTCCGACCCCATACCCAGCCCCCAAATCCTAAATCCCCAATCCCCAGTCCCAATTGCCAATCTTTAGCTACGGTGGGTAAGAACTAAATGATGTGCTAAGGTAATCATGTGAGAATAAAATTCGGTTGCAGTGTTTGTTTTTAGTATTGACAGGCTTTTTCCTTTTGGTCTTAACAAGCTTGTCTCCGAAATCTAAATCTCTACACACCTATGATTTTGGAGATAACGCATGTCAATTTATGTAGGTAATCTATCCTACGAGGTCACACAAGAAGACCTCAGTTCTGTTTTTGCCGAACACGGTACTGTAAAACGGGTTCAGTTACCTACTGACCGCGAAACAGGGCGTCCACGCGGCTTTGCTTTCGTAGAGATGGGCACAGAAGCAGAAGAAACAGCTGCCATTGATGCTCTCGATGGTGCTGAGTGGATGGGACGTGACCTTAAAGTGAATAAGGCTAAACCCAAAGAAGATAGAGGTGGTTCTTTTGGTGGTGGAAATCGCGGCAACAGTGGTGGCGGCGGTGGATACAACAGAAATAGTCGCTACTAAACTTTGAAGATCGCTTTAAGATCAAAAATTAAGTTTTAACGTCTTAAGGGCAGAATCATTATCTGCCCTTTTTGCACTCCGGTCTACTGGATGGCGTGGAGGAGGCAGGAAGCAGGAGGCAGAAAGCAGTCCTCATGAAACAAGTTTCAAAAGCCTTGAATGAAAGAATAACTGGGGACTGGGGACTAGGGATTGGTATTTTTACTCAGCACTCAACATTCAGCACTTTCAAAGCCTCCTGCCTTTCTTAATTATGCCCAGTACCAATTAAGTAGGAGATGAAAATGACACAAGTATTTGTGGGTGAAAATGAAGGAATTGAGTCAGCCTTGCGTCGATTTAAGAGGGAAGTTTCCAAAGCAGGTATTTTTCCAGACATGAGAAAGAATCGTCACTTTGAAACGCCTTTGGAAAAACACAAGCGCAAAGAAGTCGCAAGGCACAAACAACGCAAGAGAAATTTCCGTCGTAATTGATTTGATCATTAGCGATACTTACAGTGAGCTACGCTAACACACTGTCTCATTAGATTCTTAGCTGTCGAAAAGGCGATCGCTGTACTCCAAAGAAGAATCTAATGAGTAGGTTTTGACCTTCACAAAGCTTTCAGCTATCAGATATCTATCAAAATTATCCTAAATCTTTTTGAGTTCCTGCTGTTCTGCATCGGTGAGAATTTCCAGGGATTAGTTAGTTAGAAAATAATTTATAATTAATTTATAATTCAAAATTCATCATTATTCGGTAATATTGGCAAAGTAATAATAAACTTTGTCCCCTCGCCAGGTGTTGATAAGCAGTTGAATTGTCCATTGTGTTTATCCACAATAATTTGATAGCTGATCGCTAATCCTAGCCCGGTTCCCTTTCCTACGGGCTTAGTTGTGAAAGATTGCTCAAAAATTCGAGTTTGCACCTCATCAATCATACCTGGGCCGTTATCTTGGATACAAATTTTGACGGTTTGTTGCTGAGGATCAACCGATGTCGTAATGGTGATGATGTTTGGGCAACCAGCAATCTCTCGATCAGACTGGTTTTGATGGAGTTCATCAAATGCATCAATGGCATTGGCGATGATATTCATAAATACCTGGTTCAGTTGTCCAGGATAGCAGCTGATTGGAGGTAATTCACCATATTGTGTTATGACCTGGATTTTAGTGCGATCGCCTTTACCTTGGAGTCGATGTTTCAACAGCATTAAAGTGCTATCGATTCCTTCGTGAATCTGAAACTCCACCTGAGATGTAATATCTGCACGAGCAAAAGTTCTTAGGGAGAGGCTAATATCTTTAATCCGGGTAATTCCCTGGTGCATTGATGCCAGTAGTTTCGGTAGATCCTCTGCCAGATATTCTAAGTCGATTTCTTCAACAAGCTCTTGAATTTCCGGGTCTAGGTGCGATCGCTTCTGCTGTTGGAGGTTCACCAGACGAAGTAGATTATTTACATATTCTTCAATATAGGATAAATTTCCGCTCACAAAACCAATGGGATTATTAATCTCATGACCAATACCTGCAACCAACTGTCCAAGAGTGGACATTTTCTCACTCTGGATCATTTGTAGTTGGGTTTGTTGTAACTGTTGTAGAGATTGAGTTAATTCTGCGGTGCGTTCTTGCACACGTTCTTCTAATGTGCGAGTGAGATGGGAAATTTTTAGGTGTAATTTTAAACGGGCAATAACTTCTTCTTGTTGAAAAGGTTTCGTAATGTAGTCAACTGCACCAATTTCCAATCCCGCCACCTTGTCTGTAGAATCAGAGAGGGCAGTCATGAAAATCACCGGAATATTCTGAGTGATGGGATTAGTTTTCAGCCTGCGACAAGTTTCAAATCCATCTATACCTGCCATCATTACATCCAAGAGAATGAGATCGGGATGAGCATAAGCTGTTTGTTCGATCGCAGACTCTCCATCTGTTGCCATGAGGGCTTTCCAGCCACACCCCTGAATCGCTTCAGATAGCACCTTGAGATTGTTTGGATTATCATCCACCAACAAAATACGTATGGGTTTCGAGAGAGGAACAGCGATCATGGATGTGACTCCGTTGTGACAAATGATTTGAGGAACTTACGGATTTTTCCGGTTTGGAAATTGGCAGTAAGTCTGCTTAACTCTGCTGCGAAGGGGGCTAGCTGAGTGTTTTGTTCAATTAGTTCTTTCAACATTTCTTCGATCGCTGAGATATCCCCCATCATTGCCAGATGATAGAGTTGTTGCAAAACCTCCTGGGATGGTAGAACCCATTCACTATCAGTTATTTGCTCACTTTTTGGTTGAGATAAAGATTGGGCATATATCCACTCCACTTTCAACAGCGATCGCAGTCTATCAAGTAGTTCATCAATCTGGAGGGGTTTGGGCAAGAATGCTGTTGCCCCTGCCGCTAAACTCCGCTGGCGATTTTCCTCAAAAACGCTGGCACTAGAGACGATAATGGGAATAGAGCGAGTTTGCAGATTTTCTTGCAGGTGAACCATTAGCTCAAAACCATCCATATTGGGCATGGCTAAATCGAGCAAAATCACATCTGGATTGTGTTCAATTGCCATCTGTAACCCATGTTTGCCATCGGTCGCTTCTAGGGTTTGACAGCCAATTTCTTCCAGCAGACTGGTTAATATAGAACAGTGGTTGCGATCGTCATCGACAATGAGAATCTGAGGCGCACTACCCCGAATCCCGATAATTTTCTGGGGAGTTGGGGCGTAGGCGTTGCCCGTCGTAGACATCGCTTTTTCCTGCCAGTTATTTATGCCTAGCCCGTCGTAGGCATCGAGTGGTACTGATACTGTCAAATCTAGCCAAAACAGACTTCCTTCACCCAGGTGACTCTGCACCTGAATTTCACTCCCCATCAATGCCGCAATTCTTTGGCTAATTGCCAATCCCAAACCAGTACCTTCAGATCGCTGTCCGGCTTCACCAACTTGCTCAAAGGGCAAAAAGATTTTCTCTAGTTGGTCTGGTGACATTCCAATACCCGTATCTTCAATCTGAAAACGAATAATGGGGGTTGGGGATTGGAAAGAGGCAGAGGGGCAGGGGGCGGGGGGCGGAGGGGAAAATTCTCTCTTGCTCCCTACTCCCTGCTCCCTGCTCCCTTGCTTCTTCCCAGTTCCCTCATCCCCAGCCCCCAGTACCTCTACTTTAAACGTTACGCTACCGCTATCTGTAAATTTGATCGCATTGCCCAGCAAGTTAATTAATACTTGCCGCAGACGTTTTTCATCAACTTCAATGGTGAGTGGTAGGCGATCGCTAATTAAAACATGAAATCCAATCCCTTTCTGTTGGGCGCGGATACCACAAATCTCAGTTACACCATGTAAGAAATTGGGCAGATGCACACTAGTCACAACCAAATCCAATTTCCTCGCTTCTATCTTTGAGAGATCGAGAATGTCATTGATCAGCATCAAAAGGTGCGATCCGCATTGGTAGATAATGCTGACTCCTTCTAGGTTTTTAGCTGTCATGTTTGGCGATCCTTCTAGTACCTGGGCAAAACCAAGGATGCCATTGAGAGGTGTGCGTAGTTCGTGGCTCATATTGGCAAGAAACTCACTCTTAGCTTGATTGGCAGCATCGGCAGCAAGCTTTGCCTCAACTAATTCATGAGTTCGTTCTTCGACTTTCGTCTCTAGGGTTTTGGAATAATCCAATAGTTGACTGTTGGCAATTTCTAGTTGGCGATTTGTTTCTTCTAACTTCCGCTGTTTATAGGCATTAGTTGTTGCAATCACACTACCGAGAAAGGCGGCTAAGGTTGGTGTTACTGGAATTAAAACACCATATAAAAACATCCCATAGCCACCCCATATATAGGCTCCACTCATACCTACAGTTGCCCAAAGAATTTTGCCACCAGGAATCCGCAGCTTACTACTGGATAATAACCAACTGCCTGTAGAACCAATGACAGACGATAAAACAATCCAGAGTGATACAGAAATGCCAGACACACCGTGCAAACTGGCTTTTCCTGTTTTTGCTCCTCGTACTAGTTGATGAGCAATATTGGCATGAACAACCACACCTGGAGTCGGTTTTTGAGTAGAGATCCAGGAAGAGAAGGGTGTGCTGAAGAAATCATTAGTACTGGAGGCGATTGAGCCAATAAATACCATGCGATCGCGCATCAAATCTGCCGGAATTTTCCCTGCTAACACATCGCGCATCGCAACTGTCCGAAATGCTGCATCTGTTCCATGCCAATTGAGCAGAATTTGATAGCCTCCTAAATCGGCATCGGTATAACCTGCTTCTTGATTTTGCAGTGGTAAGTAAATTTCCTTACCCAACCGAAACTTTTGTTTTTTGGGATCAATGCTTTCTAAGCTAATTTTTTCAGCTTCGAGGTACTTCAGGGCTACCAGGGTTGCCAGTCCGGCTTTAATGGTGTTTTGCTCTTTGGCATCTTCAGCGGTGAGCAGCACACGACGCACAAAGCGATCGCCATCTAATACCAAATCGGCTAATCCTACCCGATCCTTTTTTTTCAATTCCGGTGGAGGATTGACGCGTTCACCGGTAATTTTCTCAACTCCGATTAAATTGGGAGTGTTGCGGAAGACTTGTACAAGTTGCTCATGTCCGCTTCCTTCTGGTAAATCTCGATAGAGATCCAAGCCAATGGCGCGGGGTTGCTGCGATCGGATTTTTTCAATTAATTGTGCCAGCGCCCAGTCTGGAATCGGCCATTTACGTACTGATTGGATATCGCGCTCATCGATTGTAACAATCACAATCTCATCAGCGTAGGCGTAGCCCGCCATAGGCATCGCTTGTGAAGATCGCTGACGAACCCATTCGTCACGAATTTTCCATTCCGGTAAATTAAAAAGTCCCAACGATTGCCCAACTATAACCGTTAAAGCAACGCTGGGAGTAATAATCAAAACGCTACGAGTACGTTGGATAAAAGCCTGGAATCTTCGCCACATATTGGGGATTGGGGACTAGGGATTGGGGACTGGGGAAGGTGGGGCCCCCTCTGGGATAAGGGGTAATGGGGATGAGGGCGCAGGAAGCAGGGAGCAAGAGAAAAGAGTTTTCCCCTCCGCCCCCCGCACCCCGCCCCTCTGCCTCTTTTCAATGCCCAATCCCCAATGCCTAAATTGGCATTAATTAGTAGATGCTAATAAGTTTGCTCTAACAATTTCCTTTAAACTTACTGAAGATAGAAGTTCTTCCCATTGTTTGCGGAGGGTTGCATTGCTAGGTTGGGAGGTGTATGCCGTTGCCAGTGTTGCCACACAGTCATACCAAACACCATTTTTACCGAAAGCAGTAGCTCGCTTCAAAGCATCTTGCTCTTGCATTGCAGTTGCCAACTCAGCACTGGGCTGGATACGCTGAACCCAACCATCGACGTAAGGCGTACTTGGGCTGAGTTGTCCATCTAGTTTGAGCGCTAGAAACCATTGATAGTTTTTACCAGCGACTAAAGCGGGTGCATTGGCTGGTAATTTGATCGCGATTATCCCAGTTTTCCCTGCAACTGGAATGTTCATCTGATACTGCATATTGCCAGCTTCATCCTTGAGGCTGAATACGGCTTCTTGGGCATTGGAAGTTGGGAGATATACCAGTATTGTGGGACGCTCGGACACTGTTGTGCCATAGAAGTTTTGAGGCAAGAGAGCGATTAGCGCTGCTGGTTCTGTTGTACTTACAGTTGATGAATTCAAGTAGTAATTACCAACGCGAGAAGCACCTCCTGTTGCTTGTTGGGGCGCACCCTTCCCAACGGCAGGCGTAAACAGGTTGCCGCGAGAAGCTCCTCCCGTTGCTTGTTGGGGCGCACCCTTCCCAACGGCAGGCGTAAACAGGTTGCCGCGAGAAGCTCCTCCCGTTGCTTGTTGAGGCGCACCCTTTCCAGCGGCAGGAGTAAACATATTACCCCTAGAAGCTCCTCCCGTTGCTTGACTAGGAGAGCCATTGTTGATCGGCGGGGTAAATGTAACAGCATGGGCGCTACATGTACTACAAGCAATCAGAGCGATGACGCTCAATATACTAGTTAAATATCGACGTTTCATGATGTTTTACCTCATATAATTGCAATTTGATATGCAATACGTTTCCTTTGACTATGACCAGAAACTAAATCCAAGCAACAGTCAAAAGATGTTGAATTTTGGATTTGTGTTACTCAGAAGGGGGAAAGTGCATAGCGGGATGTTAGTCCGGCATGAATCAAAAGAGTCTAAAGTCTCAAATTGGCACAGTCAAATTCGGGAACTTCTAGTATAGGCAAAAATTAGCGAAATCACTGTAAAAATAGTATGTATTTTCTGTAACATAATACGTGTTGTTACTTATTTAAATCCAGTTTCCAATCAAAACAAAGGCAGACCAAAAGAAGGGATCGTGGAAATCCGTTTGGCGGATTAGGCTAATTTGTGCTTGTCTTAGGGCTTCGGCTTTAGTGATTTTAGGCTGTCGCAGTTGGTCATAGAAGCGAGTCATAAGCATGGCGGCTGCCCGATCTTTAACGGGCCATAGGGTGGCGATAGTTGAGCGAGCGCCAGATTTGACAGCCAAGCCTGCTAGTCCCAGGACAGCGCGATCGTCTCCTGCTGCGGTATCACAGGCACTTAGTACCAGCAACTCGATGGCTTTCGATGGATCGCTACCCCGACTTTTCAGAAGTTCAGATAACTCTTTAACGTTGACTTCTCCATCCCAAGTTAGCAAAAAGGTATCTTCAAGGCGCGAACTAAACTGTCCGTGGGTTGCAAGGTGGACAATATCTGCGCTACTATACTTCACCCGTTCTGCAAGGGCTTGACTGGTAAATCCCTGATTTAGCAGCAGAGAGGAGGACATCGCCTTAGAGATTTGTTTCACTTCTGATTCCACAGCAGGTAAAGCACTAAAGCCTGCACGAGCTTGGCTAATGCCACCCACGATCGCAGTGATGTGATTTTGATGAAGCGATCGCGTCGTCATTAATTGCAATCCTGGTGAGAGGGCGACTGCATACTTCTCAATGAGATATTCTTTACCGTCATACAAAGCTGCTATGGGAATATTCCGCAACCGACCATCCAAAACAAACACCAATGTCTTAGTATCAATGAATGCTCCATCTACTTCTGCTGGACGAATCAACCAATCATAAATCTGTTGGGACAATCGATTCCGATCTTTGGAATCAGAGACAGGGTTGAGAGCAACCAAAAAGTTATCTAGAGTCTGCTGAATTTCAGTTTGAGATTTGTGAGTTACATAAGAACGGAGTGGTTGTCCGGCTTTCGAGAGGATTACTGTTAAACGATCTGGCAAGATGATGGGATAAACAACCGTTGCATTGGGATCAACTCGATCAATTTGTTCAGTTTTATCTAAACAAGCCTCTCGAAAAAAGTTATCGAGTTCGGCAATTTGGAGTGCCTCAATTAATTCACGAGCTTGCATTAGTGCTGCTTGACTCGGTTGATTGTCTAAAAGTAAATCAACCAATTCTCGGTAGATAGGTTCCACACTGCTGCGAAAAGAGAATTGGACATCAGGGTTGATAGCTACCAAATCCCCCCGCAGCGCCTTTAAAGCATTGACTGCTTCTGTATAGGCGGTAATTGCTTGGGAGCGATCGCCTTGTTGTTTATACAACTGTCCCATCTGCCAAGCAGATTGAGCAATGATATCGTTAGCTTGGAGTTGATGGGCAATATCGAGAGATTTCTGGGTTAACTCCTGTGCTTCAGATACCTGCTGTGTACGACGATAGAGTTTTCCCCACTGATGCAGCGTGTATGCTTGGGCTTGAGCATCTTGGATTTCTTGTGCAGACTGGAGTGTGACTGCCATCAGTTGCGCCAAATCTTTCAGGGGTAGGATTTGCTCAGGATTTGACTGGCGATTGAGAGTAGCCACAAAATTGATTGCGGCGTAGAGGGAGGTGTGACTGGGGGGTAGTTCCCGGAGTTGTTGGAGTAGTTGAGGTGCAAGCGGGATAGCAAATTCCGGTTTGTTGTAATCGAGAAAAAGTTTGAACTGAGCTAAACGTCCTTGTAAGCGATCGCTGGGATTTGTCGCTAAGAGTTGAGCCTGTTCAAAGTAATCTAATGCTGCTTCTGGATCTTGTAAGTTAACGGCAGTTTGGCCCAGGTTGAGAAGAATAGAACTTAACTGCGGTTGGGCTGAAATTTGGCGCGCGATCGCTAAACTTTGCTCTAAAACCAGTTTACTGTTACTAGAGTCGCCAATTATTTGCAGAGCTAGACCAAGCGATCGCAATCCGCTAATTTTGATTTCATTATCCGGCATCCCTTGGAGTTTTTGAGTCAGCACCTCTAATTGTTGTTTGGAACGACGGTAAAATCCCAAACTTTGTAAAGCTTGTGCCTGGTTGATTTGACTACCCAAGCTTCCGATTGTGTCGCCTGCTTGCTCATAAAATTTTTGAGCTTGTTGCCAATTTTCCAGAGCGGTTTCAGCTTTGCCAGTGTGCAATTGCAAATTTGCCTGGGTATTGAGTACCTGTGCCCAAAGAACAGCATCAGCAGAGGGAATGGAGGTTTGCAACAATTTCAGACTTTGCTCAATAGATTGTTGGGCTGCTGGCCATTGATTAAGTTCTTGTTGCGCTAGTGAAAGGTAACTCCAGCTTAGAGCTTCGTTCAGGCGATCGCCTTGGGTATGATACTGTTGTGCTGCCCTTTGCCAAATTGTCACAGCTTTTGTAAAGCGTCCTGAACGGTAGAGGTTCCGTCCCTGTTCTAGCCAATTGGTAGACTGGGGAGAAGAGATAACTGGGGTTGTTGCTGGTGGAAATGCTTTTACAGGTGTAATGTTCAATGCTAAACACAAACTTAAAATACTGAAGCTGACATATAGCCAACGAGTTTGTTTAATTCCAAAAGCCATAGATAATTACTTATTATTGAGCAGTTTGTTTCAAGATTAGTCACAGCACAAGTATTGATAAAATGACTATATTTATGTATAATTCCCAACTTATAATGCCAGCTATCAGTGAATGAGCGATAGCGTACAATTAAAATACTGTGTCATTCCGGGTTACAGCTATTTTCAGGTAAATAGACCACGCGGTAGAGGCACAGCAATGGTGCGCCCTTACGGTTTCGAGATGCACAGCGCGATCGCCCTTGGCGTCTCGTAGAGAGAAATACGAAGTCCATTTACTTGCCCATTAATTTTGAATTTTGTTAGCGTAGCGTTAGCGAGTCCGCGAGCGTCATTTTGAATTCGGAGCGAAGCGACATGACCACCTTCTTTCGCAGCAATGCAGATTTAGATTTCCCCGATAGCGACGGTAAACCAATGGCAGACAATACCGAACAATTTCGTTGGATCGTCCTAATTAAAGAAAATCTGGAAATTTTATTTGCTAACGAACCTAACGTGTTTGTAGCGGGAGATTTGCTCTGGTTCCCGGTAAAATCGCGCTTAATCTCACCAGTTGCACCGGATACAATGGTGGTGTTTGGTAGACCGAAGGGACGGCGCGGGTCTTACAAACAGTGGCAGGAAGACAATATTGCCCCACAAGTGGTATGGGAAATTCTCTCACCCAGCAACAATGCAAATGAGATGGAACGCAAGCTAGAGTTTTACCAAACTTATGGTGTGGAAGAATACTATCAGTATGACCCAGACCGCTACGAACTCAAAGGTTGGCGCCGTCTTGGTGAACAGTTACTACCAATTGCTCAGATCGATGGATGGACAAGTCCTCTGTTGGGAATTCGGTTTGCAGTGGGCAACCATGAACTGGTGATTTATCGACCAGATGGGCGGCAATTCTTGAGTTCAGTTGAGTTGGAGCAACGGGCTGAACAAGAACGTCAACGGGCTGAACAGGCGGAACAACAATTGCAGGATATGCAGGCGTTGCTTCAGCAGTATCGCGATCGCTTTGGGGAATTAGACCGTTAGCCGCAAAAAATTAACTCCTCTTAAGCGCAGCACAAGTTAATCGTTGTTGCACCTGACCAGAAGATTTATCTGCAATTAACTCAATATTCCCCTGGGCGTTGCGATGCCAAGTTGTAGCCTCAATGATAACCTCTGGTGATGAAGGTATTTGAGCATTGTTCTCACCCGTTTTCCGGTATGCAGAGAGATCGCGGATATCAGACCAAGTGCGATCGCTCATAACTTGTTGATTGGGATTTTGCGGCACACCACCCCGTCCCGTTGCCACAAAACGACTGCCTTGATTGCTGGCGCAGCCTGTGACAATTTGCTGCGATGGATCAATTACATTTACTGGCAGTTCTACTAAGCCAGAATTTGGATCGATCCCAATGCTATTGATTTGGACATTCCCATTCACACCTAACTGTGAACTCGCCGTAATATCATTGTCAGGGGTGAGTTGATCGCGGAATTTTAATCCAAAGATGCCTTGTGTGGTGATTTGGATATTACCACCCTTGCCTCGCACCGCATTGGCAATAATATCGCTATTTTCTGAGCCGGCGATGATGGGTACATTGATGCTAATATTACCCCCATTCCCTGAGCCGCCAGCTGTTGATGAAATCAGACTATTGTCCCGTAGAAACAACAGGCTGCTGGCGGACAATGCAATATTGCCACCATTGCCAGATTCCGTTTGTGCCTGGATAAACCCCCGATCCTTTAATTGGATGGTATCTGCATTGATGTTAATATTGCCACCATTTCCACTGCCTTGACTGGTGACACTGACTGTCCCGCTATCCGTCAGCGTTAACTTCGGTGTGGTAATGCTTACAGTACCAGCATTGGCTGTGAGTATATCTGGCAGACCAAATCGCTGCCGCAATAACGGATCGGGTCGGAGGGTGGAGGCGTTAATACTACTATTACTTGCCCGACCTTGACCACTGATGGCGATCGATTCAGTTGCATTGATGCTCAAATCTCCCCCATTTCCGACAAAAAATGCGGTGGCGGCAATTGCTCCCCCATCCAGAATTTGCAATTTGGCAGTATTCAGCGTCAAGGTTTTGGCACTTCCGGTCGCAAATGTAATTGAGCTAATGTTGCTATAAATTCCAGAGGGGCTTTCTCCAATCACTGTGGTGTTGGTGTTGCGAATCGTCACTTTACCAGTAGCAGCACTGCCAAAAGTAACCGAAGACAGTGAGGCACCGCTTGATATTAGTAGACTATTGCCATTGACGAAAACATCACCAGCATTTCCAGTGCCTAATGTGGCAGTATTAATGGTGGTAACGTTAGCAGGATTGATGGGTGAGAAGCCAGATAGATCGATCGCAGTTGCATTGATGTGAATATTTCCACTGGAAGCTTTTCCAAGGGTTGTGCTATTCAACCCTGCTCCCGACTTAAGGGTTAGCTGGGGAGTAACGACGCTAATATTCCCACTAGCTCCGATACCCAAAGCTTCACTACGTACCCCGCTTAAAATTGTGCCATCAGTTGTTGTACCAATCAAATCAATGGCTTCCGTAGCCTGAAAATGAATGTCACCGCCGGGGAGATTGCCGAAATTTTGCGCCAGCACCAGAGAGCCATCGGTAAATTGAATCTGCCTACCCTGAATTTGCACGGAGCCTGCATTCACCCCGCTGATATCTAATAGCGATCGCTGTGCCAGTTGAATATCGCCAAAGCTTTGTACATCGCCATATCCCAATGTATAACCTTGTACGGTTGGCATCAAGTTGACCAATCCTGCACCCCTTACACTACCCAATTCAACTCGCCCTCTTTCAGCGCTCAAGGTTGCCCCATTTAGATATAAGTCGCCACCCACTAAAGCTAGGGTATTTCCCAGCTGTACTTGCAGTTTTGTCGCACTGGGAATTCGAGCCAGGGGAGCCAGAGTCAGTCCACTATTATTGCTCAAGGAGTGTCCAGTGCCTTGAACGGTGATTGATGCGGGATTATTGCCCAGTTGCAACCCAATGGGAACATTGATACTCAACAGCGGGGAAGCTTGAGAATCAATGGCACTAAATTCAACCCCATTGGCAAATTTAATACTGTTGGCAGTTGTACCAATAAATGAACCGCCGATGTTCAGTTGGGCATTAGCTCCAAAAATTATCCCACTAGGGTTGATCAAGAACATACTAATAGGATTGTTGCTATTAATTGTCTGAATTAAGCCATCAATGTGAGATATATTACCGCCAGTCACACGGCTAAAGATGGTGGAAATGTTGGGCGTGTTCGTTAAATTAAAGGTAACTGAACCGCCAGTAGGAACCGAAAACTGCTGGAAACTGTGAAAAAGATTACTATTGGCGGCATTGCCGTTAGTAATGGTGAAGTTATTACCACTTTGAGAGACAGTAGTACTGAGGGTGTGATCAGATGTCACCTGAGCGATCGCGCAGCGACTCCAAAGGAGTATCGCAAGTAACAGTATTCCTTGAGTTAAGAACCCACTTGTGAATAAAAAAGCGATCGCTCTCATACCATAAATCCTACCCTTATCTTCTGGATATTAGAATTCCCAAAATAGTCATCTAGCTAGCACCCTTTGTCTAGAATCAAAATGCTGGGGTCAACACAGTACTTGAGAAGATAGCGCAGCGCTTCTCCCATCGGAGATGTTGCGCGAACCACGGACAGTATTCTTCCTGCCTCCTGCCTCTCTCTTTTTGAATTCGGTCAATGTCTAAAGCTTTAATGCGCGGCAATTTTTTTTGTAACAAACTTATGCAAAGCTGTAAGAGAAAAATGCCTTGTTAAAGATTATCTATGAGCATCCGTAAAGTCTCTACTACACCCTTAAGCGATCAAAAGCCTGGTACTTCTGGGCTGCGAAAAGCAGTTAAGGCTTTTCAGCAGCCCCACTACCTGGAAAATTTTGTCCAATCCATCTTCGATTCTGTCGGGGATTTGCGGGGACAAACCTTAGTTGTCGGTGGTGATGGGCGTTATTACAATCGCCCAGCCATTCAAATCATTTTGAAAATAGCGGCGGCTAATGGCATTGGGCGGATTAAAGTTGGTCAAAAGGGGATTTTGTCTACTCCTGCAACTTCCGCTATTATTCGCAAGTACCAAGCTATTGGCGGCATCATCTTGTCTGCTAGTCATAATCCGGGCGGGCCAAATGGTGACTTTGGTGTGAAATATAACATTAGTAACGGTGGCCCAGCACCGGAAAAGGTGACAGAAGCGATCTACGATCGCACTAAAGTAATTGATAGCTACCAAATTCTGGAAGCGCCAGATGTAGATATAGAAACCTTGGGTGAGTCACATTTGGGAGAGACGGTAATTGAGGTGATTGACTCCGTACATGATTATCAAGAATTAATGGAGTCGCTATTTGATTTCGATCGCATTCACCAGCTGTTAAGCGGAAATTTTCGGATTAGCATCGATGCCTTACATGCGGTGGCTGGCCCTTATGCCCATGCCATTTTCGAGCAACGTTTGGGCGCACCAGTGGGAACTGTGCAAAATGGTACACCTCTAGAAGACTTTGGGGGCGGACACCCTGACCCAAATCTGGTTTATGCCCATGATTTGGTGGATATTTTGTACGGCGAGAATGCGCCCGACTTTGGAGCAGCTTTTGATGGAGATGGCGATCGCAATATGATCTTAGGGCGTAAGTTCTTTGTCACTCCTAGCGATAGCCTCGCAGTGTTAGCCGCAAACGCCAAGCTAGTTCCTGGTTATAGTTCGGGTTTAGCAGGGGTAGCGCGATCGATGCCTACTAGTCAAGCAGTAGATCGAGTTGCGGCTCAAATTGGCATTGAATCTTATGAAACTCCCACTGGCTGGAAGTTTTTCGGCAATCTTTTAGACGCACGTAAAGCTACTCTTTGCGGTGAAGAAAGCTTTGGTACTGGCTCTAATCATATCCGCGAAAAAGATGGGCTATGGGCTGTTCTCTTTTGGCTGAATATCCTAGCAGTCCGGCAGCAATCTGTTGAGCAGATTGTACGGGAACACTGGCAGACTTATGGACGCAATTATTACTCCCGCCATGACTATGAAGAGATAGAGACAGCACCAGCCAATACCTTAATCGAAAGACTGCGTTCTTTACTACCAAACCTTAAAGGCAAGCAGTTCGGTAACTATCAAGTTGAATACAGTGATGACTTTAGTTATACCGACCCTGTTGATGGCAGTATTAGCGAAAAACAAGGTGTTCGCATTGGCTTTACCGATGGCTCCCGCATTGTGGTGCGACTTTCTGGTACTGGTACTCAAGGTGCGACTCTGAGAGTTTACCTAGAAAGCTACGAGCCAGATCCCGCCAAACATGACCTCGATCCACAGCAAGCACTTGCTCCTTTAATCACTATTGTTGAGGAGATAGCCCAGATCCGCGAATTGACAGGACGAGAACAGCCAACTGTAATCACCTAGTACCGCAAGGCGGAAGTCAAAAGTTAAAAGTCAACGAAAATCGGCGGGAATCCCGTCGAGGATTCGCGTTGGTGTAGGCCACTGTAGTTAGTACAATATTAAAATGCCTGCGGGTATATCGCAGGCATTTTAATATTGAGATAGAAAAAGCTGGGTTACTATTTTAAGGCTATGGCGGTTCCCACTCAAATGCGGTACAAAATTATATCGCAAGGTGTAGGGGCAATTCATGTAGACGTAAAGCAGCTTCCCGCAGGGTATTGCCCCTACGGATTTACCTCACGTGAATGAAAACCGCTGTAGAATTTATTCCTAGCCTTTTAGACATCTCCAGAAATTAAAGATGCGTTACCCAGAACCCTAGTAGAGACGTAGCAATGCTACGTCTCTACATTCTTTTTCGGAGATGTCTTTTGTGTTTAAGGTATTTCAGTAATGAGGATATTTAGTCAACCATTTTATTTAAGAGCTGCTAAAGTCCGGCGCCCAATTATTCCGTCTGCTCTTAATCCTTTAGACTTCTGAAATTTGATTACTGCTGCACGAGTCTTGTTATCAAACACACCACTCACACTTGCTGTATAGAATCCTTGCTGCTTTAAAGAATTCTGAGCAGTTTTTACTGTCTCTCCTCGACTACCTACTGTCAGAACATTACTACGCCTTGCTATAGTCCTGGACTTTTGCTTGGCAACAGCATTAGTTTTTTTAATCGTCTTTTTTTGCGGAGTACTTTGGGCGACGTAGGTAGCAGTAGCCGGATTTTGACTTTTATGATTGCTTAAAGAGAAAGCAGGCAAAGCAGTAGCTAGAGTTAGAGCAGGGAGTAAAGCAAGTACTTTCCAATTCATCTTCTTGTTCCTTCTAAACTATATGAAATTTTGCAATTTTGATTTGAAGAGTCATCTTCATAAGGGCCTGTGCCTGAAGTGATTCTCCTCGGTAGATTCTGGCGTGTGGGTTGAGTATAAGACTACTTCCGAAGCCAGAGCTATAGCATCACACGTCATGTTGACAAAGTTATTGCAAAATTGTGACAAAAGCATGACTAAATATATTAAAATTTATGTCGGACGAGGTTAAGCTCTTGATTTATGAGAATTTCCCTAAGCTGGATTTAGATACCCGATTTTTTGAAGAAGTCAGATACCTGAGTAGTAACTTTGCAATTGTTCTCGCAGCAGGTAAATCTACTCGTATGGGTACTTGTAAAACTTCACTCCCTTGGCATGAAGGTAAAACATTATTAACTTATCAACTAGAACAGTGGTTAAGTGTAGGTTTTACCCCTGTAGTAGTTTTAGGTTCACACAATAGCAATAAACAAAAAGATTTGCCTGATGGCAGTTTAGCTGTAATTAACTTTCATACCAATTTCGGTAAAACAACTTCTCTGCTCACAGGGTTGCAATATATTCCCCCACACTTTGAAGTCTTAGCAATTTCAGCAGTCGATCAACCTAGAAAATCAGATATTTACCAGAGATTACTATTAGCACACCAAGACAATTCAGCAGTGATTACCGCACCGACATATCAAGGTAAAATAGGACATCCATTGTTGTTTAGTAATGGGATGCGATCGCACTTACAAAATATCCGTGAAGAAAACTTAGGTTTACGCCAAATCATCAAAGAATTTTATCCAGTAATTCATCAAGTTAAATTTGATAATCCGGCTGTGCTATTAGACATTAATACACCGGAAGTATATCAGGAACACCTGCATAATCTAGGGTAGCAACATATTACTAACAAGATTCTCAATTTCTTAGCTTGACTTTATCAATTTTCTAACTCCTGCGGAGTCGTTGTAGGAACTCTTAGGCTAAAATCTAAGGTTGTTTCATACAACGAGAGAAAATTGAATTGGGGCTGGAGACTAGCGACTAGGAAGATAAATATGTGGATTAGCGAAGTCGTATCCTTCCTTAGAGAATAAGCTGTTGCGCCTGCAAATTGCATCACAAGCATGATTAGGCAAAACCTGTAAATCCTCTCCCTTGCTCCCTGCACCCTGCTCCCCTGCCGCCTCAATGTGCAAACTATAATCACAACAGCTTACTAGGCGTAGAGTCTTGGAAAGAAGCTTTAAAGAGATTTTTTACCCAGTGTCCAGTTCCCAACACCTGAGAATGTCGGCTTGAAATCAAATTAATACCAATTATAGCTATTTTTAAGTTAAGAAACTACGCACTAGGGGACAAATGAAAACTGCTGTAAATTTCTATGAGTGTTTAAATTTAAGAAAATAAGGAAAAAAATATAAATAATTCCGCTAAAGTTTTATTTAAAAGAAACTTTATGATTTTTACTAATGAATATAGAAGAAGCACTAGCAACTTTAGACACATTTCTTGAACATGGCTTAAGTGATGTTCAGGAAATAGTCTTTCGTAAAGCTTGGGAAGGACAAACTTATCCAGATATCGCCGAAAGCTGCGGTTATGATGCAAATTATATCAAAGATGTGGGTTCTAAGTTATGGAAGTTACTTTCACAAGCTTTTGGGGAGGAGGTAACAAAAAGTAATTTTCGGTCAGTTTTAAGACGGCGATCGCAAAGTGGAGTTTTGTTAGAAAAGCTACAAAGTGTGCCAGCAGTCTTGAGGCAGTCTCAGCAAATGAGCAGAGGGAAAAAGCCACTGGAGATTCTCTCTAATCATAGTGGGATATCAGGGTCTTTTTTGATTATGGGAAAGCAAGACAAGAGAAAAACTTCAGTTCTTAATCCCGACTCCTTAGAACTTCCTGGTGGTTCAGTACCGCTTAATTCCTCTTTCTACATCAAGCGTCCGCCAATTGAAGAACGCACATATACCGAAATCAAGAAACCTGGTAGCCTAATCAGAATCAAAGCCCCCGGTAAAATGGGAAAAACCTCTCTAATGCACAGAATTCTGACTCATGCTAAAAAAACTGGAGTACACACTGTACAGATCAGTTTACAAAGGGCAGATAGTCAAGTTTTCACTAGCTTAGAAAAATTCTTACGATGGTTTTGTGCTAACGTCAGTCGGCAGTTGAACCTAGAAATCAGACTAGATGATTATTGGGATGATGATATTGGCAGCAAAGTTAGCTGCACATTGTATTTACAGGAGTATTTGCTGGAGAAAATTGACGCTCCGATAGTCTTAGCTTTGGATGAAGTAAATCGAATTTTCGAGTATCCAGAAATCTCTCGCGACTTTCTCCCACTACTGCGCTCTTGGTATGAGGATGCTTCCGAATTAGAAATCTGGCAAAAACTTCGATTAGTAGTAGTTCATGCCACTGAAGCTTATATCCCGTTAGATATTAATCAATCCCCTTTCAATGTAGGGCTACCGATTAAGTTACCAGAATTTAGTTTAGAGCAAATGCAAGAATTGGCAGTACGTCATGAATTGGATTGGGCTAAAGGCGAGAAAGGATTGCAAAAGCTGGCTCCTCTACGAGCAATGATTGGTGGTCATCCCTATCTAGCTCGTCTGGCTCTTTACAACCTGGGATATCAAGCAATAACTCTAGAACAACTACTAGAAGAAGCTCCCACAATAGCAGGCATTTATAGCAACTATTTACGGCAGCATCTAACTAATCTCCAAGAACATCTTGAACTAGCGACAGCGCTCAAACGAGTAGTTACATCTCCAACCAGTGTGCAATTAGAAGCGATCGCAGCCTATAAATTAGAAAATATGGGTCTGGTAAAACTGGAAGGAAATCAGGCAATGCCTAGCTGTGAGTTATATCGGTTATATTTCCGAGAGCAATTAATCTAAATGCTATGAATAAGTATGAATATCAAATTGGTGGTAGTCTCAAAATTGATGCTCCTAGCTATGTAGAACGGCAGGCTGATATTGAACTTTATAATTATCTAATGAAAGGTGAATTTTGTTATGTATTTAGTTCCCGACAGATGGGAAAGTCTAGCTTGCGATTACAAATAAGACATCGATTAGAACAAGCAGGCTTCAGTTGTGCTTCTATCGACATGACTCGAATCGGCAATGGCAATATTACTCCTGCTCAGTGGTATAAAGGCATCGTAGTTGATTTATTAAGGAGCTTTAATCTATTTAACAAAGTTAATTTCAAAGCCTGGTGGGCAGAGCGAGAAGATTTACCTATATTACAGCGATTAAGCCAATTTATTGAAGATATTTTATTAGTGCAAATCCAGACTGAAAAAATATTTATTTTTGTTGATGAAATTGATAGCGTTTTAGGTTTGAATTTCCCTGTAGTCGATTTTTTTACCCTAATTCGCTCATGCTACAATCAACGAGCAGAAAACTCAGAATATAACCGCTTAACTTGGGCACTATTTGGAGTAGCAACACCTTCAGATTTGATTATCGATCGAAACTGTACTCCATTTAATATAGGTAAATCTATTGAACTGCACGGGTTTAATTTATCAGAAGTTCAGCCATTAGCAGCAGGTTTAGGTAGTAAAATAGCTAATCCGATGGCAGTTATTAAAGAAATTTTATCTTGGACAAATGGTCAGCCATTTCTCACTCAAAAGCTCTGTCAAATAGTGGTACAAGAAAGAAACTCTGGAAATAAGGATATTCAGGAACAAAGAAGTCTAGAAGTTGACGATCGTTATAAATTAGATAACCATTTACCAATTATTAATCAACATCTTATCAACTTTTTTTACCAATTTCCCTTGTTGATTTTAGAAAAATTAGTGCAAACGCATATTATAGAGAAATGGGAAGCAAAAGATGATCCAGAGCATTTAAAAACAATCCGCGATCGCTTGCTGAGAAATGAGCAACGTGCTGGAGGTTTGCTGGGATTGTACCAGCAAGTCTTACAAGGGATTCAGATAGCTTGTGATGATGGAGAAGAGGAAATAGAACTGCTGTTGTCGGGATTAGTAACCAAGCAGCAAGGGCAACTAAAAGTCAAGAACCGTATCTATGAAGAGGTTTTCAACCAAACTTGGGTAGAAAAACAATTAGCAAAATTACGACCCTACTCCCAAACATTAAATGCTTGGGTAGCCTCAGAATATCATGATAATTCGCGACTATTGCGCGGGAAAGCTTTACTTGAAGCTCTAGTTTGGTCACAAGGTAAAAGCTTGAGTGATTTGGATTATCAGTTTTTAGCTGCTAGCCAAGAGTTTGATCGGCGACAAGTTGAGACTTGGCTAGAAGCAGAACGAGCTAAAGAAGTTAAAGCTAGACTAGTTCAAGAGCAAAAAGTAGCTAGATTTCAAAGATTATTTTTTCTAGGCGCGTTAAGTTGGGCATTGATAGTTGTTTTAGGATTGGGGATGGTGAATTTTGAATATAAAAAGCATTGTCCAACGGTCTCAATCCCATTACTAAATCAACTGTGAAGGATGCAGGTGGTACATTTATAAATCAATTCAAAATTCAAAATTCAAAATTAAGGGTTAAACGTCCCGCTAACGGCTAATATTGGTCGCAATACGGTTTTGCCTCGTTCCTAGTCTCCCACTGGGAATGCTCGTCGTTGAGGCTCCCCCTCTCTTACTAGCGGCAGAGCCGCCAGGAGCAGCATTTCTAGCCGGAGGCTGGAAACGAGGTTTTAAAGGAGTTTCAGCTGAAGTTGACACCAATGCTTCCTATCTTCACCCTACTAAAAGTTGTTCGCGTAGCGTCTCGCAGAGAGGGTGGGGACTTTTGCGAAACGTTAAACAGTAGTTGGAGTCAGCTAAACTAAAGAGGAAATTGCCTAATAAGTTTTAATAATCCTGTTATGAGTACTGACTCACCTGTTAATTCTCCCGAAAAACCTGAATCCACGTTCGGAAAGCGTTTGAGAAACTTCTTAATTGTAATGGTAGCGATCGCACTTAGCGTTTGCCTCGTCTTAGGATTGCGAACTGAAATAACCTCGGCAACTCTAGCCAACTTAAGCGAGACTTCCACACCGTTGGAAGTAGCAATCAGTAACGGCAAACCATCTCTAGTAGAGTTTTATGCTGATTGGTGTACTGTCTGCCAGAAAATGGCACCAGATATCACTCAACTAGAAACAGAGTATGCTGACAAGATGAATTTTGTCATGCTGAATGTGGATAATACCAAGTGGCTGCCGGAAATGCTGAGATATCGGGTAGATGGGATTCCCCATTTTGTATTTTTGAGTCAGCAAGGAGAAACCATAGCCCAAGCCATCGGCGATCAACCCCGGACGATTATGGCTAGCAACTTAGAGGCTTTGGTTACTGGTTCGTCTCTCCCCTATGCTCAAGCTAGTGGCAAAGTTTCCAAGTTTTCAGCCCCAGTAGCACCAACTGCTAGTCAAGATGATCCCCGCAGTCATGGCAGCCAAGTGGTAAATGAAAATAATTCATGACAAGGAGTCAGGAGTCAGAATACCCCATGCCTAAAGTCAGGGGTTTCAAGCAAGGAAAATTTTTCTTTATCTCCACGATAGCGACGCGGAAAGCGAGTTATAACATTTTCCTCTAATAATTTCATCTACTAGACTTGCAACATCTTTCATGGTATATGCCTAGCTGGCGATCGCATTCTGAAACTTTCTAAACAAAACTAGTCTCTCGAACTACCTGATTTTGAAGACGCTTCCCCTTCACTACCATCTTCACACCACCTGCTGGACTAAATAGCAAGCCTTTACGTACTGGCTGCACTGGTTTACTATCAGCCAGTTCCATCTCCCACTGAGATAGCACTTTTGCCAACACTAGTTTCATCTCAAACAAGGCAAATGCCATTCCAATACAGCGACGGTTTCCGCCACCAAAGGGTAAATACTCATAAGGAGAAAATTGCCGTTCTAGAAAACGCTCCGGCTTAAATTGCTTCGACTGTGGATATAAATCTTCTCGATGATGGGTCAAATAAATAGAGGGATTGAGCAAAGTCCCAGGCTCAAAGTTGTATTCTCCAATTTGTAGCGGTGATTTGACCACTCGATTCAGTGCTGATACTGCTACTGGATAAAGACGTAGGGTTTCAGAACAGACAGCATCCAAATAAGGCAATCGGAAAATAGCGTTTGGATCTGGTTGTTCACCCAACTTATCTAGTTCTTGTAGCAGTTTTTCACGCACCTGTGGTACATGATGAATCCAGTACAGTGCCCATGATAAGGAAGTTGCAGTAGTTTCGTGACCCGCCACTAATAGGGTCATTAGCTCATCACGTAATTCCAAGTCTGTCATCGGCTCTCCCGCTTCATCACGAGCAGCCATCATCAAAGATAGAATATCAGTCCGAGATGGATCGGGTTGTGCTTTGCGTTCTTGAATCTGGGCGTAGATGAGTTGATCGATTTGCTGCCGTAAACGCAAGTATTTCCCCCAAGGACTCCACGCTCCTAAATCCCGTCGCATTGCTGGGAAAAGCAGCAGAACTGTTCTTACAGCAATTTTCAGGTAATTGAACCACAAACTACGGTAATGTAAAGAGATAG